>NZ_JAVKSG010000020.1:0-51340 GCF_039583785.1 Mycobacterium sp.
CTCCACGACGGCCTGATCAGTCACGGTGTCGACCTCGGATCGGTATCCGCGCTCCCGGAGAGCGTCTCCAAGAGCGCAAGGATATGTAGGTGATCTCGTGCCCGGTGATTCTCCGACATTCCGCCGGAGAGCGGGCAGGGAAACGGAAGGCCCGCATGCCCCGATTCATCCCACAAATTGTCCGCCGGTCTTTGGGCGAGACCGGTGTCGAGGTCCGGCTCGGTCACGACCTGCTCGACGACTACCTGCGGTTCGTCTCGGCCCGGTGTCGCCCCAACTCGGTCCTCGCTGCCGGATACGACCTGAAAGTCTTCTTCAGCGTTGTCGAGAAGGACCCGCTCAAGGTCACCACTGACGATGTTCTTGAATTCATCACCGCCCAAAGGCGTCCCGCCCACGGAGGCAACGTCGTGCGCCTCGACGACGGAGAGAAGGGGCTCTGTGCACGCACCATCCGCCGCCGCCTGGCCACCCTCTCCGGGCTATACGGCTATCTGAGTGCCCGTAACCTGATCGCCGCCAACCCGGTGCCCACCGGGCTGAGCATCCGCAAACCCGCCGATCAGCGGCGCCGGACCAGATCCACCCCGCTGATCCGGACACCGCGCACACTGCCCAAAATCCTGGACGCCAACGACGCCACCGATCTCCTCGGCGCCCTGCGCACCCACCGCGACCGTGCCATGATCCTGGCGATGCTCTTGGGCGGACTGCGCCGCTGTGAGGTTCTTGGCCTGCGCCTTGGCGACATCGACCTCGCCGACCGGAGGGTGACGATCACCGAAGGCAAAGGCGGACACCACCGCATCGTCCCGATCGCGCCCGGGTTCTTCAACGCCCTCGCCGCCTACCTCGACACCGAACGCCCTGCCGACACGGCCACCGCGAGCGTGTTCGTTGTCCTCAAAGGACCCCGCCGCGGGCAGCCACTGTCGGCGGCCGGCGTCGACGAGATCATCCGCGGCGCCCGTGGCCGTGCCCGAATCGGCCATCTGACCTGCCACATGCTTCGCCATACCTGCCTGACCCGGCTCCGCGAAGCGGGCATGGCTTTGGAGGCCGTCCAAGCTCAGGCCGGGCACCGAAACATCGAATCCACCCGTATCTACCTGCATCTTTCCAACACCTGGCTCGCTGACCAATACCACCAGGCGATCACCGCCTTGGACCAATCCCTGGCCGCCGCGGACTCCGGCAGCCACGCGTGAGCACCCCGGCCGTAGCCACCGTGCAGACACCTGCGGGTGCGCCTCGGGTCGCTGGCTCTGTGTCGCTGGACGAACTGACCGCGATCACACGATTCACCGCCCGCGGCGACTCCCCGGCCGCACAGACGCAGAGGCGGGCGACCGTGGAAGCCTTCACCCGTGCCTTCACGGATCTCAGTGGATGGCAACAATCCTCTCTTCCAACGCAACTCGCGATCGGTGTCGGGATCCGGGGACTGGTGGCGTTCCTGCTCCTGGCCACAGCACGCCCGGCTTCGGCCGGCTACGTCCGGGCTTGCCGCAGCGAGTGGGGTTTCCACGCCGCCGCAGTGCATCCGGACTTCGCGGACACCTTCCATCGGAGCGCCCTGGCCCTTGGATTCAGCAAGCACGAAGCCGCACGCCAGTGGTGCACTCTGGCCAAGATCGCCGCCACCGCTGGTGCGACACCAAACATGCTGGACACCAACATCTTCCACAGTGTGTCCGCTGAGCTGACCGCGGCCCACACCGATTCGGGCGGCAAGATCCCGAACACCTGGTCCACCCCGCTGCACGGTCTCAAGGCCACCGCAGCTGCCCTGGGCCTTATCGTCGACGCCTCACCGACCCGCTTGTCGCCGTCGAGTCGCGACACGCATTGGACCGCCCTGGCTGCCCGGGCGCCACAGCTGGTCGCCACCCTGCGCCGCTACCTGACCCAGATCGCCGTGAGCATGCGCCCGGGCAGTGTGGCGCTGATCGATACCACCCTGCGCCACCTCGCCGTCTATCTCACCGACCACCACCCCGAGATCACCGGTGTCGCACACATCCGCCGCACCCACATTGAGGGCTTCAAGACCTTCCTGACCAGCAAGCCCGGTTACCGCGGCAAGCGCGCACCCGCCAAGACGACCACCGGGATGCGAATAAGTCACCTGCACTGCTTCTTCGACCGGATCATCGAATGGGACTATGCCGATGCGCCCGCGCGCAACCCGATCTTCGCCGGGGACATGCCCATCCGGGACCGGCCCCTGCCGAGGTTCCTCTCCGACCCCGACGCCGCCGCTCTGCTTACCGCCGCCCGCGCATTGCCCGATCTGTTCGACCGGGTCGCCGTCGAGGTCCTTGCCCGCACCGGCCTACGCAAGGGCGAGTTCCTCGGGTTGACCCGCGATGCGATCACCGTGATCGGCGATGCACGCTGGCTGCGCACCCCGATCGGGAAACTGCACAACGACCGCTACATTCCGCTGCATCCCAGGGTCGATGAGCTTCTCCAGCAATGGCTTTGCGCTCACCCGCCACAACCAGACAACAGCACCCTGATGTTCACCGACCGGGGTCGGCCCATTCCCGGGCGGCGGGTCGACTACGCCGTCTACGCCGCCGCGGCGGCCGCCGGCATCGGGCACGTCACCCCCCACCAACTCCGTCACACTTTGGCCACCCAGGCCATCAACCGGGGCATGAGTATCGAAGCGATCGCCGCGCTTCTCGGCCATGCCTCCCTGTCGATGACCATGACCTATGCGCGCATCGCAGACCGCACTGTAGCCGACGAATACTTCGCTGTCACAGCACAAGTCGAAGCGCTCTACACCCAACCCCCGACCGCCTTGCCCGCCGACGCGGAAGGCCCCAACATGCGACGCCTACGCGGCGAGGCCACCCGACTGCTCGGCAACGGGCATTGCACCCGGCCCACCGTCTTGGACTGCCGCTACGAAACGATCTGCGAAACCTGCACCCACTTCTCCACCAACGAGCAGCACCGCCAGGTCCTGACCAACCAGCTCGACAATGCCACCCAACGCGCTGAACCCCGCAGACAGAAGGTCTACCTCGAGCTGCTCACCAGGCTCGACGGACCCCGCACTTGACACCGATCACCCGCATAAGCGTGCAGTTTTGCCTGCACATCCACCACGAAGCGGGTCTTGGCCAGCTCCTGCTCCAGTCGCTGCTTTTCGGCTTGCAGGCGAGCGATCTGCTCGGCGGCCGGATCACGGCGCTTGCGCCCGCGTGGGGCGGCCAGTCCCGCCAACGCGCCGGCGTCACGCGCTTTGCGCCACTCAGTGATGTGGCTGGAATACAGCCCCTCACGGCGCAACACCGCGCCTTTCTCACCGTCGGGTGCTGCGTCATAGGCAGCAAGGACCTCCAGCTTGTACTTGGCGGTGAACGTCCGCCGCCGGGCGCGTTCAGGCACCTCGGGATCGGGACGTTGCGTTGCATCCTCAGCCACCCCACCAGGATCTTCCATCCCGGCCGCTCGGGCCAACGTCGTCACTTTGTTCGTCATTTCGGGGAGACTCTCTCCATCCCCGCCCTCGGATCACTAATTGTCAGGGGGCGGGCGCCTCAACTCATGTTGACAGAGAGGGGACGCGTGCTGAAGAGCAGCACAACTGAACGGTGGCCGGCGACGAGCGCGGCACGTTCGGCGACCACCCGCCCGCCGCGCAGTTGACCGAAAGTTGACCTATGACTGTGGCTCTGGTGGCTGCGGGCGCTCAGTCTTAAGCGGGGTGAACGGCCATACGAATTCGTTGTGCGGCGAAATGATGACGCCGATCGGGTCGTTCATAGTCTTCAAGATGGTGTCGACCAGCTCTTGCTGAAGCTTGACTGGCTCTTCGTACTCATCGAAGAAAAAGTGCAGCGGAACCTCAGCGGGACACCAGATCGAGTTCGCCGGCATCGGTTCGCCGTTGTTGTCAGTGCCACCGAAGAACGTGATGAAGAAGCCTTGTCCTTCGCGAAACCGCTCGTATGCAGCTGTCTGTAGATGCGCGAACAGGAAGTTTGCGCCTCCGCCCCCCATAGTCAGGATTGATTGACCACCTTGCAGAAGCTTCGCCATCAAGTAACTCCCGTTCCCGCGCGGATTGATCAGGCGTCGGCAGCCTCAGCGTAGGAGGTCTGAAAAGCCAACGCTCGGTGTGTTCGGCGTCACGCGCGGATTAGAACGGCCTCGCGGTAGTTGACCGTGATTTCACCGCCGGCGACAACTGGCCGATGCAGTGGCTCGACATCGTGGAAGCCTTTCCAGTCGACTCGCAGGGTGATCAGCCGATGTTCTTGATCAACGTCCAGAACCACGGCCGTGCTAACGAAATCAGCCGTGGGGTCGTCGTCCGGCTGGATGACCGTCACTTCATCGTTGATCGTTGGCACAGCTGAGGCGTCACGGAAACGGGCGATATACAGCTCGGGATCACCATCGCTGCCGTGATACGAGTTCGGGTTGACCTCAACCCGAATGTCCAGGCTGTTGCCCGTAGGCGCCTGAAAAATGTTCACTACCCCGGTCATGTCCGCATCCTAATCTTCTCCTCGCCGAACAGCATGGCCAATCTCGCAGCTCTCTCCACGTCGAGGGCATCCGTGCCGAGAGTTATGTCGTAGTGGTCATCTGGCGGTTCATTCAGTATCAACTCGAAATGGTCGTTCGCTAGTTCCGATTCGGTCACGAGGCAGTACCACTTAAATCGGCGGTGCTCGGCCGCGTGGACAATAAGTCGATCGACCAGGTCATCGACGGTTTCTCCCTCGGTGAGCGGCAAAGCAAAAACCGAGATGCTGTAGTAAGTCGGCGGTTCGCCGTTCTGGACAGTGTCGATCTCGTAACCCGACTTGGCGTCTGTCACAAGTCTGGACTTGTCCCAACTCCAAACCCTGATGACCAGCTTCTCTCCGCGTTGAAGAGCGATCGGCTTTGTTCGGCGTTCCACTGGGCGAAATTCCAACCCGACTCCGCTGCTCAGAGGCGCTCTGACGCCAGAAAGACGGTATGACTGCCCCCGCACCCGTCCCGGTTTTCTTGGCCACAAGCTGATTGGCGCCGGGTTGTGCAGCACCGCCAACATACTCGCTCAACTGGTCGGAGCCGTTCCGGCACCTAGCTGGGCAGCGGACTTTTCGAGGAAATTCGTCAGTCCAGGTAGTCGCGCAGCACCTGCGAGCGGCTGGGGTGGCGCAGCTTCGACATCGTCTTCGACTCGATCTGCCGGATTCGCTCCCGGGTCACGCCGTAGACCTGGCCGATCTCGTCGAGGGTGCGCGGCTGGCCGTCGGTGAGGCCGAAGCGCAGTCGCACGACACCGGCTTCGCGCTCGGACAGCGTCTCCAGCACCGACTGCAGCTGGTCCTGCAGCAGCGTGAACGACACCGCGTCGACGGCCACCACCGCTTCGCTGTCCTCGATGAAGTCACCGAGCTGGCTGTCGCCCTCGTCGCCGATGGTCTGGTCCAGCGAGATCGGCTCCCGGGCGTACTGCTGGATCTCCAGCACCTTCTCCGGGGTGATGTCCATTTCCTTGGCCAGCTCTTCGGGCGTGGGCTCGCGGCCCAGGTCTTGGAGCAGTTCGCGCTGAATGCGGCCCAGCTTGTTGATGACCTCGACCATGTGCACCGGGATGCGGATGGTGCGGGCCTGGTCGGCCATGGCGCGGGTGATCGCCTGGCGGATCCACCACGTCGCATAGGTGGAGAACTTGTAACCCTTGGTGTAGTCGAACTTTTCGACCGCACGGATCAGGCCGAGGTTGCCTTCCTGGATCAAGTCCAGGAACGCCATGCCGCGGCCGGTGTAGCGTTTGGCCAGCGACACCACGAGTCGCAGGTTCGCTTCCAGCAGATGGTTTTTCGCGCGGTCGCCGTCGCGGCAGATCCACACCATGTCGCGACGCTGGGCGGCGGGCAGCTTCTCGCCTTTTTCGCTCAGGTCGGTCATCAACTGGGTCGCGTAGAGGCCGGCTTCGATGCGCTTGGCCAGCTCGACTTCCTCTTCGGCGTTGAGCAGCGCCACCTTGCCGATCTGCTTGAGGTAGGCGCGAACTGAATCCGCAGACGCTGTCAGCTCGGCGTCCTTGCGGGCCTGCCGCAGCGCCTCCGACTCATCCTCGTCCCAGACGAAATCGCCTGAGGCCTTGTCCTTTTCGCTCGGCTCGACGATCTCCTCGTCGTCACCGGAGTGCTCGCCGGCGGCTTCGGCGGGCTTCTTCGCAGCCGCTTCGTCGATGTCGGACGGCTCGGCGCCGACTTCGGTGTCGTCGTCGGACGAGTCAACCGCGAGGTCTTCGTCGCCGAGGGTCAGATCTTCGTCGGCGAGATCGATCTCGTCGCCCGGGTCACCCTCGAGTTCGGCGTCGCTGTCGAGGTCCGGCTCGTCGGCCTCCAGATCGGTGGTGGTCGCCTCGGCGTCGTCGGCGCCCTTCGTGGTTGCCTTTTTCGAGCGGCCACCGGTCGGTGCGGCCTTGGCTGCGGCGCTTTTGGTGGCGGTGCGCGACTTGGTCGCGGTAGCGGCTTTCGCCGGAGCCTTCTTGGTCGCAGCGCCGTTGGTGGCCTTCGCCGGCGAACGCTTGGCGGGAGATTTGGCGGCGGTGCGCTTCACCGGCTCATCGGTTGCCGGTCGTGCTTTGGTCGCTGCCACGTGAACCCCTTCGGTAGAACTCTCTTCCGGTGCGTAGGCACGCTCAATCGGAAGACGTCAGCTGTGTCGGATGTCGGCGTCGATTATCAGGGTGGATATTCGCCGCTATCTCCTCAGGCGGCTGGCGGTGACCATTGTAACGACCGCGGGGCGTCACCCCCGCCAGTGAGCGCAAATCAGTGCGTCACGTCGCGCGTCGCCGCCATCGCCGCGCCGACGATTCCGGCCTTGTTCTGCAGGGCGGCAGGCACCACCGGCGTGCGGTTTTTCAGCAGCGGAATCCATTTGTCGGCTTTGCGGCTGATTCCGCCGCCGGCGATGAACAGCTCCGGGCACATTGCGTTCTCGATCGCGATCAGCACCTTCGTCACCTGCTTGGTCCACTTTTTGTAGCTCCAGCCGCGCTTGTCGCGGACCGAGGACGCGGCGCGGCGTTCGGCCTCCTTGCCGCCGACCTCGAGGTGACCGAACTCGGTGTTGGGCAGCAAAATCCCGTTGTGGATGACCGCCGAGCCGATGCCGGTGCCGAATGTGAGCAGCACCACCAGGCCGGTGGCGTCCTTGCCCGCGCCGTAGTGTTCCTCGGCCAGCCCAGCCGCGTCGGCGTCGTTGAGCACGACGACCTCTTGACCGTTCAATCCCGCGCTGATGATGTCGCGCGCGTTGGTGCCGATCCACTTCTTGTCGACGTTGGCGGCGGTCCGGACGATGCCGTGGGTGACGACGCCGGGATACGTCACGCCGAGCGGGCCGGTCCACCCGAAATCGTTGACGATGGCAGCGATGGTCGCGGCGACGGCCGACGGAGTGGCCGGCTGCGGCGTCGGCAGCCGGTGGCGGTCGCCGACCAGCTCCCCGGTGTCCAGGTCGACGATGCCGCCCTTGATGCCGCTGCCGCCGACGTCGATGCCGAAGCCTTGTCTCGCCGGCGGCACTGCCCCTTCGTTCGTCGGTGCGGCGTGCGGCGCGTCGGAACTGGTCATCGAATCTCCTCGGCGAGCTGTGGGTGTCGACAAAACCCTAGTGCGTAGCTGGGTGGTTGGTTGTCTTGTTACTCCGACGTTGCCAATCCCAGCGATATCTGTGATGCGATGGGTCGGTGAGCACACCTGAGAACCAGCCGGCGCAGCTGCGGACAGTGGCCGAGGCGCTGGCCGCCGAAGCAGCCGCGTTCGTGCGGCGACGACGCGGCGAGGTCTTCGGCGCCGACGCCGGCGCCGACGGCGACGACGCGGTGCAGACCAAGACGACGCCGACCGACCCGGTGACCGTCGTCGACACCGAAACCGAACGGCTGCTGCGTGATCGGTTGGCGCAACTGCGATCCGGTGACGCCATCCTCGGCGAGGAGGGCGGCGGGCCGACCGATCCGGCGGGCGCTGCACCCGGCGCGGTCACCTGGGTGCTGGACCCGATCGACGGCACGGTGAACTTCGTCTACGGAATCCCGGCGTACGCGGTTTCGGTGGCCGCGCAGATCGACGGTGTCTCGGTGGCCGGCGCGGTCGCTGATGTCGTCGGCGGGCGGCTGTACTCGGCCGCTGTGGGACTGAGCGCACACGTCACCGACGCCGAGGGCACCCGCTGTCTGCGGTGCAGTGCCGTCGACGATTTGTCGCGGGCGTTGGTGGGCACCGGGTTCGCCTACTCCGGGCGCCGCCGCACGGTCCAGGCGCAGCTGGTGTCACAGATCCTGCCGGCGGTCCGGGATGTGCGCCGAATCGGCTCTGCGGCGCTGGATTTGTGCATGGTCGCGGCGGGCCGGCTGGACGCCTACTACGAGCATGGGCTGAATGCGTGGGACTCCGCGGCGGGCGCGCTCATCGCCGCTGAGGCCGGGGCGCGGGTGGTGTTGCCGGAGCCGGACGACCCAGTTCGCAACGCGGCATTGGTGGTCGCCGCCGCGCCTGGCATCGCCGATCAGTTGCTCGCTGCCCTCGGCCGATTCGACGGTCTGGCGCCGATTCCCGGCTGAGGAGGTCAGCAGCTGCCGGCGTGAATCCTGGCCAGCAGCGCGGGGTCCGCGGGCTCGGTGTTGCCCGGGCGCAGGCCGGCGAGCACCGCGGCGATGTCGTCGCTGTGAGCCAGCGCCCCGAACTCGGTGCCGATCGCGAGATCGACGGAGTCGTCGGTGCGATCGTCGCGGTAAAGCTCGGCGCAGGGCGCGACCAGCCACACCGCGGCCGCCCCGGCCTGACCGGCCTCACCGAAGCGGATCTGCCCCTGACAGGTCAGTCGCGTGTTGGCGTAGACCGGGTCGTTGGCAGCCGTCGGCTGCGCGAATCCCAGATCCCGCAGGGCGCCCGCGACGTCGGCGGCTTGACCGCCCCGCCCGCTGGCGTTGAGGACCCGGACCTTGGTGTCGGCGAGCTTGGCCGGTGCGACGTTGATCATCGCGCTGCGCGACACCGCGGTGCCCAGGTGCGGTTGGGCCGGGCCGGTCTGCTCCGGCGGTGGGTTGCACGCCGTCGCCTCATGAACGTCGGCCGGGCGGGTCAGCGCGATGGTCCACGCCACGGCGCTGGCCACCAGCAGCACTATCAGCAGGGCGATTGCGGGCCGGGCGTTGCGACGGCGGAATGGGCGACCGTGCTTGTCTAACGCTGTGCCTTCAGTGATTTGCGCGACCACTGTGGCACTCTAAGGCACTCTCCAGCCCGATGTTTAGCGGGAGGTAGTGCTGCTAAACATCGGGTGTGATGTAAATCACAATTGAATACCCGTCGATACGGGCACGAATCATTTTGCGGATGCGTTCGACGCTGGTACAAAGCTTTGCTTGCACGTTTACGAGGGGACAGACGATGGCAACCGACTATGACGCCCCACGGCGCACCGAAACCGACGACGTTTCAGAGGACTCCCTAGAGGAACTCAAGGCGCGGCGAAACGAGGCGGCGTCGGCGGTTGTTGACGTCGACGAGGCCGAGTCCGCCGAGTCGTTCGAGCTGCCCGGCGCCGACTTGTCCGGCGAAGAGCTCACGGTCCGTGTCATCCCGAAGCAGGCCGACGAGTTCACCTGCTCGAGCTGCTTTCTGGTCCAACACCGCAGTCGGTTGGCCAGCGAAAAGGGCGGCGTAATGATCTGTACGGACTGCGCGGCCTGACTTTGGCCGTCGGGCAGTTGCCGACTAGCTGCGCAACGCCGACAACACCCGCTCTGGGTGGCGGGTACTCACCAGCCAGTAGGGCGTCGGGTCGTCCGCGTCGTCCAGCACCACCAGCACCATGGGGCCGACCCAGCCACGGTGAACCACGTAGGCGGCCGGGTCGAGCTGACGTCCCAACGCCGCTGACTTGGCCGAGCGGGGAATGTCGGCAGAGCGGGAGATCACCGAGACCGGCAGGTGGGCCTCACCGACCTGAAGTTCGACTCCGCTGTCGCCGGTGCTGACCCGGACCTCGATGCGGCCCAGCCACAGCAACGCCCCGGCAGCGACGACGAACAACGCGGCGAACGGGAGCCAGCGCGGCAGGCTCGGCACGCCCATGTTGACTTCGACGGCGATCAGCGCCGCCAGACCGAAACCCAGTGGCCACCACCACCACGGCACCCACAAACGCTCGCTGTACCGCACGCTTTGCGGCATGACTGGCGTCCCTGACACCTGGCCAAGGGTAGTCTGTGCCCCCGTGTCGACCAGTCTGGCGGTTGTTCGTCTCGACCCCGGGCTTCCGCTGCCCGCCCGGGCCCACCACGGTGATGCCGGGGTAGATCTCTACAGCGCCGAAGACCTCGAGCTTGCGCCCGGACACCGGGCGCTGGTCGGGACGGGCATCGCGGTGGCCATCCCGGTCGGAATGGTGGGGCTTGTGCACCCGAGGTCCGGTTTGGCTGCGCGGGTGGGACTTTCGATTGTCAACAGTCCCGGCACCATCGATGCGGGTTACCGTGGTGAGATCAAGGTTTCATTGATCAACCTCGACCCCGCGGCGCCGATCGTGGTCAACCGTGGCGACCGGATCGCGCAGCTGCTGGTGCAGCGCGTCGAACTGGTCGACCTGGTCGAGGTGGCGTCGTTCGACGAGGCCGGTATGGCCGATACTTCCCGTGGCGCCGGCGGCCACGGTTCCTCCGGCGGACATGCGAGTCTTTAGATGGCATTTGGCAGGCGTAAATCCAAGGACGAACCCGTCGACGAACCGGAAACGGCGGGCACGCATCGAAAGCCGGCAGCGGCCGCCGAAGTTGCGGCTGACGGCGACCTGGATGGCCCCTTCGACATCGAGGATTTCGACGAGTCGTCGGTTGCCGCCGAGGGCCGCCTGGACCTCGGCTCGGTGCTGGTCCCGCTGCCGGAGGCGGCCCAGCTTCAGGTCGAGTTGACCGAGAACGGCGTCCCCAGCGCGGTGTGGGTGGTGACGGTCAACGGTCGTTTCACCATCGCTGCGTATGCCGCGCCCAAGACCGGTGGGCTGTGGCGGGAAGTCGCCGCTGAGCTGGCGGATTCGCTTCGCGCCGACGGGGCCTCGGTGACCATTCAAGACGGCCGATGGGGCCGAGAGGTGGTTGGCACCGGGACCGGTGTGGTGCGGTTCATCGGGGTCGATGGCTACCGCTGGATGATCCGTTGCGTGGTCAACGGCTCCAGCGATAGCGTGGACGCGCTCACCGAAGAAGCCCGAAATGCATTGTTGGACACAGTGATTCGTCGCGGTGACACGCCGCTGCCGGTGCGCACGCCGCTGCCGGTGCAGCTGCCGGAGCCGATGGCGTCGCAGCTGCGCGAGGCCGCTGCTGCTCAGGGTGCTGCCGGGCAGCCGGTCGAGCCGACCGACTCCGCCGCCGCCAGCCAAGACGAATCGGTTGCCCCCGAGCGTCGCAGTGCCGCGGGCTCGGCGATGCAGCAGCTGCGCGGTACCGACGGCTAGCGACCTCCTAGCCCCGGCGAACCTGTCACCGACCCAGGCCCCGGGCCGGGCGCAGCGGGTCGCCGGTGACTATGCCGCGTTCAGCGCCAGCAGACAGGCGGCGCCCAGCGCGGACGGGTCCGCGCCGATCTGGTCCAGGGTCACGGTGCGCAGCGCCGCGTGCGGCGCTGCGGCCGCCCACCGGCGCCCGACATCAAGCGGATGAATCGGGTCGTCTTCAGCCGCCGCGACGCCCAGCGGCGCTGTCAGCCGCTGAAGTTCTTCGTAGGTCGGGGCGACGTAGCCGGCGGCCTCTTCCATCGCGTCGGGCAGATGCGGCCACTGGCCGAGCCACGAGCGGGCCAACTCGTCGGCCAGCCACGGCGGGCTCGACGCGCGCATCTGCGCTGTCGTCGCCTCCAGGCCGTCGTCACGTAGCTGTCGAGCGGAGTGCTGTGCTGCCACTGCGGCGGTCGCGCCGTGCGGTGCGCCGGTCCATGCCGGCAGCGCGGCCAGCACTGCGACCGCGCGATCGGGATGTTGTAACGCCCATGCGACGGCCACCGCGGCGCCGATCGACACACCGCCGACCGCGATCGGTCCGTTGCGCGCGGCGTCGTTCAGGTCGTCTAGGTAGCCGTCGATCAAACGAGTCGGCTGCGGCCGCGGCGTCAGCAGTCGAGCGCCGGCGTCGCGCAGCGGCGCGCCGAACGCCCGGGCGGCATAGCTGTCGTCGGATCCCGTTCCCGGCAGCACAACGGCACGAACGCCGCGCAGGTCGATAGCCACCCCTAGATATTGCCCGGGCGCCGCCTGGCGGTTGGGGAACCATCGGGTCTACGGTGTCCGTTGTCGTGAGAGGATCGTCGGTACGCGGTCCCGTGTGAGGCACATCAAGACGCTCAGGAGAAGCCATGGCGGCAGAAGGTTATCTGCGCCGGCTGACTCGTCGGTTGACTGAGAACCCCGAGCAGCGTGACGCTGAGGACTTGTCTGACGAGGCGGTGGCTACCGGCGCGCAGCGGGCCATCGATTGCGAGCGCGGCCAGGAGGTCACCGTGGTCGGGATGCTCCGCAGCGTCGAATGCAACGGCAAGGGCTGCGGCGACGGGGTTCGCGCCGAACTGTTCGACGGCACCGACACCATCGAGCTGGTGTGGTTGGGGCAGCGCCGGATTCCCGGGATCGAGTCAGGCCGCACACTGCGCGTCCAGGGCCGGCTGGGCAAGCTGGAGAGCGGCAGCAAGGCGATTTACAACCCGCACTACGAGATTCAGCGGTGAACCATGCCACCGGCGTTGGCGACGGGGCTGACACCGTCGCCAGCGATCCAGAGCGCGCTGGCGTCGGCCGCACTCCGGCCGAGCGGATGATGCAGCAACTGGGCGGCGTCGCGGGAATCGCCTATTCGTCGCTGCCCGTGCTCGTCTTCGTCGGAACCTCGCGGCTGCTGGGCCTGGCCGCGGCATCCGGTGCCGCGCTCGGTGTCGCCACGCTGATCCTGCTGTGGCGCCTGGTCCGCCGAGAGTCCGTTCAGCCGGCGGTGACCGGCCTGATCGGCGTCGCTGTCTGCGTGCTGATCGCCTACCTGCTGGGGGAGTCGAAAGGCTACTTCCTGCTCGGCATTTGGACGTCATTGAGCTATGCGACGCTGTTCGCCGCCTCGATCGTGATCCGTCGGCCCGTTGTCGGCTTTATCTGGAGCTGGCTGCACGGGCACGATCGCGGCTGGCGCGACGTGCGTGGCGCGGTCTACGCGTTCGACGTCGCCACGCTCACCTGGGTGGTGGTGTTCACCGCCCGCTTCATCGTGCAGCGGGTTCTCTACGACACCAACCACACCGGCTGGCTGGTGGTGGCGCGACTCGGGATGGGCTGGCCGCTGGCCGCGGTGGCGACGCTGGTGACCGTCCTGGCGATCAGGACGGCACAGCGCGCGATCGCCGCCGCCGCTACTGCGCCGGCAGCAGATGCTGACGCAGTTCCTCTTCCGCCTCGCTGACCGCGACGAACAACAGCTCGTCGCCGCCCTCCAGCGGCTCGTCGTCCTGCGGCACGATCACCCGCGGCCCGCGCAGGATCGTCACCAGCGCGACGTCGCGCGGCAGCTGGAGTTTGCGCACCGGCTTGCCGCCCCACGGCGTGTTGTCCGGCAGCGTGATCTCGACCAGGTTGGCCTGACCTCTCCGAAACTCCATCAGCCGCACCAGGTCTCCGACGGCGAAGGCCTCCTCGATCAACGACGCCAGCATCCGCGGGGTGGACACCGCCACGTCGACGCCCCAGGCGTCGGTGAACAGCCACTCGTTGCGGGGGTCGTTGACCCGGGCCACTACTCGGGGCACCGCGAACTCGGTCTTGGCCAGCAGGCTGAGCACCACGTTGGCCTTGTCGTCGCCGGTCGCGGCCACCACCACGTCGAGCTCGTGCAGCTGGATCTGCTCCAGCGTGCTCACCTCGCAGGCGTCACCCAGCCGCCAGTGCGCGGCCGGTATGGCGTCCTCCTCGATGTGTTCGGGCTTTCGCTCGATCAACGTCACATCGTGCCCGTTGTCGATCAGTTCGCGGGCCACCGATCGGCCGACCGCGCCCGCACCTGCGATAGCGACTCTCATGTGCGCCGCTCCTTCTCATTGGCGCCGCTCATGCGGCGCACGGTCGGATCGCCGGCGCGTCTCATGCTTCGGCGTCCTCGCCCGGCGGCAGCGCCGCGATGGCCAATGCTTCGGCTGCGCGCCCGGATATCGCCGCGAGGTAGATCTGGTCGCCGGACTGGATGACCGTTTTGGGTTCTGGGAGAATGCCGGTGCCGAAGCGGGTCAGGAATGCCACCCGGGCGCCGGTGGCGGCCTCCAGAGCGGTCGCCTGGCGGCCCACCCAGTTCTCATGCAGCACCACTTCGACGAAGGCGACGGTTCCGGTCGGGTCGCGCCACCGCACGGTCTCACTCTCCCGGGTGAGCGCGTGCAGCAGCCGATCTGTGGTCCATGGCACGGTGGCAATCGTCGGGATGCCGAGCCGTTCGTAGACTTCGGCGCGCTTGGCGTCGTAGATCCGCGCGACCACCCGCCGCACGCCGAAGGTCTCCCGGGCCAGCCGCGCCGAGATGATGTTGGAGTTGTCACCGGAGGACACGGCGGCGAACGCATCGGCCCCTTCGATACCGGCCTTCAGCAGCACGTCCCGGTCGAATCCCAGACCGAGTACCCGCTCACCGGCGAACTCGGGGCTCAGCCGACTGAACGCCGTGTCGTCGCTGTCGATCACCGCGACGTCGTGGCCGATCCTGGCCAGCCCGTCGGCGACCGACGAGCCCACCCGGCCACACCCCATCACAACCACGCGCACTAGAGGTCCTCTCGGCCCGCCAGCCATAGTGGCCAGTCGGCTTGGGAGCCATTCTCGTCTACCGAACCGTACCGGGAGACACGGTTGCCTTTACTCTTGGCTCCGTGTCCAAACTTTCGACTGCGGCGCGCCGACTGGTGTTGGGTAGGCCGTTTCGCAGCGACCGGTTGAGCCACACCCTGCTGCCCAAGCGGATCGCCCTGCCGGTTTTCGCCTCCGATGCACTCTCGTCGGTTGCGTATGCCCCGGAAGAGATCTTCCTCATGCTGTCGGTGGCCGGGCTGGCGGCGTATTCGCTGACGCCGTGGATCGGTGTCGCAGTGGCGGCGGTGTTGTTGGTCGTGGTGGCCAGCTACCGGCAGAACGTGCACGCCTACCCGTCCGGCGGCGGTGACTATGAGGTGGTCACCACCAACCTCGGCCCCAACGCCGGGCTCACGGTGGCCAGCGCGCTGATGGTGGATTACGTTCTCACGGTCGCTGTTTCGACGGCGGCGGCGATGTCGAACATCGGCTCGGCGATTCCGTTCGTGGCCACCCACAAAGTGCTGTTCTGCGTTGCCTCGATTCTGCTCGTGATGGGACTGAACCTGCGCGGCATTCGCGAATCCGGTGTGGCCTTTGCCATTCCGACTTACGCGTTCATCATCGGCGTAGCCGCTATGCTCGGCTGGGGGCTGGTCCGGATTTATCTTATGGGTGAGCCGGTGCGCGCTGAATCCGCCGCATTCACGATGCATGCCGAACACGGATCGATCACCGGCTTTGCGTTTGCCTTTCTGGTGGCGCGGTCGTTCTCGTCGGGCTGTGCGGCGCTGACCGGTGTCGAGGCGATCAGCAACGGGGTGCCGGCGTTCCGAAAGCCCAAGTCGCGTAATGCGGCGACGACGTTGCTGATGCTCGGCGCCGTCGCGGTCAGCCTGCTGGTGGGCATCATTTTGCTGGCCAAAGAGACTCGCGTTCAGATCGTCGACAATCCCGCCGTGCAGCTGACCGGTATCCCAAGCGACTACCAGCAGAAGACGCTCGTCACCCAGATCGCACAGGCCGTCTTCGGCAGCTTCCACATCGGCTTCCTGCTGATCGCCGTCGTGACCGCCCTTATCCTGGTGCTGGCGGCCAACACCGCGTTCAACGGATTTCCGGTGCTGGGCTCGGTGCTCGCGCAGGACAGTTACCTGCCCCGCCAGTTGCACACCCGCGGCGACCGGCTGGCGTTCTCCAACGGTATCGTGTTTCTCGCGGTTGCGGCGCTGGCGGCGATCATCGCGTTTCGTGCTCAGGTCACCGCGTTGATCCACCTCTACATCGTCGGGGTGTTCATTTCGTTCACGCTGAGTCAGATCGGCATGGTCCGGCACTGGACTCGATTGCTACGCAACGAAACCGACCCCGCCACTCGGCGGACGATGATGCGGTCACGGGTGGTCAACACGATCGGATTCGTGGCCACTGGGGCGGTGCTGCTCGTCGTCTTGGTCACCAAGTTCCTGGCCGGCGCCTGGATCGCGATTGTCGCCATGACGCTGCTGTTCGGGTTGATGAAGATGATCCGGGGGCATTACGACTCAGTCAGCCGGGAAATCGAGCATCACGCCGAGGATCAGGGCATGGTCTTGCCCAGCAAGAATCACGCGATCGTGCTGGTGTCCAAAATGCATCTGCCGACGCTGCGCGCGTTGGCCTATGCGCGAGCGACGCGGCCCGATGTGTTGGAAGCGGTCACGGTGAGCGTCGACGATGCCGAAACCCGCGCGTTGGTCCGCCGCTGGGAAGACAGCAACCTCAAGGTGTCGCTGAAGGTCATCGCCTCGCCGTACCGCGAAATCACGCGTCCGATATTGGATTACGTGAAACGGGTCAGCAAGGAGTCGCCACGCAGCGTGGTGACGGTATTTCTGCCGGAATACGTGGTCGGCCATTGGTGGGAGCATGTGCTGCACAACCAGAGTGCGTTGCGGCTGAAAGGGCGGTTGCTTTTCATGCCGGGAGTGATGGTGACATCAGTTCCGTGGCAACTCAATTCATCGGAGCGGCTCAAGACGATGCAACCGCATGCGGCTCCCGGCGACGCGCGACGAGGGATATTCGATTGAGCTCGAACACCACAGCCGCGCCGCCTCCGGCGCTGGGGCAGCTGACACTGACCGTCGGCGCACCGGCGAACGGGGGCAATTGCGTGGCGCGGCACGACGGCCGGGTGGTGTTCGTCCGCTACGCCCTTCCCGGGGAGACAGTACGGGTGCAGGTCACCGCGGACCGCGGTTCGTATTGGCGTGCCGAGACGATCGAGGTGATCCAACCTTCCACTGACCGGGTCGCGTCGCTGTGCCCGATCGCCGGTGTGGACGGCGCCGGATGTTGCGATCTAGCCTTTGTCGAGCCGGCCGCGGCGCGGGCGCTGAAAGCCGAAGTGGTGTCCAATCAGCTTGCCCACCTGGGTAATTACCAGTGGTGCGATGATGTCCAGCCGCTGTCGCCCACCGGCCCGACGGGCTGGCGGACTCGGATTCGGCTGGATGTGGGCGCCGACGGCCGCCCGGGTTTCCACCGTTACCGCAGCGACGAACTGGTCGCCGACCTCGACTGCGGCCAACTGCCGGCGGGAATGACCGAGGGCCTGACCGATGCGGCATGGCCGCCCGGCTCGCACCTGCATGTCGTCGTTGACGATGACGGTCGGCGCCATGTGGCGCGCACGGTGCGCCACGGCCGGCGCAACGCGACCGAGGTGGTCGAGGGCAGCCACCAGGGTGTGCACCGAGCCGGGCGGCACAGCTGGCAGGTGCCGGTGACGGGGTTCTGGCAGGCGCACCGTGACGCGGCGCGCACCTACAGCGACCTGGTGAGCGACTGGGCGCGACCCGATCCGGGTATGACCGCATGGGATCTCTACGGCGGCGCCGGGCTTTTCGCTGCGGTTCTGGCCGACGCGGTGGGGGAGTCCGGGCAGGTGGTCACCGTCGACAGCGCGCGGGCGGCGTCTCGTGCGGCGCGTGCCACGTTGGCCGGTCTTCCGCAGGTACGTGTGGTCAGCGATTCGGTGCGGCGGGCGTTGACCACGCGGCGCGGACGCGCCGACGTGGCCGTGCTGGATCCGCCGCGCGGCGGCGCCGGACGCGAGGTGATTGATCTGCTTTCCGCGGCAGAGGTCCCGCGTATCGTTCATATCGGTTGTGAGGCAGCATCATTCGCGCGAGATGTCGCGCTGTACCAGAGTCACGGTTACGCGGTGAACAAGCTTTCGGCGTTCGACTCGTTTCCGCTCACCCACCACATCGAGTGCGTCGCGCTGCTGACGCGCTGACCGGCTAAGCGAGGACGAAGTACCGCAACCACAAGTAGAGCCCGCAGACGACGGTGGACGTCACGGTGATCACGATGCCCTTGCGGGTGAACTCCCAGAACGAGATGGAGTAGCCCGACCGCAGCGCGACACCGATCATCACGATGTTCGCACTGGACCCGACGGCGGTGAGGTTGCCACCCAGATCGCCACCGAGAGCCAACGACCACCACAGCACGTTGTGGTGCTCCTGGTGCGGCATCGCCGAGGCGAGCTGGGTGACGATCGGCGTCATCGTGGCCACGTAGGGGACGTTGTCGATCAGGCCGGATGCCAGTGTCGACACGACGA
Organism: Mycobacterium sp.; assembly: GCF_039583785.1. Classification (GTDB taxonomy): domain Bacteria; phylum Actinomycetota; class Actinomycetes; order Mycobacteriales; family Mycobacteriaceae; genus Mycobacterium. Next base: position 18,467 of record NZ_JAVKSG010000020.1, read on the forward strand.
GGATCAACATCGTCGTGAAAAGCGGATTACCGCCGGTGGCTCCGGCGGCCAGCTCGCCCAGACGTGTGATGAAACCGGTCTTGAGCAGCGCGCCCACCATGATGAACAGGCCCACAATGAACAGCAGCGTGTCCCATTCGACGCTGGCGAGAAAGTCCGACTTCTCCATCTTGGAGACCAGAATGAGGGCTCCGGCGCCCAACAGCGCCACCAGTGAGGGCTGAATGTGGATGGCCGGAGAGACGATGAATCCGACGAACACCAAGCCCAGCACCGCGCCGCACTTGATGAGTAACCGGCTGTCGCGCAGCACCTCGCGCTCATCCAACGACATCACATCGGCGACCCGCTCGGGGGAGACGGTGGAGAAGCCACGAAACAGCAACGGTGTGGCGACTACGAAGACCGCCATGATAATGACGACGATCGGCGCCATGTTGAATAGAAAGGCGTTGAACGACAGGCCTTTACGGGCGCCGATGATGATGTTCGGTGGGTCGCCGACCAGCGTCGCTGCGCCGCCGATGTTGGAGGCGAACACCTCGGCGATCAACATCGGCACCGGGTTGATCGCCAATCGGTCGCACACCAGCAACGTGACCGGCGCAATCAGCAGAACCGACACCACGTTGGGCAGCAAGGCCGAGGCTACGGCCATCACCACGCTCAGCAGTATCATGATGCGCACCGGAGATCCGTTGGCGCGCTTGGCCGCCCAGATAGCGGTGGATTCGAATACTCCGGTCTGCTGCAGGATGCTGACGATGATCATCATGCCCAGCATCAAAAAGATGACATCCCAGTCGATTCCGGTTTCCTGGGAGTAGTACACGTCGGGCGCGTCGATGGACGGCAGGATGATCATCAGGCCGGCACCGACCAGTGCGACGGTGGTCTTGTTGAATCGGTCACTGATGATGAACGCATACGAAACGACGAATATCGCGACGGCGAAATACATCTGAATATTTGTTCCGGTCATCGTCGCAGCATCTCAGGCTTCACCAATCGTTTCCTATCACCAGCGAGCTACCCACTCCTGAGAGCACATCGGTGGTTTCGCCATGTGCGTTGTCGACTAGCGCATCACGAAGTAGCGCAGCCACAGATAGAGCGCGCAGAGGACGGTGGACATCACGGTGACCAGCACGCCCTTGCGGGTGAACTGCCAGAACGAGATGGGGTTGCCCGATTTCAGCGCGATGCCGAGCATCACGATGTTGGCGCTGGATCCGACGGCGGTGAGGTTGCCACCCAAGTCGCCACCCAGCCCCAGCGACCACCACATCACATTGTGGTGTGCCTGGGCCGGAATCACCGAGGCCAGGTGGCTCACGATCGGTGTCATGGTCGCGACGTAGGGAACGTTGTCGATGACGCCGGACAGCAGCATCGACACGCCCAGGATCAGCATCGTCGTCACCAGCACATTGCCACCGGTGGCGTCCGCCGCCATCTGACCGAGGGTCTTGATGACCCCGGTTTTGAACAGCGCCCCCACCATCACGAACAGGCCGACCATGAACAGCAGGGTGTCCCATTCGACGTTGGCCAGGTAGTCCGACTTGTTCAATCCGGAAGTGAGGATGAGCGCACCTGCGCCCAGCATGGCCACCAACGCCGGCTGGAGGTGAATCGCTTCGGAGACGATGAATCCGAGGAAGACCAGGGCCAAAACAGTCACGGATTTGATCAGCAGCGCGCGATCCTGGAGCGTTTCTTTTTCGTCGACGTTCATCACGTCGGCGATCCGCTCGGGGTCCGCGGCGGGGAGGCCGCGGAACAACAGCGGAAGCGCGGCGACGAACACCAGCATAATGATGATCACGATAGGCGCCATGTTGAGCAGGAAGGCGTTGAACGACAGGCCTTTGCGTGCCCCGATAATGATGTTGGGCGGGTCGCCGACCAGCGTCGCTGCGCCGCCGATGTTGGAGGCGAACACCTCGGTTATCAGCAGTGGGACGGGGTTGATCGCCAGGCGCTCACACACCAGCAAGGTCACCGGGGCGATCAGCAGCACCGACACCACGTTGGGCAGCAGGGCCGAGGCCACAGCCATGACCACGCTCAGCAGGATCATGATTCGTATCGGAGATCCGTTGGCGCGCTTGACTGCCCAGATTGCGGTGTATTCGAATATCCCGGTCTGGCGCAGGATGCTGACGATGATCATCATGCCCAGCATCAAAAAGATGACGTCCCAGTCGATTCCGCTGGCCTGCGAGTAGAACACGTCGCGCGATTCGATTACCGGCAAGGTAATCATCACGCCTGCGCCGACCAGAGCGACGGTGGTGTTGTTGAACCGGTCGCTGATGATGCATGCGTAGGCTGCGACGAACACCGCGATCGCGAAATATGTCATCGGCGCCGCCCTGGACGCCCGATCAAATCTCTGCTACCTCGACCTCGATGCTCACGACCGCGAGATCTTCCACGATGTCCATGGCACAACTGTCAGCCTATAACAGGGTCCTGGTAATTCTCATGTCGAGCGGCGGTCGCTGGCGTGCCTCGAAACATTCAGGCGCGCTTGCCGTGTGGCGAACGAGCGACTATTCCTTGAGGGCTGCGGCGAGCAGGCGTGACGCGGTGATCACACCGTGCAGCTTCCCGTTTTTGACCACGGCAACCAGTGGGCTCCGCAGCCGCGCCATGACCTCCGCCACCTCGATGATGGTGTCGTCCGCCTCCGCCACCGGAACATGCTGACGCTGCTTGGGAAGCACGTCGCGAATCGTCTTGGTGCCCAGTTTTTCTGCTGCGTGGTCAGCCATCGACTCGGTCAGAACGCCCGCCAGTCCAGGGTCATCCTGCACATAACCGGGCACAATGAACCGCACCACCTGAGACGCCGGTAGCACCGCGTAGGGCGCTTCGGACGTCTCGGTCACGACCACGAGGCCGTTGAGACGGTGCTCGGCCAGCAGGCGCACTGCGTCCAGAGCATTCGAGTCGATGCTCACCACCGGAAACTTTTCGTCTAGATCCTCTGCCCGCACATAGTCACAATACGTCCGCGGAGAGCTTTCGGTTACCAGGGTGGGCGTAAGCGAATTCTCAGGTTGCGTTCGAACCCGATCCGAACACGGTCGACCGCGCGGTGGTCAGTGAAGGGGCCCTCAGGATTTGAGCGCCGCGGCCATTACTTGTGCAGCGGTGAGTGCGCCGTGCAGCGTTCCCTTCTTCGTCACCGCGATCAGCGGGCTTCGCTGTTGCGACATCTCCGCAGCCACCTTGACGACACTGTCGCGGGCATCGATTGTGGGAATCTTGCGGGGCTTTTCCGGTAACAGGTCGGCGACGGTCTTGCCCACCAGGTTCTGGCTGTGGTCGCTCAGCGTGTCGCCCACGACGCCGGCCAGCGCGGGGTCTTGCCGCACATAGCGCGGAAGGACGAAGTGCAGCATTTCGGATGCCAGCAGCACTGCGACCGGTTTGTGCGATGCGTCGGTGACGATGACGCCCGGCAAACCGTGCTCGGCGATCAGACGGGCGGCGTCGATTGCCTCAGAATCTGCTGTCACGATCGGAAACTGGTCGTCGAGGTCCTCTGCTCGCACACAGCCACCATACGGCCAAATCTCTCGCTAGGCGAAGTAGCGCAGCCACAGATAGCCGAGGGACAGCACAAACGACATCGCGGTCACTGCCGCACCGCGTTTGGTGAAGTCCCAGAAAGACACGGGGTGGCCGGCGCGTTCGGCGATTCCTACCGCGACGATGTTCGCGCTGGCGCCGACCGGGGTGAGGTTGCCGCCCATCACGGTGCCCAGCAGCAGGGCCCACCACAGCACCCCTGAACTCGCGTGCCCAGGGATCGAGTCGGCGAACTGCGCGACGACCGGTGTCATCGCAGCGGCATACGGAACGTTGTTGATGACGCTGCCGATCGTGAAGGAAATGGCGAGGATCAGCACTGTCGCCGTCCAGGTGTCGCCGCCGGCGAAGTTGCTGGCCACCTGCGCCAATTCTTTGATGACTCCGGTCCGGACGAGTGCCCCGACCATGACGAACAGTCCGGCGAAGAACAGCAGCGTTTCCCACTCGACGCTGCCCAGGTAGAACTCGCGGTCGATTCCAGTGATCACAATCAGCAGGCCGGCGCCCGCCATCGCCACCAGCGAGGGCTCCATCCGGATCTGCTCATGCAGGACGAACCCGGCGAACACGATCGCCAGGACGATCACACACTGCCGGAGTAGACGCGGATTGCGGATCGCCTCGCGTTCGTCCAGCGACATGACGTCTGCGATGCGCTCGGGATCGGCCTTGAAGAACCCCGGGTACAGCCGGGGCAGTACCGCTATCAATGCCACCAGTACCAAGAGCACCGCCGGTGCCATGTTTGCGCTGAAGTCGATGAAGCTCAGGTGCGCTCCGGTACCGATGATGATGCTGGTCGGGTCGCCGACCAGGGTGGCCGCGCCGGCGATGTTGGCGCCGATCGCCTCGATGACAAGAAACGGTGCGGGGTTCATCCCGAGGCGATCGCACACCAGCAGGGTGACGGGGGCGATCAGCAATATCGTGGTGACATTGTCCAGAACGGCAGTCCCCAACGCGGTGACAATGATCAGTATGATCATGATGCGTAACGGAGACCCCTTGGCGCGCTTGGCCGCCCAGATCGCCACGTACTCGAAGGCGCCGGTCTGCCGCACGACGCTGACGATGATCATCATGCCCAGGAGCAGGAACAGGACGTCCCAGTTGACCCCGGTGCTGCGTGAGTAAAAAATGTCCTCAGAGCTGATCTTCGGCAAGAAAAACATCAACGTCGCGCCGATCAGCGCGATTTTGGTTTTGTTGAAGCGGTCGGTGGTGATCAGCGCGTAGCAGACCACGAACACGGTCGAGGCATAGACGGCGTGAAACAGGTCGCTGCTCATCGGCGGTCCTGTCGGGCGTGTGCGTTGCTCGGCATGGACGGGTAGGCGGCCCTCAAGATACGAGCACCGCAGCTAGCGGGCGTGTGATCCTGAACACGCCGATGAACCCTGACGTCCGTCCGCTAGGCGCGGTGGCGCCGACCGAGCAAGTCATGCCGCACTCCCGAATAGCCGGTATTAGCAGGAAGACCGGAACAGCACTGCAAAACGCCGACCAGGCTTCCCGGCACACCGGGAGATACGGTAGCAGCCTTGTCTGTGGTGTTTCTGTGCGCCAGTGCTGCGTGTCTGGCGGGGTATCTACGCTGGTCCGCGCGCCACGTCGGTGGTCCTGCGTACACTGACACAATGCTCGAACAGATCCGTGGGCCCGCCGATCTGCAGCACCTTACGCAGGCGGAACTACGCGATCTGGCCGCCGAGATCCGCTACTTTCTGATTCACAAAGTTGCTGCGACAGGTGGCCACCTGGGTCCCAACCTCGGCGTCGTCGAGCTGACGTTGGCGTTGCACCGAGTTTTCGACTCGCCGCACGACCCGATCATCTTCGACACCGGCCATCAGGCCTACGTGCACAAGATGCTGACCGGACGCGCCCTGGACTTCGAGACACTGCGGAAAAAGGATGGGCTGTCGGGATATCCGTCGCGCTCGGAGAGCGAACACGACTGGGTCGAGTCGAGCCACGCCAGCGCCGCGCTGTCCTATGCCGACGGGTTGGCGAAGGCCTTCGAGCTGACCGGCCATCGCAACCGGCATGTGGTCGCGGTGGTCGGCGACGGCGCACTCACCGGCGGTATGTGCTGGGAGGCTTTGAACAACATCGCGGCGACCCGGCGGCCGGTGGTGATCGTCGTCAACGACAACGGCCGCAGCTACGCACCGACCTTCGGTGGCTTGGCCAACCACCTGGCCATGCTGCGGCTACAGCCCGGCTACGAATCTCTGTTGGAGCGAGGCCGCAGCGCGGTGCGCGGCATGCCGGTCTTCGGCGATCTGGCCTACCAGTTCATGCACAGCATCAAAGCCGGTGTCAAAGATGCGCTTTCACCGCAGCTGCTGTTCACCGATCTCGGGCTGAAGTACGTGGGTCCGGTTGACGGCCACGACGAACACGCGGTCGAGGCCGCGCTGCGGCGGGCGCGTGGATTCCACGGACCGGTGTTGGTGCACGTCGTCACCCAGAAGGGCCGCGGCTACGGCCCGGCCGAGGACGACGAGACCGACCAGATGCATTCCTGCGGGGTGATCGACCCGGTAACCGGTCTGGCCACCAAGGTTGCGGGCCCGAGTTGGACGGCGACCTTCTCGGAGTCGCTGATCGAGCAGGCGGCCCAGCGCCGCGACATCGTCGCGATCACCGCGGCCATGCCCGGGCCGACCGGGCTGAGCGCATTCGGACAACGTTTCCCGGACAGGCTGTTTGACGTCGGTATCGCCGAGCAGCACGCGATGACGTCGGCGGCCGGGCTGGCGATGGGCGGAATGCACCCCGTCGTCGCGATCTACGCGACGTTCCTCAACCGGGCGTTCGACCAGATCATGATGGACGTCGCATTGCACAAGCTGCCCGTCACGATCGTGCTCGACCGGGCCGGGGTCACCGGCAACGACGGCGCCAGTCACAACGGCATGTGGGACATGTCAATGCTGGGCATCGTGCCCGGGATCCGGGTGGCCGCGCCCCGCGACGGCGCCCGCCTGCGTGAGGAACTCGGCGAAGCGCTGGCCGCGGACGGGCCGACGGTGATCAGGTTTCCGAAAGGCGATGTCGGCGAGGACATTCCGGCGGTGCAACAACGTTCCGCCGTAGACATACTGGCGGTGCCGGCCGACGGTCTCGGTGCCGACGTGCTGCTGGTGTCGGTCGGAGCTTTCGCGTCGATGGCCCTGGCGGTGGCCGGGCGGTTGCGCGATCAGGGCATCGGCGTGACGGTGGTCGACCCGCGGTGGGTGCTGCCGGTGTCAGAGGCGCTGGGGGAGTTGGCGATCGCGCACAAGGTGGTTGTCACGCTGGAAGACAACGGGGTGGCCGGTGGTGTCGGCTCGGCCGTCTCAGCCGCGCTGCGGGCCGCCGAGATCGACGTGCCGTGCCGCGATATCGGTCTGCCGCAACAATTCTTCGATCACGCATCGCGCGGCGAGGTGCTCGCCGACGCAGGCCTGACCGACCAGCATGTCGCGCGTTGCATCACCGGCTGGATCGCGGCTTTGACTCGCGACGACGCGAGCCGAGACGGCCCGAGGAGAAGCGGGATCACCGATGTAGCGGGCGACGCGGTCGACTCCGGGGCCGCGATCACCGATCAGCTGGACTGACGCCGCGGTGAGATCGACGCTGTCTCGGATTTCTTCGAGAGGCGGCCGAGCCATCGTCGATCTCGCTGTGTCAGGCCTCGGGTAGCGACTGTAACGCCGCAGCCAATACGGGCACCGCCAACTCGCGTTGCCAGTTGCGGGCCTGCCCGGCGGCGAGGATTTCGTCGATCACCGCGGCGATGTCGTCGCCGGCGGGCGTTTCCCAATCCCAGCACAGCCGCCGGATCAATTCGGGCGTGACCAGATTCTCGGTCGGCACCGTCACTCGCTCCGACAGTTCCCGTAGCGCGGCACGGGCCGTGTCCAGACGCGCGGCGGCCTCCGGGCGACGCCGGGCCCAGCGGGCCGGCGGGGGCGGTCCGCTGAGTGATTCGGCGTCCTCGGCCGGGCCGGGGTTTTCGCGCGCGGCTTGGAGCGCCGCAAGCCACGTGGAGGCGCTGCGGCGTTGCCTCTTCCCGCCGAAAATCGGCAGCGCGACCAAGTCGTCGAGGGTCTTGGGATCGGCGGTCGCGGCCTCGATGATCGCCGAATCGGGCAGGATTCGACCCGGCGCGATGTCGCGTCGTTGCGCGATTTCGTCTCTTAGCGTCCATAATTCGCGGACCGCAGCCAGCCCGCGCTGGTCACGCACTTTGTGAATACCCGAGGTGCGGCGCCAGCGGTCCCGGCGTGTCGTTGGCGAGGTCTGGCCGGTGCTGCGTCGAAGGTAGTCGAATTCCTCTGCTGCCCAACCGGTTTTGCCCTGCTCTGCGAGTACGGCTGCGATCGCCGCACGCAGGTCGATGAGCACCTCGACGTCGAGCGCCGCGTAGTTGAGCCACGCGGCCGGCAACGGACGCCGAGACCAGTCCGCCGCGCCGTGGCCCTTGGCCAGCCCCACACCCAGCAGGCGTTGCGCCATCGCCGCCAAGTTGACTCGATCGAAACCGGCCAGCCGCCCGGCCAACTCGGTGTCATACAGCGCCGGTGGCTGCATGCCGACCTCGGCCAGACACGGAAGGTCCTGGTCGGCTGCGTGCAGGATCCACTCGTCGGATGCCATCACGTCGGCGAGAGGCCGCAGCACGGCCGGTGAGTCACCGCCGTGACTGACCGGGTCGATCAGCACCGTGCCGGCCCCGGCCCGTCGGATCTGGATCAGGTAGGCGCGGTTGGAGTAGCGGAATCCCGACGCGCGCTCGGCATCCACCGCGAAGGGGCCGTGGCCACTGGCCAAAAGCGTTGCGGCGGCTTTGATCTCGTCGGTGCTGATCGACAGGTTGGGCACCCCGTCGGCGGGATGCAGCAGCGGCGTGACATCAGGGTCCGCGGCGTCGGGCGTGTCGGTGTGTGGTTCTGTCGGCTCGCTGGCCATATCAAACGCGCGACCGGGTGCCCAAATCTGTCACCCCGACCGGCGGCAGCCCCGCGGCGTGCTCGAGGACGTCGCAGAACGCTTCGACATGGGTACCGATGTCGGTGGTGAGTGCCGTCCAAGACGCCCGCAGCTCCAGTTGGTGAGCCCGCGGCGGTCCGGAGATGTCGCCGTAGCGCACCGAGGTGGTGGCCGTCACGGTGCCGCCGAGTGCGGTGATCTGTTCGGTGCGGGCGTCCAGGGCCTCGACCAGCCAGCTCCAGGCGACCTCCGGCAACAGCGGGTCGACGGCTTCGCTGGAATCCAAGTCGGCCTGGATGTAGGCGACCAGGCGCATGGTGCCGTTCCACGCGTCAGCGCCCTCCGGGTCGTACAGCAGGATCAGGCGGCCAAAGGCGTCACCGTCGGACCGCTCCGGTACGACATCGACCTCGGGCCGCTTGACTTCGGCACCGAGGGCGTAGCTGTAGGGCGCGAGACGCTGCGGTGGCCGGATAGGGCCCAGCTCGATTTCGGATCGAGTGGTGGCTCCGCTCATCGCCTCCACAGCCTCGCGAAACGGGACCGGCTCGGCTGCTGTCATAGGCGCCGCACCTCCTCGTCGCTTCGCTCCGCCTCGCAGCGTTGCTGGCGGTTCACAGCATTTGACGCTAGACCTAACCGTCGACACGCGGACACAGGCGCGCCGTGACGGTCGCAGCGGTGCCATCACAGCGGACTGCAGCGCCATCGCTAATCGGCGGTGAAATGCACCGGCCGCTTCTCCCGGTGGGCGGCCAGGCCCTCGCGCACATCGGGCCCGCTGAAACTCAGAAACTCCAGGCCAAGGGAGGTTTCGAAGGCCGGCGCCGCCGTCCGGTACCAGTGGTTGAGGCTGTGTTTGGTGAACCGGATTGCCGACTGAGCCCCGTGCGCCAGTTCGTCGGCGATCCGGGTGGCGGTGTCGAGCACGTCGCGGTCGTCCACGCACAGCGACACCAGCCCGATCCGTTCGGCTTCCTCGCCGGACAGCGGCGCGCAGGTGAGCAGGTAGTACTTCGCTTTGGCCATCCCGACCAGCAGCGGCCAGCAGATGGCGGCGTGGTCGCCGGCGGCGACGCCCAGCTTGGTGTGCCCGTCGATGATCTTGGCGGTGCGCCCGGCCACCGAGATGTCGGCAAGCAGCGCCACGACCAGGCCCGCGCCCACCGCGGCGCCGTGAATCGCCGAGATCACCGGCTTGTCCAGGTTGACCATGTTGAGCACCAGGTCACGGGCCTCGCGCATGATCCGCATCCGGTCGTCGAACGCACCCATCGTCTGGTCGATCAGGTCGAAGCTGCCACCCGAGGAGAACGCTTTGCCCTCGCCGCGGACCAGCACCGCGCGCACTTCCGCGTCACGACCGATGGTGGGCCAGATGTCGGCGAGGTCGCGATGCATCTGCGGGCCGACCGAGTTGAGTCCGGGCGAGTCGAGGATCACGTGCAGCACGCCGTGCTCGGCGCGTTCGACGCGCAGGCTCGGGAACTCGTCGTAGCTGACTGTTGGGTGGCGGACTGGCATCCGGGCTCCTGACGAGTGGCTCACGGGCATTACCGACGACGAGATTACGCACGCACCGGGGCGCTGCCCGCCGCACCCGGCTGTCAGCCCGTCGTGGCAGCATTGAGGCTGATGAGTGACCGCCGCACGCTTCCCGATTCGCCGTATCTGGCCGCGGCCGCCGGCCGCAAACCCAACCGGGTGCCGGTGTGGTTCATGCGCCAGGCCGGCCGTTCGCTGCCGGAGTACCGCGAGCTGCGCAGGCAGAACACCATGATGCAGGCCTGCTTCAACGCTGAGCTGATCGCCGAGATCACGCTGCAGCCGATCCGCCGGCACGATGTCGACGCCGCAATCCTGTTCTCCGACATCGTGGTTCCGCTGCGCGGTGCCGGTGTCGACGTGGACATCGTCGCCGACGTCGGCCCGGTCATCGCGGTGCCGGTCCGTACCGCCGCCGATGTCGACGCCTTGCGGCCGCTCGATCCGGGCGGCGTGCAACCGGTGTGGGACGCGGTCTCGCTGCTGGTCCGCGAGCTGGGTCAGGTTCCGCTGATCGGCTTCGCCGGCGCGCCGTTCACGCTGGCGTCCTACCTCGTCGAGGGCGGTCCGAGCCGTAACCACGCCAGAACCAAGGCGATGATGCTGTCCGCACCCGACTGCTGGAATGCGCTGATGGCGAAGTTGACCGACCTGACCATCGGATTCCTGCGGGTTCAGCTCGACGCCGGGGTAGATGCGATTCAGGTGTTCGATTCGTGGGCCGGTGTGCTGTCGTTGGCGGACTACCGCCGGTACGTGTTGCCACACAGTGCGCGGGTGTTCGCCGCACTCGCCGACCGGGGCGTTCCGATGACGCACTTCGGCGTGGGCACCGCCGAACTGTTGGGCGCCATGTCCGCGGCCGGCGCTACGGTGGTCGGGGTCGACTGGCGGACCTCGCTGGTCGACGCGGCAGCGCGGGTCGACAGCGGTAAGTCGTTGCAGGGCAACCTCGATCCGGCGGTGCTGCTGGCCGGCTGGCCGACCGTCGAGCACGCAGCGCGTACGGTGGTCGATGACGGGCGCCGCGCTGTGGACGCCGGCGCGGCCGGGCACATCTTCAACCTCGGCCACGGCGTGCTGCCCGAGACCGATCCTGCAATTCTCACCGACCTGGTAGCGCTGATCCACTCGCTATGACTTCTGCCAAGCACTCGTATTGCGTTGTTGGTGGCGGGATTTCCGGCCTCACCGCCGCATACCGGCTGCGCCGGACAGCCGGTGAGCAGGCCAGCATCACGCTGTTCGAGCCGTCGGACCGGCTCGGTGGCGTGCTGCGCACCGAACAGGTCGGCGGCGTCGCGGTCGACGTCGGCGCCGAAGCGTTCGTGGTGCGCCGACCCGAAGTGCCGGCGCTGATGGCCGAATTGGGCCTGGCGAACGAACAACTGGGCACCACCGGGGCGCGTCCGCTGATCTACAGCCAGGCACGGCTACACCCGTTGCCGACCGGGACGCTCAACGGCATCCCCTCGTCGGCGGAGTCGATGGCCGGCCTGGTCAACGACGCCACCCTCGCTCGTATCGCCGCCGAACCCGATCAACCGTTGAACTGGAGACACGGCGCCGACCCGGCTGTCGCCGACCTGCTCGCCGACCGGTTCGGCGAGCAGGTGGTGGCCCGGTCGGTGGATCCGATGCTCAGCGGCGTGTATGCGGGCTCGGCGGCAACCATCGGCCTGCGCTCGGCGGCCCCGACGCTGGCCGCGGGCCTGGACGCCGGTGCCACGAGCGTCACCGACGCGGTCCGCCAGGCGCTCAACAGCATCACCGCCGGGCCGATCTTCGGTGCGGTGGGCGGGGGATACACCGTGCTCGTGGAGCAATTGGTCCGTCGTGGCCGTTTCCACTGGGTGCAGGCCGCGATCGACGGCATCGACGCCGCCGGACCGGGTTGGACCCTGCGGGACACCGCCGGTGAGCACTGGCACGCCGACGCGGTGATCTTCGCCGTTCCCGCGGCGCGCCTTGCCGCACTGGTCGGCAAGGCCGCCCCGCGCACCGCCGCGGCCGCCGGCCGGATCCGTAGCGCGTCCTCCGCGGTGCTGGCGATGGCGGTGCCCCGCGGCATCGACTTCCCGCAGAATTCCGGCGTTCTGGTGGCCAGCGGAGAACGGTTGCACGCCAAGGCAATTACGCTGTCGTCGCGAAAGTGGGGGCGGCGCACCGACGTAGAGCTGTTGAGGCTGTCGTTCGGGCGTTTCGGTGACGACCTGGCGACCCGCGCGACCGACGACGAGCTGCTGGCCTGGGCGCTGGACGACCTGGCAGGCGTTTTCGAGCTCACGGTCGAACCGGTCGACGTCCGCGTGCAGCGCTGGCCTGATGCGATGCCGCAGTACGGGCCTGGCCACCGTGATCTGGTTGCCGAACTGCGGGCCGGTTTGCCGCCGACCTGCCAGGTGGCGGGCAGTTACCTCGACGGGATCGGGGTCCCGGCCTGTGTGGGCGCCGCGGGTCGGGCCGCCGCTGCCGCCGTCCGGGCCGTCGAAACGTCCGTGGCACGATAGTTCTCATGGCTCGCTTGGACTACGACGCTCTGAACGAATGTGTCCGATACCTGATGTTCTCGGTGTTCTCGGTCCGCGCCGGGGAACTGGGCGACCAACGAGAACAGGTCGTCGACGAAACCGCGACCTTCTTCAAGCAGCGCGAGGATCGGGGAGTCGTGGTGCGCGGACTCTACGACGTCGCGGGCTTGCGGGCCGACGCCGACTTCATGATCTGGACGCACGCCGAACGCGTCGAAGAGCTGCAGGCCACCTACCAGGATTTTCGCCGCACCACCACGTTGGGCCGGGCGTCGACACCGGTGTGGAGCAGCGTCGCGCTGCACCGGCCCGCCGAGTTCAACAAGAGCCACATCCCGGCCTTCCTGGCCGGCGAGGAACCGGGCGCCTACATCTGCGTCTACCCGTTCGTGCGGTCCTACGAGTGGTACTTGCTACCCGACGAAGAACGCCGGCGGATGCTCGCCGAACACGGCATGGCCGCCCGCGAGTACAAAGACGTCCGGGCGAACACGGTGCCGGCGTTCGCGCTCGGCGACTACGAATGGCTGCTGGCGTTCGAGGCGCCGGAACTGCATCGCATCGTTGACCTGATGCGTGAACTGCGGGCCACCGACGCACGACGGCACACCCGCGAAGAGACGCCGTTCTTCACTGGGCCGCGGGTACCGGTCGAGCAACTGGTCAATTCGCTGCCCTGATTCTCACAGCAGAAGGAGAGACATGACAACGCAATTCGATCCCAACGATCCCACTCGCTTCGAAGAGATGTACCGCGACGCTTCCGTCGCGCACGGTTTACCCGCCGCCACACCGTGGGATATCGGCGGCCCGCAGCCGGTGGTACAGCAACTGGTCGCGTTGGGTGCGATCAGGGGCGAGGTCCTCGACCCGGGCACCGGCCCAGGGCATCACGCCATCTACTACGCGGCACAGGGATACTCGGCCACCGGGATTGACGGCTCGGAAACCGCGCTGGAGCGGGCCCGCGAGAATGCGCGCAAGGCGGGTGTCTCGGTGAACTTCCAGCTGGCTGACGCGATGAAGCTCGACGGCCTGGACAACCATTTCGACACCGTCGTGGATTGTGCCTTCTACCATACTTTTTCGACGGAGCCTGAGCTGCAGCGGCGCTACGCAGCGGCGTTGCATCGGGCCACCAAGCCGGGGGCTCGGCTGTACATGTTCGAGTTCGGCACCGGCAATGTCAACGGGTTCTTCATGCCGCGTTCGCTGACCGAAGACGACTTCCGCCAGGTATTCCCAGACGCCGGTTGGCAGATCAGCTATCTGGGGCCGACGACCTACCAGATCAACATGAGTTCGGAGAATCTCGACCACATGCTTCGGCGTGCCCCCGAGCGGGCCGAAGAGATGAAGTCGGTGGCCGAACGATTCCGTGCCATCGAGCCGTGGCTGACCGACGGTCGCGTGCACGCCCCGTTCTGGGAAGTCCACGCCACCCGAATTGACTAGCTCGCCGGGCGCACCACGGTGATCGTCATGTCGGCGCGGGTGGTGAAGCCCAGTCGGCGGTAAAGCTCGATGGCCCGGGTGTTCTCGTGCAGCACGTGCAAAAAGGCGCGATGGCCCGCGGCCCTTATCGCGGCTTCGACGGCAGCCATCAGCAGCCGGGACAGGCCCTGGCCGCGGTGATCCGGATGTGTGCACACCGCGCTGATCTCGATCCAGCCCGGCAGGTGCAGGCGACGTCCGGCCATCGCGACGAGTCGATCCTCGCGCCGCACTCCCAGATAGCCGCCCAGGTCGACGGTCGAGGCCTCGAACGGGCCAGGACGGGTGAGTTCGGCCAGCGCCATCATCTCGGCGGCGTTGCGCTTGCCAAGAGCGACAATGGTTTCCGCCGGCGTGCCAGTTTCGAGGCCGCGCTCCGGCGCGATCATCTGCGCGACTGGCAAGACGTTGGTCACCGTCCATCCCGCGGGCACGGTGATCGCCCGTTCAGCTTCGAGGGCCGCCCGTCCCTCGGGTCCGCACACTGCGGCCAGTTGCTGCCAGGCCTGCGGATCGCCGACGTCGGGCAGGGCGGCGAAGGGTGCGACGTCGACGCGGTAGCGGTAGGCGCGTGGCGCGCGGTGATCCGATGCGACCGCGAACCGGCGGTGCGGCCCGGTGAGGGCATGCCAGACGGGATCGTCGAGCAATTCGCGGGCGATCCGCATGTGCCGAATCTTCGCAGACGTCAGTGGAGGCGCTCGGCGCCGCGGTTGACCAAGGCCGTGCAGATCAGCAGCCGGCGGGGACCAGGCGCAGCGAAATCGAGTTGATGCAATAGCGCTGATCTGTCGGGGTCGGGTAGCCCTCGCCCGCAAAGACGTGCCCCAGGTGGCTGTGGCAGTTGGCGCACAACACCTCGACGCGCGTCGTCCCCAACGCGTGGTCGGGGCGCAGGATCACCGCGTCGGAGTCCGCCGGATCGAAGAACGACGGCCAGCCGCAATGGGATTCGAACTTCTCAGAGCTGCGGAACAGTTCGGCGCCGCAGGCCCGGCACTGGTAGACCCCGTCGGTCTTGGTGTCGGTGTATTCACCGACGAAAGGGCGCTCGGTGCCGGCACGGCGCAGCACATCGAACTCCTGCGGGTTGAGTTTCTTGCGCCATTCGTCGTCGCTGAGTTGAACCTTGGGCTGAGAAGAAGTCATGCGTCCACGCTAGCGTCCACGGCGAGCGGTTGCTCGGCCGTCAGCCACGCCGGATCTATGCCTTCGTCGAGCCGGTTCTCGGCCCTGGCGTCCAGGTAGCGGAAATAGAGCACGGTGAACACCACGATCAGCAGCAGCGACCACCCATAGGTGATTTTGAGGTATTCCAGCGGCCGGCCGACGAACATCCAGTTGAACAACAGCCAGCGGTCCATCGTGAGGAATCCATAGATGCCCAGCCACGCCGGCCAGTTGCGGATCACCGAATTGCGCAGCACCACCGTCATCAAGAACGGGAACAACATCATCGAGTAGTAACCCTGCGCCAGCGCCAATACCAGCCACGACCACAGCAGCAGTACACCCGAGGAGGTGGTGAACCAGAACAGCGGATCACGGGTGCGGTAGTAGCGGTAAAGCAGCCACAGGCTGCCAATGGCCAGCAGCGTGAACAGGATTCGCAGCAGGTGAATGAGCCAGAACGGCAGCCCGAAGTAGACGCCGTTGCCTTCGATCGAGCTGTTGAAGTAGTCGCGAACGCCCAGCATGTAGGGCACGGTGCGGGTGATGAAATCCCCGGGATGAACGACCAGACGCCATGCCGCCAGGTTGAACACCGCGGGCACCAGCAAAGCCGGCACGATCGCGCGCCACTGGCGGTTCAACAGCGGTAGCAGCAACAGCGGGCCGAGTAACGGCTTGACCACCAGGGTCAGACCGATCGCGATGCCGGCCCACCATTGCCGGCTTGTCCGGCCGTCGAGCAGCCACTGCAAGAAGAGCACCTCAAGCAGCAGGATCACGCCGTTGATGTTGGTGAAAACCAGTGTGTTGGTGACGGATTCGGTGCAGAACATCGCCAGTAGCAGCGCCGGCGCCGCCACCGAGCCGAGGCTGAACTTGAACATCTTGAGAAGCGCGTACGCGGCCAAGACGATCGCGGCGCTGTTGATCGCGACGAACAGGTAGCGCGATTCCGCGAACGGCAGATAGCCGAACGGCGCCATGATCAGCGTGCCGCCGGGCGGATACAGATAATGCGGGTCGACGTAGTCGAAGTGCTCGTTGTAGATGTCCCAGCCGTGCCGGAAGTTCAACACCGCGCGGTAGACCGGCTTGAAGTCGTCGGTGATGTTGCCGTTCGTGGTGACCACGATGGTGCGGTGGATGACCGCCAGGATGGCCACCGGCCACAGCGCCGAGCGCAGCACGGTCGCACTGCTCGGCGCCGCCGTGCGGGGCGCGAAGACCGCGTGCACCCGGTCGAGAAGACCCCCGGGTCGGGATTCGACACCCGTCACGAGCGCCGCTCCTTCTCATCGCCTGGCTTCGCATCGTCGTCAGCGTGCGTCACGAGCGAACCCTATACGGGCCGATGAATCACGCGGGACAGTAGGTGTCGGTGGCTGGCAAGGTGCCGCTGTCGAGGTAGCCGACCAGCGGTGGGACCGCGCACGACGAGTAGATGCTGGCGCCGTGGCCGATGCCCTGCCACATCACCCGCTTGCTGGCGGCGGTCGCGTTGATGATCGTGGCGGCGGTAGCCGAGACGCCCTCGGACCCCACGATCGGATCATCCCGGACGCCCATCAGCAGCACGTTCACCGTGAGCTTCTTGGGCGGCTGCGGGGGCGTCGAGCTCGGCCAGGAGACGCACTTGACCAGACTCAGCGCGCCGACGGTGCCGAACTGCGGGTAGAGCTTGGCCCAGGCGACCACCAGTTCCCGGATCCGGTCCGGCGTGGGCCGGTTGACCGCGTCGCTGCACGAGTTGACGAACTGCCCGTCGGTTCCGCTGATGCCTTCTGCGCGGTTGATCAGGTTGGCCAGCAGGTTGGTGTCCCCGGCGCGGGCGTTCACCAGCGCGGTGGCCAGTTCGTTGGTGGTGCCGACCCGGTCGCCGGCCGGGTAGCCCAACGCCGTGCTGATGGCGCTGACGATGGAGGCCACTGATGCGCCTGCCGGGCCGTGGCCGGCCCGCGCATCGGCCAGCAACCCGCTGACGGCGGCCTTCGGGTCGGGGCCCAGCGGGCAGTTCACCGCGGCGCACTGAGCGGCGAATGCGTCTAGCGCCGCCTCCTGGCCTTTGACCTTTTGTTCGGCGGCGGCTTCGGCGCCCACGCCCAACGCCAGTGGTGAGTCGAGGACCAGCCGGGCGACCTTGTCGGGATGTGCGCTGGCGTACGACAGCGCCACCTGGGCGCCGTTGCCGATGCCGAGCAGCGCCAGCGTCGGCACATCCCAGATGCTGCGCAGCCGCTCGATGTCGGCCGCGGCGTCGGTGTTGCCGTAGTCGGAGTCTCCGGGTGCGATCGTGTCGGTGCAGCTGGTGGTGGCGTTGTGCACGATGTCCGCGAGGTTGGCGACCGGATCGTTGCCGGCCTCGAACTGTGCCTGGTCTTGGATCTCCTGGCGATCGAACTGCTCGAGACAGTCGATCGGGCTCGAACGACCCATGCCGCGTCGGTCGACGGCGACGATGGGGTGTTTGTCAAGCACGTCGGCGCCGGCGCGGACAAGCCAGACCGGCAGCTGCACCGACGACGGCAGATCCGACCCGGTGGTGAACACCAGCGGGCCGGCGTCGTCGGGTGTTTTCACCGACTTCGCGCGCACCACACCGATGCTCAGCGACCCGTCAGCCCCGTTCACCGGATCGAGGTCGGCGTCATAGCTCGCGCAATCCAGCTTGACGCCGCCGGGTGCGGGGGCGCCGGCACTGTCGAATTCCTTCGATGTGCAGTCGTGCCAGGACAACTCGTTCTTCGGCTTGGCTATCGGCGGCGGCCCGCTGGGAGTGGTCGACTTCGTAGCCTTGCCCTGCGGCCGGGCGCCCGCGTCGGTGGCAAAGCGCGGGTTGGCGGCCAGACCGGGTGCGCAGCCGGTCAACAAAGCGGCCACCAAGATCAGCGACGTGGTGAATGCGGCGCGCCTGCTCATGCCGACCACAGTAGCGATTGGTTGATCGATCAGGGTCTATGGCCCGACTCCTGCGCAGGGCGTTTCCGGCCTGCATCGTCGTCAGTCGGGGTCCCGTAGGTAGCGCGTGTAGAGATAGCCGTCGTCGTCGGTGAGGATGTGCGCACACCGCATCGCGGTCAGCACCTGTTCCGTGCCGGTGGCGATGCGCCCGGCATGACCGCCGACCAGGGTCGGCGCGATTGTCAGGCACAGCTCGTCGAGCAGGCCATCCTCGACGAACGAGCTGAACAGCATCGGGCCGCCCTCGGTCAGTACCCGTGGCAGGCCGCGGTCGGCAAGGGCGGCCAACACCGTAGCGGAGTCGACGCTGTCCGGGTCGCCGATCGAGCAGTCCACCACGTCGGCGAGTCCGGCCAGCGTGCGCCGGGTCTGGTCGGCCGCAGCCGTGCAGGTGCAGACCAGCGGCGCTACCTCGGTGCGGGTGAAAATTGGCATATCCCGGTCCAGGCGGCCGGACTTGGAGACGATCGCCAGCCGCGGGACTTCGCTCTGTGCGCGGCTTTGCCGACGCTGCCGCTGTGCAACGGTCGGTCGGGCGCCGGCATAACCCTCGGTTCGCACAGTGCCCGCCCCGACCACAATCACGTCCGCCATCTCCCGCAACGCATCGAAGACCGCCCGGTCGCCGGGGCCTCCGAGTTGGCCGGACTTGCCGCCGAACGTCGCGCCGCCGTCGAGGCTGGCGATGAAGTTGGCCCGCAGCCATACGCCGCCGGCGCCCCGGTGGTCGGTGGGGTAGCCGTAGAGATCGGAAAGATCGCTGCCGTCGACGTCCCGCGAGGAGCCGAGCAGTCGCATCTGCACCGCGCCGGAACCGTCAGCTGAAAGGTCAGCCATGCCATGATTGCAACACGTCGATAGGGTGCGTGCATGTGCGGGGCTGCTCGTCTGGTTGACCGGCAGCCATCCGTCTCGCCGGAGCGGCTCGTCTCCCAGCTGACGCCGCCGGCGACGTTCGCCGACGCCAGCTTCGCGAGCTATCACCCTGACCCGGCCGAGCCGTCCCAGTCGACGGCGGTGGCTGCCTGCCGACTCTTCTGCGAGCAAGCCCTCGAGCGCCGTAGCGGCCGTAGGAAGTTGTTCGGCCGACGCGAGGTGCTGCCGGGCATCGGGCTGTACCTGGACGGCGGCTTCGGCGTCGGCAAGACGCATCTGCTGGCTGCCGCCTACCGTCAGCTGCCAGACGATGCCCTGCATGCGCGTGCATTTGCGACGTTCATGCAGCTCACGCAGCTCGCCGGGGTTTTCGGTTTCACCGAATGCGTCGAGTTGCTGGGCGATTACACATTGCTGTGCATCGACGAGTTCGAACTCGACGACCCGGGCAACACCACACTGATCTCACGCCTGCTTTCGCAGCTCGTCGAGCGCGGTGTGTCGGTGGCCGCCACCTCCAACACCCTGCCCGAGCAGCTCGGCGAGGGGCGTTTCGCGGCGCAAGATTTTCTGCGCGAAATCACCACACTGGCAGCAATTTTCGATGTCGTTCGGATCGAAGGGCCCGATTACCGGCACCGCGATCTGCCGCCCGCGCCGCGGCCGCCGTCTGACGGCGAGGTCGCCGCCCACGCCGCGAGGGTGGCGGGCGCGACCCTCGACAACTTCGACGCGCTCTGCGCGCATCTGGCCACCATGCATCCCTCGCGGTACCTGGCGCTGATCGACGGCGTGCGAGCGGTTTGCCTGACCGGCGTGCACCCCATCGAGGATCAGAACGTGGCGTTGCGACTGGTGGCGCTGACCGATCGGCTCTACGACGCCGGCATCCCGGTGCTGGCGTCCGGAGACAAGCTCGACCGCATCTTCAGTGCGGAGATGCTGGCCGGCGGTTTCCGCAAGAAATATCTGCGGGCCACCTCGCGGCTGCTGGCGTTGAGCGCTGCCGTCACCGCATAAACGGCCGGACCATCACGTAGTCACTTTCGGAGGTGACGGCCCAACCGAAACCTTTTGCTTCCGCTGATGGTGAAGCCGCATTTTTTGTAAAACTGTTGTGCGCGTTCATTTTTCTGATTGACGCCGAGCCAGACGCAGCTGTCGCCCCGGTCTGCGGCCGCCGTGAGGGCGGCTTGCATCAACGCTGCCGCCGCACCCGAGCCGTGCTGCGCCGGCAGCACGTACATCTTCGACAACTCGGTGGCGGGTCGACTGTCGACGGCGCGCTGAACGTCTGGATCGTCAGGCTCACCGGTGATCAGCATGGCGTAACCGGTGATTCGGCCTCGTTGGCTGGTGGTGAAGATCAACCGCTGCGGGTCGGTCAGGTAGTCGGTAAAGCGGACATCGGACAGGTTCGCGTCGATGAACGCGGCGATGTCGCTGACTGCTACCGAGGGGGGACAGGCCAGCGGGAACGTGCGCGCGGCGACTGCTGCCAGCTCCACGGCGTCGACGGAATCCGCCGTGGCGATCCGCGCTACAGGTTCCACTGCGCCAGGTGATACCCCGTCTTCTTGTCCAGCAGAACAACAGTGGAGACCGGATCGCGGTAGGCCTCCCAGTACACGCCGCCACGAACGACCGATCCGGCCGGTGCGTTGGTCAGTGCCGCGTCCAGTGCGTCAGGCGCGTCGGAGGCACGGGACTTGTACGCGTCACCGAACGGCGTGACTCCGTCGAAGGTGAAAACAGTGACCATCTGGTACGGGTTGGGCACCCGGACCGCGTGGATCGTCACATCTGCGCGCACGACCGCGCTGTTCGGGAAACTCTTCACCGGAATGCCAACCCGGTTGTAGCCGAACCCCGGCGGCGGGTCGACCGGTTGCACGCTGCTGACCGTGACGTCGGCGACGATCTTCCCGGTGTCGACCCGCAACGTGTCACCGAGGTGACCGATCGGAGCGTCGCCGGCCGACGCGCGGGGTAGCGCGATGAATGTGGCCGCGATGGCGGTGATCACGACAACCAGGTAGCGGCGCATCTGTCCTCCTTGGCGACCATCGCATGATGGCACACTGCCGGGCTCACGTTGCTGGGTTGGACAACCCTCAGCTTTTCTTGCCGGCGGTCAGTGACTCGGGGTCGCTCAGCGCCCCGAGCATCAGATGGTCCGGGGTGATCTCGTTGTTGCCGGCCTCGTGCGGGCGACCACTACGGCGCTGCGGGGCCGCTTGCTCGGTCACGCCGATGCTCTTGCCGATGGGTGCGATACCGCCATCCCGTCGACAGTAGGTTGACGGCGCGAGTGGATTCAGCCCTTCGGATAACCGCGGCGGACCGTGCGATCCAAGATGCCCAGCGATGCGCGCAGCGCTCCCTCGGAGATCACCGGGAAGATCCCGGCTTCGCGCCACTTCTCGTCGATCTGCGACCAGTCGTAGAACGACGTGACGAGTGTGCCTTCGCCCTGCTGGTCGGGTTCGAGGCGGTAGCCGAAGATATGACCGATCTGTGGCCGGATCTGGCCCAACACCGTCCACGCGATCAAGTGATCCTGCTCGAATTCGCGGATGATGACGGTGACGTCGTACTTGCCCAGGTCCGGAAAGTCGCTGAGGGCTTCGCGGTCCATGTGTACGACGAAGCTGTCGCCGGTAGCGGCGACCGCCGCGCCGTCGGCGTCCTGCAGCATGCCTGATGAGTCGATGGCGACGTGACCCTGCGGGTCGCACAGTACTGCGAAGATGTCGGCCGGCGGAGCGGCGATCGTGCGCTGGACTTCGATTCTTTCGGCCATACGTCCGATCTTGTCAGGACGTGCGAACCGATGGGGCGGTTCGCACGCCGTGACAAAGGAGTCAAGGTGCGCGACGATGTTTCGATGATCCTCCGGCTGGCGATGGCGGTGCTAGCCGTGACGCTGGCCTTTGCCCCGGCCGTGCAGGCGACTCCGGCGGGGTCCGATCCGGGCTTGGATGCAAGCTTTCTCGACGCCCTCACCAAGACGGACATCACCGTCAAAAGCCAGACCGGCGCGGTCAAAGCCGCGAAGGCGGCCTGCGAAATGATGGCGCAGGGCAAGCCGCAACTCGATGTCGTCCAACTCGTTACACGGCAGAACCCGGGCCTGGATATCACCAGGGCGGCGCAATTCACCGCGATCGCGGCGAGCGCCTACTGCCCGCAATTCCTGCAGCGCGCCGGTGCCCAGCCCGCTCCGAATTCCGGCGGGCCTCCGGTGGGCTGAAAGACGCGCTCTGCGGCAGGTCGGGGTGGGGTCACGCGGTGTCTTCTGCTGATGTTCGGTGCTGGGTCCGGCGGCGCCGGGGCTGCAGGTGCATCTAGCTGCCCGAAATCGTTTGGGGCGCATACGTCTTGGGATCGGGTGACTGACACGGGTCGACGCAATCCGGCGGTCACCGCGCAGGCGGCGGCGACGCTGCCGCTGTTGACCACAGGGCGGGCAATTCTGGGCATCGGCACCGGGGCGGATCGAGATGTTCCGGTGGGAACACCGTCACTGACTGGCTAAATACCGGCCCAGATCCAGTGCTGGCCACCCTCGTCCCAGCGAGGCTGCATATTTCCGGCCCCCGGCGGAGGGGGAGGCGGCGGCGGGACGTCCACGGGCGCATACGGCGGCGCGTACGCCGGCCGAACGCTGTACCAGTCCGGCGGCGCTGGTGGTGGATGGCACTCGCCGTTCCAGACATTGTGCGACCATTTCGGATCGCAGGCCGCGGAACTCGGGGTCGACGTCGCAACCGCGACAATTGCCAGCGGAATGCCGACGGTCGCGATGGCGGCGAGTAGGCGGCGAAGAAACCTCGTCATAGCGGGCCTCTCAGTGGGCGGGCATGCCACAGCTTATGCGCCGGCGGTCGACTGGAGTCGCTGAATCGGGCGGCTGCGGTGAGTTGAGCCACGAAAGCGCTGTGTCGGGCAGCGCTGGGGGCGTGTGCAAGAAGCTCGCGTCCGTCCGCTCAGTAGTTGTTGCAGGTGTTGGCGACTTGGAGGACAGCGCCGGCGTACTGCTGGACGTATTGCTCCGATCCGGGCTTGCTTCTGAGCTCCTCGTATATCTGCTCGCGCTGATCAGGCGTGGAGGCGAGGAATCCACGCAGCGCGCCCTGCGCGCTCGGCGAAGCGGACAGTCCCGCGGCCGCGGCCGGATTCTGCGCGTTCAGCGCCGATACCACCTGCGAGTAATTGCATGTGGTGTTGATGACCGGACCCAGGTCGGGATCTGCGGACGCGACTCCGGCCCCGATGGTCAGCGACAGTGTCAGAACACCGGCTGCGGCAGCCAGTCTGGTCGAGAACAGCGTGACCATGTGTTGAGACCTTCCACCAATGCACCGCCGAAGGCTAAACGGTGATGACAGCAGCTTAGCCCGATCACGCCATCAGCAATCGTCCGTTGAGATCAGGTCGATTCACGGCGCGGACAGCATCGACCCGCGAATCTCGTCGTCGGCGCCGGACAGAACTGGATGCCGGATCTACTCATCGACGGCGAATACGACCCGAGCAGGCCGGCTGACCCTCAGTCGCCGCCGACGCTCGAGGCGGCGAAGCGGATGGCACAGAAGTTGGACTCCGAGTCGTGGTGAGAGAACCCGCTCTCGTCAGAATTTTCCTAAACACCTGTGTTAGAAGCCCAGCAAATCGGGGAACTCGCAGCGCGAACTGGTGTCTGTGAGGGGCACTGTGATCAGAGGAGCTGCGCAATGATCGGATCTATAATCCTCGCCCTCGTCGTGGGCGCGGTCATCGGCCTGGTGGCGCGTCTCATCATGCCGGGCAAGCAAGACATCACCATGATCGCGACAGTTTTAGTAGGCGCCGTGGGTGGCTTGATCGGCTCGGCCGTGGCCAGCCAATTCGGATACCACAACGCCAACGGCGGAATCGCGTGGATTCCGCTGTTGATCGGAGTCGCCGCTGCCATCGCGCTCATCGCGGTCTACGAGTCCGTGTTTGGTCGGCGAACCGGCATCCTGGGCCGACGTCGGGATGCCCGCATAACAGGTCGACGCGGCCGCATCCTGGGCCGGCGTAACAGGTTGCTTTGATCTCGTCTCAGCGAAGAAGCCGCCGGTCCATCTCCGCGCTGAGCCGGACCCGTATCGCTGCTCACCGGAAGCGGTTTCCGTGATGTCGAAGAGAACCTCGGCCTCGACGCCGCACAAATTGCGCGGTTCGCCGACACCGCCAACTACTGCCCGCAGTACGGCCTCGTATGTCCCGCGCGCGGTAGCCCGCTCGGCCGTTGCGGGGACACCAGAAAGAACTGACTGACCAGCCGTCTTCGCCGTAGTCGTGCCCGGCCGGCCAAGAGGTTGGTGGCACAACAACCCAGCCGCGATCTGCCCGGACTGGCCTCGAATCATCGAAAGCGACTATCCCCACCACCGCAGATAGCCTCCCCGCAGCTTTGCAGTAACGCTGTCGTGGGGGTGCTGACCATCCTTGAAGTAGGGGGTGTGGAATCCTGAGCCCCCGGGTCAGCAGGTGTCTACGACGCGCTTGATTTCGTCATGCTCGGCCTGAGTCATCCACACTCCGTATGCGCTTTTCACGTCGATGATGCGGGAGACGTAGGCGCAGCGGTAGGCCTTGTTGGGCGGTAGCCATGTGGCCGCGTCCGCAGAGCCTTTCTGCCGGTTAGCCGCAGCGGTTGTGGCTTGCAAATTCAGCGGGTCGTTGGCGAAGTTCCGGCGTTTGAGGTCATCCCACTGCTGAGCGCCTTTCTGCCACGCGTCCAGGATCGGCACGATGTGATCGACTTGCACTTGGCTCGAGGTTCCAGGGCCGCGCTGGTAGAGGATTGTGGTTCCGGTGTAAGGATCGTTCAGGATGCCGCTGAGGACGATGCAGGCTTTGCGGCCTGGTTTGAAGCCGGTACCGGTGAGGTCGCGTTTGAGGATGTCGTTGCGCGTGTCGCAGCCGTTGTGGCCGCCGGGAACAGTGACGTCGTCAGTCCACGGCGTGCCAAAGAGCGCGCGGTCATAGCCGGTTTTTGGGGCCCGCCCTTTGATGGGAATCGCGGCGAGTTTCGCCAGCTCCGCACTGGCCGCTGGCGTGGTGATGCCCACCGACGCCGAGGGAACCGGCGCACTCCATGTCGGTGACGGCCCTGAGGACTGGCGAGACGCCATAGCGATAAGAGCGGCTGCGACCAGTAGCACGCATAGGACAGATGCCGACCCTGCTGCGATCAGGGCTTTTCGACGTGCCGTCATGGCGCTGAGCATGCGCTGTGTGGCCCACGGTCAGAGACGTTTTCGCCAGGCGGCTTCGGATGCTGAGCAGACGTCACGGTTAAAGACAGTGGTGTAGCGCTGCGTGGTGGCGGCGACGAATTCGTGGTCGACGGCTTTCTCCATGGCACGCAGACCACTTGTTCCGGGCGTAGTCGGCGGCTGATTCGATACTGCCCACGGCTGCGTTGCGGCCGTACCGTTTTAGGCCGCGTGGCTGTCGACTACCACCTTGACGGCCGGCCTGCGCCGACTGCGAAGTAGATCAAACAATCGCACGAAAAACGAACACGCATTCGATTTGCCGGCCCTGCCGGACAGCGCATAACCGCAGGTAGTTGTGTTTTGTTTGCTGGATATAACCGCAGCTCAGAGGGCATAGCAAAGGAGGGGGGCGGCGGAATCCCTAAGAACTTCAAGATCAGTCGACCCCCCAAGCCGGGCGACAGATTTGCCATAAAAAACTATTTTGGGTTTGCGCTGGTCAGGACGCGCAGCTAACTTTCAGCTATAAGTGCTGGTCAGAGGCTTGCGACTAGCGAAGGCGCAGCGAACTCCAGCAAACTCGCTGCGGCTGCCAGCAAACTCCAGCAAACCGGGGCAAACTAGAACACGCGTTCTATTGTGGACGTGTTACGAGGGAAGGTGTACCGGTGGACAAGTTGACGGTCGAGACCGAGCAGGTCGGCGAAGCCCGCAAGGTGACGGTGACGCTCCGGCCGCTCGAGGTTGAGGAGTCGGTGCGTGTTGAGCGCGAGCAGTATGTGGAGCGCTGCTGATGGCCGGCACCGGAAGCGGGCCTAAGGGGCGCCCGAATCATCTCAAGGCGCTTGAGGGGGTGCGGGAGGGCCGCATCAATCACGAGGAGCCGATTCCGGCCCCTAACCCGATCGTGCCGCCGGTGGAGTTGGCGTCGGACGCGCAGGCGGTGTGGGATCGGCTGGCCCCGGATTTGATCGATAAGCGCATTCTGACTTCTTGGGACGTCGGTTTGTTCGCTGCGTACTGCAACGCTGAGGCCCGCTATTTCGCGGCCGAAGCGCAGGTCAACGACGCGGGTGCGGCGGAGGATCAAAAGTTTCACCCTCAGACGATCACTTCCGCGTTTCGTGTGCGCCAGGCGTGTCTTGGCGAGATGAGGTCAATCGGGTCGTCGTTCGGGTTGACGCCGGCTGACCGCGCCCAATTGAAGGTCAACGACAATGGTGGATCGCGATCCGGGGCAGCCCGGCTGCTCAGCTGATCTGCCGCCGTGTGGGCGGACGAACGTTGACGCGAATGGTGCCGTCACGCCGGGCAACACGCCTACGCTTTCCTCGCCGGTGGCGGGCCGCCCTGGGCCGGAGTGGACGCTAACCCCGGCGGACCCGACCGCGCCTTCGATGGTCTGTCGGCCGGAAACAGTTCTTCCCCTTCGGTTTCCGCGTGGAAGCGCATCGAGGGCTAGCGGCCCCTGATCCGGGCCGGGTTTGTCGCGATTCACGGACCCCGGGTCAGGACCGCGGCCCCTTACTAATCCCGCCACGTCGCATGGTCGGGGCAGTAGGCGTTCACCGCGTCGTGACGCGCCTGCGCGTACTGCGTTCCCGTCACGCCTTGGGCGGCGTACTCGCTCTGCGGCTTCCACAGCGCCTCGCCGACCACCACCCAGTTCTGATCGAGCGCCCAGCACACGTCGTGGCCGGCGGTGATCAACGCGGCCGGGTCACCGGTGATGCCGTGGCGGCTCAGTGCGCCGAGGTAATTGTCGTCGTCGGTGGAAGCGTGGGCGGCCGCGGCGAAGACCAGCGTGGCCGACAGGACCACCGCAGCGACCGAGAGCAGTGGGCGCACGATAGACATCACTTTCCGCCGCCGAAGACCGCGGCTAGCTCGTCGCGGTTGCGTAGGTAGTCATGGTATCCCTGTTCTCGCTCAGCGTCGTTGGCGTATTGATCGCCGTAGCGGTTCATCCAGCGGGTGCGGTGGCTAGCCGCCCGGCGTGGCTGATGGCGGCGTCGAGCAGCGTCACCAGTTCTCGGGCGCGAACCGCGCGGGAGGCGTCGAGCAGGGCTGCGGCGTGGCTGGCGTCCAGCACTGCTTGGAGCAGGTGGTCACGACAGGCGTGGAGCGACGACAGGGCCGCATCCGGGGTGGTTGGGGCGGTGGTCATGGCGTTGCCTCTCGGTTGAGAGCCACGCTCCGGTCAATCTCAGGTCATATTGAGGTCACGCGGACCCTTTTTAACCCTGTTATCGCAGGTCAAACATGGTGCGCGATACTGGGATTGAACCAGTGACCTCTTCCGTGTCAGGGAAGCGCTCTCCCGCTGAGCTAATCGCGCGGGTGGAACAAATCTGGAGGTGGAGACGGGAATCGAACCCGTGTGCACGGCTTTGCAGGCCGTTGCCTCACCACTCGGCCACTCCACCGCTGGATTAATGCCAGATGCACCTTCGAGCGGATGACGGGATTCGAACCCGCGACCCTCACCTTGGCAAGGTGATGCGCTACCAACTGCGCTACATCCGCACGCCACGAACGACATCGTCGCCCGGTGCGAAGCACGACGATAGTCCACCTGAGCGCGACCGCACAAATTCCTCAGTAACAATCGGCGCGCCGCGAATTGACCGCCGGCAGCGCGTTCAGCCGAGATGCCGTCTCGTGTTAACCTTCGACGTCGTTCGTCTCTGGGAACCCGGTCTCGTAGCTCAGTGGAAGAGCGCCCGCCTCACACGCGGGAGGTCGCTGGTTCGAACCCAGCCGGGACCACCATATTTGACCTGCATTGACACGGGTTATGCACTCGGTGGTTGGTTTGACTCGTCCGGTTTGTGTCCGGTCGTCGGTGTGTGAGTCTCGGTTGCGTGAAGCTGATCGAGGTTGGTTGCCACCTGGTCCAGTTCGTCGGAGTAGAGATCGCTGTAAATATTCGCGGTGACGGTCGCTTGCAGGAACGCAGCCACCACGATGGCCGGGGGATCGACGCCCGCCTCCGTCGACCACTGCCATCGCGATTGAGCTGCTCGGTAAGCGTGCTGACGGCGGTCAGCACATTTGCCTGTTCAGCCCTGTTTTACCATGTCGACTGATTGACTCGGCGAGGTAGTGAACGCGGTCGTCCTCGTATTCCGGCTGCGACCCGAAGTTCGTGTTGGGACCAACGAATGCGGCGACGCTGGGGCTCCATCGGGGTCCTCCATGCGTGAGTCGATGCGGCCGTTACTTATCTGGCGGAAAAACCAATGGGAGAACACGGCGAAAAGCCTCGTCAGTGCTATCGTCGCGTCAAGTACGCAAACGCTGTCCGTGATCAGTCTGCGGCGCTGCGTTTCTGGTGGCGCGGGTGAGCCCGGTATTCGAGCGATTGTTCGCGACGCAACGGGTGGACACGGGCCGCGTAGTAGGCAACCAGATACAGGAAGGCGATGCCGCCCGCAGTGACCAGCGATGCCGTCACAAGTTGGATGTACTGGCGGCGCGCGACAGGATAGTCCCAACTTCCGTCTGCGTATCCGATGCCGATAGCCGCCAACGTGATGAAGGCTGCCCCGATCCATGGGATCAAGCCTCCTTCGCGACCAATGACCGCATAGTAGACATTTCCGCCCGCGATCACCGCGAGGACGACCAGCATCCACCACATCTTGGCCGCTGAAAGCATGCCGCCGTAGGAATCGGGCGTCGGATCGATGTCGTCACCCGAATGAGTTGCCGTCTTTGATTCCGACTGGCTGTCGGCAAGCGAGAGCGCGAAGATTCTGCCGCCGATTTTGATGTAGGGCGTTGTCGTGTAGGCGGCCACGGTCATCGCGCCGAGCAGGATCCCTGCGATCCAGAGTCCAGTTGCCCACTTGGGATATGCCATCGCTGCGCCGAATGCTGCTGCCACCGCGACACTGGCCCAGTAGATGCGTCGCTGGGTCTCAATACCGATCTTGAAGGATGAAAGCGTGACGCATATGGCAATGCAGACGATGACCCCACCCAATGCAATGTCGTTCATCCGCCCAACGCCTTGACGATTTTGTCTCCGCCGGCGGCACCCGCTACGCCGCCGAGCAACCCGACAATCAGCGTGCCTTCGGGGCCCACGAGCGATCCCCAAAGCGAGCCCGCTAACCAACCTCCGGCGAAGCCTCCAGCGGCCCGTCCACCCAGCTCGGCCGTAGCAGGAAGGGGCGGGGCCCCGTGGGCTACATCGACGGCGGTGAGGACAGCATCCAAGCCGACGCCAGCCATCGAGAGCTTGCGGCCGAAGCCTTCGAGCGCCTTTGCGTCTGCTTCCGACCAGACTGGGGCGTTTTCACCCCAGTGCTTGCCGTGTGGCATGGCGCCTGCGTGACTCTCAGCGCCGCCGCCAAGTGCGCCACCATAGTTGGACAAGCCATCTGCGGCTTCGCGAAGAACCTGCGCCGGAGTCTTCCCGCTGCGGACGTCGTCAAGCGCGCGCTCGATGCCGGGACCAGAAACCCCTGCCACTTGCAACTGCTTGCCGAAATCGTTGAGAACCATGCTGCGGCTGTTGGCCTCCCACTTGTCGAGCAACTGAGTGGCCTGATCAGGCGTCAGCGGTGGGCGGTCGGGATATGCCTTGCCCGATTCCAAGAATTCTTGGAACTGGCGTCGAGCCTGGGCGCGTGTTCGGGTGTCGCCTCCGAGAACCGGATCGGGTAGCGGCGGCCCGACCAAGGTTGCGTTTCTCGCATCGTCTAAACGCTCGTGCGCCAAGCGTTTAGCGACGGGATCCGCATTCGGATCGTCAATAATTGCCTGATCATCAACGCTCCCGTGGTGGTCGTCTACCCGCTGAATGTGGCCGTCGTGATGCTTGTTGTCGGCATTGCTCATGTGACCGCGATGGCTGTCGACGGTCTCGCCACCGAGCTTCATTGCGTGCGTTAATCGCGAGGTCTGCTGCTCGTCGGTGGAACCGTAGAGCAGGCCGGCGCTCGCGAGCTTTGTCGAGTTGTCGTTCAGCTCGTTGCACATTACCTGGGCGGCCTCGACGTACTGGTTGAGCGCGCCGTTCACCGCATCACGCGCCAAGCCCTTCCAGTTGTGCTCGGCGACCAACTCAGTTGCCGTCTGCTGCACACGCGTGATCTGATCTTTGAGCGATTCAGCGATCCGCTCGAAGTTGGCGGCCTCTTTCCGCAGGACGGCGGAATCGACGTTCAACGGCTGCACCACAGAAAAATCGTAACCCTGCTCTTGGTGCTCGCCGGCCGCCTTTCAAAGGGTCAAGGCCAACCGACCGCACGACAACTGCAAACACGCTCGCCGGCGTCCGATCGATCGACGCCGAGAGCTTGCTGGGCTGAACCGGCATGGGGGCGATAGCGAAATCCGGCCCACTCCCGAGACAGAGTCTCGGTGCGGGCCGAACGATTAGTTTCACTATACCCCACAACCGAGGCGATGCGCCGTCTCTGACCACACGGCCCGGCGGCAACCCTGCTGCCGAGGCAATCGGGGACGTGCCGACGACGGCACAGGCTGAACGCATCACGATAGTGGCGTGTTTGGGCCGATTCATACAACGGCGCGGGCGAGTTGGGCGGCGAATCCCGGTCCATTGTTCACTAGGGCGTAGCCGCCGGCCAGTCCGCCTGGGCCGCAGAGCTTTCGTCGTCAGTGCACCCTTCGATGAGTCACTTCTCCGGTGTCGCGATTGACGCGGGGAACCAGGCGAATAGCAGTGCGCGGCACCACGGCTGTAGGAAAGCGGCTGGTGGGGTTGCCGTACACCGCTTGGCTGCGTGACCAGCGCCGCACGATCCGGCGGGCGGCAAGATAGGCGTCCTGGTTGACCTCCACGACGGCAATGGCCTGCTTGAGTCCGTAATTGCCCCAGGACCGGCCAGGGCCGCATCCGCGCCGCCGCCACAGTTCGGGCACGATGTGCTGGTATTCCCTGCCGCCGTTCAGGTTTGGTGATGAGTGCTTGGTGAAGTAGATCGCCAGCCGCTTCGGGTCGCGGGCTTTCAAGCCACTGCGCACGTCGATGGCGGTTCCGGCGAGTCGGTGCCGCGCCTTCTGCGCCGAGTCTGGGTGGTCGACAACCTCTGCCCACGTTTCGGACAGCCATTGCGCAAAGCGGCGACCCGAGCGGCCGGGCGATATTGGCGGTGCCATCCATAGGTGAATGTGGGGTGCGCCGCTCCGTTGAAAATCCAGTTTCCAGATGTAGCGAGCTGGTTCGCCGTACTCGCGGTGAAAGCGTTTGCGCCACAACATCATATGCCGTTTCACGCTGGCCCCGTCCGGCGCGACAACCTCCCAGTCTCCGGGGTAGGTGAGCGTGATCGTGGCCGGGACGCGACCGGACTCGACGAGTGGGCTGTAGTCGAGTTCGGCGAAGGTGCGGCACATGGCCGAGCGTGATTTGCGGGGCCACTCGGTGATGACAGCTCCGGCGCTGCGCTGGTCGGCCGCCGAACTGCTCCGTCGTGTCGAAGACACGACGGCCTGATCGTCGTTCCCGGCTGTCAGGGCGAAGTCGTTTCTGACGTGCAGCTTGGCATCGTCAACGTCGCGTTGGTGATAACCGACGGCCCGCTCTGCGGTTTTCTCGGCCCGGACAGGATTGGCCCACCCGAGCCGTACGACGCCAGGGCCGATGGTGATGCGAAACCGTCCGGATTCCGGTTCGACACCACGACGCTCAGGGCCACATGCCCACGGTGCCGCCGGCTCGAACAATGCCGCCGCCGCCGTGACCATCTTTGGGCTCGGGAACTGCAACCCCAATGCGTCGATCGCCCGCAGCTCTCCGGTCGCGATCCTGTCTGTGAGGTTGGCGCGGACATTTTTGGCACATATAACAAGCCCGCCGGCCGTGGCCGGGTTGTGGCTCGGCGCCTCGGTTGACGTCCGGCCGAACGCTGTCGCTCTCGCGCCCTGCGGCCTGGCGGCCTCGGGCTCTCGCGACCTCCCGTCAACCGAGGCTCCGGCAGAACCCTGCGCGAATGGCGGCTGTTCAGATGCCGATGCCGCGGCGTTCGTCGACGGTGTCGACCGGGTGACTGATGATGCGATGCGGGGCATCGGGGTGCCTGCTCCCCGGAACCCCCGAAGCTGCCCACAACGCGAGCGGCAACTCGGAGACTCCTGGACGGGAGTGCAAGCACCGTGTCCGGTTTATGTCCGTTCGCCGGACAGCCTGGGTACGTCAGCCCTGCTCAATGCGGCGCATACGACGCACAGACGCAGATAAACCGCAGGTCAGTGACAGTCTCGCCCGCCTCACACGCGGGAGGTCGCTGGTTCGAACCCAGCCGGGACCACCACCAAGTTCTCGCAGTAAACCCCGACCCTGCTTCGCTTCCGCGACTGGGACGACTTGGCTGCGTTTCAAACAACCAACCTCGGTCTACGGCATCCGCAGCCCCTGAGCGCGTAATCTCGCGAGCGGCGCGAAATTTTAGCTTGGCATGGCAAACGACACGGTATCG
>NZ_JAVKSG010000021.1:0-38843 GCF_039583785.1 Mycobacterium sp.
TCAGCCAGGCCAGCGCCATCATCACCGCGCCGGTGGTGGTCATCGTCAGCGACACCGTCTGGATCCGCGACGGCAGATTGAGCAGCCGGACCCCGAACGTCGGGTCCTGGACCACCGGCCGGGCCCCGGCTCCCAGCGCTCCGATGCCCATCAGGACTGTGCCGGTGGCGCCGAACACCCGGGTTCGGCGAAGCGCGCGTTCCTCGGCGTCGTTCAACGGCTGGCCCACTGCCAGTTCGTCGCCATGGAGGCTGGCGATCGACGAGCTCAGCGAGTGGTGGCGG
Organism: Mycobacterium sp.; assembly: GCF_039583785.1. Taxonomy (GTDB): domain Bacteria; phylum Actinomycetota; class Actinomycetes; order Mycobacteriales; family Mycobacteriaceae; genus Mycobacterium. Next base: position 285 of record NZ_JAVKSG010000021.1, read on the forward strand.
TCTGCCATCCGAGCAGCGTAGCGGCGATCGCGCGCGGCGACGATGCAGAGCGCGCAGCGCGATGAGGAGAAGCCCGTGCAATCAAACCCAGCGCGACCCGCGGAACTGGTCAGGGATGATCAGCGCACCCTCGGCATAGGGTAGCCTTCCTAGACCGGTCATCGGAATTGCGTCACACTGGTGTTGTGAAATTCCCGCCCTCCGTTCACGGCGCCGAAGCCGTAGCTGCCGCGGCGGCGCATGACGGTCAGACCCGCAGCGCCGTCGTGCGGCTGCTGCTGGAGTCCGGGTCTATCACCGCCGGACAGATCGGCGAGCAGCTCGGCTTGTCTGCGGCCGGGGTACGTCGCCACCTCGACGTCCTCATCGACACGGGTGAGGCTGAGTCGGCTCCCGCCGCTGCGTGGCAGCAGGCCGGACGGGGACGCCCGGCCAAGCGTTACCGGCTGACCGCGACCGGTCGCGCGAAGCTGGACCACAGTTACGACGACCTGGCGTCGGCGGCGATGCGTCAACTTCGCGAGATCGGCGGCGACGAGGCGGTCCGCAATTTCGCCCGGCAGCGCATCGACACGATCCTGTCCGGCGTCGAAGCGGCCGATTCCGACGCCGACGAAGACATCGAGGCCACCGCCGAGCGCATCGCCGGGGCGTTGTCCAAAGCTGGTTACGTCGCGACCACCACCCAAGTGGGCGGCCCGATCCACGGTGTGCAGATCTGTCAGCATCACTGTCCGGTGTCGCACGTCGCCGAGGAATTCCCGGAGTTGTGCGAAACCGAGCGGCAGGCGATGGCGGAGGTGCTCGGGACGCATGTGCAGCGGCTGGCGACCATCGTCAACGGCGACTTCGCCTGCACCACCCACGTTCCGCTGGCAGCGAGTGAAGCCAGACCGACTGAACTTCGACGCCCAGGCCGCGTCGAAGCCACTACGAGCACACGAGGAGCGTCGTAGATGACGACAACCCCTGAGATCCAGAAGTTGGACGCACCGCTGACCCAGCAGGAGACGATCGCCTCGCTGGGCCGCTACGGCTACGGCTGGTCGGACTCCGACGTGGCCGGTTCCGGCGCGCAACGCGGGCTGTCGGAGGCGGTGGTTCGCGACATCTCGGCCAAGAAGGACGAGCCGGAGTGGATGCTGGAATACCGGCTCAAGGCGCTGCGCATCTTCGGGCGCAAGCCGATGCCGAACTGGGGATCCAACCTCGACGGCATCGATTTCGACAACATCAAGTATTTCGTGCGGTCCACCGAGAAGCAGGCCGCCACCTGGGACGACCTGCCAGCGGACATCCGCAACACCTACGACCGGCTGGGCATCCCGGAGGCCGAAAAGCAGCGATTGGTGTCCGGCGTCGCCGCCCAGTACGAGTGCCTCGCTGGTGACACCTTGGTGTGGACGGCTAACCGTGGCCAGATACCGATCAAGGAAGTCGAATTTGGCGATCGCGTGTTCGCCTACGACGAGGACGCCGAGCGGTTCGTCGTCGCGCCTGTCAAGGCGTCGGCGCAGACTGACACGCGGTTGACTTACGCCGTGAAGACGACGCGGCGCAGCATTCGCGCGACCGACAACCACCCGATGCTGGTCTTGCGTGACGAGCGCAAAGACGGTCGCCAGCGTGCCCGCTACGCACGGCGTTGGGTCACGGTAGGCGAGATCAAGCCCGGTGATTTCATCGCGGTACCGCGAACTGTCCCTAATTTCGGTGTGGCAGCGCAACTTCCGAGTGTTAACGGGCTGACAACTCCTGCGGCGAGTTCGGTCGACCTGATGTGGCTGTTGGGTCTGTACATCGGCGATGGCAATCTGCATCTATCGACGAAGACCTATCGGGTTCAGTTCGCGATTCCCGCCACCGATGTCGAGTTGCGTGCCGAATTGACCCGCGTCATCAAAGATCTGTTCGGGTTGCGCTGCATTGAAGCCGACGAGTACCGCGTGGTTGTGAACTCCAGGGCGCTGACCGAGTGGGTCGTCGAACTGGGCTTCGGCGGTCTGTCACTGACCAAGCGGGTTCCTGACTGGGTCTACGGATTGCCGCGCGATCAGCGACTTGCCTTTCTCGGTGGTTGGGTTGACGCCGACGGTTACGTGGGACCGGCAAGCAGCGGGTCGGTCCTTCTGACGTGCGCGAATGAGCCTCTGATCGGCCAGGCTCGCGAGCTAGCCGAGCTTTCCGGGTTGCGTGCGGGCGGCCCCTGGTCGTTTATCCAGCCGTATCGGCACGCGCCTGAACGCATGCAGATCGCTTGGCGGCTGGGCATATCCGGCGACTTTGAACAGCTGGGATGCCGAAACAAGAAGCGGACGGACCGATTTGGTCGCCGTCGCTACATGCACTCGTCCATTGGGGCGCACGGTACGACGATCCGGGTGCACTGTAACGATTGGCTCGGCTTCGAGCGGGTCACGTCCATCGAACCGTATGCCGTGGAGCCAGTGTACGACGTCGAGGTCGACGGCCCGCACAACTTCATCGCCGAGGGTCTGGTTGTGCACAACTCCGAGGTGGTTTACCACCAGATCCGCGAGGACCTGGAGGCTCAGGGCGTCATCTTCCTGGACACCGACTCCGGGCTGCGTGAACAGCCCGAGCTCTTCCAGAAGTACTTCGGCACGGTGATCCCGGCCGGCGACAACAAGTTCTCGGCGCTGAACTCCGCCGTCTGGAGTGGGGGCAGTTTCATCATGGTCCCGCCGGGTGTGCACGTCGACATCCCGCTGCAGGCCTATTTCCGGATCAACACCGAGAACATGGGCCAGTTCGAGCGGACGCTGATCATCGTCGACGAGGGCGCCTACGTGCACTATGTCGAGGGCTGCACCGCGCCGATCTACAAGAGCGACTCGCTGCACTCGGCGGTGGTGGAGATCATCGTCAAGCCCGGTGGCCGTTGCCGTTACACGACCATCCAGAACTGGTCGAACAACGTCTACAACCTGGTCACCAAGCGGGCCCGGGCCGAGGCGGGCGCCACCATGGAATGGGTCGACGGCAACATCGGGTCCAAGGTCACGATGAAATACCCGGCGGTCTGGATGACCGGCGAATACGCCAAGGGTGAAGTGCTGTCGGTCGCGTTCGCCGGCGAGGGCCAGCACCAGGACACCGGCGCCAAGATGCTGCACCTGGCGCCGCACACGTCGAGCAACATCGTGTCCAAGTCGGTCGCCCGCGGCGGCGGTCGCGCGTCCTACCGTGGCCTGGTCCAGGTGAACAAGGGCTCGCACGGATCGCGGTCCAGCGTGAAATGCGATGCGCTGCTGGTGGATACGATCAGCCGCAGCGACACCTACCCCTACGTCGACATCCGCGAGGACGATGTCACGATGGGTCACGAGGCGACAGTGTCCAAGGTCAGCGACACCCAGTTGTTCTACCTGATGAGCCGCGGCCTGACCGAGGACGAGGCAATGGCGATGGTGGTGCGTGGCTTCGTCGAGCCGATCGCCAAGGAACTGCCGATGGAGTACGCGCTGGAGCTCAACCGGCTGATCGAGCTGCAGATGGAAGGCTCGGTCGGCTAGTGACGAATGTGACCGAGGCGGTTGAGGGTTCGGCCCTCGCCGCTGCCAACAAGGGTGAGCTGTTCGCTTCGTTCGACGTCAACGCGTTCGAGGTTCCCGGCGGCCGTGACGAGATCTGGCGGTTCACCCCGCTGCGACGGCTGCACGGCCTGCACGACGGGTCGGCGCATGCCACTGCGTCCGCGAAGATCGCCGTCGGCGAAACACCCGGCGTGCGGGTGGAGACGGTGCGTCGTGGTGACGAGCGGCTAGGGCAGGCTGGCGTTCCCGCAGATCGTGTTGCCGCACAGGCCTTTTCGTCATTCAACAGCGCAACCGTGGTCACCGTCACCCGCGACACGCGGGTCGCCGAGCCGATAGAGGTGGCGGTCGAAGGACCCGGTGTGGGTGCGGTGGCCTACGGGCATCTGCAAGTGCGCGTCGACGAGCTCGCCGAAGCGGTCGTGGTCGTCGACCATCGTGGCAGCGGAACCTACGCCGACAACGTCGAATTCGTCGTCGGTGACGCGGCCCGGCTGACGGTGGTCTGGATCGCCGACTGGGCCGACGACGCGGTGCATGTCAGCGCCCACCACGCCCGGCTGGGCAAAGACGCGGTGCTGCGCCACGTCGCGATCACGCTCGGTGGCGACGTGGTGCGGATGGCGTGCAACGTGCGGTTCGGCGCACCCGGCGGTGACGCCGAGTTGCTCGGCCTGTACTTCGCCGACGACGGTCAGCACCTGGAATCCCGGTTGCTGGTCGACCACGCTCAGCCGGACTGCACGTCCCGTGTGCTCTACAACGGTGCGCTGCAAGGAGATCCGGACTCGAACCGTCCGGACGCGCACACCGTCTGGATCGGAGACGTGCTGATCCGGGCCGAGGCCACCGGCACCGACACCTTCGAGGTCAACCGAAACCTGGTGCTCACCGACGGCGCCCGCGCCGACTCGGTGCCCAACCTGGAGATCGAGACCGGCGAGATCGTCGGAGCCGGCCACGCCAGTGCCACCGGCAGATTCGACGACGAGCAGCTGTTCTATCTACGTGCCCGCGGCATCCCCGAGGAACAGGCCCGCCGACTGGTGGTCCGTGGCTTCTTCAACGAGATCATCGCCAAGATCGCGGTCCCCGAAATTCGCGAACGCATGACCACAGCCATCGAACACGAACTGGCCATCACGGAATCGAGAAGTACCGCCTCATGACAACTCTGGAAATCAAAGACCTGCACGTCAGCGTCGAGAACGCCACGGACGGCGACGACATCCCTATTCTTAACGGCGTCGACCTGACCGTGCGTTCCGGCGAGACGCATGCGGTGATGGGCCCCAATGGATCTGGCAAGTCGACGCTGTCCTACGCGATCGCCGGTCACCCGAAATACCGTGTCACGTCGGGCTCTATCACGCTCGACGGACAAGACGTCCTGGCCATGAGCGTCGACGAACGGGCCCGCGCCGGCCTGTTCCTGGCCATGCAGTACCCGGTCGAGGTGCCCGGTGTGTCGATGTCGAACTTCCTGCGTTCGGCCGCGACCGCGGTTCGCGGCGAAGCGCCGAAGCTGCGGCACTGGGTCAAAGAGGTCAAGGCCGCGATGGCGGAGCTGGACATCGACCAGGCCTTCGGCGAACGCAGCGTCAACGAGGGCTTTTCCGGCGGTGAGAAGAAGCGCCACGAGATCCTGCAACTCGGACTGCTCAAACCCAAGGTCGCGATCCTCGACGAGACCGACTCCGGTCTGGACGTCGACGCGCTGCGGGTGGTCAGCGAGGGCGTCAACCGGTACGCCGAAGCAGAGCGTGGTGGCATCGTGCTCATTACGCACTACACCCGGATTCTGCGCTACATCCACCCGCAGTTCGTGCATGTCTTCGTCGGCGGCCGGATCATCGAGTCCGGCGGCCCGGAGCTGGCCGACGAACTCGAAGAAAGCGGGTACGAGCGCTTCGCCCAGACGGCCGCCTCGGGGGCCTGACATGACGGTCTCGGCCACTCGTCCCGCGCCGCTCGACGTCGCGGCGATCCGGGCCGACTTCCCGATCCTGCACCGCGTCATGCGCGGCGGAAATCAGTTGGCGTACTTGGATTCCGGCGCGACGTCGCAGCGCCCGATCCAGGTGCTCGACGCGGAACGCGAGTTCTTGGCGACCTCGAACGGCGCGGTGCACCGCGGGGCGCATCAGCTGATGGAGGAGGCCACCGACGCCTACGAGCAGGGCCGCGCCGACGTCGCCGCATTCGTCGGCGCCGACGCGCACGAGCTGGTGTTCACCAAGAACGCCACCGAATCGCTCAACCTGGTGTCCTACGTGTTGGGGGACAACCGCTTCGAGAGGGCGATCGGGCCGGGCGACGTCATCGTCACCACCGAGCTCGAGCATCACGCCAACCTCGTCCCATGGCAGGAGCTGGCCCGACGGACCGGGGCCACGCTGCGCTGGTACGGCGTCACCGACGGAGAGACTGAAGCCGGTCGCATCGATCTGGACTCGCTTCAGCTCGACAAGAACGTCAAAGTCGTTACCTTCAGCCATCACTCGAATGTGACCGGTGCGGTCGCCCCGGTTGCCGAACTGGTTGCGCGGGCCAAGGCGGTCGGTGCGTTGACCGTCCTGGACGCCTGCCAGTCGGTGCCGCACCAGCCGGTCGACGTGCATGCCCTCGGCGTCGACTTCGCCGCATTCTCCGGCCACAAGATGCTGGGCCCCAACGGAATCGGGGTGCTCTACGGCCGCGCCGAGTTGCTCAACGCGATGCCGCCCTTCCTCACCGGCGGTTCGATGATCGAAACGGTGTCGATGGCGGCCAGCACCTTTGCCGCGCCGCCGCAGCGCTTCGAAGCCGGCACGCCGATGACGTCCCAGGTCGTCGGGCTGGGCGCGGCGACCCGCTATCTCGGTGCTCTCGGGATGGACGCGGTCGAAGCTCACGAGCGCGAACTGGTGGCCGCCGCGATCGACGGGCTGGCGGGAATGGACGAAGTACGGATCATCGGGCCGACGTCGATGGAAAACCGCGGCTCACCAGTCTCGTTCGTCGTCGACGGTGTGCATGCGCACGACGTGGGCCAGGTGCTCGACGACGACGGCGTCGCGATCAGGGTCGGCCACCACTGCACGATGCCGCTGCACCGCAGATTCGATGTGGCGGCGACCGCGCGTGCATCGTTCGCGGTGTACAACACCCTCGACGAGGTCGACCGGCTGGTCGCCGGCGTGCGTCGCGCCATCGACTTCTTCGGAAGGGCGTGAGCCGACATGCGTCTCGAGCAGATGTATCAGGAAGTGATCCTCGATCACTACAAGCATCCGCAGCACCGCGGGCTGCGCGAGCCGTTCGACGCGGAGGTTTACCACAAAAACCCGACCTGCGGCGACGAGATCACCCTGCGGGTGGCGCTGTCGGCTGACGGGGACACCGTCGCCGACGTGTCCTACGGCGGACAGGGCTGTTCGATCAGCCAGGCCGCCACCTCGGTGCTGACCGAGCAGGTGATCGGCCAGAGCGTCGGGCAGGCGTTGAAGACCGTCACCGCGTTCACCGAGATGGTGTCGTCACGCGGAAATATCGAGGGCGACGAGGACGTGCTGGGCGACGGCGTGGCGTTTGCCGGCGTCGCGAAATATCCGGCCCGGGTGAAGTGCGCACTGCTGGGTTGGATGGCGTTCAAAGATGCGCTGGCCCAAGCTTCCAACGATGTCGAGGAGATCAAAGAATGAGCGAAACCGCTGCACCGGACAACGACTTGCTGGCCGACATCGAAGAGGCGATGCGCGATGTCGTCGACCCCGAGTTGGGTATCAACGTCGTCGACCTGGGATTGGTGTACGGCGTGAATCTCGAAGAAGCCGACGAGGGCACCGTCGCGGTGGTCGACATGACGCTGACCTCGCCGGCCTGCCCGCTGACCGATGTCATCGAAGACCAGTCCCGCAACGCGCTGATCGGCCCCGGTCTGGTCGACGAGTTGCGGATCAACTGGGTCTGGAACCCGCCGTGGGGCCCGGACAAGATCACCGACGACGGCCGTGATCAGCTGCGCGCGCTGGGCTTCACCGTCTGAATCTCGGCTTGACCGACCGGCCCGGGGCGGCGGAGTCGACGGCAGACCTCAGTCGAGTGCCGGTTAAGAATCACCTCTCGCCGTCGACGAAGCGGCGCCGGTCAGCGGTAGCCCGCACACTATAGATAACGCTAAAAAGGGGGCGGCTGATGATGAAAAAGATGATTGCCGCTGGTGTGTGCGCAGCTGCCGCGCTGCTGGGAAGCGGACTTGTCTCCGCAGATCCCGACCCAAAGCCCTCACCTGACCCGAACGGACCGAAGTGTTGGGTGACGAACAACGAGGGGCATCAGCAACTCACCCCGTGCGGATGGGCGTACTCGGACTCGGCGGGCTGGTATCAGGTTGAACCCGGCTTCGTGGGGATCCCCTGATCAGTCGGTCGTGAACTCGGCCGATATTTCACCGAGCTCTGTGTTCGTTGGCGCGGGGTATCCGTCCGACGGGCCTTCGTTACTATCGTGATTGTGGTGGGTGCTGCGGTAGCAATGCAAGATGCAAACGGTGTGGAACCCCACGTCATCGTCATGTTCGGGGCCACCGGGGATCTGGCGCAACGCAAGCTGCTGCCTGGTCTGCTTCACCTGTCCTGCTCGAATCTGGCGCCCGAAATGCGCATCATCGGAACGTCGCTCGACGAGATGGACAACGACAGTTTTCGCAAGCTGGCACACAAGGCCTGCACAGAGTTCGCTCACCGCGAGGCTTCCGGCGCACCGTTCGAGCAGTTCATCGCCAATTTGACCTTCGTCTCCCAGCAGGGCGGTCCCGAAGCCCTCGCCGGTGCGGTCGCCGAGCAGACCGAGGCCCTCGGCGGTGAAGCCCGCCTCCTGCATTATCTGAGCGTGCCGCCCACAGCGGTGATGCCGGTGATGGACACCCTGCACAAGGCGGACCTGGTGAAGGGTTCCCGGGTGGTGATGGAGAAGCCGTTCGGTGTCGACCTGAAAAGCGCGCGAGAACTCAACAAGTCGCTCCATGAGCGATTCGACGAGGAACAGATCTTCCGGATCGACCACTTCCTGGGCAAAGAAGCCGCCCAGAACATCCTCGCGTTCCGGTTCGCCAACGGGCTGTTCGAGCCGATTTGGAACCGTCAGTTCATCGACCACATCCAGATCGACGTTCCCGAGCGGCTCACCGTCGAAAACCGCGCCCAGTTCTACGAAGCGGTCGGTGCATTCAAGGACATGGTGGTCACCCACCTGTTCCAGATCCTGGCCTTCGTCGCGATGGAACCGCCCACCGAACTGTCGTCGAACGCGATCAGCGACGAGAAGAAAAAGGTGTTCCGCTCGATGCGGCCGCTCGACACCAACCACGTGGTGCGCGGCCAGTACCGCGGTTACCGCGACATGCCCGGCGTGGCAGTCGAATCGGACACCGAGACGTTCATCGCGCTCAAATGCGAGATCGACAACTGGCGCTGGGCGGGTGTCCCGTTCTTTCTGCGCACCGGCAAGGGTTTGGCCGAAGGCCAGCGCATCATCTCGATCGCCTTCCACGAGCCGCCGCGCAGCATGTTCCCGCCGGGATCCGGTGTGGGACAGAAGGGCCCGGATCACCTGACCTTCGACCTGGCCGACGTGTCCAAGATGTCGCTGTCGTTCTACGGCAAGCGGCCGGGGCCGGGCATGAAGCTGGACAAGCTCAGTCTGCAGTTCACCATGGAGGAAACCGGCCACGCCGGCGATGTCCTCGAGGCGTACGAGCGACTGATTCTGGACGCGATGCGCGGTGACCACACGCTGTACAACACCGCGGAAGGCATCGAGCGACTGTGGGAGGTCTCGGCGCCCCTACTCGAGGACCCACCACCGGTACGCAGCTACGACATCGATTCGTGGGGTCCCAACGCCGTGCATCCGCTGATCGCCCCGCGGGCCTGGCGGTTGCCATTTGAACGAGGTTGGCTCGGCAAGAAATAACGGCGTTTACGCGGCCCGGCGGTGTGCGGCCGAGTCCGTGCGCCGTGAATGGCATAGTGGAAACACATGAGTGCGACCGGCCCGGCGCTCCCGCCCCAACGGGAGCGATCGCTACGACCCAGCGAACTGGCCCATGCATCGGTGATGGGCGCACTGAGCGCGGCGATTGCGATCATCGCCGTCGTCGTTCCGCTGGGAGGTTGGCTGGGCCTGTTGGGCACCGTGCCGATCGGGCTACTGGCTTACCGTGACCGTTTCCGGGTGCCGATCACCGCGGCGGTCGCCGCCGGTGTGATCGGCTTCCTGGTCGCCGGCTTCAGCGGCTTCCTGACGGTCGCGCTGTTCTCCTACGTCGGCGGGCTGGCCGGAATCGTCAAACGCCGCGAGCGCGGCACGCCGACCGTGCTCTTACTCTCCGGTACCGCCGGTGTCGTCCTCGGGGTCGCCGGGATCCTGGCGTTGACGGTGCTGACCGGGGTTCGTCAGCTGGCGTTCCGCGTGATCACCGCCACCGGGGACGGATTCGTCTCGCTGATCAAGCTGGTGCCGCACCAGGAGCCGACCGCGCACGACGTCAAGCGGTTCTTCACCGAGGCACTCGATCACTGGCAGTTGCTCGTCCTGGGATACGCCGTCGTCACGATCATGGGCGCGTCGGTGATCGGCTGGTGGGCGCTGTCGCGGGTGCTGGCGCGGCTGGGGGGCATTCCCGATGTACACCAACTGGACGCGCTGAGCGAAAGCGGGCCGATCGGGCCGGTCCCGGTGCGCCTGCACGAGGTGCGCTACCGCTACCCGCACGCCGAGCACGACGCACTGCCCGCGGTCAGCCTCGACGTGCACGAAGGCGAATACGTCGCCGTCACCGGATCCAACGGCTCGGGGAAAACCACGCTGACGCTGATCTTGAGCGGCCGCGAACCGACGTCGGGCAGTGTCGAACGCCCCGGCGCGGTGGGGCTGGGCAAGATCGGTGGCACCGCGATCGTGATGCAACATTCGGAAAGCCAGGTGCTGGGCACGCGGGTCGCCGACGACGTGGTCTGGGGGTTGCCGCCCGGCAAGCATACTGACGTCGGGCGGTTGCTGACCGAGGTCGGACTCGACGGCCTCGCTGAACGCGACACCGGTGGCTTGTCCGGCGGTGAACTGCAGCGACTGTCGGTGGCCGGCGCGCTGGCGCGGGAACCGGCGTTGATCATCGCCGACGAGATCACCGCGATGGTCGATCAGCAGGGCCGGGACGCACTGCTCGGCGTGCTGTCCGGTCTCAACGAGCGGCACCGCACCACGCTGGTGTACGTCACCCACTACACCCAGGAGGCCGAGTCCGCCGAGCGCACGATCAACTTGAGTGCTTCGCTGGACAACACCGCAATGGTCGAGACCGCGGCCGCGCCGGTGTCGACGATCGCGGTGGGCCACGAATCCCGCGCGCCGATGCTCGAATTGGCGGGCGTCGGCCACGAATACGCCGCCGGCACCCCGTGGGCGAAAACCGCGCTACGCGATATCAGCTTCGCGGTGGGTGAGGGCGACGGGCTGCTGATCCACGGCGGCAACGGCTCCGGAAAGTCGACGTTGGGATGGATCATGGCCGGGTTGACCACGCCGACGGCAGGCTCTTGTCGGCTGGACGGGCGTCCGGTCGATGAGCAGGTCGGCGCGGTCGCGATCAAGTTCCAGGCGGCCCGGCTGCAGTTGATGCGTCCCCGGGTGGACCTGGAAGTGGCCTCGTCGGCCGGCTTCTCGCCGGACGATCAGGACCGGGTGATCGAGGCGCTGGGCGTCGTCGGACTGGACGCCGCGGTGGCGAAGCGGCGCATCGACCAGCTCAGCGGCGGCCAGATGCGGCGTGTGGTCCTGGCCGGGTTGCTGGCGCGTTCGCCGCGGGCGTTGATCCTCGACGAGCCGCTGGCGGGGCTGGACGCCGCCAGCCAGCGCCGTCTGCTGCGGCTGCTCGCCGATCGGCGCCGGGACACCGGCATGACCGTGGTGGTCATTTCGCACGACTTCGGTGGGATGGCGGAGCTGTGCCCGCGCACGCTGCATGTGCGTGACGGCGCGCTGCAATCGGCGTCGATCGCGCGCTAGGAGATGTCGTGACCGCGAGTTCCCCGGCCCGCCGCCCGCCACGTCCCGTCGTGCTGCTGCGCCCGGTGCCCGGGACCTCTGCCATCCACGAGCTGTGGGCTGGTACCAAACTGGTTGCGGTGTTTGGTTTTTCGGTGTTGCTGACGATCTACCCGGGATGGGTGGCACTCGCACTGACGGCCGCGGTGGTGCTGACCGCGGCGCGTCTCGCCCATATTCCGCGCGGCGTGTTGCCGACGGTGCCGCGCGGGCTGTGGATCGTGTTGGCGATCGGCGGTATCGTCACGTCGTTGGCCGGGGGGGCTCCGGTGATTCACGTCGGCGCGGTCGCGTTCGGTCTCGGCGGTGTGTTGGACTTTGTGCGCCTGACCGTGCTGTCGATCGTGTTACTCGGCCTGGGAGCGATGGTGTCGTGGACCACCAACGTGGCCGAAATCGCGCCTGCGTTGGCCACTTTGGGTCGACCGCTGCGACCGTTGCGGATCCCGGTCGACGACTGGTCGGTCGCGTTGGCGCTCGCGTTGCGGGCCTTCCCGATGTTGATCGCCGAATTCCGGGTGCTCGAAGCCGCTCGCAGGTTGCGGCCCAGACAGACGCCGCAGACCCGTTGGGCGCGCGTCCGTCGATCAGCAGGAGAGCTGCTCGATCTGGTCGTCGCGGTTGTCACCGTGACGCTGCGGCGCGCGGACGAGATGGGCGACGCGATCACCGCTCGCGGCGGCGCCGGTCAGATCTCGGCAAGCCCGGCGCGGCCGAAGCCGGCTGACTGGATGGCACTCTTGATCGTCGCGATGGTGTGCACGGTCGCCGTGGCGGTGAAGATCAACGTCCGTTAGCCGCCGTGGTGCCGAAAGTGGGGCAGGTGCGGAATCGGGAACGGGAAGTGGAAGTGGTGATGCGGGCGACCCATCGGTGGACATGGTTCGAGGTCGATGGTCCCAGCGTGCAGCACCCCGCCGTCCTTGGTTCCCAGCGCCGCCATGCACTTACCGTTCTGGATCGCTTGCGCGTTGGTGAGCGCGTTCTTGTTGTACGTGGTCGTGTCGGCGACGTTCACCGTGGCGTGCGTGGGCTTGCCGGTGGGATCGATGCTGTCGACGGCGATCGCGTTGCCGGTAACCGAGTCGACGATGCCGAAGACTGCAGGATTTTCACCTGGCCCTGCGGGCGGCGGCGGAAGGCACTTGCCGCCTTCGGACGGGCTGATCGTCACGCCCGAAGCGGTGACCGGTCCACCCGGCGGACCGCTCGGCGCCGCGGCCTCGACATCGACGCAGCTGCCCTTGGTGACGTCGCTCAACGTGGCCGGCTCGAGCTCGGTGACCACTGTCGACGGCGTGAAGTCCACCGTTGCCGCCGTCCGGTCTCGCTGAGTGAGCTCGATGGTGTTGTCAGACACCGACCTGACCAAGCCCTCGACCTCGTCATGACCGATGGGCGGGGGCGGCGGGGGCGGCGGCGGCGGCTTGGGCGGAGAAGCCGTCGGGCTCGCCGACGTGCTGGGTTTGGCCGCGTTGTCGTTATTCGAATTTCCGCACGCGGCCAGCGACACGGCGGTGGCGCCGGCGACCGCGAGGATCGTGAGTCGAGTCGCTCGACGTCGATGCGTGGTGGCTGGCATGAGGATTCTCCGATCGGGGCGTTGCTTTTTTGGGGGGGTACCCACTGCACGGCTGAGTGGGACAAGTATGAGCTCAGTTCCTTAGCGGCCTCGTGCGACGTGCCAGTCGAATTAGGGTGGTAGCCGTGTTCTGGCTGTGCAGAACCTGCGGTGTCGAGCATCGCGCCGCATCGGAGGTGTGCGCGATCTGCGCCGACGAACGACAGTGGGTCCCGTCCGACGGTCAGTTGTGGGCGACACTGGACCAACTGGTCGCCGAAGGGATGCAATCGCGGGTCTGGGTCGTTGAGGACGGGCTCGTGGCGGTCGGCAGTTCGCCCACGTTGGGCATCGGGCAGCTGGGCAAGCTGGTGTGCTCCGGCGCGGGCAACGTGTTGTGGGATCCGCCCGGTTTCGTCGACGACGACGCAGTGGCGGCCATCGCCGAGCGCGGACCGGTCATCGCGATCGTCGCCAGCCACCCGCACATGTTCGGCGCGCAGGTCGAGTGGAGCCGCCGCTTGGGCGGGGTCCCGGTGTACGTCAACGCCGCCGACGCCGACTGGGTGATGCGGCCCGACCCGGCCATCCGGCAGTGGGCCGACACGTTGGTGCTGACGCCGTCGCTGACGGTTTACCGGGTGGGCGGGCATTTCCCGGGTAGCGCGGTCGCGTGCTGGGCCGATGGTGCCGGCGGTCGGGGCGTGCTGCTGGCCGGGGACACCGTCTTCCCCAACCCGGACCGTCGCACCGTCGGATTTTTGCGGAGCTACCCCAACCGGCTGCCGCTGTCGGCGTCGGTGGTGCAGCGGATGGCCGCCACGCTGGCGCCGCTGCATTTCGACCGGATCTACGGCCTGCACACCAACACCATCGCCACCGACGGACACGGCGTGGTCCAGCGATCGGCCGCGCGGCACGCTGCCTGGGTCCGCGGCGACTACGACCATCTGACCTGATCCTGGGGAACACCGCAGGAGCACAGTTCGTTGAACAGCCCGTGACTACCCAAGAACTCACCGGCGCCCAGTTCAACGACACGATCAACGGCAACGACATCGTGCTCGTCGACTTCTGGGCGTCCTGGTGCGGTCCGTGCCGCCAGTTCGCGCCGACGTTCGCCGCGTCCGCGGACAAGCACCCCGACGTCGTGCACGCCAAGGTGGACACCGAGGCCGAGCAGGAACTTGCCGCCGCCGCGCAGATCCGGTCCATCCCCACGCTGATGGCGTTCAAGAAGGGCAAGTTGATCTTCAACCAGGCCGGCGCCCTGCCGCCGGCCGCGCTGGAGGAGCTGGTTCAGCGAGTGAAGGACTTCGACGTCGACGCTGCCACTGCGACGCACGAGGGCGACCAGTCCTGAGCCGCGGCCGCCCCGCGGCCCGCATCGTGGTCAGGCGTCGCGTTACCGTTCAACGGTGAGCATGGTCCTCGTCGAACACCCGCGGCCGCACGTTGCGCTGGTCACCCTCAACCGGCCGGAGCGGATGAACTCCATGGCGTTCGACGTCATGGTGCCGCTCCAAGAGGTGCTGGAGAACATCACCGACGACAACGCGGTACGGGTTGTGGTGCTGACCGGTGCCGGCAAGGGTTTCTCCTCCGGCGCCGACCACAAGTCGGCCGGCTCGGTGCCCCACGTCCAAGATCTGACCCGACCGACGTATGCGCTGCGCTCGATGGCGATTCTGGACGACGTCATCTTGGCGTTGCGCAAGCTGCACCAGCCGGTGATCGCCGCGGTGAACGGTGCCGCGATCGGCGGCGGGCTGTGCCTGGCGCTGGCCGCCGACATCCGAGTCGCCGCGCACGGCGCGTATTTCCGCGCCGCCGGCATCAACAACGGGCTCACCGCCAGCGAACTGGGCTTGAGCTACCTGTTGCCGCGGGCGATCGGATCGTCGCGGGCCTTCGAGATCATGCTGACCGGGCGCGACGTCGACGCCGAGGAGGCCGAGCGGATCGGGCTGGTGTCCCGCCGGGTCCCCGACGACCAGCTGCTGGAGACGTGTTTCGACATGGCCGAACGGATTGCCGCGTTCTCCCGGCCCGGCGTCGAGTTGACCAAGCGCACACTATGGAGTGGACTGGACGCCGCCAGCCTGGAGGGGCACATGCAGGCCGAAGGCTTGGGACAGCTTTTCGTCCGTCTGCTCACCGGCAACTTCGAAGAAGCGGTTGCCGCGCGCGCCGAGAAGCGCCCGCCGGTTTTCACCGACGACAAATAACAGATCCGCGCAAGGAGACTGACCGTGATCACGGCTACGGACCTGGAGGTCCGCGCAGGTGCGCGCACTCTCCTGTATGCCGACGGGCCGGCACTGCGGATCCAGCCCGGCGATCGGATCGGGCTGGTCGGCCGCAACGGCGCGGGCAAGACCACGACGCTGCGCATCCTCGCCGGCGAGGGGGAGCCGTACGCCGGAGCCGTGACACGCACCGGCGAGATCGGTTACCTGCCGCAGGATCCCAAAGAGGGCGACCTCGATGTGCTGGCCCGCGACCGGGTGCTGTCGGCGCGCGGTCTGGACACCCTGCTCACCGACCTGGAGAAGCAACAGGCGCTGATGGCCGAAGTCGCCGACGACGACGTGCGCGATCGTGCCATCCGTCGCTACGGCCAACTCGAAGAGCGCTTCGCCGCGCTCGGCGGCTACGGCGCGGAAAGCGAAGCGGGCCGCATCTGCGCGAGCCTTGGGCTGCCCGACCGCGTCCTGACCCAGCAGTTGCGCACCCTGTCCGGCGGCCAGCGCCGCCGAGTGGAGTTGGCCCGCATCCTGTTCGCCGCATCCGACACCGGTTCGGGGTCGGCCACCACGTTGCTGCTCGACGAGCCGACCAACCACCTCGACGCCGACTCGGTCGGCTGGCTGCGCGACTTCCTGCGCAACCACGCCGGTGGGCTCGTGGTCATCAGCCACAACGTCGACCTGCTGGCTGACGTGGTGAACCGGGTCTGGTTCCTCGACGCGGTCCGCGGCGAAGCCGACGTCTACAACATGGGCTGGCAGAAGTATCTCGACGCTCGCGCCACCGACGAGCAGCGGCGCCGCCGCGAGCGCGCCAACGCCGAACGCAAGGCCACCGCATTGCGGGCCCAGGCCGCGAAGATGGGCGCCAAAGCGACCAAAGCCGTTGCGGCGCAGAACATGCTGCGCCGTGCCGATCGGATGATAGCCGCCCTCGACGACGAGCGGGTGGCCGACAAAGTGGCTCGGATCAAGTTCCCCAGCCCCTCGGCGTGCGGGCGCACACCGCTGACCGCATCCGGTCTGACGAAGACCTACGGCTCGCTGGAGATTTTCACCGGAGTCGATCTGGCCATCGACCGGGGTTCTCGGGTGGTGGTGCTCGGTCTCAACGGTGCCGGCAAGACGACGCTGTTGCGGTTGCTGGCCGGTGTCGAACAAGCCGATGCCGGGACGATTGAGCCCGGGCATGGTGTGAAAATCGGCTATTTCGCGCAGGAGCACGACACCCTCGACGACGCCGCCAGCGTATGGGAGAACATTCGCCACGCCGCGCCTGATTCCGGTGAGCAGGACCTGCGTGGCCTGCTCGGCGCGTTCATGTTCACCGGCGCCCAGCTCGACCAACCGGCCGGCACGCTGTCCGGCGGCGAGAAGACCCGGTTGGCGCTCGCCGGGCTGGTGGCCTCGACGGCCAACGTGTTGCTGCTCGACGAGCCGACCAACAACCTCGACCCGGCGTCGCGCGAGCAGGTCCTTGATGCCCTGCGCAGCTACACCGGAGCCGTCGTCCTTGTCACGCACGACCCGGGTGCCGCCGAAGCGCTCGACCCGCAACGGGTCGTCCTGCTGCCGGATGGAACCGAGGACCATTGGTCCGACGAATACCGCGATCTCATCGAGCTGGCCTGATCGACGCGGCGCAATTTTCGCGCCGTAGCACAGGATTTGGCCAATCCGCCCCGCAGGTTAACCCGGGTTCATAGCCTGTGTTCCTAGGGCTCGACGTTCAAGCGGGGAGGGGCCGATGAGGAAATCGACGAAGCCGCGGGATCAGCTTCTGCGTGAATTGCGCAGCGCCTACGAAGGCGGAGCCAGCATTCGGACGCTGGTCGTGTCGACCGGTAGGTCTTACGGATCGATCCACAGCATGCTGCGCGAATCCGGCACCACGATGCGCAGTCGCGGCGGTCCCAACCACCGCGCCCGCACGCGTTGAGCGCGCGTCGAATTAGCTCTGGCGGACGGAGCCCTCGACCAGATCGAGGACGGCGGTGAGCAACTGGGTATTTTCACCGGAGGCCACCTTGGCCACCAGCCCGTCCAGCACCAGGTCCAGATAGCACTGCAGCACGTCGCTGGGAACGTCGTCGCGTACCCGGCCGGCCTGCTTCTGCCGACGCAAGCGCTCGATCGTCGCTGCCGCCAGGTCCGCTGACCGGTCGGTCCACTCCTTGTTGAACTCCGGGTCGTGGCGCAGCTTTCGCGCGATCTCCAATCGCGTGGCGAGCCAGTCGAACTGTTCGGGTGCCGCCAGCATGTCGCGCATCACCTGCACCAGACCCGCACGCGACGCGACGTCGGCCATCCGCTCGGCGTCCTCGTGCGCCAGCTCGAAGAACAGCGTGTCCTTGTCGCGGAAGTGATGGAAGATCGCGCCCCGCGACAAACCGATCGCCTGCTCGAGGCGGCGCACCGTTGCTCCGTCATAGCCGAACTCGGCGAAGCAGCGGCGGGCGCCGTCAAGGATCTGACGGCGCCGGGCCGCCAGATGATCCTGACTGACCTTGGGCACGGCCGCTCAGCTCCACTAACCCCTCAAACTAGTTCGACTTGAGCATGTTACGCAGCACGTACTGCAGGATGCCGCCGTTGCGGTAGTAATCGGCTTCGCCAGGAGTGTCGATGCGCACCACGGCGTCGAATTCGATTGCTTCGGCGCCATCTTTGGTGGCTTTCACATGCACGGTCTTGGGCGTCTTACCCTTGTTGAGCTCCTCGATTCCGGTGATATCGAACACCTCGGTGCCATCCAGGCCAAGGTCCTTGGCTGACTTGCCCGCCGGGAACTGCAGCGGAATGACGCCCATCCCGATCAGGTTGGACCGGTGGATGCGTTCGAACGACTCGGTGATCACCGCGCGCACCCCGAGCAGCCGGGTGCCCTTGGCCGCCCAGTCCCGTGACGATCCGGAGCCGTACTCCTTGCCGCCCAGTACGACCAGTGGAATGTCTTGTGCCGCATAGTTTTGCGCTGCATCGAAGATGAAGGCCTGCGGGCCGCCATCCTGGGTGAAGTCGCGGGTGTAGCCGCCAGGGACGACCTCGCCCAACCCCGCGAGCACTTGGTTGCTGAGCCGGATGTTGGCAAACGTGCCGCGGATCATCACCTCGTGATTGCCGCGCCGCGAACCGAGCGAGTTGTAGTCCTTGCGATGCACGCCGTGCTCGTCGAGGTACAGCGCCGCCGGCGTGCCCGGCTTGATGCTTCCGGCCGGCGAGATGTGGTCGGTGGTCACCGAATCACCCAGCAGAGCAAGGACTCTGGCACCCTTGATGTCGGACACCGGCTCGGGCTCGGCGGGCATGCCGTCGAAATACGGCGCCTTGCGCACGTAGGTGGAGCTGTCGCTCCACTCGAAGGTGTTGCCCTCCGGTGTCGGCAGCGAGCGCCAGCGCTCGTCGCCGGAGAACACGTCGGCGTAGGAGCTGACGAACATGTCGCGGTTGATCGATGACGCGATAGTCTCCTGGATCTCCTCGGTGGTCGGCCAGATGTCCTTCAGGAACACGTCGTTGCCGTCTTCGTCTGACCCCAGTGGGTCATTCTCGAAGTCGAAGTCCATGGTTCCGGCAATGGCGTAGGCGACCACCAGTGGCGGCGACGCCAGGTAGTTCATCTTGACGTCGGGGGAGATGCGGCCTTCGAAGTTGCGGTTGCCGGACAGCACCGCGGTGACCGACAGGTCGTTGTCGTTGATCGCCTTGGAGATTTCGTCGGGCAGTGGACCGGTGTTGCCGATGCAGGTGGTGCATCCGTAGCCGCCGAGGTAAAAGCCCAGCTTCTCCAGGTAGGGCCACAGCCCGGCCTTGTTGTAGTAGTCGGTGACCACCTGCGAACCCGGCGCCATGTTGGTCTTCACCCAGGGCTTGGAGGTCAGGCCCTTCTCGACGGCGTTGCGGGCCAACAACGCCGCGCCGAGCATCACCTCGGGGTTGGACGTGTTGGTGCACGACGTGATGCCCGCGACGACGACCGCGCCGTGGTCGAGAACAAAGTTGCCGTGATCCGCCGTACTGACCTGCACCGGTTTGGTAGGACGTCCATCGCGGCCGTTGGCCGCGCTGGGCGTCACGTCGACGGCTCCGTCGTCGGCAAACGACAGTGCCACCGAGTCGCTGGCCGGGAACGACTCCGCGACCGCTTCGTCCAGGGCCGTCTCGGGAGTTTGGCGGTTCCCCTCGACGTAGTTGTGGATGTCCTTGCGGAACGCAACCTTGGCTTCCGACAACAGGATTCGGTCTTGGGGGCGCTTTGGCCCGGCGATCGACGGCAGCACGGTGGACAGGTCGAGTTCAAGGTACTCGGAGTACTTCGGCTCGTGGTCGGCGTCGTGCCATATGCCCTGCTGCTTGGCGTAGGCCTCGATCAGAGCCAACTGCTCGTCGGTGCGGCCGGTCAACGTCAGGTATTTGATGGTCTCTTCGTCGATCGGGAAAATGGCTGCGGTGGAGCCGAATTCGGGGCTCATGTTGCCCAGTGTGGCGCGGTTGGCCAGCGGTACCTCGGCCACACCGGCGCCGTAGAACTCGACGAATTTGCCGACCACGCCGTGCTTGCGCAGCATCTCGGTGACAGTCAGCACCACGTCGGTCGCGGTGACGCCCGGCTTGATCTCACCGGTCAGCTTGAACCCGACCACACGCGGGATCAGCATCGAGACGGGCTGGCCCAGCATGGCGGCCTCGGCCTCGATACCGCCCACGCCCCAGCCGAGCACACCCAGGCCGTTGACCATCGTGGTGTGGCTGTCGGTGCCCACGCAGGTGTCCGGGTAGGCCGCTACTGTTCCGTGCGCGTCTGCGCGCGTCATCACCGTGCGGGCCAGGTATTCGATGTTGACCTGGTGCACGATGCCGGTACCCGGCGGCACCACCTTGAAGTCGTCGAATGCGCTCTGGCCCCATCGCAGGAACTGGTAGCGCTCGCCGTTGCGCTCGTACTCGAGTTCGACGTTGCGCTCGAAGGCATCCGCGGTGCCGAACACGTCCAGGATCAACGAGTGGTCGATCACCAGTTCGGCGGGGGCGAGGGGATTGACCTTCTCCGGGTCGCCGCCCAGTCCGCCGACAGCTTCGCGCATGGTGGCCAGGTCGACTACACACGGGACGCCGGTGAAGTCCTGCATCACCACCCGCGCGGGCGTGAACTGAATTTCGATGCTGGGTTCGGCGCTGGGATCCCAGTTCGCGATGGCCTCGATGTGCCGCTTGGTGATGTTGCTGCCGTCTTCGTTGCGCAGCAAGTTCTCGGCGAGAACTTTCAAGCTGTAGGGAAGCTTCTCCGTGCCCGGAACCGCGTCCAACCGATAGATCTCGTAACTGTTGCCGCCGACCGTCAAGGTGTCGCGGGCTCCGAATGAATTCACCGAATCTTTGCTGCTCACATCAACTCCCGAGATCTGTCTGGTTGGCGGCGACCCCTGCGCCCGGCTCGGACACAGCTGCCGCATGTGCGACAGCGCCGCTGGTTCTGCTCGCCGACGGGCCGTGTCGACGCGCACTCGCAACTCTAACAGTACGCTTGTCCTGCAATCCGACAGGGCCGAAAACTTCCGCTTTTTTCGCCGACTGCCTGCTGTGACGCCCGCGTCGTCAGGCGGTACGGTTCTGTCCGTGACCACCCCGCACGCGCCGCTCTACATACCGGGCGAGATCTGCGGCACCCTCGGTGTCGATCCGGCGACCAAGCCTGACGACTGCCTGTCGATCGTTCAGTATCAAATCGCCGCGGGGAACATCAGCGCGCCGTCTTCGGTGGCGCCCGGCCTGATCGAGTTGGTCGAGCAAGCCCACGATCATGGCATCGATTTGAAGATCGTCGTGCTGGATCGCAATCCGCCGAACGACACCCCGCTGCGTGACATCGCCACCGTCGTCGGCTCCCAGCATCCCGACGCGACTGTCTTGGTGCTCAGCCCGAACTACGTCGGCACCTACAGCACGCACTTTCCGCGGTCGACGCTGGAGATCGGCGAGGATCACGCCAAAACCGGCAATACGCTGCTGTCGGCGCAGAATTTTCTGCACCAGCTCGAGACGCCGCAATTCCCCTGGACGCCATTCACCATCGTGGTGCTGATCGGGGTATTGGCGGCCGTCGTCGGGACCCGATACATGCAACTTCGGGCAAAACGCTCAGCAACGTCGAGCGACAACGCTGCTTCGTCCGTTGAAGACGCCGATCGCGGTGCCTAACTCGCTGTATTCGTCGCGTGTTGGATAGCCCCGGTGCTTACACCGCGGACGCGGGCAAATTAATGATGTCACCGTAGGGTCACAGTTTTCATAATAACAAGCTTGTAGTCTGTGACTTAAGTTTCCACTGGGTCAGATGTGACTTACGGTGCAGGGGATGTATTGGTTTGTTCGTGCTTCCGGTGATAACTGGGGGCTCGGAATGGTAGCGCCATCCGTCCCGCGTTGAGCCAAGGAGACCCGAGTCGAATGAGACGCAACCGCCGCGGCTCGTCTGTCCGATTGGCGACCACGCTCACCCATCGACTGGGTCCAACAGTGCTCAGCGTGGCCCTGTTGCTGGGCACGCCTGGTCTGGCCGAAGCCGACCCGGACTCGATGGCCACATTGATCGCCGATGTCGCGCAGGCCAACCAGCGCCTGCAGGATCTCAACGCGCAGATCCAGACTGAGGAAGAAAGCGTCAACAAAGCGGTGGTCGATGTCGAGACGGCGCGCGACAACGCGGCGGCCGCACAACACGACGTCGCAGCCAGCCAGGCGTCGGTTAACGACGCCGACGCCGCAATTGCCGCCGCGCAGAAGCGATTCGACCGCTTCGCCGTAGCCAGCTACGTCAACGGCCCCGCGGACAGCTACCTCACCGCGAAGAACCCCGACGACATGATCGCGACCGCGGCGGCCGGCCAGGCGCTGGCCGCCAGCTCGCAGCAGGCGATGGACAACTTGCAGCGCGCCCGTACCGAGCAGCTGAACAAGGAATCCAGGGCGCGGCTGGCAAAGCAGAAGGCCGACAAAGCCGTTGGCGACGCGCAAGCCAGCCAGAACGCGGCGGTGGCGGCGCTGACCGACGCCCACCGCAAGTTCGGCGAGCAGCAGCAAGAAGTCACTCGACTGGCCGATGAACGCAATGCGGCCCAATCCAGACTCGACGCCGCCCGCAATTGGTCGGCATCCGCGGGCGGACCGGATGCCGGACAGCGGGCGGCGTCGAGATCTGGGTCTGACCGGTGGGACCCGGTCGCGCCGGGCTCGCCCAACCGGCCGAAAGGCAACGGCGCCAACTGGGATGGCGGGTGGGACCCCACACTGCCGATGGTGCCCAGCGCCAACGTGCCCGGTGACCCGATCGCGATTCTCAACAAGGTCCTCGGGACGATGTCGACCTCATCGGAAGCCACCTCCAACATGGGCCGCAGCTTCCTGCAGCAACTGGGATTGGCCCCCACCCCAACCGGTTTCACCAACGGAAAGATTCCGCGGGTCTACGGTCGGCAGGCGTCCGAATACGTGATCCGGCGCGGTCTGTCGCAGTTGGGTGTGCCCTACTCGTGGGGTGGTGGCAACGCCGCCGGACCCAGCAAGGGAATCGGTTCGGGCTCGGGCACCGTCGGCTTCGACTGCTCCGGCCTGGTGCTGTACTCGTTCGCCGGCGTCGGCATCAAGCTGCCGCACTACTCCGGTTCGCAGTACGAGCTGGGCCGCAAGATCCCGGCCTCGCAGATGCGCCGCGGTGACGTGATCTTCTACGGCCCCGGCGGTAGCCAGCACGTGACGCTCTACCTGGGCCAGGGCCAGATGCTCGAGGCGCCCGACGTCGGCCTGAAGGTTCGGGTCGCACCGGTGCGCACCAGCGGCATGACGCCCTACGTGGTCCGTTACATCGAATACTGACGCGTTGAAAGGATTCATGCGCCAAGGGTTTACAGATTCCAGAGCGGTGCGCCGGACCAGAGTGGCCTGGCCGGTGCTGGCGGCCGTCAGCCTGCTGATCGGGCTGGCCGCTCCCGCTGTGGCCGAGGACGGCGCGTGGGATCCGACCCTGCCGCCGACGGTCAGCGCCGGCGCGCCAGGTGACCCGGTGGCCCTTGCCAACCAGTCGCTGCAGGCCACTGCCAGCGCCACCCAGACGACGCTCGGATTGGGGCAGCAGTTCCTCAGTGGCCTGGGAATCAACCTGGGCGGTACACCCAGCACCGGCGCGAACGGGATACCGCGGGTCTACGGCCGGCAGGCGGTGGAATACGTGATCCGGCGCGGTTCGTCGCAGATGGGTGTGCCGTACTCGTGGGGTGGCGGCACGCCCAACGGGCCGAGTAAAGGCATCGACTCCGGCGCCAACACGGTCGGCTTCGACTGCTCGGGCCTGGTCCGGTACAGCTTTGCCGGGGTCGGGGTGCTGCTGCCGAGGTTCTCCGGTGACCAGTACAACGCCGGCCGCCACATCCCGCCGTCGCAGGCCAAGCGCGGCGACCTGATCTTCTACGGCCCGGGTGGTGGCCAGCACGTCACCATCTACCTGGGCAACGGCCAGATGCTGGAGGCGTCGGGCAGCGCCGGCAAAGTCACCATCAGCCCGGTCCGCAAATCGGGTATGACGCCGTTCCTGACCCGGATCATTGAGTACTGAGCGGGTCTGATGGCCCGGCTTCTTCGCAGTCCGCTCCGCGGAATGCATCGTCGCCAGGCGGGCCACGTCGACGGATTCCGGGTGGCCTGGAATAGTTGAACCAGGGCACGCCGCTGCCCCGCGACGTTCGTGGTGCGAGCGATCGTGTCTGATTGATCGTTGGAAGGTTGAGCCGTGGAGGGTAATCGATGACATCAGCAGGCGGGCCGCCGCCGGGCACCAGCGGTTACTCGGGTCCGGGCAGGTCTTCGACGGCACCCGCGCACGCGGCCCCCGGCGGTGGTGGCAACGGCTTGGCGGCCGAGGTGCATACCTTGGAGCGGGCCATCTTCGAGGTCAAACGGATCATCGTCGGCCAAGACCAGCTCGTCGAGCGGATGCTCGTCGGTCTGCTGTCCAAAGGCCACGTGCTGCTCGAGGGTGTACCCGGTGTCGCCAAGACCCTGGCCGTGGAGACCTTCGCCAAGGTGGTCGGCGGAACGTTCGCGCGCATCCAGTTCACTCCTGACCTGGTACCCACCGACATCATCGGTACCCGCATCTACCGGCAGGGCAAGGAAGAGTTCGACACCGAACTCGGCCCGGTCGTGGCCAACTTCCTGCTCGCCGACGAGATCAACCGTGCGCCGGCCAAGGTGCAGTCCGCGCTGCTGGAGGTCATGCAGGAGCGACAGGTGTCGATCGGGGGCAAGAGATTTCCACTGCCCAATCCGTTCCTGGTAATGGCCACCCAGAACCCGATCGAGCATGAAGGTGTCTATCCGCTGCCCGAAGCGCAGCGCGACCGCTTCCTGTTCAAGATCAACGTCAGCTACCCGTCTCCGGAGGAAGAGCGCGAGATCATCTACCGGATGGGCGTCAAGCCGCCGGAGCCCAAGCAGATCCTCGAGACCGGCGACCTGTTGCGGCTACAGGAACTCGCCGCGAACAACTTCGTCCACCACGCGCTGGTCGACTACGTGGTTCGCGTCGTCACAGCCACCCGCCATCCCGAGCAACTCGGCATGAACGACGTCAAGAGCTGGATCTCCTTCGGTGCATCGCCGCGTGCCTCGCTGGGCATCATCGCGGCGTCGCGCTCGCTGGCGCTGGTGCGCGGTCGCGATTACGTGATCCCGCAGGACATCGTGGAGGTGATCCCCGATGTGCTGCGCCACCGCTTGGTGCTCACCTACGACGCACTGGCCGACGAGATCTCGTCGGAGATCGTGATCAATCGGGTGCTGCAGACTGTTGGTATGCCGCAGGTGAATGCTGTTCCGCAGCAAGGCCATTCGGTGCCTGCGGCGATGCAGTCCGCGGGTGCGGCGGCCAGCGGTCGGTGACCGACAGCACTTCCGCCGCGGAGCAGCCCGCGGCCAACCGCCCGCCGTCGATGCAGCGCGGGCTGATCGACGACACTAAACTGGCGGCGGCGCTGCGCACCCTGGATCTCACGGTCAAACGCAAGCTCGACGGCCTCCTGCACGGGGATCACCTCGGCCTGATCCCGGGGCCGGGCTCGGAGCCGGGGGAGTCACGCGAGTATCAGCCCGGCGACGACGTGCGCCGGATGGACTGGGCGGTCACGGCGCGGACCACCCACCCGCACGTGCGGCAGATGATCGCCGACCGCGAACTCGAGACCTGGCTGGTCGTCGACCTGTCGGCCAGCCTGGATTTCGGCACCGCGGTCTGCGAGAAGCGTGATCTGGCGGTGGCCGCCGCGGCCGCCATCACATTCCTCAACAGTGGTGGCGGCAACCGGATCGGTGCGTTGATTGCCAACGGCGAGAAGGTAACTCGCGTACCTGCTCGCTCCGGGCGTCAGCACGAGCAGACGCTGCTGCGCACCATCGCCACGATGCCGAAGGCTCCGGTGGGGGTGCGTGGCGATCTGTCGGTGGCCATCGACGCGTTGCGCCGTCCCGAGCGTCGCCGCGGGATGGCCGTGATCGTCAGCGACTTCCTCGGCCCGATCAACTGGATGCGGCCGCTGCGCGCGATCGCCGCCCGCCACGAGGTGCTCGGCATCGAGGTCCTGGACCCTCGCGACGTCGAGTTGCCCGACATCGGCGATGTCATCCTGCAGGACGCCGAGTCCGGGCGGTCCCGCGAGTTCACCATCGACGAACAACTGCGCGACGACTTCGCGAAGGCCGCCGCGGCGCATCGCGCCGACGTGTCCCGCACGTTGCGCAGCTGCGGGGTGCCGCTGCTGTCGCTGCGCACTGACCGGGACTGGATCGCCGACATCGTCCGATTCGTCGAATCCCGCCGACGCGGTGCACTGGCGGGGCGCCAGTGACTCGCGCTGTTCACGAGTCGAGCTCGACCACCGGAATGCGGTGCCGCTGCACCGGCCTCAACCGGATCGCGCTGCACTGTCTATCGTCGCCAGCACAGACAGGTCTGCTATGACATTGCCCTTACTCGGGCCGATGACGTTGTCCGGGTTTGCCCACCCGTGGTTCTTCCTGTTCCTGTTGGTGATCGCGGTCCTGGCCGCGCTGTATGTCTTCGCGCAGCTGGCCCGCCACCGCCGGATGCTCCGGTTCGCCAACATGGAGCTGTTGGAAAGCGTTGCGCCCAAACAACCCACGCGCTGGCGGCACCTTTCGGCGATCCTGCTGATGGCGTCGTTGCTGCTGTTAACGATCGCGATGGCCGGGCCGACGCATGATGTCCGGATTCCGCGTAACCGCGCAGTGGTGATGCTCGTCATCGACGTCTCGCAATCCATGCGGGCCACCGATGTCGAACCCAACCGGATGGTTGCCGCCGAAGTGGCGGCCAAGGAGTTCGCCGGCGAGCTGACGCCCGGGATCAACCTCGGGCTGATCGCATATGCGGGGACGTCGACCGTGCTGGTCCAGCCGACCACCAACCGTGATGCGACCAAGGCCGCCCTGGACAAGCTGCAGTTCGCCGACCGCACCGCCACCGGTGAGGGCATCTTCACCGCCCTGCAGGCCATCGCCACCGTCGGCGCGGTGATCGGAGGTGGCGACACCCCGCCGCCCGCGCGCATCGTGTTGTTCTCCGACGGCAAAGAGACGATGCCGACCAACCCGGACAACCCCAAGGGTGCGTTCACCGCGGCGCGCACCGCCAAGGACCAGGGCGTGCCGATCTCGACCATTTCGTTCGGCACCCCGTACGGCTTCGTGGAAATCAACGGTCAGCGCCAGCCGGTGCCGGTGGATGACAGCACGATGAAAAAGGTTGCCGAGCTGTCCGGCGGCACCCACTACGATGCCTCTAATCTGCAGGAGCTCAAGCAGGTTTACGCCTCGCTGCAGCAGCAGATTGGCTACGAGACGATCCGGGGCGATGCCAGCATCGGTTGGCTGCGGCTGGGTTCGCTGGTGCTGGCGCTGGCCGCGTTGGCCGCGTTGTTGATCAACCGGCGGTTGCCGACCTAGCTCTGTTGCGCACCAAGGCTGGGCGATTCCGGTGCCGGGCGTTCCCTCCGGTTCGCCGAGGTCCATCGTCAGTGCCCAATGCAGGCAGGTGCCGATGACCGGCATATCTGGGGTAACCGAGGAGAACGCCGCCCTCAGAACGGTGTCCGAAAACAGGTCGTCGGGCAGCGGTGTGCCCCTCAAGGTGTGGATCCAGCAGCTTCGGCGCATATCGCCGGGGAAACCGAGTCATGTTTGGCGCGCGGTCGGTGGGTAGCGCGGTCGGCCCAGAGCACGACCAGCGCGTGTGGCACCGTCAGGGCGAGAAGCAGACGCAAAACCTCGGCCACGAGCGCGGTCGGGCTTGAAGCCGCCGCCGTGAACCAGCCAAGTGCCGCCAACGCCGTCCACGCTGCCACCGATGGGATCGCGGCCAGTCGGGTCAGTCTCAGAGCCGCCTCGCGCCCTCGGTCTGCTGCCAGCAGGCCGGCGCAGCCCGGCTCGATTGTCAGCGTCCGCGCACAGTGGCGCAGCGAGTGCCAGCCGCCGAACCATACGGCGAACGCAAGGAGCGGTGGCGCGAGCATCCCGACAGCGCCGAGGATCAGGACGTCGAGGGCGACCGTGGGATGAACGGACCGCAGCGAAGCTGTCACCGCGATCAGCGCCGCGAGCAGCCACATCACTACCAGGCTGGCTTGCATCGGTGCCCAGCCGAGTACCCTTCCGAGACCCGGTGAGACGGTGTTCGCCACCGCCTGCAGCTGGACGCCGCAGTGAGCTAGGGGCAGCACCAACGCCCCGGATCCGGCGACGACGATAGCGACAGCTACCAGCATCGGCGGACGCCAGCCGGTGAGCGGGTTCACGACCTCCAGCTCGCCGAGGCCGAAGTGCAGGGCGCTCAGTGCAACCACCGCGATCAACGCCGCCGGACCGGCCCACCGCAGCAGTGCCCATACCCCGGCCGCAACGCCGGCGTACCCGACGATTACCAGGACCATGGGCTTGTCACCGGCCAGGCTGTAGGCGATCGCGTGGTCTGCCGCTCCGTGCGGGACCCCGGCTACCAGTCCCAAACCGGCGACCGCCAGCACGAGCGGTGTCGGTACGGCGGGCAGCCCCACGACGTGACCGCCCGCCACGACTACCGTGCCCAGCAGTACCAATCTCGACCAGATGGCAGCTTTCCGCAGGGGTGCCCAGGCGCCCACATCGATTCGTGGTCTTCGCGAAAATGCTCCGGTGGTCGGGAGATGGGCAGGCCGCATGGCTGTACGCGCTACGCCGCTCCCGCGGTGGCGCGGTTCGCCGGAGGCCGGACTCGGTGCGTACCTTCCTCGGCGGCGAAGACCGGGTCGTCGGCGTAGGACTTCAGACGGGCGATCCGGTAGATCAGCAGGCCGTAGAGGCACTTCGCCAAGATGTCGGCCAGCGAGTAGCCGCCCTGCTTGGCCACCCACGCGGTCGCTCCTGCATGGGATGCGTAGAGGGGAATGATGTATGCCAGCGGGTAGACGCCCCAGGTGGCCAGCAGCAGGAAACGAATTCCGCCGACGGTACTGCGGACGGCTTCGGGCTGGCGGTCCAGCGAGCGGGTGAGCTCGACGAACAGCACATACAGGATGTAGAGGAAGGGGATCGTCGACAGCAGCCCAAAGACGTTGCGTACGGCATTGTTACCGCTGATCTCCCCGGGATAGCCCAGCGCGATCATCAGGGCCGATGCGGGGATGAGCCGGTAGAGCAGAGAGTTTTGTAGTTTGCTCGCCAGCGCCAGTACGACGACGAGCTCGGTCAGCAGCAAAGGCACCGTGAGGAGCCAGTCGACGTAGCGGTAAGCCTCGTTGAAAGACTCCCCGGCTGCCTGGACGTAGGTGCCGCGTCCGCCCGCAGCGGTGGTGACGAAAGCCTGCTTGAACGAGTCGAAGATGCGGAAGTAGTGGTAGGCGGCGATGCCGCAGACGATCGCGGAGATCACCACGGCTTGCCGGTAGCGGGCCAACACCCGTCCTTGCGCGGCCAGCAGAAAAATCGCGGTGAACAGTTGCGCAGCGATCGAGAAGGACAGCAAGTTGTAGACCGTGTCGAATTGGGAGTGGGTCAGTTCTTCAGGGGTCATCGTTGATCCTTTGAACAAGCGGAGTTACGGTAAACAACACCGTACACTAATGATCGTTTAGTCCACTAGTGGATCGCAGTGATATTTCTGGTTAATGCGTTCATCGGGTAGTTTCGTGAGATGGCCGGCATCCGTCCGGGCCACGGACAGGGGGAAGGGCGCCCACATGACACGTGCCCACGGCCGCCACACGGGCGACCCAGGCGAGGACGTTCGGATCACCCGGACCCGGGCTGATGTGGCGCGAACGGCCTTCGACGTGCTGACTGGCGAGGGGTCCGAGGCTCTCACGCATGCGCGTGTCGCCGAGAGGGCCGGCTACTCGAAGACCACTCTCTACAAGCACTGGCCATTGAAATCCGACCTCGCGGCCTTGGCCTTGGATGCGCTTCGGGACGTCAAGCATCACGAGCGCACCGGCAACATCCGGACCGATCTGATCTGGCAGCTCCGGACTTTCCGGCAGGGAGTGCTCGATCTGCGGCTCGACCGAGTGCTGGCCGTGATGGCCCAATGGGCGGCGGTCGAAACGATGAGCCAGATCAGGAACGAGATCAATGCCGAGGGTCAACGACCGATCCGAATTATTCTCGCGGAAGCCTTCGAGGGCCCACGGCTCGAAGCGGCTGTCTCTATGCTCTCCGGCGTGGTCGCTTGTCCGTCGCTGATGTTCGGCACGGTGCCCGATGACGACGTCATCGAGGCGGCAGTCGACATGGTCCTGGACAGCGCGGGCGGAGCCGTTGGCCCCACCCCCCGTCCGGCCGAAGGTTGACCGCGGCCAAACGGCCCCGCTTCGGCCTCGCGGCGGCAAGGCGCTAGGTTTGCGGGGTGACTGACACGGCCACCGAGAACACCTCCGCGAGTGCATCCGCCTGGGGCAGACCGGCATTCGTATCCCGTTCGGTGCTGGTCACCGGAGGTAACCGGGGCATCGGGCTGGCGATCGCGCAGCGGTTGGCGGCTGACGGTCACAAGGTCGCGGTCACGCACCGCGGATCCGGGGCGCCCGAGGGCCTGTTCGGCGTTGAGTGCGATGTCACCGACAACGACGCCGTCGATCGCGCCTTCACCGCCGTCGAGGAGCACCAGGGCCCGGTCGAGGTAGTGGTGTCCAACGCCGGTGTCTCCGCCGACGCGTTCCTGATCCGGATGACCGAGGAGAGATTCGAAAAAGTCGTCGACGCCAACCTCACCGGCGCGTTCCGGGTGGTCCAGCGCGCGTCGCGCAGCATGCAGCGAAAGCGGTTCGGCCGGTTGATCTTCATCGGTTCGGTGTCGGGCAGCTGGGGCATTGGCAACCAGGCAAACTATGCGGCCTCCAAGGCCGGCCTGATCGGCATGGCCCGGTCGATCTCGCGCGAGCTGTCGAAAGCCAACGTGACGGCCAACGTGGTGGCTCCGGGCTACATCGACACCGACATGACCCGCGCGTTGGACGAGCGCATCCAAGAGGGTGCACTGGACTTCATTCCGGCCAAGCGGGTCGGTACCGCCGCCGAAGTCGCCGGGGCGGTCAGCTTCCTGGCATCCGAGGATGCGAGTTACATTTCCGGCGCGGTCATCCCGGTCGACGGCGGCATGGGTATGGGCCACTGACGACAGCACAAGATTAGGACGGACATGGCAGGACTGCTCGAAGGCAAACGGATCCTGGTCAGCGGGATCATCACCGACGCGTCGATCGCGTTCCACATCGCCAAAGTGGCGCAAGAAGCGGGCGCCCAGTTGGTGCTGACCGGGTTCGACCGGCTGCGGCTGATCCAGCGCATCGCCGACCGGTTGCCGGAGAAGGCGCCACTGATCGAACTCGACGTGCAGGACGAAAAGCACCTGGACACCTTGGCCGAGCGGGTGACGGCCGAGATCGGTACGGGTAACAAGCTCGACGGCGTCGTGCACTCGATCGGCTTCATGCCGCAGACTGGCATGGGCGTCTACCCGTTCTTCGACGCGCCCTACGAGGACGTCGCCAAAGGCATTCACATCTCGGCGTATTCATACGCATCGCTGGCCAAGGCGTTGTTGCCGATCATGAATCCCGGGGGCTCCATCGTCGGGATGGACTTCGACCCGACTCGGGCCATGCCGGCGTACAACTGGATGACGGTGGCCAAGAGCGCGCTGGAATCGGTGAACCGGTTCGTTGCGCGCGAGGCCGGCAAGGTCGGCGTGCGCTCGAATCTTGTTGCAGCCGGGCCGATCCGTACCCTGGCCATGAGCGCGATCGTCGGTGGCGCGCTCGGCGACGAGGCCGGCGCCCAGATGCAGCTGCTCGAGCAGGGCTGGGACCAGCGGGCCCCGATCGGATGGAACATGAAAGACCCGACGCCGGTGGCCAAGACCGTATGCGCGCTGCTGTCGGAGTGGCTGCCCGCCACCACCGGCACGATCATCTACGCCGACGGCGGCGCCAGCACTCAGTTACTATAGCGCACAATGGAATTCGATGCAGTTCTGCTGCTGTCCTTCGGGGGGCCGGAAGGCCCGGAGCAGGTCCGGCCGTTCCTGGAGAACGTCACCCAGGGTCGCAACGTGCCACCGGAACGGCTCGACGAAGTGGCGCAGCACTATCTGCATTTCGGCGGGGTCTCACCGATCAACCAGATCAACCGGGATCTGATCGCCCAACTGCAGACGGCGTTGGACATCCCGGTCTACTTCGGCAACCGCAACTGGGAACCGTACGTCGAAGACGCTGTTGCAACCATGCGCGACAACGGCATTCGACGTGCGGCGGCATTCAGCACGTCGGCATGGAGCGGATACTCCGGCTGCACCCAGTATTCCGAGGATCTCGACCGCGCGCGGCGGGCCGCCGGCCCCGGTGCGCCCGAACTGGTCAAGCTGCGGCGCTACTTCGACCACCCGCTGTTTGTCGAGATGTTCGCCGACAACCTCGCGGCCGCGGCGGCGACGGTGCCCGCCGGTGCCAGGCTGGTCTTCACCGCGCATTCGGTCCCGATCGCCGCGGACGACCGCCTCGGGCCGAGGCTGTACAGCCGCCAAGTGCGTTATGCCGCAGGGCTTGTCGCGGCGGCCGCCGGCTACGACGACTACGACGTGGTCTGGCAGTCACGGTCAGGGCCACCGCAGGTGCCGTGGCTGGAACCCGACATCGCCGATCACGTTGCCGCGCTTGCCGAGACCGGCACGAACGCCGTCGTCGTCTGCCCGATCGGGTTCGTCGCCGATCACATCGAGGTGGTGTGGGATCTCGACACCGAGTTACGCGAACAAACCGACGCGGCCGGTATCGCATTCGCGCGGGTGAGCACACCCAACGCCGACCCGCGATTCGCCCGGCTGGCGGTGGATCTGATCGACGAACTTCGGTACGGACGTGCGCCCGCACGGGTGGCCGGGGCAGACCCGGTACCGGGCTGCACGGCCGGCATCAACGGCGAGCCGTGCCGTCCGCCGCACTGCGTCGCCGACGTCGCGAGCTAGCCGGCCCGACGACGATGCGGGCCGCGTCGGCCCGAGGAGGAGCGGGCTAAAACTAACGCTGCCAGGCGGCCTGCAGAATCGCGCTGAGCGCTGCCATTCTCGCCGATCGCACGACAGCGGCCAGCGGCCGCAGCGCGTCGGTGGCGATCTGCGCCTCGGACAACGACTGGGTGCCGACCCTGCTCAGCCCGGTGCTGACGGTGATGATTGCGTCGACGTGTGCCGCGTTCTCCAGCACCCGCACCGCGCGCGAGGGAGCCGGCTCGGGAACCTGGTGGTGCCGAGCGGATTCCAGCAACTGCTCCACCATTGCACGCGGATCGTCGACATCGATTCCGGTAGACCCGAGACCGATGCCGGTGAGGGTGTCCGCCGCGGATCGCACTGCCAGTCGTAACTCGTACTCTGCCTCGCCCAGTTCGATGTGGTCGATCACCGGGGCGCCGGGCAACGAGTAGACCGTCCACGACAGCGCGGCCAGTTCGGGTAGCACGCGTTCGTCGTCGGATTCGTCGTACTGGAATTCGGGCACCAATCCGACGGCTACCCCGGGATCGTCTGGGTGGGTGACGATCACCGCCTCCCCGGCTGACATGGCGTCGGCTTCGAATTGAGTTCCCGGGGCCAGCCCGCGGGCGTCACCGGGGATCGGCAGCACCACCGAGATCGACGGTATCCCCGTCGACGAGCGTCCGGCGGCCGTTCGCAGCGTCTGTAGCAGCGAGACCACGCCGGTGTCATGGATATCCGGCCAGGGCAGCCCAGTGTGCCCGGCCGCGACCGCGTCGTAGGCGGTAACGGATTGTGCTGGGGCCCAACACGATAACGCGTCGAGGAGATCGTCGGGGGCGGCCTGGCCGGCCAACCAGGCATTGGCCCATACCGAGAGCGTCGCGCTTGGGCACCACATGGATTCGCAGTCTAGTTGTTCGCCGTGGACTGGGCCGGTCACGCGATATCCTGACGGCATGTCTGTGGCCGTGATCTGGCTCATCGTCGGATTAGGCCTGGCCGCTGCCGAGGCTCTCACCGGCGACATGTTCCTGCTCATGCTGGGTGGTGGTGCGCTGGCCGCGGCCGGCTTCAGCTGGCTGGCGGACCTGCCGATCTGGGCCGACGGCGTGGTGTTTCTGGTGGTCTCGGTGCTGCTGCTGGCGCTGGTCCGCCCGGCGCTGCGACGACGACTGACTCCTGCGAACAGCCTGACGACAGGCATCGAGGCGCTGGAGGGCATGCGCGCGCTGGTGCTCGATCGGGTGGCCCGCGATGAGGGCCAGATCAAAGTAGACGGCCAGATATGGACCGCGAGGCCGTTGAACGAGGGTGACCAGTTCGAACCCGGCGAACAGGTCACCGTCATGCGTATCGATGGGGCCACCGCGGTGGTCTGGAATCCGTAATCCCCTCGGAGCTTTAGGAGATCCCAATGCAAGGTGCAACTGCCGGGCTGATTTTGTTCGCTGCGCTGGTGGTGTTCGCCGTCATCGTGGTGGCGAAGTCGGTGGCGTTGGTTCCACAGGCGGAGGCGGCCGTGGTCGAACGGCTCGGTCGCTACAGCCGCACGGCCAGCGGGCAGCTGATCTTGCTGGTGCCATTCATCGACCGGATCCGGGCCCGGATAGATCTGCGCGAACGGGTG
Source organism: Mycobacterium sp. (assembly GCF_039583785.1). GTDB lineage: Bacteria > Actinomycetota > Actinomycetes > Mycobacteriales > Mycobacteriaceae > Mycobacterium. The sequence continues at coordinate 34,942 of NZ_JAVKSG010000021.1, forward strand.
GTGTCGTTCCCGCCGCAACCGGTGATCACCGAGGACAACTTGACGCTCAACATCGACACCGTGGTGTACTTCCAGGTAACCAACCCCCAAGCCGCGGTCTACGAGATCAACAACTACATCATCGGCGTGGAACAGCTGACCACCACCACGCTGCGCAATGTGGTCGGTGGCATGACGCTGGAGCAGACGCTGACCTCCCGCGACCAGATCAACGGCCAGTTGCGTGGCGTGCTCGACGAGGCCACCGGACGTTGGGGGCTGCGGGTCGCGCGAGTGGAGCTGCGCAGCATCGACCCGCCACCGTCGATCCAGGCTTCGATGGAAAAGCAGATGAAAGCCGACCGAGAGAAGCGGGCGGTGATTCTGACGGCCGAGGGAATGCGCCAGGCGTCGATCACGCAAGCTGAAGGCGAGAAGCAGTCGCAGATCCTGGCGGCTGAGGGTGCCAAGCAGGCCGCGATCCTGGCCGCTGAGGCCGACCGGCAGTCCCGCATGTTGCGCGCGCAGGGCGACCGGGCGGCGGCCTACCTGCAGGCGCAGGGGCAGGCCAAGGCGATCGAGAAGACGTTCGCCGCGATCAAGGCCGGCCGGCCCACCCCGGAAATGCTTGCCTACCAGTACTTGCAGACCCTGCCGAAGATGGCCCAGGGCGACGCCAACAAGGTGTGGGTGGTGCCCAGCGACTTCGGCACCGTGTTGCAGGGGTTTTACAAGTCGCTCGGGGTTCCCGGCGACGACGGGGTGTTCCGGTTCGTGCCATCGCCCGACGACTCGCCAGCCGTGCACGGCGATGACAGCGACGTCGCCGACTGGTTCTCCACCGAGACCGATCCGGCCATCGTCGAGGCGGTGGCCAAGGCGGAGGCGGATGCCCGCAGGCCGGTCGACGGCCCGCTCCCGGCGCACCACCAACTGGAGCAGTGACGTGAGCGGGTGGGCGTCGCCGAAGAGCTATCCGAGGCTGGTGGATTGTCGGTGCGGCAACGCTCAAGGTCGTGGTCCGAGCGCAGCTCCGACTGGCTGAAGCGTGCCGACAAGCGGCGGCCAGACGTGCCGCACGGCCGTTGATCACATGTGCTTTGAAAAGCCCACCTAACGGGTAGTTGCCCTGCCGATGAACACATCACGGCGGCTTACCGGTCTGGGTCGGCGGCGCCGGCGACGATGGACCCGCGACGAGATCCAGGTCAGCGATCCCGAGATGATGCGCCAGTCGCTCAAGGGCGCGTCCATCGGCAACTTCATGGAGTGGTACGACTTCGGGGTTTACGGCTATGTCGCCATCACCATTGCGCAGGTGTTTTATCCCGGTGGCAGCGTCAGCGCGGCGCACCTGATCGCCACCTTCAGCACGATGGCGGCCGCGTTCGTCGTACGGCCGATCGGCGGCATCGTCTTCGGGCCGCTCGGCGACCGCATTGGTCGCAAGCGGGTGTTGGTGATCACCATCGCGCTGATGACCGTCGGTACCACCGGCACGGGTCTACTGCCGGGCTATGACGCCATCGGCATCTGGGCGCCGATTCTGTTGGTTGTCGTTCGGGTGTTTCAGGGCTTATCGACCGGCGGTGAGTATGTCGGGGCGATGACCTACATCGTCGAACAGGCGCCGGACCGTAAACGCGGGATGGTGGTCGGTTTTCTGCCGCTGGGCAACTTGGCCGGATTCGTGGCCGCGGGCCTTATCGTCACCGGGTTGCAGACGTGGCTGCCGGCCCACGACATGCTGACCTGGGGGTGGCGCGTGCCTTTGGTGCTCAGCGCACCGCTCGGACTGTTCGCGGTGTTCACCCGGATGCGACTTCAAGAGTCGCCCGCCTATCAAGGGGAAAACCAACAAGCGGCGCCCGACGACGACTCACGTGACTATCGGCGCACCATCGCCGAGCAGTGGAAGCCAATGCTGATCTGCGCCGCTCTGGTCTACACCGCCAACGCCGCGGACTACCTGCTCACCGGCTACCTACCGACCTACCTGAAGGTCTTTGTCCACATCGGTCACACCGCCGGGCTGGCGATGATCACCGGCACCCTGACCATCGTGGCCATCCTGCTGGTGTTCGTGGCCGCCCTCTCCGACCGGATCGGGGTCAAGCCGATAATGAGGACAGGCTGCGTGCTGCTGATCCTGGTGTCGATCCCCGCCTTCGCCCTCATCCGGAACGGCCGTGGTTACCTGCTGGTCTTCGCGGGTGTGCTGTTGATCGGTCTGATGGAACTGTGTTTCGACAGCACATCGCCTGCCACGATGCCGGCCCTGTTCCCGACCAACGTCCGAAACGGAGCGCTGGCGATCTCCTACAACGTCTCGATCTCGGCATTGGGCGGGACCACGCCGCTGATCGCGCAAGCACTGGTTTCCAGCACGGGCAACCCCATGGTGCCGGCGTACATGCTGATCGTCGCGGGCCTGGTGGGCCTGGTGACTCTTGTGTTCACACCGGAAGTTGCCGGCCGTCGGCTACCGGGATCGCCGCCGACGGTCGAGACCCAACAGGAAGTCCGCGAGTTGGTGGAGGACCGACGTGACGACGAGGGCTAACGCAGCGATCAATCGGCTGAACTCGCTGCCGCGATGCCTCCCCGATTTCGCGGCGCGGGCTGGCAGTTGATTGTCGGGCCTTTGCGAGTTGCTTCAGTACCGGCAGTCTCGGTTTCAGGCCGCTTTGCACGGTCGGCTTGAGGCTGATCAACCCGAAAAAGCTGTCTCGGCAGCATCGTCGACGTGACCTACTGCGGCGTGCTGATGGCGCCGACGGTAATGCCGAATTTCGTAGGCGAACAACGCAAGTCCCACGAATCCCGTGCACAGCAAGACCATGAACAGCAGCGGGTTGACGTGACCGGTGAGCGCATCGCCGAGGATCACCACGGCCGACGTACCGGGCAGCAGGCCGGCCACTGTTGCCGACAGATAGGCCAGCATTCGAACTCCGGAAGCCCCGACCGCGTAGTTCAGCGGCGCGAACGGCACCACGGGAATCAGGCGCAGCGAGATCACCGCAACCCATCCGCGCTCGCGTAGCCGAGCGTCGACCCTCTCGACCGCCTGATGACGCACCAATCGATTGAGCTGCCAGCCGGCGGCCCGGACCAGCGCCAGCGCAATCATCGCGCTGACCGTGCTGGCCGCCACTGCCAGCACCACGCCGAGCAGCGGTCCGAACAGCATACCGGCGGCTAACGTGAATGCTGTACGGGGAAACGGCAACACGGTCACCACGATGTGGGCTCCCAGGAAGGCCAGCGGCAGCCACGAACCCATCGATGCCGACCAGTCTCTCAGCTCGACCGCGGACGGCAACCGGACGAGCAGGGCCACCGCAATCAGTGCGACGACCACCACGGCCGTCAGGATCAATCGGCGCGTGGACACCTGCCGCGCGGTCGCAACGAGCGCGGAACTCAGCGGACGCAGTGTGTCTGCGAAGGTGCCGATGGTCTGCCCCGTCACAGCGTGCAGCCTACGGTCTTGCGGCGAGGTCCGGACGGTCGGTGACAACATCCTACGTCTTAAAGGCATTGCAGTGGAGGCGGTGTGGCTGATTACCTGGACTTTGCGGCCAGACCGTCGCCGCAGCTCACGCTGCAGGTTGTCGTGTAGCGTGCCAGCGGCCGCCGGACATCCGTGGCAGGCGCCCGACAACCGGACACTCACCTGGTCGCCCTCGATCGACACCAATTCGATCGCGCCGCGGTGGGATTCGGCGAGCGCGCCGATCGGTCCGGCGAGCAACTCGGCCGTGACCGCAGCCAACCCGGCGGTGTCGTCGGCCACCGGGTCGACGTGCCAGCCCGCCGGATCCAGCAGCGCGTCGGACAGCGCCTGACGCACGTCGTCGCCAATCTCGCGCCAGCTGCGCCCGGAGTGCAGGGTGATCAGCACGTCGGCCCGGCGCACC
>NZ_JAVKSG010000021.1:38943-50127 GCF_039583785.1 Mycobacterium sp.
CGGCGCACCGCGCCGCGGGCCGGCAACCGATCCGCCTCGACCACCCAGCGCACCTGCTGCGGGTCCGCGGTGGCGGTGGCGTGAATCGGGATCATCCGCCCAGCCCCAGTGCGATCGAGCGCGCGACGAACGCCATCACCCACGCGAGGACGAACATGTAGCTGAACGCGAAGGCGGGTCATCGCCAGGTGTTGGTTTCGCGACGCATCACCGCGCTCGTCGACATGCACTGGAGCGCGAACATGAAGTAGACCATCAGTGCGATCACCGTCGGTGCGGTGAAGATGCGCCTGCCGCGGTCGTTGGTCATGGTGGCCAGCGCTTGCTGCGGCTCACCCGGCTGGGACGCCGCCGCCACCTGACCCAGGGTCGAGACGAACACTTCACGGGCCGACAGCGAGCCGACCAGGGCGATGTCAGTCCGCCAGTCGAAGCCCAGCGGCGAGAAGACCGGCGCGACAGCGTGGCCCACCTCGGCGGCATAGCTGTGGTTCATCACGTACGCGGTTGCGTCGGTCGGCGACATGCCCCGGGTCTGTGTCTCGCGGACCGGCAGATTCAGCAGCGCCCACAACACCAAAGACGCGGCCAGGATGATGGTTCCGGCTTTACGCAGGAACACCCGCGCCGCACTCCACACCACGGCCAGCATCGCCCGCGGCGACGGCAGCCGGTAGGGCGGCAGCTCCATGGTGAACGGCAACCGGTCGCCGCGCAGAATCGTCGATTTGACCACCAAAGCGGCGAGCAGCGCCGACAGCCCGCCACCCAGGTAGAGCAGGAACATCGTGACGCCCTGCGCGCTGAGCCCCCACCAGCGGGTCTGGGGTGCCACCAGCAGGCCGACCAGCAACGTGTACACCGGCAGCCGTGCCGAGCAGGTCATCAACGGAGCGGTGACGATGGTGGCGATCCGGTCTCGCGACGACGGCAGGGTTCGGGTCGCCATGATGCCGGGGATCGCGCAGGCGAACGACGAGAGCATCGCGACGAACGCGCGGCCCTCCAGTCCGGTTTTGGCCATCACCCGGTCCATCAAGAACGCCGCCCGCGACATGTAGCCGACGCTTTCGAGGAAGGCGAGCAGGCAGAACAGCAGCACGATCTGCGGAATGAACTGCAGCACGGTGCCGACGCCGCCGATGATGCCCCGGCTCAGCAGTCCGCGCAGAACCGGATTCCCGACGTGATCGGCGACTTGGCCGCCCAGCGCGGTCAGTGCGTCGCCGATGCTGTCGCGCAGTGGCGCCGCGGCGGTGAACAAGACCTGGAAGAACCAGAACATCACCGCGAAGAAGACGACCGTGCCCCACAGTGGGTGCAGTAGCACCCGGTCGATTCGCTGGGTGCGTGGATCTGGTTGCGGCGCAACGTAATCAGCCGCGTCGAGCACGGACTGACCCCACGCGTCGATGTCGCCCGGTTCGATCGGCGGCAGCACCGGCGGGCGCTGCCACTGCGCGAACGTCGCCAGTTGCGCCCGCACCTCGTCGATCCCCGACCCGTGGTGCGCCACGACCGCGGTCACCGGAATGCCCACTGCCGCTGACAGTGCGCCGGTGTCGATGCGCCCGCCGCGCGACGCCAACTCGTCGCCCATGGTCAACGCCAACAGGCACGGCATGTCCAGCCGCAGCACCTGGCCGATCAACAGAATCGACCGACGCAGCGTGGTGGCGTCGGCGACCAGCACGATCGCGTCCGGTGGGTCGATGCCCGCGCAGGTGCCCGCCAGCAGGTCCGTCACCACCTGCTCGTCTGGGCTGATCGGGTCGAGGCTGTAGGTGCCGGGCAGGTCCTCGACCGCAATCTGGACGCCGTCGACGCTGGTGGTGCCGACGCTTCGGCCCACGGTGACACCCGGGTAGTTGCCGGTCTTGGCCCGCAAACCGGTCAGATGGTTGAAGACGCTGGTCTTGCCGGCGTTGGGGCTGCCGACCAGTGCGACCCGTTGGATGTCTGCGACGGTAACCGCGGAGCCCTCGACGTCATGGCACGCCGTCATAGGTCCGCTTCGGGGACGACTTCGATGAGCTGCGCCTCACGGCGGCGCAGACACAGCTCGGTGTCGTGTACCCGGTAGATGGTCGGATCGCCGAGTGGCGCCCGACGAACCACGTCGACGCGGGCTTTCGCACGAAAGCCCAACTGCCCCAATCGTTTCGCAATAACCGGGTTGGCCCCTGCCACCGTCCCCAGCACCGTCGCCCGGGTACCGGAGGTCAGCTGGGCGAGCACGATCGCCCGAGTACCCATCATCGCGCTAACGTTAGCCGGTCTACCTTCGTACGGTGCGCCGTACCGGGACGGGCGGCACGGCTCGTCGAACCCGGTCGCCGCAGTGTGTGCCGTGGCACTATCGCCCATCATTTAGCCTGGTGGTCGGGTGACAGACCAGCGTCGGGATGTCACGCGGGAGGACAAGGAGCCGCCGGTGTCAGTCGATGTGTCCGCTGAACCTGCCGATCTGGAGCAGGGCCGTGCTCGCTGGCGCACCGCGGTGGCCGGCGTCCTGGCCAAAAGCACCCGACGCGACGTCGCGGACATTGAGGCATTCGGCCCCGAGCCCGAGCAGATGCTGGATACCCCGACCTACGAAGCCGTTGCGATCAGGGCGCTTTACACGGCGCTCGACGAGCTACCCGAGCCTCCGCTGCCCGGCGAGTGGCCCTTCGTACGCGGCGCCGATGCGCTGCGCGATGTCAAGTCCGGCTGGAAGGTCACCGAGGCGATCCCGGCCAACCGGGCAGCCGGGGTTGCGGCGGACGACGTCAACTCCGCGGTGCTGGCCGGGCTGGCCGAGGGCGTCAGTGCGCTCCTGGTCCGGGTGGGCGAGTCAGGCCTTACGCCCGCTCAACTGGAGAAGGTCTTTACCGGCGTGTATCTGAGCATGGCGCCGGTGATACTAGATGCCGGTGCCGAGTATCGCGCGGCCGGTGAGGCGATACTCGAGCTGGTCGGTCGCGTCGAACCCGATCAGCGCGAAATCTTGTCAATCGACTTGGGCGCCGACCCGCTCACCGCAGCGCTCAGCGAGCGGCCCGCACCGACGCTGGCGGACGTGGTGGAAATGGCCACCCGGGTGGCCGACAACACCGGGGTCCGGGCAATCACGGTCGACGGGCCCGCGTTCCACAATCTGGGCGCCAACGCGACATGGGAACTGGCCGGCAGCATCGCCGCCGCGGTGTCATATCTCCGCGATCTCACCGAGTCGGGTCTGCCGGCGGCCAAGGCGCTGGCGCAGATCAGCTTCCGGCTGGCTGCCGACGACGACCAGTTTTTGACGATCGCCAAGGTGAGGGCGCTGCGCCGGTTGTGGGCACGCGTCGCCGAGGTCGTCGGTGCGCCGGACAGCGGCGCGGCCGTGGTGCACGCCGAGACATCGCTACCGATGATGACCCAACGCGATCCCTGGGTGAACATGCTGCGGACGACGTTGGCCGCGTTCGGCGCCGGAGTGGGCGGCGCTGACACCGTGCTGGTGTTCCCGTTCGATGTCGCGATCGAAGGCGGATTCCCCGGCATGGCAACCAGTTTCGCGCGCCGGATGGCCCGCAACATCCAACTGCTGTTACTGGAGGAGTCGCACGTCGGCCGCATCCTCGATCCAGCCGGCGGGTCGTGGTTTGTCGAAGACCTCACCGACCAGTTGGCGCACCAGGCTTGGGCAAGCTTCCAGGCCGTCGAGCAGCGCGGCGGATTCGTCGCGGCAACTGACTACATTGCGGGACAGATCGCCGCGATAGCCGGCAAGCGCGCCGACGACATCGCTCATCGCAAGACCGCGATCACCGGTGTCAACGAGTATCCGAACATCACCGAACCGGCCCTACCGCAGAGCGATTCGCCGTATTCGCCGCTCGCGGCCGGAAAGGTGATCCGCTACGCCGCTGAGTTCGAGGCGTTGCGTGACCGTTCAGACGCCTACTCGGCCCGCAGCGAGTCACGGCCGCAGGTGCTGCTGTTGCCGCTCGGTCCGGTGGCGGAGCACAACATCAGGACGACCTTCGCGGCCAATCTGCTCGCCGCCGGCGGCATCGAGGCAATCAACCCCGGGACGGTCGATGCCGACGAGGTCGCCAGGGCGGTTGCGGACGCGGGTTCACCGGCAGTCGCCGTCGTATGTGGCACCGACGCCCGCTACGGCAGCGAGGCGTCAGCGGTCGTCGCCGCGGCCCGCAGCGCCGGGGTATCGCACGTCTGCCTGGCAGGCCGGCAGCAGGCGGTGGCCGAGGCAGAGCACCGGCCCGACGAGTTCCTGACCGCCGAAATTAATGCGGTGGAGGCACTTTCAGACCTGCTCGACCGGTTGGGGGCATAACGACAATGACGACCACGACGACCGGGGTAGGAAACTTCGCCGACGTTCCGCTGGACGGTGGTCGCAGCGTTGCGCGGCCGACCCAGGACGCGGTGGAAAAGCACATCGCGGCCGTCGCGGCCGCGCACTGGTATACCCCTGACCAGTTGGTGTGGCACACCCCGGAAGACATCGACGTCAAGCCGGTGTATGTCGCCGCCGACCGCGCCGGCACCGAGTCCGGTGGCTACCCGCTGAACACCTTCCCGGGCGAGCCGCCTTTCGTCCGTGGCCCTTACCCGACGATGTACGTCAACCAGCCCTGGACGATTCGGCAGTACGCCGGGTTCTCCACGGCCGCGGAGTCCAACGCGTTCTACCGGCGCAACCTCGCGGCCGGTCAGAAAGGACTGTCGGTGGCCTTCGACCTCGCCACCCACCGTGGCTACGACTCGGACCATCCGCGCGTGCAGGGCGACGTCGGAATGGCAGGTGTGGCTATCGATTCCATTCTCGACATGCGTCAGCTGTTCGACGGCATCGACCTGTCGACGGTGTCGGTCTCGATGACCATGAACGGCGCTGTGCTGCCGGTCCTGGCGTTGTATGTGGTGGCCGCCGAGGAGCAGGGGGTACCGCCGGAAAAGCTGGCCGGCACCATCCAGAACGACATCCTCAAAGAATTCATGGTGCGCAACACCTACATCTATCCGCCGAAGCCGTCGATGCGGATCATTTCCGACATCTTCGCCTACACCAGCGCAAAGATGCCGAAGTTCAACTCCATCTCCATCTCCGGTTATCACATCCAAGAGGCGGGCGCCACAGCGGATTTGGAGCTCGCCTACACGCTCGCCGACGGTGTCGACTACATCAAGGCCGGCCTGGATGCCAACCTGGACATCGACAAGTTCGCGCCGCGGCTGTCGTTCTTCTGGGGCATCGGGATGAACTTCTTCATGGAAGTCGCCAAGCTGCGCGCCGGCCGGCTGCTGTGGAGCGAGCTGGTCGCGCAATTCGAGCCCAAGAATGCGAAATCGCTTTCGCTGCGCGCGCATTCGCAGACTTCGGGTTGGTCGCTGACCGCACAGGACGCGTTCAACAACGTTGCACGCACCTGCATCGAGGCGATGGCCGCCACCCAGGGTCACACCCAGTCGCTGCACACCAACGCCCTCGACGAGGCGCTGGCCCTGCCCACCGACTTCTCGGCCCGCATCGCCCGCAATACCCAGTTGGTGCTGCAGCAAGAGTCCGGGACCACGAGGCCGATCGATCCCTGGGGCGGTTCGTATTATGTGGAATGGCTGACCTATCAGCTGGCCCAACGGGCTCGCGCTCACATCGCCGAGGTCGCAGAGGCGGGCGGGATGGCCCAGGCGATCAACGACGGAATCCCCAAGCTGCGCATCGAAGAAGCGGCCGCGCGGACCCAGGCCCGCATCGACACCGGAACCCAGCCGGTGATCGGCATCAACAAATACCAGGTGGAAGAGGACCAGGAAGTCGAAGTCCTCAAGGTCGAGAACAGCCGGGTACGGGCCGAGCAGTTGGCCAAACTCGAAGAGCTGCGGGCACATCGGGACCAGGCGGCGGTCGATGCCGCACTGGCCGAGCTGTCCCGTGCGGCGGCGGCGCATTCCGGCGGGGCCGGCAAGGGGGATCGAGACGGACTCGGCAACAACCTGTTGGCGCTGGCCGTCGACGCGGCCCGGCACAAGGCCACCGTCGGCGAGATCTCCGACGCGCTGGAGAAGGTCTACGGGCGTCACCGAGCCGAAATTCGCACCATCGCCGGGGTTTACCGAGACGAAGCATCGGGAACGCAAGGAGGTGGCAACATGTCCGCTCTTTCTGACGCTACCGCCCTCGTCGAGAAATTCGCCGAGGCCGACGGTCGGCGGCCGCGAATCCTGGTGGCCAAGATGGGGCAAGACGGGCACGATCGCGGACAGAAGGTGATCGCAACGGCGTTCGCCGACATCGGATTCGACGTCGATGTCGGTGCTCTGTTCTCCACGCCGGACGAGGTGGCCCGTCAAGCCGCGGACAACGATGTCCACGTGGTCGGGGTGTCCTCGTTGGCGGCCGGTCACCTCACGTTGGTGCCCGCGCTGCGCGACGCGCTGGCCGAAGTCGGTCGATCCGACATCATGATCGTCGTCGGCGGAGTGATCCCGCCCGGCGACTTCGACGAGCTCTATGAAGCCGGAGCCACGGCGATCTTCCCGCCGGGCACGGTAATCGCCGCTGCCGCAATCGATCTGCTGCACAAACTGGCCGATCGACTCGAATACACCCTTTAGCCACATGGCAGCTGACAACGGCGGCGGCATCAAAAAACTCGCCGCGGCGGTGTGCGGCGGCGACCGGTCTGCGCTGCCGCGGGCGATCACGCTGGTCGAGTCGAAGCGGGCCGACCATCGCGATCGCGCGCAGCAGTTGCTCTTGGAGTTGATGCCGGCAGCCGGCAACGCCCTGCACGTTGGAATTACCGGGGTGCCTGGAGTCGGTAAGTCGACCGCCATCGAAGCCCTTGGCATGTACCTGATCGGACGCGGACATCGAGTGGCGGTGCTGGCCGTCGACCCGTCGTCGACCCGCACCGGTGGGTCGATTCTCGGCGACAAAACCCGGATGCCGCAATTGGCGGCACATCCCGATGCTTACATCCGCCCGTCACCGACATCGGGAACCCTGGGTGGGGTCGCAAAGGCCACCCGCGAAACCATCGTGCTCTTGGAAGCAGCCGGGTTCGACGTGATCCTGGTCGAGACCGTGGGCGTCGGGCAGTCCGAGGTCGCCGTGTCCAACATGGTCGACACCTTCGTCTTCCTCACCCTGGCGCGCACCGGCGATCAGTTGCAGGGCATCAAAAAGGGTGTGCTCGAGCTCGCCGACATCGTGGTGGTCAACAAGGCCGATGGCGACCACCAGGCGGAGGCTCGAAAAGCCGCCCGCGAGCTCTCCGGGGCGATCCGGCTCATCTATCCGCGCGAGACCCTCTGGCGTCCGCCGGTTCTCACCATGAGCGCGTTGGAACGCACTGGCCTGGAAGACTTGTGGGACACAATAGAGCGGCATCGCGATGTGCTCACCGAAGCGGGGGATTTCGAGGTGCGCCGACGGGCCCAACAGGTCGACTGGACGTGGCAGATGGTCCGCGACACCGTGTTGGACCGGGTGATGTCCAACCCGGCGGTTCGCAAAGCCCGCGCCGACGTCGAGCGCCGGGTTCTGTCTGGAGAATTGACACCAGCCCTGGCCGCTCAGCAAATATTAGAGCTAGCTTCGACAACGGATGGGTAAATTCTACTTCGTTCGTAGAGTCAACCTACTAGGTTCGACATCATGATCCTCGACGTAGTGGGCAATCGCCGGTCGGTGCTGCCGCGCGGTGTTCACGGCGCAGCCGATCCACATTTCGCTTGCGCGGTGCGCAGTTTCGCCGGAACATTCCACGGCAGCCGATTCGGCGGCGGGGCGCTGGCGGTCTACCTCGACGGGGAACCTGTCGTCGACGTGTGGACGGGTTATGCGGACCGGCTCGGCCGGGTGCCCTGGACGGCCGACTCGGCGAGCATGGTGTTCTCCGCGACCAAGGGCATGGCCTCCACGGTCATCCATCGCCTCGTCGACCGGGGCCTGATCGCCTACGACGTCCCGGTCGCCCACTATTGGCCGGAATTCGGCGCCAACGGGAAAGCCGACATCACCGTCCGCCAGATGATGCGGCACCAGGCCGGTCTGTCAGCCCTGCGAGGTGCCAGCAAGGAAGATCTGCTGAACCACGAACTGATGGAGCGCCGCCTCGCGGCCGCACGTCCCGGTTATTCGTTCGGCCGGTCGGCCTACCACGCGTTGACCTACGGTTGGCTGCTGTCCGGGCTGGCGCGCGCGGTCACCGGTAAAGGCATGCGGGAGTTGATCCGCGAAGAGTTGGCGGAACCGCTGGGCACCGACGGATTGCATCTGGGCCGGCCGCCTGCCGACGCCCCGACGCAGAATACGCAGATCATCATGCCGCAGAGCGCTTTCCAGAACCCGGTGTTCAATGCGGTGGCGCCGATGGTTGCTGCGATCCCGCAGGCCGCCGGTTTCAGCTCGATGTATTTCCCAGGCGTGAAAGCGGTTGCCCAAGGCGATATCCCGTTGCTGGATGCGGAGATCCCGGCCGTCAACGGCGTGGCGACTGCACGCGGACTCGCGCGGATGTATGCGGCGATCGCCAACGGCGGCCGGATCGACGGCACCCAGTTTCTGTCTCCGGAAGTCGCGGCCGGCCTGAACGGGCGGCGAAGCCTGCGACCGGACGGAAACTTGGTGATACCGCTGGCATTCCACCTCGGCTACCACCGCCTGCCGTTGGATGTTGTCCCTGGTTTCGGGCATGTCGGTCTCGGTGGATCCATCGGCTGGACCGACCCGGAGCATGGCTTGGCGATCGGGTTGGTGCACAACCGGTTGCTGACGCCATTCGTGATCGTCGACCACGCCGGGCTCGTCGCGACCAGTGCACTGTGCAGGATGGGTGCCGCTGCGGCGCGCAAAGACGGCTTCGGTCGGGTAGCCGACTTCGGTGCGCCGTTCGCCGAAGCGGGATCTGTTGCCGGCTAAAGGGTTTGACCTACCAGCGTGACATCTGACCGAGAAGCCCGCGTTCCCCGTCTACCACTGGACGAGGCCAGAGCTGCTGCAGATGAAGCGGGTGTCCCGGACTACATGGCCGAGCTGGCTATCTTCCAGGTGCTGCTGAACCACCCCAAGCTCGCGTCCGGCCTCAACGACCTGCTCGCCCGAATGCTGTGGCAAGGCAGGCTGGATTTGCGTCTGCGCGAGCTGGCGATCATGCGGATCGGGTGGCTGACGGGATGCGAATACGAATGGGCTCAGCACTGGCGGGTCGCGCAGGGTCTCGGGATCAGCGCCGACGACCTCTTGGGAGTTCGGGATTGGCGGTCCTGCGAGGGATTCGGGCCGAGCGAGCGGGCCGTGCTGGCGGCAACCGACGATGTGGTGCACGACGGTGTGGTCAGCGCGGATAGCTGGGCGGCGTGCCGGCAGGTGTTCGGATCCGATCACGCGATACTGGTCGAGCTGGTGACCGCGATCGGTGCGTGGCGGATGATCTCCTCGATTCTGCTGAGTCTGCAAGTGCCGCTGGAAGCCGATGTGCAGAGCTGGCCGCCTGATGGGCAAGTACCAGGCACCTAACTGACTGACATGTCAGTCATTGTCCGCCAACGCATTTGGACTTCGCATAGCGATTGCGACTGCTGCCTGCGGCGGTAAGGTGACGACTGTGGCCGAATTGACCATTCCCAGCACTCTGCGTGAGCGTTCCAGTCTGGCGCCGAACGGGAAGGCGAAGTACGCGATTCGCCCTCTTTCTATACGCAACGCGCCAGGTATTGAGCGCGCGCTACCTGTCCAGGTCCAAACCGGTGACAGTCCGCCGTCGATGCAGCGCAATTCCGATTGCCAGCTGGTTAGCCCGCGACGAGGTTCGCCGCATACGGTGGCGATAAAATACGTCGGTAGGCTGAATCGCCGCAGCAGAAATGGCAACTCAGGTTGTCGGCTCTGCGCCGTCAAGGGGAAAGATGTGAACCGAACCGGAGTGTGTAGGACGGTCGACAATCGTCTCGACAGCAGTCATTTCCCGCTCAATGGTAATAGCAGAGTGGGCGACGGCGGCCGGGTTGGGAGCGCAAAGCCACTCTCGGGATGCTGCAGGTCTCTACGTCGGCGTCAATTCCGTCGGGGCCCTCAGTCCACGGCTTTCTTGCATGTCAGAAGAATTGTTTCCTTTTCTTTAGGCTTGTTGTACGCGCGTCGTGTCATCGAAGTGGATTACAAATTCGCGATTTTGTGCACGAAAAGTCTGGGTGACATGTCAGTCAGTTAAATACGCGGTGCGATTGACATATCAATCAGCAGTGCAGCGAAACATATTGACATGCCAATCAGTAGTTCGTAGCGTCATGGCGATGCGGACGAAGGTGGCAGAAATGCTCGGCGTGGAGTTCCCGATCTGTGCGTTCAGCCACTGCCGGGACGTGGTGGCCGCCGTGTCCAACGCCGGCGGCTTCGGCATCTTGGGGGCCGTCGCACACAGCCCGGAACGTCTGAGCAGTGAATTGGGCTGGATCGAACAGCAAACCGGAGGAAAGCCGTACGGCGTCGATCTGCTGCTGCCGCCCAAATACGTCGGAGACGACCGCGGCGGCATCGACGCCGACCACGTTCGCGAGTTGTTACCCGCCGAACACCGCGCCTTTGTCGACGAGCTGTTAATCCGTTACGGGATAAAGCCTTCCAGCGATGCAAAGCGCCGACCGCCCGGCCAGCTCAATATTTCACCGAAGGGATACGAACCGCTGCTCGACGTCGCCTTCAGCCATCGGATCCGGCTGATTGCCAGCGCTCTCGGCCCCGCTCCGGCAGACCTGATCACCCGGGCGCACGACGGCGATGTGCTGGTCGCGGCGCTGGCCGGAAGCACTCGGCACGCACGGCGGCATGCCGAGACCGGTGTCGATCTGATCGTCGCCCAGGGAACCGAGGCGGGCGGGCACACCGGTGAGGTGTCGACGATGGTGCTGGTGCCCGAGGTGGTGGACGCCGTCGCGCCGATCCCGGTTCTGGCGGCGGGAGGAATCGCCCGGGGTCGCCAAATCGCCGCCGCACTCGCATTGGGCGCCGAAGGTGTCTGGTGCGGTTCGGTGTGGCTGACCACCGAGGAGGCGGAGACCCCGGCTGTCGTGCGGGACAAATTTCTGGCCGCCACCTCGTCGGACACCGTGCGGTCGCGGTCGTTGACGGGTAAGCCAGCGCGCATGCTGCGCACAGCGTGGACCGACGAATGGGAGCGTGGCGAC
>NZ_JAVKSG010000022.1:0-49961 GCF_039583785.1 Mycobacterium sp.
GAGTGGAGAGCGGTGTACCACTGTTCCAACTTGCCGCGGCCAGGCTCGGTGTAGCTAATGGCTTGACGATTTCTTAACGCACACAAGTCGCTGTTCGGCGCGATCGGATGGTCCGGCAGCAGCGCTCGCATCGGTCCGCGCCGCGCGGTGATACGCCGCAAGTTCGTCCGGAAGTAGGTGTCCTTCCGCGAGCGCCGCTTCGCCCGACACCCAGTGGTGCCGCCCGGTGTCGCAGCGTGACGCACCTAAGACTCGACGACCTGGAGCGAAATCCGTTGCCGTGAGCGTGATTGCGTCCGCCGCGGACACCCAAAGCCGACTGGCCTCTGGTGCGATGGCATGCCGGAATGTGGCGGCGTCCTGGCCAGCTGGGCACCCGCTCGCATCCACACGTCCTTGGGCTGGGCAGCGACAACACCGTGACCGTGGTGCCCTTCCGCGTGCGCTGCACCGCGTGCCTGGAGACTCGGGTGCTGTTGCCCGCAGAGTTGCACCTCCGACACCACCGACACCATCGGAAGCGCTTTGACTCACAACCCGAATGGGCTGGGATTCTGGCGCATCGTCACCCGGATCGACCGACCTGATTCACCCGCACGACGGTGGTTGCGCCGCATCCTGCCCGATCATCTGCCGCTGCCCGCCAGTCAGCCGTTGACGCCATCGACGCGCCGGATTCCGCATGACCGTGGCGTGCCGGCGCCGTGCAGAACACACCGCCAACGTGACGACCACGCGGTCATCGCGCCGATCACCAGCTGAAAGTCGAGCCGAAATCCCATCGCATTCACCGCGACGCCGTCGTCGGCATCTTCAGGGCCAGCAAGGGCCCCGGCCCATGATGGTCATTGTCGGTGAGCGCGGGTATCAGGCAGCGGTTCAGCTTCGCGTACCGTGAGCGGGACCGCATAGCCGGTTGATCGCTTCTCGACTTAAGGGCAGAACCCATAACACCGGCTTGGGCCGACCGGGTGGTTCGGGTGCCCGGCCAAGGTCTAAGCGGCTACGCGCTACATTCGGCGCTGGCCCCCATAGCCCAATCGGCAGAGGCAGCGGACTTAAAATCCGCACAGTGTCGGTTCGAGTCCGACTGGGGGCACCGGCATTGGCACTAGCGGCACCCACGACGCGGTGTCAGGTTTTTCTCAGGATGCTTCGCGGCGGTGACCTGCGACGACAAGCCGTTCAGGTCCGCGGCCTCGCGCAATAAGCCCTCCCCGGCGTGCGGCTTTTGCTAACTGGGCGCCGTGTCACCCAAGTTTCGGGAATCCAGGCCAAGTCGAGGCGGCAGCGTCGAGATCAGCGGTCGGTCTCAGGCAGGCGCCGCCGCCCCTCCCCGTCATGTCAATCAGGCGAACACCTGCTTCGGCATGACCCGCGGCTTGACGCCGTAGCGCGGTGCCCCGAAACCGTAGCCGCCCCGGCCCGGAGCCGCCGCGGGCATACCGGCCGGAACGGCGTTCACGCCACCGCCACCCATTTCGGGCTCGCCGGCCCAGCCGTTGCCGGTGAGCGTGGCGGTTTCGTTGACATCCGGGGCGGCGCCCGCCCAGCCGGCCGGCACCGCCATGCCGCCGACTGCCGAGGATCCGCCCACACTGGCGAGCACCCCGGTGGTGCCGCCGAGGGAGCCGCCCACACTGGCCGGGCTGACGCCGCCGACCAGCAGGCCGGCGCCCAGCGCCTCGGGTGCGGCAACATCGGAGGCCACAGCCGCGAGAGGGGCGCTGGCCAGGGTGTGGGCCAGCGACGGTATGACCGCACCCATCATCGGGAAATACCATCCCATGCTGTAGACGGTTTGGTTGATCACTTGTTCCAGGAACGGGTTAGCACCCAAGAAACTGTCGAATTGACTAAACGTGCTCAACGCCGAATTGGCACCCGAGGTACTCGCCGCAGAGGAAGCCAGCTGACCGATGGAGCCCAGCCCGTTGAGGCCGGACTGCGCGCTGCTGCTGGCTGCGTTGCCGGGCGCGGCGGCGGCTTGCGCGAGGGACCCGGCCGGGTTGGTGGTCTGCGGCGCGGGGCTCATCGGCATCAGCTGTGCGGCGGCACTAGATGCGGCCGAGTAGGCATGCATTACCGCGGAGTTAGTAGCCCACATCGCGGCATAGGCGGCCTCTGTCGCGAGGATTGCCGGGGTGTTGACGCCCAGGAAATTCGTCGCTACCAATGCCTGCAGTTGTGCCCGGTTGGCCTCGATCACCGGCAGCGGGACGATGGTGTTGCTTGCGGTCTCGTAGGCGGCCGCCGAGCTCAAGGCCTGGCTGCCCGCCTGCTGGGCTTCCATGGCGGTCTGCTGCAGCCACTCGATGTACTGGCTGGCGGCGCTGGCCATCGAGGTCGATGACGGGCCATGCCAGGTGCTGCCGAGCTCGGAGATCACCGACTGATATGAGGTGGCCGCCTGCTCGAGTTCGGCGGCCAGGCCATGCCACGATGTCGCGGCGCTCATCATCGGCGCGGACCCGGCCCCGGCCTTGATGAGTGCGGCGATCAGCTCCGGAGGCCACGATGCGAAATCAAAACCCATGTTCGTTCATCCTTTCCTTTGAACCCGATCCTTGAAGTGCTAGACGATCGCCGGTTTCGGCGACTTGGGCATCACGGTCGGCTTGACGCCGTAGCGGGGCGCCCCCAGCCCGGCGCTGCGCCCAGGCGAGGCGCCAGCCGGTATGCCGGCCGGCACGGTGGACATCGGTGCGGTTTGGGGGACTGGCCCGGCCCAGTTGGCGCTGACCAGCTTGACCGGTTCGGCGCTTACCGTCGCTCCCGCCCACGTCGGCGGCACCGACAGGCCGCCGACGCTGGATGCCTGCGATGCGCCGGCCAGCACCGGCGCCCCGCCGGACCCGCCCACACCCATCGGGGCGGTGTCGCCGGCCAGCGCAGCGCCGAGTCCGCCCAAGTCGCCGGTGTCCGAGGTAGTCGCGACCGCGGCGGGAAGCAGCTGGCCGGACGCCAGCCCGAGCAGGTCCGAGGAACCCGCCGCGAAGTTTCCGAACCCGGTGTAGCCGATACCGGTGGTGTTGCTGTTGAGGAGCGTCATGACCGTCGTGAACGGATTGGTGGCCGTGGCCGCGTTGCTGCTCTCGGCCGTCGAATAGGACATGCCGCTCTGGCTGAGGGTTTGCACGAACTGCTGGTGAATCGCCTGAGCCTCGGCACTGATCTTTTGGTACAGGCTGCCGTAGGCGGAGAACACTGCCGACTGGAGCGCCGAGACTGGATCGCTGCCGGCCGGGGCCACGCTGGTGGTTGGTGCGGCAGCGGCTGCACTCTGGGTGGAAATCCCGGCGCCGATGGCCTCGAGCTGCTTCGCCGCCGACTCTATATCTTCAGTAATTGCGTTCAGAAACGACATGGCTGTCCTTTGTCCTGTTCTTTCGCTAAGCGGATTGCGCTTGGTGTGAATCGGCCGCCATTGGCCGCTTGACAGGTTAAGCGATCATCGGGCTGGGCAGCCGCGCCCTGACCTGGGTTTGACGCCGGAGCGTGGGGCTGCGAAGTCCATGGCTCCGCGACCGGCCGAGGCGGCCGACGGCATGGTGGTTACCGCGGCCGCGAAAACGAGGTCGGTGGTCGAGCTCGCTGCGGCGGCTGTCGCTGCCGGCGGTGCGTAAACGAACAACATCCGTGTCTCCCGGGTTGAAAAAGACCGCCCCGGTTAGGGGCCGGCCACGATGGTCACCGCGTGCTTGCCCATCGGGGTTGTGTGGCATCAGCGATCCCACCTTCTACCAACCGGGACCGGGAGTTCTCGCTGGTTTACGGCTTATTAACCCAAACAGTGATCTATTAACGTCGACTTGACTGACGTTGCAGGGATTTAACATGCTGCTTTTAGCTCACTCCGTTGCGCGCTCCCGGCCTGGGGCGACGTCGGCAAGCTAAATTCGTCGCTGGCCTCCCTAGCCCCATTGGGGGAGGAGGCGAACTTGAAAACCGCCTAGCGTGGGTTCGAGTCGCACTGAAAGCACAGCTGGACGCCAGTGCGTGCACCGGAAATTCGTTTACTGAAGGTGTCTTGCGGCTCCGGCGTGGATATCGCGCGAATAGTGTTGCTATGCAGCATGATTCGGTGTTTCACGAAGGCGGAACGGCCGCAGTCGGAGCTAGTGCCGACCGAGGAGGAGTGTGACCAGCTGGTTCGGCGGTCGCCGCGGTCGAAGTCGCCGCAGGGGTTGGCGTCGCGGATCATCGTGGCCTGCGGCGAGGGTTTGTTGCGCAGGCATGCGATGACCGCAATGTAGCGGCGACGATGCGTCTTTGAACCCACTGTGATTCAGGACTCTTTCGGTCCGGAAAAGCTGAGAGTTCCTTAGCAATAACTAATCTTGCCTCGGATCGCAGCCAGTTAGCGAACATTGGGAAGTTCCTGGCGAAACGGGTTGCCGTGTTTGCTACTTGAGACCACGGCGCTAGCGGGATCGTTATGCTTTGCGGCGACGGCGTGACGTGGACAACAATCGGTCATGCTGCCCCTAATTCGATGCGACATCGGCCGCTACAATTGTTGGGAAGTGGCGTTTAGCGCTCCTGAATCAAGGATCTGAGCCGGCGGTCGGCGGAAGCAACGGGCCGCACGAGGCGTTGACCGCTCAGATTCCCGATGTCCGCCCACCACGGACCAACACGTATAGGCGGGTACCACCGTGAGCGATGTAGTTCCTGGGTTGAACGAAGTAGAAGGTTTCAGTGCTGTCCGCGAGATCGCGGTCGGTCGAGGCGCGGTCAGCGGGATCGCGGTCAGTGCCGATGGGGGTCTGCTGACCGCGACCCACCACGGCAACGACAGCGTCTCGCTGATCAACACCATCGCCGGCGCGGTGAAGCTGACAGTGACGGACGTCGACGAACCGTTCGCGGTCGCCATGTCTGGTCGGTGCGCGTACGTCAGCAGCGTGTCCGAGGCGCACGACGAGGTCCTGGCCTTCGACACCGGCTCCGAGCGCCTCGTCGCGACGTACCCGGTGGAGTTCGGCATCACCGATCTGGCGGTCAGCCCGAACGGGCGGTACGTCTACGCCGGCCGGACCGGCGCCGAGGGCGCTGGCGTCGCGATCCTGGACACCGTGACCCGCAAGCAGGAGTTCGTCCGCATCGACGCCAGCACCGTCGGCTGTGTGCGGCTCAGCCCCGACGGCCGTCGGCTGTACGTCGCGGCCAACAGCGCGTCGACCGCGAAGCTCGTGACGATCGACACCCGGCGCAACTGCGTGATCAGCACCGTCGGCATTGGTTCGCCAATCCGCGATATCGCGCTCAGCCCGAATGGCGCCATCGCCTACGTGGGGAACTGCGGTCCCGACTTCGGCACCGTGCTGGACATCTTGGACGTCTCAGACACTCGGAACTCGACCGTCAACGCCACCTACAAGATCGGCGACGCCGCGGGATCACTCGCGCAGCTGACTGTGAGCCGCAGCGGTGAGCGGGCCTACCTGGTCGGCGATCAGGACGTCACGGTGTGGTCCACCGTGACCCAGAATGTGCTCGGCAGCATCACGGTGGGCGATCAGCCGTCGTGCGTGGTCGAGAGCCCCGATGGTGAGCGGCTCTACATCGCCGACTACGCCGGTACCGTCACGGTGCTCGAGATCGCCGCCGAGGGGCCGGGCGAGGTGTTCACGCCGGACGACGACTGGACCGCGCTGCCCGGATGGGAGTTCTCCGACCTGCGGGCGCTCGAGCCGACGCCGGCCTAGCGGCGACATCACCGCCATGGCGATGGATCGGTCGTGCAATGATCGCCACCAGGGCGGGCCGTTGGCGGGCCGGCCCGGGTAGCACGGCGCAACCTTAGGCGGTCCAGCGATGTACAGCACGATGCACAGCTCTCCCTTGACGGTCACCGCCATCTTGCGGCACGCCAGTCGCGTGCACGGAGCCCGCAAAGTCTTCACCGCGACCGGCGACGGTTACCGCGAGTGCACCTACGCAGAACTCGGTCAGCGCTCGGCGCAGTTGGCGAACGCGTTGCGCCGCATCGGTATCGACGGCGACCAGCGGGTCGCCACGTTTATGTGGAACAACGCCGAACACCTGACCGCGTACACGGCGGTGCCGGCGATGGGCGCGGTGCTGCACACCCTGAACATCCGGCTGTTTCCCGAGCAGATCGTCTACGTCGCCACCGAAGCCGAAGACCAGGTGGTGCTGGTCGATCTGTCCCTGGCCGCACTGTTGGCGCCGGTCCTCGATGAGCTGAAGACCGTGCACACCGTGATCGCGGTCGGCGACGGCGACCTCGCGGCTCTCGGCGACTCGGGCAAGACGGTGCTGCGCTACGCCGATTTCGCCGACGGCGAATCAGCCGAATTCGACTGGCCGGATGTCGACGAAAACTCCGCGGCCGCAATGTGTTACACCAGTGGGACGACTGGCAACCCGAAGGGCGTGGTCTACAGCCACCGGTCCACTTACCTACACACGATGGCGACCTGCACCAGCAACGGTATCGGCATCGGGTCCAGCGACTCGGTGTTGCCGATCGTGCCGATGTTCCACGCCAACGCGTGGGGCCTGCCGTTCGGGGCGCTGATGGCCGGTGCCGACCTGGTGCTGCCTGACCGGCACCTGGACGCCAAGTCGCTGGTCGACATGATCGAGACGCTGCGGCCCACCATCGCGGGCGCCGTGCCGACCATTTGGAACGACGTCATGCACTACCTGGAGAAGAACCCCGGCCACGACGTGTCCTCGCTGCGCCTGGTGGCCTGTGGCGGGTCGGCGGTGCCGGTGTCGCTGATGCGCACGTTCGAGGACCGGCACGGCGTCCAGATTCGCCAGTTGTGGGGCATGACGGAAACGTCGCCGACCGCCAGCATGGCGTGGCCGCCACCGAACACCCCTGAAGACCAGCACTGGGCTTTTCGTGCCACCCAGGGCCAGCCGCTATGCGGTGTCGAGGTCCGGATCGTCGACGATGACGGGCAGGTGCTACCCAACGACAACGAGGCCGTCGGCGAGCTCGAGGTCCGCGGTCCGTGGATCACCAGCTCCTACTACAACGGCCACGACGAGTCCAAGTTCGACGACGGCTGGCTGCGCACCGGTGACGTCGGCCGCCTCGACGAACACAGCTTCATCACCCTGACCGACCGCGCCAAAGACGTGATCAAATCTGGTGGCGAATGGATTTCGTCGGTGGACTTGGAGAACGCCCTGGTCGGACATCCGGATGTGGTCGAGGCCGCGGTGGTCGCCGTCCCCGACGAGCGCTGGCAGGAACGCCCGCTGGCCGTCATCGTCGCCAAGGAAGGATCCAGCGTCAACGCCGAGGACTTGCGAACGTATTTGGCCGACAAGGTTGTTCGCTGGTGGTTGCCGGAGCGGTGGACGTTCGTCGACGAGATTCCGCGCACCAGTGTCGGCAAATACGACAAGAAGACCATCCGATCCCGGTACGCCGATGATGTCTACGAGGTCAGCGAAGCGCGCGGCTGACGGGAACGCGAGCTATCATCTGCTCGCATGACACGAACCCTGGCTGTGAGGCAATCGCGGGTCATTCCGATCGGCGTCGACCAGGCTTTCACCGGAACCCTGCCGACCACCGGCACGTGGCACTGGAACAGCTACCCAGGCCAGTCGCTGGCGACA
Organism: Mycobacterium sp.; assembly: GCF_039583785.1. Taxonomy (GTDB): domain Bacteria; phylum Actinomycetota; class Actinomycetes; order Mycobacteriales; family Mycobacteriaceae; genus Mycobacterium. The sequence continues at coordinate 7,609 of NZ_JAVKSG010000022.1, forward strand.
CTGTCGACCGAGTTGACACGCTGATGTGCCGGCTTTTCGGGCTGCACGCCGGCGCAAACGTTGTCACCGCCACGTTTTGGTTGCTCGACGCCCCGGACAACCTCGCCGAGCAGAGCAGAGCAAATCCCGACGGCAGCGGGCTCGGGGTCTTCGACGGCCAAGGTCGTCCGCAGGTGGACAAGCAGCCGATCGCCGCGTGGCAGGACGCCGAGTTCACCGCCGATGCGCACGAACTGACCGGCACCACTTTCGTCGCACACGTGCGGTACGCGACCACCGGAGCGCACGCGGCCGTCAACACCCATCCGTTCTTACAGGACGACCGCATCTTCGCGCACAACGGTGTTCTGGAAGGCCTTGACATTCTCGACGAGCGGCTTCGTCAATTAGGCGTTGCCGACTTGGTTTTGGGACAGACCGATTCCGAGCGGATGTTCGCGTTGATCACCGCGTCGATCAGGACGCACGACGGCGACGTCACCGCGGGCCTCGTCGAAGCGATGACATGGCTGGCCGACAACGTACCGGTCTACGCGGTCAACATTCTTCTCAGTACGGCCACCGACCTCTGGGCGCTGCGTTACCCGGAAACGCACGACCTGTACGTCTCGGACCGCCGTGAGATTCCCGCACAGAACCAATTCCATATGCGCACCAACCGGATTCGGGCGGAATCGCACCATCTGCGCGACCGCCCGTCGGTTGTCTTCGCGACCGAGACGATGGACGACGCCGCGCGCTGGCAACTTCTCGAGCCTGGTGAACTCGTCCACGTCGATGCGGGCCTCGCTATCAGCCGCGATCTGGTGCTGCCGGACCCACCGCGACACCTGCTGCGGGCTGCGGACCTCAGCCCCGAGGCCCAGGCCTCGATGCACCCGACCGTTGGATGACCGCCCGCGTGTTGGCGGGGCGACGTCGCCGGAATCGTCAGGTAACTCGGCGATTCATATCCACGGTGTCCAGCGCCGCCGCTGCCAGCTCGCGTCCGACTTCGATCACCTCGGCGGCCCGGTGGAATTCGAGGCTGCGGCAGGCCGATCGGGGCACCTCGATCAGCAGGTCCGGGGGATAGGCGGCCAGCGCGTGGCGGGCCAGCGCCGCCTGGGCGATGTCGATGGTCCGGTTCATCACCTCGAAGCTGCCCAGCTTGGGCACCTCGGGTTCGTCGACCGAGTAGTCCGCGGCCGGATCGTCGCCGGGGTCGGCGTCCTCGGGGCTCGACGCGCCGAACCGGTTCAGCACGTTGCGCGCCGTCGATGAGTCGAACAGCGCGGAGGTGCTGCTCAGGACCCAGTTGAGCCACTCTCCCGACGATTTCGGCACGGGTTCGGGTTTATCGCCGGTCTCGCTGCCCGACAAGCTGACCGCGATGGTCAGATCGGCGTTGACGGCCGCGATCGGCGCCATCGGCAGCGGATCGAGGATTCCGCCGTCGGCCAGCAGGCGCCCGTCGAGAGCATGCGGCGCGATGACGCCCGGAATCGCGATGGATGCCCGGATGGCCTCGTCGACCGGCCCGCGCTGCAGCCAGACCGACTTACCGGCCAGTAGATCGGTGGCCACCGCGGTGTAGGGGATTGGCAGTTCCTCGATGGTGACGGCGCCCAGGATGTCGCGCACCGCGTCCAGGATCTTCTCCGCGCGCAGCACACCGGCGGCCGTCAGCGTCGGATCCAGCAGTCGCAGGATCGCGCGCTGCGTCAAAGACCTTGCCCACTCGGCGAATTCGTCCAATCGGTCGGCCGCCTGCAACCCGCCGACCAGCGCGCCCATCGACGAACCGGCGACCCCTACGATCTGATAGCCGCGAGCGTGCAATTCGTGGATCACCCCGATGTGGGCATATCCGCGGGCGCCGCCACTGCCGAGCGCCAACGCGACCCGCGGCCGCGGACCGTCGAGGAGCCCGGGTCCCGGCTCGGAAACGATGTCTGAGTCGGTCATGGCCTACATCTTTGCCTGCGCGGAGCGGGTTTTATCAATCGTGATCCGAATTGCGGCGCACACCCTCAAGGCTCATCCGCATTCCCCGCCGGCGGCCGCTTGGGCCGCGACAATGACCCCGGCCTGCCGGGCCATCGGCAGGGCCGCCCAGGCGATGTTCCAGGTACCCGGCCCGACAACGCCGGGTGTCTGCACCGCCGCCAGATACCTTTCGGTCAGCGTCCGCCGGTCGCCCGGATGGGCCTGCATCCACACCGTTGCCGCATGACAGGCCTGGAAATACTCCTCTTCGGTCGAGTGTGCGGGCACGTCGATCTTGGTCGTGACGCCAGCCGGAGACCTGAAGACCACACCAGGCGTGGTGGTCGCCGCCGCCCTGGTTGTGCCGGAGGGCGTGATCGGTGGGGCTTTCGAGCCGTGGGCTGAGCACGCGGCCGCGGCCGCTGCGAGTGTCAGGGCAGTAACCGTGCCTGCCGGCAGGGGTGCAACTGGGCGACGCCACATCCGGTCAATCTATGCAACACTGGCGGCCATGACGCAGCGAACCCGGATTTGTGAGTGTTGTCGGCCCTAACCTGCCGCCGCCCTTTCATACCCCCGTTCGCCCTGGAGTTCCTGCATGTTTCCCGCAAATCTGGTTGCTGCCCCCGTCCGATCCCGACCCTTGCCGCCGCGCGCCGTTCCCGGCCCGACTCGGCTGCGGCTGGCCGACCTGCTGCACATCACCGACCGGACCGCTGCCGAGGTGCTCAGTGGCCAGTACGAGCACATCGTCCCGCCGGGTGGCGTGCCGACCGACGAACGTTGGTTCGCCCGACTGCACGGCGACGACGAGGTCGACGTCTGGCTGATCAGCTGGGTGCCCGGGCGTCGCACCGAATTGCACGACCACGGCGGATCACTCGGTGCGGTGACGGTGCTGTCTGGGTCGCTCGACGAATTCCGTTGGGATGGAGCGCAACTACGCTGCCGACGGCTGGCGGCCGGCGATCAGGCCGCCTTCCCGCTGGGCTGGGTGCACGACGTGGTGTGGGCGCCGACCGGTCCGCGCACCTCGGCGACGTCGCTGTCCGGGCCACCGGAGCCGTCGCTGAGTGTGCACGCGTACTCGCCGCCGTTGACGGTGATGTCCTACTACCAGGTGACCGATCGACATCGCCTGCGGCGCAATCGAACTGAACTGACCGACCAGCCGGAGAAAACATGAGTCGGATCGACCGCGTGCTGGCGTCGGCGCGAACGCGGTTGTGCCGATTGGCCGCCGAAGAGGTGCCGGCGGCGCTGGACCGGGGCGCATTGCTCGTCGACATTCGGCCGCAGGCCCAACGGGCGCGCGAAGGCGAGGTGCCGGAGACGTTGAATGCGCTTGTCATCGAGCGAAATGTGCTGGAGTGGCGATGCGATCCCACCAGCGATGCCCGTCTGCCGCAAGCGGTCAGCGACGACGTGGAATGGGTGGTGCTGTGCTCGCAGGGCTATACCTCGAGCCTCGCCGCGGTCGCGCTGCAGGACCTCGGACTGCACCGCGCGACGGACGTCATCGGCGGTTACCAGGCGCTGCTCGCGGCCGGGATGCTCAGAGTGTCCGACGGGCCAGCTACTTCGACCTGAAAACCAGTGGGATAATCGCAGCGTCGGTTGACCCGGCGTTAGCCGTCGCTGGCGCGCAGCAGGGGGCGCAGCCTGGCCGTCTTCTCCGGTGTCCACCCCGGTGGTTGCAGCACCGCAGCCCAGCCGTCGGCCACGTCAGCGACATACACGTGACCGTGGCCCTGCGGCACATCGGTGGCGACCGCCATATCCGCCGACACCTGCAAGAACGTCACGACCGGGATCCACGTCGTCTCGGGAAGCAGGTCTTAGCACCGCTTTTCGCGCAACCAGTCCGGTTCGCTGAACAGTAGTCCGGGATGCCACCACGCGATCGGATCGGACGCGTGCTGCAGATAGACCACCCGCGGCGTATTCCATTGCAGCTCGGGCCGATTCAGATCCCCTGGACGCGCCACGAAGCGCGCGAACCGGCCGTGATCGTAGAGCGGCAGCCACTCCGGTGAGCCGCGGTCTCTCGTCGCGGTCAGATCGGTCCAGATGGTGTTCTGGAATGTCGGCCCGGAAAACAGTGCGCCGTCGGTGCGGGCCAACACGTTGTTCAGGCTTTCCGGCGCTGCAGCTTCGGCTCGCTCACCCGATGTGCCTAGCGATGGGTGAAGTTGGGTGGCCGCTTCTCGATGAACGCGGCCATGCCCTCGGCCTGGTCGTCGGTCGCGAAAGCCGAATGGAACAGTCGGCGTTCGGAGAGCAATCCTTCGGTCAGTGTGGTTTCGTAGGCGCGATTGACGGCTTCCTTGGCCATCCGTGATGCCGACCGCGACATCTGCGAGATGGTGGTGGCGACGGCCTTGGCCTCGGTGAGCAGGTCGGCGGCGGGCACCACGCGCGCGACCAGGCCGCTGCGTTCGGCTTCGTCGGCGTTCATGGTGCGCCCGGTTAGGATCAGGTCCATGGCCTTGGCCTTGCCGATGGCCCGGGTCAGCCGCTGCGAACCGCCCATGCCGGGCAGCACGCCCAGCTTGATCTCGGGCTGGCCGAATTTCGCGGTGTCGGCGGCGATCAGCACGTCACACATCATCGCGAGTTCGCAGCCACCGCCGAGCGCGTAGCCGGCCACCGCGGCGATCGTCGGGGTGCGCACCGCGGCCAGTTTGGCCCACGGGGCGAAGAAGTCGGCGTCGAACATCTCCGAGAACGACAGGGCTGACATCTCCTTGATGTCGGCGCCTGCGGCGAACACCTTCTCCGAGCCGGTGATGACGATCGCCCCGATGCCCGGGTCGTTGTCGAATTCGGCTGCCGCGGTGGTGACTTCGTCCATCACCTGGCTGTTGAGTGCGTTCAGCGCCTTGGGTCGGTTCAGCGTGATGATGCCGACTCGCTCGTCGCGCTCGACCAGAATCGTTTGGTAAACCATGGGTGCCTCTTCCTAGAAGGTCAGCTCGTCGTCGACGGGCGCGAAATATGCCTCGATGTCGGCCGCGGTCACCTGCTTCAGTGACGCCGGCGACCACGTGGGGTTGCGGTCCTTGTCGACCAGTTGGGCGCGGATGCCCTCGACCAGGTCGTGTGAGCGCAGCGACGCCGAGGACACCCGATAGTCCTGGGCCAGAACGTCTTCCAACGTGTCCAGGTCGGCGGCGCGGCGTACCGCCTCCAGCGTCACCGACAGCGCGATGGGAGAGCGGGTGGCGATCAGGTTCGCGGCGCCGTTTGCGGGTCCGGTGTGGTGGTCGCGCAGACTGGCGACGATGTCGGCGACGGTGCCACCGGCATAGCATTCGTCGATCCAGTCACGTTGGGCGGCAAGCTCACTGGGTGGCGGTTCGACGGCGTGGTTGGCGATCGCCTGTTCGACGCCGTCTTCGGCGATGGCCCGGGTCAACGCGTCCAGCTGGTCGTGCGGGACGAAGTGGTCGGCGAAGCCCAGCGCGATCGCATCGGCCCCGGAGAACGGCGCACCGGTCAGCGCGGCGTGCAGACCCAGCGACCCGGGCGCGCGGGAAAGCAGGTATGCCCCACCGACATCGGGGATGAATCCGATGCCGACCTCGGGCATCGCCATCTTCGTCGTATCGGTCACCACGCGGGTGTTGGCGTGCGCGGCCACCCCGACGCCGCCGCCCATCACGATGCCGTCCATCAACGAGACATACGGCTTCGGGAACCGGCCGATCTGGCCGTTCATCAGGTATTCGTCGTACCAGAACCGCCGCGCCTGCGCGCCGTCCGCGCGGGCGCTGTGATAGATCGCCACCACATCGCCGCCGGCGCACAGGCCGCGCTCGCCGGCCCCTTCGAGCACCACCGCGCCGATCGAAGAGTCCTGCTCCCAGTCCGTCAGCACCGCGCGCAGCCGAGCGACCATGCTCTGGTTCAGCGAATTGATGGCTTCGGGCCGATTTAGCGTCACAAAGCCGATGCCGTTGTCGACGCGGCTGAGAATGTCGTCGGATTCGTCCGTCACGCGCGCAATCTTCCTGGTCGAATGCTGCTCGGGGCCTGACGAGCAATCTAGATCGTTACCGCCGCCGAGGTCTCCGCGGGTAAGGTCTATCTGAAGTAGCTTCCGCCGGGAACACGGCTGGACTACCGTTCGTTGATCAGTTGTCCGACAGCTTTGAAAAGTTATAGCTCACGAGAGGAACCGACGGTGCGGGAGACCAGTAACCCCGTATTTCGTTCGCTGCCCAAGCAGCGCGGCGGATACGCGCAGTTCGGGAGTGGCGCCGCGGGCGCCGCTACCCAGTCAGTTCATCAGGCCGACCCCTATGCTCCGTACGTTGACCAGCGGGCCGGCGTTTCCCGTCCGCTCACCATCGACGACGTTGTCACCAAAACCGGTATCACCCTGGCGGTGCTGTCTGCCGTCGCGGTCGTCTCGTACTTCATGGTCGAGGCCAACCAGGCGCTGGCCACCATGTTCACCTTCGGCGGCGCGTTCGGCGGTCTGGCTGTCGTGATGATCGCGACGTTCGCCCGCAAGCAGGACAACCCGGCGGTCGTGCTGACCTACGCCGCGCTGGAGGGCCTGTTCCTCGGGGCGATCTCGTTCCTGTTGGCCAACTTCACGGCCGGCGGCGCGAACGCCGGCGCGATGATCGGGCAGGCGATTCTGGGCACGCTCGGGGTGTTCGTCGGGATGCTCGTGGTCTACAAGACCGGTGCCATCCGGGTGACGCCCAAGTTCACCCGGATGATCGTCGCCGGCATGTTCGGTGTCCTGGTACTGATGCTGGGCAACATGGTGCTGGGCATGTTCGGCGTCGGCCACGGCGAGGGCATGGGCCTTCGCAGCGGCGGCCCGCTGGCCATCATCTTCTCGCTGGTGTGCATCGGCATCGCCGCGTTCAGTTTCCTGATCGACTTCGACGCCGCCGACCAGATGATCCGCGCGGGTGCGCCGGAGAAGGCCGCTTGGGGTATCGCACTGGGCCTGACCGTGACCCTGGTCTGGCTGTACATCGAGATCCTGCGGCTGCTCAGCTACCTGCAAAACGATTAGCGCTGCACACCAAAAAAGCCGGCACGCACCTCGCGTGCCGGCTTTTTTGGTCCCTGACGCGCGTTGACTCTGCGCTGGCGGTGCACACCACTCGCACCTTTACGCCACAGGCGCAGAGTCAACGCCACACAGTCAGTTCAGCCGCTCGATGATCAGCGCCATGCCCTGACCGCCGCCGACGCACATCGTCTCCAGGCCGAACGTCTTGTCGTGGGTTGTGAGGTTGTTCAGCAGCGTGGTGGCGATGCGGGCGCCGGTCATGCCGAACGGGTGGCCCAAGGCGATCGCGCCGCCCGAGACGTTGAGCTTGTCCTCGTCGATACCCAGCTCGCGGGCGGAGCCGAGCACCTGCACCGCGAAGGCCTCGTTGATCTCGAACAGGTCGATGTCCTTGACCGACAGGCCGGCCCGCTGCAGGGCCATCTTGCTCGCCTCGATCGGGCCCAGGCCCATGATCTCCGGGGACAGGCCGCTCACACCGGTCGACACGATGCGGGCCAGCGGCGTCAGCCCGAGTTCCTTGGCCTTGGTGTCGCTGGTGATCACCACCGCGGCGGCGCCGTCATTGAGCGGGCAGGCGTTGCCCGCTGTCACGGTGCCGTTGGGTCGGAACACCGGCTTGAGCTGGCTGATTTTCTCGTAGGTCGTTCCCGGTCGCGGCCCGTCGTCGGTGCTGACCGTGGTGCCGTCGGGCAGCGTGACCGGGGCGATCTCACGCTCGAAGAAGCCGGCCTTGATCGCTTCCTCGGCGCGGTTCTGGCTGCGCACGCCCCAGTGGTCCTGGTCTTCGCGGCTGATCCCGGTCATGATCGCGACGTTCTCCGCGGTCTGACCCATCGCGATGTAGACGTCGGGGAGCGCGTCGTCCGTGCGGGGGTCGTGCCAGTCGGTGGCGCCCTCGGCGGCGGTGTCCGTCCGCTGGGCGGCCTCGTCGAACAGCGGATTCTTGGTGTCTGGCAACGAGTCCGAGCTGCCCTTGACGAACCGGGACACCGTCTCGACGCCCGCGGAAATGAACGCATCGCCTTCGCCGGCCTTGATCGCGTGGAAGGCCATCCGGATGGTCTGCAACGACGACGAACAGTAGCGGTTGACGGTGGTGCCCGGTAGGAAGTCGTAGCCGAGTTCGACGGCGACCACGCGGGCCATGTTGAAGCCCTGCTCGCCACCGGGCAGGCCGCAGCCCAGGATCAGGTCGTCGATCTGGTGGGGGTTGAGCGCCGCCACCTTGTCGAGCGCGGCGCGCACCATCTGCGCGGCCAGGTCGTCGGGTCGCATGCTGACCAGCGACCCTTTCATCGCGCGCCCGATCGGCGAGCGGGCAGTTGAAACGATGACGGCTTCTGCCATGTCGGCTCCATCCATGGGGGTTTGGGTCTCGCCCCGAATCTAGCCGGGATACCGCGCAGGATGTTAACGGCCTAGCCGGAAGCGGGTACGACGATGGGCGCCGGCACGCCCGTGGTGGGTCGCCGCCATAGCCGCGACAGCAATCGCAGCATGGAATGGCCGGGGCCGGCTTCGGTGCCCGACGACGACGGCAGGCCGGGCAGCGGCTCGTCGGCCCAGTCGCCGAGCGTGTGACACAGCGCCGGCAGCAGCTGGCTGGCGGCCAGGGCATAACCGGCGGCTGACGGGTGGAACTGGTCGTCGGACAGCATCAGCTCCGGCGCATGCTTGAACTCGTCATTGACCAACGAGGCCAGCGGCACCGGTACCCCACCGGCCGACCGCACGGCACCCGATTGGGCGCGTGCCAGCCGCAGACCCAGGGTGCGCACCGTCCACCGCAGCGGCTGCGGTATCGCCCTGACCACACCGAAATCGGGGCAGGTGGCGACGACCACCTCGGCACCGCTGGCACGCAACCGCCGCACCGCCGCGCCGAGGCGACGCGCGGAGGCGCCGATGCCGTTCAACCGGGTGACGTCGTTGGCGCCGACCAGGATGACCGCCGCGTCCGGCGGCGGCCCGGCCACAAACATGGCGTCGACCTGTCCGGACAAGCCTTTGGAGGTGGCTCCGACAATTGCCTTGGTGCTCAACCGGATCCGTTTGCCGCTCTGCTCGGCCAGCCCGCGGGCGATCAGCACGCCGGGCACCTCGTCGGCGGTGCGGCAGCCGTAACCGGTCGCCGTCGAGTCGCCGAAGATCATCAGGTGCAGGTCGACGTCCATCCCGCGTTGCCAGCGCTGCACCGGACCGCCGCCGGGGGAGTAGACGCCGTCGGCCCGGGGCGGGACTTCCCACGATTTGGGGATGACGGTGCGCGCCTTCGCGGCCTGCCCGATCAGCAGGTTTCGCGCCCCCACGTAGGCGGTGCCGGTCGATGCCAGCGCGCCCGCTGCGGCCAGCGCGACCATCGAACGTGCACGTCTTACCACACGATCAGTTTATGTTGCGGATTCCTCGTCGGCAGGGAGCCCCGGGCCTGCGGGATTACGGGTCGGAGCAATCTTGATATCGAATCAGGCTCTTTGATTGTTGAAATTTTTTAAGGTGTCAAGCTGAATTCACGAAGTCGTCCAGGGAACTCTGGAACTGCTTCGTCGACATGCACTACAACGGCGTAGGAGTGTTGAGCATGACCACACCGAGCAAGGTTTCGGGTTCGCCCCGCACCCCCGTTCGCGCCCGTGACGTCCTGCGGGCTCGCAGGTTTGCGGACAACGGCGGTAAGCCCGTCGAGGTGGTCGAGAGCGGGCCCAGCCTTGCCGGCATGATGGCCGCGCTGGCCTGCAAGCTGACGATTCGCCCGGCCCTCGGCGTAATCAGCTCTATCCCGTTCGTCCCGTTCCCGTTCGGCATCGTCGACGCCGTCTGCCGCGCGTTGCTTCCCGGCCCCGGCACGGTCCGCAAGACGGTCAAGTTGCCCCACTGCGACGCGCAACTGGTCCGTGCCCCCGGCGTGCTGCCGGCCGACGGCAAGCGGCGGGTGGTGCTGTATCTGCACGGCGGCGCCTTCCTGACGTGTGGGGTCAACTCGCACAGCCGAATCGTCAACGCGCTGTCGAAGTTTGCCGACTCCCCGGTGCTGGTGGCCAACTACCGGCTCATCCCGAAGCACTCGGTCGGCCAGGCGCTGGACGACTGTTATGACGCATACCGCTGGCTGCGGCTGCGCGGGTACCAGCCGGACCAGATTGTGGTGGCCGGCGACTCGGCCGGCGGATACCTGGCTTTTGCGCTGGCGCAACGGCTTCAGCAGGCGGACGAGGAACCGGCGGCACTGGTCGCGATCTCGCCGCTGCTGCAGCTGGCCAAGGAGCCCAAGCAGTCACACCCGAACATCAAGACCGATGCGATGTTTCCGGCCAAGGCTTTTGACGCGTTGTACACCTTGGTGGACAAGGCAGCCCGCAAGAACGTCGTCGACGGCGAGCCCGAGCAGCTCTACGAGCCGCTGGACCACGTCGAGCCGGGGTTGCCCCGGACGTTGATCCACGTGTCGGGTTCGGAGGTCTTGCTCAACGACGCCCGGCTGGCGGCCCGTGCTCTCGCGGCGGCCGGCGTGCCGACCGAGGTGCGGGTCTGGCCCGGCCAGATCCACGACTTCCAGCTCGCAGCGCCGATCGTTCCCGAAGCCGCGCGGTCGTTGCGGCAGATCGGCGAGTACATCCGCGAGGTCACCGGCGGAGGCTGATTGCCGCCTCCTCCTCGGGCCGTGGGCGGCCCGCATCGTCGCCGGGTAGCTGTACGTGGCGCCGTCGCACCTGAGACGATCTAGCCCATGCGTATCGCGCGGCACATCAGTGAACTGATCGGAAACACCCCACTGGTTCACCTCAGCTCGGTCGTGCCGCCGGGTTCGGGCCGGGTGGTGGCCAAGGTCGAGTACCTGAGTCCGGGCATGAGCAGCAAAGACCGGATCGCGGTCAAGATGATCGACGCCGCCGAGGCCGGCGGAGAACTCAAGCCGGGCGGCACCATCGTCGAGCCGACCTCCGGGAACACCGGCGTCGGCCTGGCCCTGGTCGCTCAGCACCGTGGCTACCACTGCGTGTTCGTCTGCCCCGACAAGGTCAGCGAAGACAAACAGAACGTGCTGCGGGCCTACGGCGCCGAGGTGGTGGTGTGCCCGACCGCCGTCCCACCCGAGCATCCGAACAGCTACTACAGCGTTTCCGACCGGCTGGTCCGCGAGATCGACGGCGCCTGGAAGCCCGACCAGTACTCCAACCCGCAGGGCCCGGCCAGCCACTACGAGACCACCGGGCCCGAGATCTGGGCCGACACCGACGGACGGGTCACCCATTTCGTCGCCGGGATCGGCACCGGCGGGACGATCACCGGCGCGGGCCGCTACCTCAAGGACGCGTCCGGCGGAAAGGTCCGCGTGATCGGCGCCGACCCGGAAGGCTCGGTGTACTCCGGCGGCGCCGGTCGGCCCTATCTGGTCGAGGGTGTCGGCGAGGACTTCTGGCCGCCGGCCTATGACCCCGAGGTTGCCGACGAGATCATCGCGGTCTCCGACTCGGACTCGTTCAACATGACCCGAAGGCTGGCCCGTGAGGAGGCCATGCTGGTCGGCGGCTCCTGCGGCATGGCGGTGGTGGCTGCGCTCAAAGTCGCCGAGCAGGCCGGTCCCGACGCGCTGATCGTCGTGCTGCTGCCCGACGGCGGCCGCGGCTACCTGTCGAAGATCTTCAACGACGCCTGGATGTCGTCGTATGGATTCCTGCGGACCAGGCTGGACGGGTCCGTCGAGCAGCCGACCGTCGGCGACGTGCTGCGGGGCAAGTCCGGTCATCTGCCCGACTTGGTGCACACCCATCCGTCGGAGACCGTGCGCGACGCGATCAGCATCCTGCGCGAGTACGGGGTGTCGCAGATGCCTGTCGTCGGCGCCGAGCCGCCGGTGATGGCCGGCGAGGTCGCCGGCAGTGTCTCGGAGCGCGAGCTGCTCTCGGCCGTCTTCGAGGGCCGCGCCGGCCTGGCCGACGCGGTCAGTCAGCACATGAGCCCGCCGCTGCCGATCGTCGGCGCCGGCGAACAGGTCAGCGCGTTGGCCAAGACGCTGCGGGATCTGGACGCCGTGATGGTCGTCGAGGAAGGCAAGCCGGTCGGGGTGATCACCCGGTACGACCTGTTGGGCTTCCTGTCCGACGGCGCATCACGCAAGTAGCCGTGTCAGGAGAAAGTCACTGATGACCGAACAACCGCCGTCGTCGTTCCCGCCGCCCCCGCCGCCGGGCGGCGGCAACTACCCGCCGCCGCCCCCGCCGTCGGGCGGATTCGTCCCGCCGCCACCCGGACCGGTGCTACGCGGGCTGACCCGCGAGCAGTTCACGCCGTGGATCATCCGGGTCGCGGCGTACCTCATCGACCATCTGCCGCTGGCGTTGATCCTGGGTGTCGGCTGGCTGGTGCTGGAGAACTCCGTCGAGAGCGCATGTCTGACCAACATCACCATGAATACCGTCGAGCAGATCTGCTCCGTCGGCTATTCGACGACCGGGCTGACCGTGATGTGGATTGCGGCGCTGGCGGCGCTGGGCTACTTCGTCTGGAACTTCGGCCACCGCCAGGGCACCATCGGATCCAGCATCGGCAAGTCGCTGTTGAGGTTTCAGGTTGTCAGTGAAAACAACGGTCAGCCAATCGGATTCGGCATGTCGATGCTGCGGGCGATCACCCACGTGGTCGATGCGGTCATCTTCTGCGTCGGCTACCTGTTTCCGCTCTGGGATGCCAAGCGTCAGACCCTGGCCGACAAGATGATGGCCACGGTGTGCCTGCCGCTGGACCGGCCGGCCCGAGACGGTGACGGATCACCGGTGCGTCGATGAACGCAGTCGAACCGATCAGCCCCAACGCGGCTGGCGCGACGCGGGATTCGGCTTGTGCCGGGTGGATACGTGCACCGCGTGCACGCCCGGCTTCATGGACAATTGCTCGAGCAGACCGTCGAGGTGCGCCTTGTCGGTATGCCAGTGCTGAACGGACTCCGGGTTCTGGGACAGGTCGGCCAGCACGCGCTGGAGTTTCTCCGACGTCTTGCTGTCGTTGTCCCTCGGCTCGTCCGGCTTGCACTCCGCTGCGGAATCCTTCGTATCGGGGTCAGCTGCGCGGCCCTGGCGAAAGGCCGTCCCCCCGATGATGCTGCCGGCCGCACTGGCCAGGGCCATCTCACCGAACAGGCCGCCTTCGCCGAGGACTGCGACGGTCGGTGCGCCCGCACTGCCCACTCCCTGCAGCGCGGCGGCGGCCAGTCGCACCGACGGGGTGGCGACAGTCCATGTCGGGGGCACCGACAAGGCTCCCACCAGACCCGCACGGCTCACCCCTGCCGACACAGCCGAGGCGGTGTCGGCTACCGGCGGAAAGGGCACCCCCGGCACAATCGGGACCGGAAGTTCCCCGGTGTTGAAACCTCGGGTCGCCAACGCGAAGCCCAGCGTGCTACTAGTCAGGGCATTTCTTGCGGGCAGTGCGGCGGTCGCGGGTAATTCGAAGAACTCAGCTCCTTTTTCGATTGGTGACAGCGAACCGAACGGGTTCAACACATTCCGGATGAACAGCGATATGGCCGAGTTCACGTCGGTCGAGGAGTTGGGGGCGGCGGGCCCTGCCAGACTTTGCAACGACGACGTCAGGTGGGTCAGTGCCGACTGGGAACCATGACCGGCGGAGGTGGCGGCGGACTGGGCGACGGCGGCGGACTGAACCGCCGACCCGTCGGGATCGGTGGACCTGGGTGGCGGGCTGAACGTCGGCACCCGCGACGCTGCGGCGGATTGGCCTGCGTAGCCGTACATCGCGGCCGCGTCCTGGGCCCACATGCCGGCGTACTGGGCCTCGTTGGCCGCGATCGCGGCGGTGTTCTGCCCGACAATGTTCGTCGCCGTCAGCGCGGCCAGCGCGGTGCGGTTGGCTTCGATCACCGGCGGCGGCACCGTCGCCGCGAACGCGGTGTCGTAGGCCGCGACCGCCGCCCGGGCGCCGACGGCAGTCTCCTCGGCCTGCGCGGCGGTGGTGTTCAGCCACGCGACGAAAGGTCCGGCCGCCGCCGCCATCGCCGCCGACGACGGACCCTGCCAGTTCGCCGTCAGCCCTGCGAGTGTCGAGACGTAGGACGTTGCGGCCGAACGCAACTGCGTCGCAAGCCCGTCCCACCCTGACGCGGCCGCCAGCATCGACTCGGCACCGGGACCGGCGTACATCCGGCCGGAGTTGACCTCCGGCGGTAAAGCTCCGAAATCCATCTGTCCCAACTCCTCAACCAGTCGGCGGGTCGCCGGCCACGGCAGCTGCCGCCGGCAACTCCCCGCGAGCTGTGCGTCCGTCGAATGGCATGTCTCAGTCCTCCGGGATCACGATGATGGTGGCGGTCGCCGTCTCGGCAGCGACTACGCCGGCGCCACCGCCGATGGTCCGAGCCATCGAACCGTCGGTGGCGGTGATCGCTCGTCCCGCCAGGCCCGACAGCGCCATATTGCCGAAAATGCTGCCCTGGCCTTCCGCGGCGAGCGCTTGCGGCACGGCCCCGAGGCCGTTGGGCGATATCGCTGAGGCAAGCGAGGTCAGGGCCGGCGCGGGGCCGGCCCAGGTCGCGGGCACGGACAGGCTCCCGACCACGCCGGCCTGGCCCAGCTCCGCGGAGACCGCCGGGACCGACGACGTCATCGCGCTGAGCCCGCTGCCGGCGCCGATCGCGGCCGGCAGCTTGCTGAGCGCGGCTCCGTAGGCCACCTGCATGTTGAAGTTGTTGAAGGGTGCCAGGAAGCTCTGGACCCCCAGGTCGTAGAACGAACCGAGCGGGCCGTACAGCTTGACCGGGCTCAGCGGCCCGATTGTGCCGTTGAGGAAGCTGGCCACCGCGGTGTAGTAGATCTCTGCCGGGGTGAAAGACAGTCCGGACGTCGGAGCGGCGGCTGTCGTGGTGGCCAGGCTTTGCAGCACCTGCGGAAGCGCCGACGTCGACTGCGACCCCGACGCGGTGTTCACGGCGATAGCCTGCGCTGCGGTCGCGCCCTGGTCGGCGGTCTGCGGCGGTGGCCTGAACGGGGTCAGTGCTGAGGCCGTGATCGACGAGGTGGCGTACCCGTACATCGCCGCGGCATCCTGTGCCCACATCTCGGCGTACTGGAGTTCGGTGGCGGCGATCGCCGCCGTATTCTGCCCGACCAGGTTGGTCGCGATCAGCATTATCAGCTGGCTTCGGTTGGCCGCGACCGCGGTGGGGGGCACGGTCGCGACGAAAGCGTTCTCGTAAGCGGTCGCTGCCGACTTGGCCTGCGCCGCGGTTTGCTCTGCCTGCGCCGCGGTCGAATTCATCCACTGCACGTAGGGGCCGGCCGCTGCCGCCATCGCCGCCGACGACGGACCCTGCCACCCGGCTGTCAGGTTCGTCACCGCTGCCTCATAGGAGGCGGCCGTGGCATGCAGTTCGGTTGCCAGGTTGTCCCACGATGCCGCGGCGGCGACGATCGAAGCACAACCCGGGCCCGCATACATGCGACCGGAATTGACTTCAGGGGGCAGCAGCCCGAAATCCATCCGCACACCTGTCCATCGATCCGAAGACCACAGCGTTACATATGCCGACATCATCGCGCCCGTCTGGTGGTGCGGATCCGCACGACACGCGTTCGACCGGTGACGGTGACCCGCCCAGAATCCGGCGTCGATCTCGAGGCCGGCCCCGACCTACGCCGGTGTGGCCGGTGCCGCGGCTATCGTGGCACGGGTGGCCGACAACGAGGTGATGGGCTTCGAAGGCGACGTCGAGCGCGGTTCGCGGTTCCCGCGCGGGGTCTATGATCTGGGCCGCGAGCCTGACCCGCTCTACACTCTGGCAAACGAACGTACCTACCTGTCGTGGTTGCGCTTCGCGGTGACGCTGCTCGCAGGCGCCGTCGCCGTCGATCGGCTTCTCGTCGAACAACCCCGGACCAGTAGCGAGTTCGCCGCCCTGGGGCTGGTGGCGGTCGCCTTCTGCACCTGCGGCGTCGGTGTCCGGCGCTGGTTGGTGACCGAGCGCGCATTGCGGCTGCGCCGGCCCTTGCCCGGGTTCGGCGCCCCGATCTTCGTCGTCCTGGCGATTCTTCTCGCCGGAGTCGGTGTCATCGTCATGGTCGTCGGGCGGGGGGGCTGAGCCGCGATGAATGCCGAGCCCGCCAAATTGTGGGGCAAGCAGTACCCGTTCGAGCGCAACCACCTCCAGCGGACGATCACGCTGATCGGGCTCGGTGGCGTGCTGGGCGTCACCGTCATCCTGCTCGTGAACGACGGTGTTGTGGCGCTGCTGGGGATTTCGCTCATCGGCGCGGGGCTCATATTCGCGCTCGCTGCGGTGTCCCGGTACCGATACGACCGCGAGACCCGCGTCGGCTTCGTCATCCTCGATACCCGGGGAGGCTCGTTTGTGTTCGGCTCGGCGGTGGCCGTCGTGGCTGTCGGCCTGCTCGTTGCCCTACTCGTCGTTGTCGGGTGAGCCGACGAAACCGATCGGCACGACGGTGGGTGTGCTCTGCCCGCTGGCTAGGCTGATCGTCGATGAGCGACCACCAACATTTCGCAAAGGCCCGCCTGGCCACCAAGGCCATTCATGCCGGCTACCGGCCTGATCCGGCGACCGGTGCGGTCAATACCCCGATCTACGCCAGCAGCACCTTCGCGCAAGACGGTGTCGGCGGTCTGCGCGGTGGATTCGAGTACGCCCGCACCGGCAACCCGACCCGGGCCGCGTTGGAGGCCGCACTTGGCGCCGTCGAAGACGGCCGCTTTGGCCGCGCCTTCAGTTCTGGCATGGCGGCCGGTGACTGCGCGCTGCGCGCGCTGCTGCGTCCCGGCGATCACGTGGTGATTCCCGACGACGCCTACGGCGGCACGTTCCGGCTCATCGACAAGGTCTTCAGCCACTGGGGCGTGCTGCACACCCCGGTCGCCTTGTCCGATCTCGACGCGGTGCGCGCGGCGATCACGCCGCAGACCCGGCTGATCTGGGTTGAGACGCCGACCAACCCGCTGCTGTCGATCGCCGACATCGCCGGGATTGCTCAGGTCGGTGTCGAAAACGGTGCAAAAGTGTTGGTGGACAACACCTTTGCCTCGCCGGCGCTGCAGCAGCCGCTGACGCTGGGTGCCGACATTGTGTTGCACTCGACGACGAAGTACATCGGCGGGCACTCCGACGTGGTGGGTGGGGCGCTGGTCACCAGCGACGAGGAGTTGGACACCGCCTTCGGCTTCCTGCAGAACAGCGCCGGCGCGGTGCCGGGGCCGTTCGACGCCTACCTGACCATGCGGGGCCTCAAGACGCTGGTGCTGCGCATGCAGCGGCACAGCGAAAACGCCGGTGCGGTGGCGCAATTCCTCGCCGAACACGCTGCGGTGGACGCTGTGCTGTATCCGGGTCTACCGACCCATCCCGGTCACCAGGTCGCCGCGCGCCAGATGCGCGGGTTCGGCGGCATGGTGTCGGTGCGGATGAAAGGCGGCCGTGCCGCGGCGCAGGCGTTGTGCGCCGGCACGCAGGTGTTCATTCTCGCCGAGTCGCTCGGCGGGGTGGAGTCGCTGATCGAGCACCCCGGCGCGATGACGCATGCGTCGACGGTCGGTTCCCAGTTGGAGGTTCCCGACGACCTGGTTCGGCTGTCGGTCGGCATCGAGGACATCGCCGACCTGATCGCCGATCTCGAACAGGCGCTGGGCTGAGCGCCCGATCAGGAGTGGTAGGGCTCCGCGCTGACCAGGGTCACCTTGACGGTGCTGCCGTTGGGCACGGTGTAGCTGCGCGTCTCGCCCTCTTTGGCGTCGATCAGCGCGCCGCCCAGTGGCGAGTTCGGTGAGTACACCTCGAGCTTGCCGTCGTTGACCGCCTGCTCGCGGGTGCCGATCAGGAACGTCTCGGTGTCGGACTTGTCGCCGTCGTAGTAGACCTTCACCACCGAGCCGGGCAGTGCGACGCCGGACTGCTTGGGCACCTCACCGACCTTCGCGTTGTTCAGCAGGTCCTGCAGCTGGCGAATGCGGGCCTCTTGCTGGCCCTGCTCCTCGCGAGCGGCGTGATAGCCGCCGTTCTCGCGCAGATCGCCTTCCTCGCGCCGGTCGTTGATCTCGGCGGCGATGACCGGACGATTCGCGATCAATTGATCGAGCTCGGACTTGAGTCGATCGTGTGACTCCTGGGTCAACCAGGTCACCTGGGTGTCCGTCATCTCGTCGTGCTCCTTGTATGTCGGTGTGGGACGGCATCCGCCCCGGCAGGCTTTCGGTCGTGCTGCCGGGCGGTTCCTCCACGAGAACTGCCGACCTCAGTAGCCGGGTGAACCCACTGCGCGGCACATGGCCGCTAATGCAGCAATACACGGTCCCAGCCGGAACCGTGCACCAAAGTAGCCTACCACCGCCGGTGCGGACCCCGAGGACATTTGCGCAGTTCGGGGTTTGCTCGCCGGTACGCGCGGTCAGGGCGCGCGCAGATAGCCGGGCACATCGGTGCCGCAGCCGTAGATGTCGCCCACCACCGCCGGCTCACTGGACTTCAGCACCGTCGTTACCTGCACGGTTGCCTGCTTCGCCGGCGGAACCAGCACCTCGCGTCGGCCGGTCTCGCTGCCGTCTTTGGCGCGCACCCGCACGATGCAATCGACCGGGCGCGACGGATCCTTTCGGGTCACGCTGATCGTTACTGACACGGTCTGGCTGTCGATCAGCCGGTAGCCGGCCAGCGTCCCTTCGACGTCACTGCGGCCCAGACGTTGGTAGGCCATCAGCGCCAGCGCGACGCCGGCCGCGACCACCACGGCGGACAGCGCGATGAACCAGCGCCGCGACGGGCGGGGCGTGCGGCGACGCCCATACCGGGATCGCGTCGGCGCGGGAGAACGTTCGGTCATGGTGTGGTGTGGTGTGGTCGCGGCCCGGGGTTTCAAGACCCGGCGTCGGAGATGGAACTATTAGACCTGCAACTATAGGCGCTACAAGACAGCACATAGTCAGGGAGCACGTGAGCGAACTGCGGTTGATGGCGGTGCACGCCCACCCGGACGACGAGTCCAGCAAGGGCGCCGCCACCCTTGCCCGTTACGCGGACGAGGGGTACCGCGTGCTGGTGGTGACCATGACCGGCGGCGAGCGCGGCGACATCCTCAACCCGGCGATGGACCTGCCGGAGATACACGGGCGCATCGCCGACGTCCGGCGCGACGAGATGGCGAAGGCCGCCGAAATCCTCGGCGTCGACCACACCTGGCTCGGCTTCGTCGATTCCGGCCTGCCGCAGGGGGATCCGCCACCACCGCTGCCGGCTGACTGCTTTGCGCTGGTGCCACTCGAGGTGTCCACCGAGGCGTTGGTGCGGGTGGTGCGCGAATTCCGACCACACGTGATGACCACCTACGACGAGAACGGCGGCTACCCCCACCCCGATCATATTCGCTGCCACCAGGTTTCGGTGGCCGCCTTCGAGGCCGCCGGGGACTATCGGCGCTTCCCGGACGCCGGCCCGGTGTGGTCGGTGACCAAGCTGTACTACAACCACGGATTTCTGCGCCAGCGGATGCAGCGGTTGCAGGACGAGTTCGCCAAGCGCGGCCAAACCGGCCCGTTCGAAAAGTGGCTCAAACATTGGGATCCCGCGCACGACGTGCATGCCGACCGGGTGACGACCCGTGTCGAGTGCTCGGCCTACTTCGGTCAGCGCGACGATGCGCTGCGCGCGCACGCCACCCAGATCGACCCCAAGGGCGATTTCTTCGCGGCGCCGATCTCCTGGCAGCAGGAGCTGTGGCCGACCGAGGAATTCGAGTTGGCCCGCTCCCGTGTTCCGGTGCGGCTGCCCGAGACCGACCTGTTCACCGGAATCGAGGAGAAGCTGTGACCCACCTGCACCTGGCCGCGCTGGAGTTGCTGGCCGCGGGCGGACCGCGCAACAGCGGGCCCGACTTCGGCAAGGCCAGCCCGTTCGGCCTACTGGTCGTGGTGCTGTTGCTGATCGCCGTGGCGTTTTTGGTGCGCTCGATGAATCGGCACCTGAAGAAGCTGCCGCAGTCCTTCGACCCACAGCATCCCGAGCCGGATCAGGCCGTCGACGACGGCACGATCGATCGACCGCCGCATGAGCCGCGCTGACGACGATGCAGAGCGTAGCGATGCTCAGCCAGCGCCCGTGAGCCCGGCGGGTAATCAGCTCGCGCTGGCCGCCAGCCCCTACCTCCGCCAGCACGCCGACAACCCGGTGCACTGGCGGCAGTGGTCGCCGGACGCCCTGGCGGAGGCTGCGGAACGTGATGTGCCGGTGCTGCTTTCGATCGGCTACGCGGCCTGCCACTGGTGCCACGTGATGGCCCATGAGTCGTTCTCCGACGACGAGGTGGCCGCGGCGATGAACGCCGGCTTCGTCTGCGTCAAGGTGGACCGCGAGGAGCGGCCCGACATCGACGCGGTCTACATGAAGGCCACCATTGCGCTCACCGGTCAGGGCGGCTGGCCCATGACGTGCTTCCTGACGCCCGATGGACGGCCGTTCTTCTGCGGCACCTTTTACCCCAAAGCTGGTTTTCTGCAGCTGCTCTCGGCGGTGTCGGACACCTGGCGCGACCGGCGCGACGCGGTCGAGCAGACGTCCGATCAGATCGCGGGCGAATTGCGTTCGATGGCTTCCGGTTTGCCCGACAGCGGTCTGCACGTGGAGCCGGCACTGTGCGACCATGCCGTCGTGGGGGTGTTGCGCGACGAGGACGCCGAACACGGCGGCTTCGGCGGTGCGCCGAAATTCCCGCCGTCGACGTTGCTCGAAGCGCTGCTGCGGCACTGGGAGCGAACCGGCTCGCCGGCGGCATTGGCCTCGGTCGAGCGGGCCGGCGCCGCAATGGCCCGCGGCGGCCTCTACGACCAACTGGCCGGCGGGTTCGCCCGCTACAGTGTCGACAATGCTTGGGTGGTACCGCATTTCGAGAAAATGCTGTACGACAACGCATTGCTGTTGCGGGCCTACGCGCACTGGGCGCGCCGGACCGGCGTCCCGCTGGCGCGCCGCGTAACCGCCGAGACCGCGCGGTTTCTGCTCGAGGAACTGCGCGATGGCAACGGCATGTTCACGTCGTCGCTGGACGCCGATGCCGACGGCCGCGAGGGCTCGACCTACGTCTGGACGCCCGCCGAGCTTGTCGAAGTGCTTGGCCATGACGACGGGCATTGGGCGGCCTCGGTTTTCGCGGTGACCGAGACCGGCACGTTCGAAGACGGCGCATCGGTGCTGCAGCGGCCCGTCGACCCGGACGACCCGGAGCGCCTCGACCGCGTCCGGTCTGCGCTGCTGGCTGCCCGGCTGACTCGGCCGCAGCCGCCCCGCGACGACAAGATCGTCACCGCCTGGAACGGACTGGCGATCACCGCGCTGGCCGAAGCCAGCGTGGCGCTGGCCGCGCCCGAATTAGCAGCCGCGGCAGCCGATTGCGCGACAACCCTACTGCGACTGCACCTGGTCGACGGCCGCTTGCGCCGGGCCAGCCTCGGCGGTCGAGTCGGCGAAAGCGCGGCGATCCTCGAGGATTACGCGATGCTGGCCACCGGCCTGCTGGCGCTCTATCAGCTGACGCCGCAGGCAGACTGGCTGACCGGCGGCACCGCGCTGCTCGATATGGCTTTGGCGCACTTCGCCGATAGTAAGAGGCCGGGCCGCTGGTTCGACAGCGCCGACGACGCCGAACAGCTGGTGCTGCGGCCGGCCGACCCGTACGACGGCGCGACGCCGTCGGGCGCTTCGGCGATCGCCGAAGCGCTGCTCACCGCGGCGCACCTGGCGGGCCAACAGCGCTACCTGCAGGCCGCCGCCACCACGTTGCAGGCGCATTCGGTGTTGCTGGCCCGCGCGCCGCGATCGGCCGGCCACTGGTTGGCCGTCGCCGAGGCCGCAGTGCGGGGACCGCTGCAGATCGCGGTGGCCTGCTCGGGCCCGGGTTCGCCGTTGCTGGCCGAGGCTCGTCGGCGTGCGCCCGGCGGGACGATCGTGGTCGGCGGTGCGGTGGATTCCTCGCCGTTGCTGGCCGGCCGCGACCGGGTCGGCGGCGCCGACGCGGCCTACGTGTGCCGCGGTCGGGTCTGCGACCTGCCGGTCACCAGCGCCGCGGACTTGGCGGCAGCGCTCGCCCGGTGACGATGCGGGCCGTGCGCCGGAGCCCGGTAACCTCCGACGCATGCCAAGTGCCGAACAGATCACCGCCGTCGTCAACCGCTACATCAGCCTGGTCAACAGTGGCACCGCGGATGATCTCGTGGACTTGTACGCCGAAGACGCCACCGTTGAAGATCCGGTCGGCGGCGAGGTGCACATCGGCCGCCAGGCGATCCACAGCTTCTACTCCGCAATGGAAGCGGTGCAGCGGCAGTGCGAGCTGGTGACGTTGCGGGTGGCGGGCCACGAGGCGGCATTTCACTTCAAGCTGACTGTCACGGCCGGCGCCAGCAAGATGCTCATCGAGCCGATCGACGTGATGGCATTCGACGGCGAGGGCAAGATCAGCGCGATGAAGGCCTACTGGTCGCCCGACAGCGTCACCCAGTTGTAGCTCAGAAGACGGCGAACCAGATCGCGATGTAGTGGCAGATCGCCGCGATCGCGGTGCAGGTGTGGAAGAACTCGTGATAGCCGAATGTGCTCGGCCACGGATCCGGCCAGCGCAGCGCGTACATCACCCCGCCGATGCTGTACATGGCGCCGCCGGCGGCCAGCAGCACCACCGCCGCGACGCCGGCATTGTGCAAGATCGTCGCGATGTAGAACGCCGACACCCAACCGAGGATCAGGTACAGCGGGACACCGACCCAGCGCGGCGCGGTCGGCCAACACATATTGAGCAGCACCCCGGCCAGCGCGCCGCCCCAGACCATCCAGAGCACCAGCACGCCTGAGCGGTGCGGCATGGCCAGCATCGCGAACGGCGTGTAGGTGCCGGCGATCAGCACGAAGATCATCGAGTGGTCGAGCCGCTTCATCCAGGTGCGGGCCTGCACCGATTTCCAGGTGACCCGGTGATAGATCGCGCTGACGGTGAACATGCCCACCACCGAGCCGGTGTAGATGAACGCGGCCACGCCCGCTCTGAGTCCGGCCAACGGCCAGGACACCGAGATCAGCGCCGCGCCGGCGAAGACCGCCACGACGGCTGAGACCAGATGAATCCAGCCACGCGCCCGAGGCTTGACCAGTGCCCGGGTGGTGTCCGTGACGCCCTCGACGGCGACCTTGCCGATGGCCTGGGCCGCCTCGGTCGCACCGGTCTGGTTGGTCACCTCGGTCTCGCGACTCAACAGCACTCCATAACGCCGGCCTGCCGGTGGGGCAGGATCATCGATGAGCAGTTGCGCCCACAGTAATCTGGATCCCTGTGGAGATCATTCCGCCGCGCGTCAAGGAACCGCTGTATCGGCTCTACGAGTTGCGGCTGCGGCAAGGACTGGCCGCATCGAAATCCGCGCTGCCGCGCCATATCGCGGTGCTGTGTGACGGCAACCGTCGCTGGGCCCGCGACGCAGGCCATGAAGACGTCAGCTACGGCTACCGGATGGGCGCGGCCAAGATCGCCGAGATGCTGCGCTGGTGCCACGAGGCCGGCATCGAAATGGCAACTGTTTACTTGCTTTCCACCGAAAACCTGCGCCGCGATCCGGCCGAGCTGGCCGCGCTGATCGAGATCATCACCGACGTCGTCGAGGAGATCTGCGCGCCGGCCAACGGCTGGAGCGTGCGCACGGTGGGGGATTTGGAGCTGATCGGGGAGGAGCCGGCACGCCGATTGAGGGAGGCCGTGAACGGTACGGAGGGCACCGCCGCCACCGGCAAGGACAGCTTCCACGTCAACGTGGCGGTCGGATACGGCGGGCGCCAGGAGATCGTCGACGCCACGCGCGGTCTGCTGGGCAAGGCGATTGCCGACGGAGTCAGCGGCGAGGAACTCGTCGAGGCCGTCACCGTCGACGCCATCTCGGAAAACCTCTATACCTCCGGTCAGCCCGACCCCGATCTGGTGATCCGGACGTCGGGGGAGCAGCGGCTGTCCGGGTTCCTGCTCTGGCAGAGCGCCTACTCGGAGATGTGGTTCACCGAGGCGCACTGGCCGGCGTTCCGCCGGGTCGACTTCCTGCGCGCGCTGCGCGATTACAGCCAGCGTCATCGTCGCTACGGCGCCTGACTACGATGCGATCGGCACGGCCACTTCGTTGCGCCTGCAGAACGGCAACGTCCACGGGGGATCGTAGAACCAGGTAACCGGGTCGCCTACGGTGCGCTTCCCGTTGTTCCGCAGGAACTCAGTGAGTTCAGCCGTGTGTTGCGCGACGACGTCGGGTGTGGCGAAACCGCTGAATCGCAGCACCGCCATCGTCTCGGCGGGCACTTCCACCAGCTGGACACGGTCGTCGTCAGGCTCGGGCAACGTTTCCCTCGTCCACTTCGACGGCATGAAGAACCGGACGACCCAGCCATGCCCGTCGTCTGTCGCCTGCGTGACCGGTGCCGTCATCGCGATCTTCTGTCCGCTGGCCGACGCCCGACTGACCGGTGCGGTCATCGCGATGCCAATCGAGGCGTGGTTGCCGCCGAAGATATAGCCGGCGAGTCGGCGGAACCCCTGCTCGAGCGCCTGTCTCTGCTCCGCGTCGACAACGGTTTCGGCCGCGATCCGGCGTTGATAGTGACGGATCTCGATCCGGTCGGTGAGCCGTTCGCGGGTGTGCGGTGGCTCTTCGGTACCCACCCGAATTCCGGCTATCGCCAAGACGGATCCCACGCTTTGCGTCAGCGCTGTCATCAATCGGTTGCCCATGGTTCCTCCACTCGTAGGGTTCTTCCGCTCGTCGGCCGAACCGTTACAGTTTTCGCAGCCGTAACCGGTTGATGGAGTGGTCGGCGTCCTTGCGTAACACCAGGGTGGCGCGCGGCCGGGTGGGCAGGATGTTCTCGATCAGGTTAAGCCGGTTGATCGAACGCCAGATGTCGCGGGCCGCGACGTCGGCCTGCTGATCGGTCAGCCCGGCGTAGTGATGAAAGTGCGACGCGGGGTTGGCGAACGCCGTCGAGCGCATCGCCAGGAACCGCGAGATGTACCACTGCTCGATATCCTCGACGCGCGCGTCCACATACAGCGAGAAGTCGAACAGATCCGAGACCATCAGCGTCGGTCCGGTCTGCAGCACGTTGAGGCCTTCGAGAATCAGGATGTCGGGGTGGCGGACCACCTGCTTGGCGTCGGGCACCCGGTCGTAGTGCAGATGTGAATACACCGGCGCGCACACGTAGTCCGATCCCGATTTCACCGACGTGACGAACCGCATCAGTGCCCGGCGATCGTAGCTTTCTGGAAAGCCTTTGCGGTGCATCAGGTTTCGGCGGCTCAGCTCGGCATTCGGGTAGAGGAATCCGTCGGTGGTGACCAGGTCGACGCGCGGGTGGTGGTCCCAGCGGGCCAGCAGCGCCTGCAGTACCCGGGCCGTCGTCGACTTACCAACCGCCACGCTGCCCGCCACACCGATGATGAACGGCACCGGCCGGTCGGGATTCTGCTCCTGCTCACCGAGGAACTCGGCGGTCGCGGAGAACAATCGCTGGCGCGCCGCGACCTGCAGGTGCAGGAGTCGCGCCAGCGGCAGGTAGACCTCTTCGACCTCGCGCAGGTTGACCTGCTCGCCGATGCCGCGCAGACCGACGATTTCCTCTTCGGTCAGGGGCTGCGGTGTCGACATGCGGAGCGCGCGCCACTGACGTCGATCGAACTCCACATAGGGGCTCGGCTCGCTGGGCCGCGGCATGACAGTCAGTCTTGCAGCATCAGCCGCGCTGCGGTCGGTCGGGGGACGACCCCAGCCACGGCGTCGGGTAATCCATCAGCCCGCAGCGGGCGGTGACTCGCGGCGACCGGAGTCGCGCTCGTTGATCATGCAGTTTGGAGAAGGCGGCGGCGTTCGCCTGCGACATGTCGGCGTGTCGCTTCCGCGTCGCCGCGCGCAAGCGCGATCGTCGCCGCAGTCATCACGAAAACCGCTGCTAACAGAACGAAGGCCCCGGAGCGCCCGGTGTTGAGCGTTTCCCCGAGAACGACGACGCCCAGGACCGCTGCAACGAGGGGCTGCGATACCTCCAGGGTCGGCATCGACGCGACCAGATCGCCGGCGCGGAACGCCGACTGCTCCCAGGCGAACCCGCCTATCGCAGCCAGCAGCCAGGCGTAGCACTCCCATGAGCGGGCCGCAGTTCCCACACCTTCGCCGAGCGCCGAGACGACGCCCTTGGTCAGGACGGCGAATACACCCCACAGTGAGCCCGATACGAAGGCGAACAACGCTGCGGCCAGAGTGCCGCCCCTGATGCGGGCGACTGCGACACATCCGACCAGGAGGGGCACCAGCACGGCCGCGACGCCAGCCCACCTGCTCGAGGTAGCGCGCGCGTGACCGACCTGCGGGTTGCCCACCGTGACGATCACCGTCACGGCTGCCGTGAGCAGGCCGGCCCACACCCATTGCCGGCCGGTCACGGCGCGATGCGCCAGCCCGGCGCTGATCGGCAGGGCAAACAGCAGGGACAATACGAGCAACGCCTGCACCAGCAGAACCGAACCTTGGCTGAGCGCGGCGCTTTGCAAGACAATGCTGACAAGGATGGCCAGGGCCCCCAGGCGCCAGCGCCGGTTGTGGAACAGCCTGGTGAACAGCGCGATGTTGCCGCTGGACGGGTCGGTGAGCCGATGCGTCGCTCGTTGCTGGAGGACGTCCCCGACGGCGACGCACAGGGCAGCACCTAGCGCCATTCCAGCGGCTATTTCCATCTTCGGCATGCGTTAGTTTCTCCGGTTGATGCCTGTTGAGGTCCATTGTTCGCTATGCCCGCTCCCCGACGATCTCACACCACGGCCCGGCGACCAGATAGCGTTTGGCGTCGTGGACCCTGACGCGCTGATCCGCGAGTACCTGCTTCTCGGTTTGCGTTTCGACCGGATCGAGTCGGGTTACGTCGACGCCTTCACCGGCGATCCGGCTCTGCGCTATACGGTGGCGGCCGAGCCCGCACCCGACCCGGCCGATCTGGCCCGCCAAGCCGGGCGGCTGCTCGTTGCGTTGCCGGATGTACCCCGCCGCGATGGATTCGACTCCCAGCGCGCCGACTTTGTGGGCGCGCACCTGCGGGCGCTGGAATGCGCGGCCCGCAAATTCGCCGGCGCAGACATCGGGTTCGTCGATGAAGTCCACGCCTACTTCGACGTGCACATCAGCAAGGGTGACCCGGAGACCTATCGTCAGGCGCATGCCCGCCTCGACCAGGCGCTCGGCGGCACCGGGCCGCTGGCCGACCGGATGGAAGCACATCGCGTCGGCGAAGAAATCCCGCCCGAGAGGTTGCCGGCGTGCATCGACGCGTTCTCCAGCGCGCTGCGCGACCGGGTTCGCGCGCAATACCCGCTGCCGGACACCGAAACCGTCGACTACCAGGTGGTGACCGACAAGCCGTGGTCGGGATTCAACTACTACCTGGGCGACTACCGGTCGATGGTGGCCGTCAACGCCGATCTCAAACAACTGATGTCCAACCTGCCGCGACTGGTGGCCCACGAGTCCTACCCCGGCCATCACACCGAGCACTGTCGCAAAGAGGTCGGCCTGGTCAACCGCAAGGGCCAGGCCGAGCAGACCATCTTCCTGGTGAACACGCCGCAGTGCCTGATGGCCGAGGGCCTGGCCGACCTGGCGCTGTACGCGGCGATCGGTTCGGGCTGGGGGAATTGGGCGAGCGAGATCTACGCCGACCTGGGACTGCGTTTCGACGGCGAGCGTGCCGAGGCGGTGTCCGAGGCGTCGGCGGCGCTGGCCGGGGTCCGGCAGGACGCGGCGCTGATGCTGCACGACGAGCACCGCGACGCCGACGAGGTGGCGGAGTTCCTGCGGCGCTGGCTGCTGGTCAACGACACCCGGGCCCGGCAGATGCTGCGGTTCCTGTCGTCGCCGTTGTGGCGCGCGTACACCAGCACCTACGTCGAGGGATATCGGCTGCTGCGCGGCTGGCTCGACGACCGTCCCGCAGATGTCAGCCTGGTCGAGAGGTTCGGCCGGTTACTCGACGAGCCGTTCACCCCGTCGACGATGCAGAGCGCGTAGCGCGATGCGGAGGAGGCGGGGCATCAAGCCGAGCCCGTCGACGATGCAGAGCTAATCCCGCCCAGCGTGCACTGCGTGCGAAATTCCTCGCCCTGATTCACACTGGTTGCACGTTCGGCGCAGTGCCAATAGCCGCCTCGATAGACTGGCGGGCGTGACCGCCGCACCTGATGCCCGCATAAAATCCGCCATGACCGCGCCGCTGGCCGAGGTCGACCCCGACATCGCCGAACTGCTCGGCAAGGAGCTCGGCCGCCAGCGCGACACGCTGGAGATGATCGCCTCGGAGAACTTTGTGCCGCGCGCGGTGCTACAGGCCCAGGGCAGCGTGCTGACCAACAAATACGCCGAGGGTCTACCCGGCCGACGCTATTACGGCGGCTGCGAATACGTCGACGTGGTGGAGAACATCGCCCGCGACCGGGCCAAGGCGCTGTTCGGCGCCGACTTCGCCAACGTCCAACCGCACTCGGGTGCACAGGCCAACGCGGCCGTCCTGCACGCGCTGATGTCGCCGGGGGAGAAGCTGCTGGGCCTCGACCTCGCCAACGGCGGTCACCTCACGCACGGCATGAAACTCAACTTCTCCGGCAAGCTCTACGAGAACGCCTTCTACGGTGTTGACGCCACCACGCATCTGATCGACATGGATGTGGTGCGCGCCCACGCGCTGGAGTTCCGCCCGAAGGTGATCGTCGCCGGCTGGTCGGCCTATCCGCGGACGCTGGACTTCGCCGCGTTCTCCTCGATCGCCGACGAGGTCGACGCAACGCTGTGGGTGGACATGGCGCACTTCGCCGGCCTGGTCGCCGCCGGCCTGCATCCGTCGCCGGTGCCGCACGCCGACGTCGTCTCGACCACCGTGCACAAGACGCTGGGCGGCCCGCGGTCAGGGCTGATCGTGGGCAAGCAGGAATACGCCAAGAAGATCAACTCGGCGGTGTTCCCCGGCCAGCAGGGCGGACCGCTGATGCATGTCATCGCCGCCAAGGCCGTCGCGCTGAAGATCGCCGGCACCCCGGAATTCGTCGACCGGCAGCAGCGCACGCTGTCCGGTGCCCGGATCATCGCCGAGCGGCTGTTGGCGGCGGACGTTGCCAAGGCCGGCGTCTCGGTGGTCAGCGGCGGCACGGACGTTCATCTGGTGCTGGTCGACCTGCGTGACTCGCCGCTTGATGGTCAGGCCGCCGAGGACCTGCTGCACGAGGTCGGCATCACCGTCAACCGCAACGCGGTGCCCAACGACCCGCGGCCGCCGATGGTGACCTCGGGCCTGCGGGTCGGAACCCCGGCGCTGGCCACCCGCGGCTTCTCCGATGCCGAGTTCAGCGAGGTCGCCGACATCATCGCCACCGCGCTCGCCGCGGGAACCGCGGCCGACCTGTCGGGTCTGCGTGACCGCGTAACCCGTCTGGCCAGGGAGTTTCCGCTGTACGACGGCCTGGAGGACTGGTCGCTGGTGTAATGTCGTGTCAATTTCATGATAACTGTGTACGCGGGTTATAGTTACTTTCATGGCTGTCAAACCCGTCGCTAACGCGCTGATGCTCCAACTCGAGCCGGTCGTCGGCGAGAACATCGATCGTCACCTCGAAACCGATCAGATCTGGTTCGCGCACGACTTCGTGCCGTTCGAGCAGGGCGAGAACTTCGCGTTTCTCGGCGGTCGGGACTGGGATCCGTCGCAGGTGACCATGCCGAAGACCATCACCGACGCGTGCGAAATCCTGCTGATCACCAAGGACAACCTGGCCGGCTACCACCGCGAATTCGTCGAGCATTTCATCCTCGAGGACAACTGGGGCCAGTGGATCGGTCGCTGGACCGCCGAGGAGCACCTGCACGCCATCGCGTTGCGCGAGTACTTCGTGGTGACCCGCGAGATCGATCCGACCGCCAACGAGCACGTCCGCTTCGAGCACGTGTCGTCGAAGGGCTACCGCGCCGATCAGTATTCGCAGATCGAGACGCTGGTGTTCATGGCGCTGTTCGAGCGTGCGCACGCGGTGTACTGCAACAACCTGGCGGCACGGATCGAGGAGCCGGTGCTGGCTGGACTCATCACCCACATCGCCCGCGACGAAGCGCGGCATGAGGAGTTCTTCGCGAACCTGGTCGCGCACTTGCTCACCTACTCCCGCGAGGAGACGATCGCGGCCATCGCGGCCCGCGCGGCGGAGATCGAGGTCATCGGCGCCGACATCGACGCCTACGCCGACAAGGTGCGAATCGTCGCTGAGGCAGGCATTTTCGGCCCCGACCAACTCAAGCAGGTCATCTCCGACCGCATCACCGCCTGGGGCGTCATCGACGAGCCCGCCCTGCGGCAGTTCGTCATCAGTTAATCGTCGGCGGGGCTTAGCTGCGCCGCTCCTTCTCATCGCTGGCGCCCTGCCTGGCTGGCGCTCGTGGCGTGGTCGGCGCGCCTGCACGGCGGAGATGCGCCAACGCGGGTACCGTCGCAGTCGATGGCTAGCGACATGCTCTGCTATCCGGGCGGCGCCTCTCGACTCGACCTCGAAGGGACCGTCGGCTCCGGTCCTTGTGCCGCGGCCCCCGCCGATTCGTCCGTGCGGGCCGCGCGGGCATCCAGCCCGGTGAGAACGCCGCGCGCGCATGGGTGGCGAGGGGCCACCACCCGCATGCGGCGGCGATCCGGACGATGAGCTTCCAGGAGCGCTCGTGACTGATTCCTCGGCGGTTTCCCAGGACACCATCAGGACTTACGTGCTCGACACGTCGGTGCTGCTGTCCGATCCGTGGGCCTGCTCCCGCTTCGCCGAACATGAAGTCGTGGTTCCGCTAGTGGTGATCAGCGAGTTGGAGGCCAAGCGCCATCACCACGAGCTGGGCTGGTTCGCCCGTCAGGCACTGCGCTTGTTCGACGATCTCCGCATCGAGCACGGCCGCCTCGATCAGCCCATTCCGGTTGGGACACAGGGTGGCACGCTGCACGTCGAGCTCAACCACAGCGACCCGGCCGTGCTGCCGGCGGGCTTCCGCACCGACACCAACGACTCGCGGATCCTGTGCTGCGCTGCCAATCTCGCTGCCGAAGGCAAGCGAGTCACGTTGGTCAGCAAGGACATTCCGCTGCGCGTCAAGGCGGGCGCGGTGGGCGTGGCCGCCGACGAGTACCACGCTCAGGACGTCGTGGTGTCCGGTTGGACTGGCATGACGGAAGTCGAAACCGGCGCCGACGACATCGACGCCCTGTTCGCCGACGGCGAGGTCGACCTGGAAGGTGCGCGAGACCTGCCCTGCCACACCGGCATTCGGCTACTGGCCGGAAGCTCGCATGCGCTCGGCCGGGTGAACGCCCACAAGAAGGTACAACTGGTCCGCGGTGACCGCGAGGTGTTCGGGCTGCGCGGCCGCTCCGCCGAACAGCGGGTGGCCCTGGATCTGTTGCTCGACGAGTCGGTGGGCATCGTGTCGCTCGGCGGAAAGGCCGGTACCGGCAAGTCGGCGCTGGCGCTGTGCGCCGGCCTCGAGGCCGTGCTGGAACGTCGCACCCAGCGCAAGGTGGTGGTGTTCCGCCCGCTGTACGCGGTCGGCGGCCAGGAGTTGGGCTATCTGCCCGGTAGCGAGAGCGACAAGATGGGCCCGTGGGCGCAGGCGGTCTTTGACACCCTCGAAGGTCTGGCCAGCCCGGCGGTGCTCGACGAGGTGCTCTCCCGCGGGATGCTCGAGGTGCTGCCGCTCACCCACATCCGCGGCCGCTCGCTGCACGACTCGTTCGTGATCGTCGACGAAGCTCAGTCGCTGGAACGCAACGTGCTGCTGACCGTGCTGTCGCGATTGGGCGTGGGGTCGCGGGTGGTGCTCACCCACGATGTCGCGCAGCGCGACAACCTTCGGGTGGGTCGTCACGACGGCGTGGCGGCCGTGGTCGAAAAGCTCAAGGGCCATCCGCTGTTCGCGCACATCACGCTGCTGCGCAGTGAGCGGTCGCCGATTGCGGCGCTGGTCACCGAGATGCTCGAAGAGATCAGCGGCGTGCCACTGTAAACCCCGGCGCCGACAGGCGCGGGTAGGGTTAGCCAGTGCCCAAACGACCGGACAACCAGACGTGGCGTTACTGGCGCACCGTCGCTGGCGTCGCGGCTGCCGCGGTCGTCGTCACCATCGGCGCCGTCACCGGACACATCAGATTTGCCCACGCCAACGATGTCGTCGACTGCGCTCAGGTCAAGTGCGTGGCGCTCACTTTCGACGACGGGCCGACTCCCTACACCGACCGGCTGCTGGGCATCCTGAAGGCCAACAACGCCAAGGCGACGTTCTTCGAGATCGGTAACAAGGTCGCCGCCAACCCGGCCGGCGCCAAACGGGTCGTCGACGCGGGTATGGAAATCGGCAACCACACCTGGGAACACCCGAATATGACCACGCTCCCGCCGGCTGACGTGCCGAGTCAGTTCTCCCGGGCGAACGACGCGATCGTGGCCGCGACCGGAACGATGCCGAAGTTGTGGCGCCCACCGGGCGGGCTGACCGATGGGAGAGTCAATGAGCAGGCAGCCAAGGCCGGTCTGGCCGGAATCCTCTGGGACGTAATCCCTTTCGACTGGATCAACGACTCCAACACCGCGGCCAGCCGACAGGTGTTGATGACCCAGATAAAGCCCGGATCGGTGGTGCTGCTGCACGACACCTACTCCAGTACCGTCGACCTCGTCGAACAGTTCATCCCGGTACTCAAGACCAACAGCTACCACCTGGTGACGGTCAGCCAGCTGCTCGGGCCGCGGGCTCCGGGAAGTGTCTACGGGTCTCGTGAGAACGGTCCGGCTGCCAACGCCCTGCACGACATTCCGGCTTCGGAGATCCCGTCGCTGCCGAACACGCCGTCGCCGCCACCGATGCCTAACTTCCCGATTACCGATGTGGCGGGCCAGAACTCCGGCGGTGCGAGCAACGGTAGCTGAGGAGCTTACCGCGAATTTCTCAGCGGACGTTGATGTTTCGGCGTCCCAGCCCGCTGCGACAGCCAGCGCTGATGCTGCGCGTTACACATTGTCGCGGGTCGCCGTCGTATCGTGTCGAGCCACAAAGCGAGCTTGTGCTTGGATGAGCCATGGCACTGAGTTCTCACATGCCGGATCTGTCGGCGCTCGAAGTGCTCTTGGCGGTGGCTAAAACAGCGAGCCTCGGGGCCGCCGGGCGGGAACTCGGACTGACGCAGCAGGCGGTATCTGCCCGGCTCACCTCGATCGAGGCTCAGACCGGCGTCCAGCTAGCGGTCCGCACCCCACGGGGCACGCAGCTGACCCCGGCCGGCGTCGTCGTAGCGCAGTGGGCAGACCACTTGCTAGACACCGCCCAGCAGGTCGATGCCGGCCTCTCGTCGCTTCGCGCCGAGAGCCGCAGCAAGTTGAAAGTCGCCGCAAGCCTTACCATTGCCGAACAACTGATGCCCCTTTGGCTGGTGTCACTGCAAGCGGCGGCGGCCCGAAGTGGCCTTAAGGCTCCCAAGGTTATTCTCACCACCACCAACAGCGAGCATGCGATATCGGCGGTACGCGACGGCACCGCACATCTCGGATTCATCGAAAGCCTGGGTGCGCTCACAGCATTGCGCAGCCGGGTGGTTGCTTACGACGAACTCGTGGTGGTGGTGCCCGCCGGCCACAAATGGGTTCGCCGGTCCAAGGGTGTGAGCGCCATGGAGCTCAGTCAGACCCCGCTGGTCGCACGCGAACCAGGATCCGGAACACGCGACTCGCTGACAAATGCGCTGCGCGGCGTCCTGGGCGACGACTTCGAGCAAGAGAGTCCCGCGTTGGAACTGTCCTCGACGGCCGCGGTGCGCGCGGCAGTCCTGGCGGGCGCCGGTCCTGCGGTACTGAGCAGATTGGCCGTGGCCGACGACCTCGCGGTCGGACGCTTGCGTGCGGTGCAAGCGCCGGATGTGGATCTGCGTCGTGCCCTTCGGGCAATCTGGTCGGGCGCACGAACGCCGCCGGCCGGCGCGATCCGAGATCTGTTGAGTCACATCGCCACTATTAGTTCGGCATAGCCCGTCGTGCCAGGATTGGGCAACCGACAGTGCTACCTGCTGTAGCGCAGCCATAGCGGCAATGCGGTGTCTAGTCGCTGCATGAACTTCTGCAGACCCACGCGGTGCTGACCGGCTCCCATCGGGTCAATCCAGTACGCAGGGAATGCAATACCGACCCCGAACAGCCCGGGGGCGGGTCGATCCATGCGATCTGCTCGCCCGCAATTCCGTGGTCGAGCAGCCGACCTACTGCAGCGATACCTGCCGGCCCTGCTCCGATCACGGCCCAGCCGTACTGAATCATTTTCCTGCCCTTCGGGTGTGGGTTCTCGGTGGTAGCGCTGACCCGGACGGACCGCAAAGTTGCCGAGCGCCGACCTCGATACTTCGCCGGCGGGAACTGCCGCAGTAGGGCTGCTGACCTTGTCGGCTCCCAAGCTCAGCTTGTGGGTGTCGCGAAACCTGCGGTGATCGGGGCAGGAGACGCCAGCGACAGCCCACGTCCCATGCCTGGCGGGCGTCGCCGTTGCGCGGAGATTTTTCCTGATTCCTGCCGCGCCGCCGATCGCGAACAGTTCACTCTGACATACTGGAGGCAATGTCATCCCAGCGGAACGAGACAGCCGCGACCACCAGCATCGCGCGTCCCTGGTTGACGTTGGCGGTCAGCGTGGCGGCGACGTCGTGTTCGTTCTTGTTCATCAACTGCGGTGTGTTTCTGATTCCGGCGCTGGAAACTGCCCGCCACACCTCGCTGACGGCAGCGGGCCTGCTGTCGGCGATGCCGAGCTTCGGCATGGTGCTGACATTGTTCGGCTGGGGTTACCTGGTGGACCGGCTCGGCGAGCGGAAGACGCTCGCGGTAGGAACCGGTTTGGCCGGCGTCGCTGCGTTCGCCGCGGCGCCCATGCACTCACTGGTGGCGATCGGTGCGTTGTTGTTCGTCGGCGGAATGGCCGCGGCCAGTAGCAATGTCGCGGGTGGGCGGCTGGTGTCCGGGTCGTTTCCGCCGCAGAAGCGGGGTCTGGCGATGGGTATCCGGCAGACCGCGCAACCGCTGGGTGTCGCGGTGGGCGCCATCGCTATGCCGGAGCTGACCGAGGTCGAGAACGGCTTCTTCGCGGCGCTGCTGTATCCGGCGATCGCGTGCGCGGTGGCGGCGCTGGCCAGCTATGCCTTGCTGACCGATCCGCCCCGTCCGGCCAGGGCGGCCGCCACTGCGGAGCAGCTGGCCAATCCCTACCAGGGTTCAAACGTGTTGCGCCGCATCCACTTCGCGTCGGCGTTTCTGATGGTGCCGCAGTCGATGACGGTGACCTTCATGCTGGTGTGGCTGATCGTCGACCACCACTGGTCGATCGCGACGGCCGGTGTGCTGGTAACCGTCGCGCAGTTGACCGGTGCGGTCGGCCGGATCGCCGTGGGCCGGTGGTCGGATCGCGTCGGTTCCCGGCTGCGGCCGAACCGCATCGTCGCCGTCGCAGCCTGCCTGGCGCTGCTGGTACTGGCGCTCAACGAATATCTGACGTCACCGCTCACCGAGGCCGCGATGGTCGTCGCGACCGTGATCGCGGTGGGCTACAACGGATTGGCGGCCACCGCGATCACCGAGTACGCCGGGCCATTCTGGAGCGGACGCGCACTGGGCGTGCAGAACACGGCGCAACGAGTGATGGCAGCGGCGACTCCGCCGGCCTTCGGGGCGCTGATCACTGCGGTCGGCTATCCCGTCGCCTTCGCGGTGTGCGCGGTGTTCCCGCTGCTGGCCGTACCGATGGTACCGGTCAAATCCGAGTCACGGCCCGGGTAGCTCCCCCGCGGCGGCGGCTGCCAGCAATTCACCGCGGCCGATCTGGGTGACCAGGCTGGCCGAGTCAAAGTAGATGCGCTCGACTGCGATTCGATCGCCGTCGAAGAAGAACACCGCGATGACCGGCACCCGGAATGCCTTGCCGGTGGGCGGCATGCCGTAGAACTCGCCGAGATTCGTTCCCAGCAGGTCGAATTCGGTGATTACCGCGTCCTCGGTGACGTGGTAGCGCACGTTGTCGTGCCGCTGGTCGGGGAACGCGGCACGCGTGGTCCGGTAGTAATTCATGACCTCGTCGTCGCCGTCGAAAACCTGGCCGGTGGCCATGATCTCGTAGCGTGGATGCCCGTTGAAGGTGGCCAGCGTGCGATCGAACTCCTTGGTCACCTCGGTGCTGATGTGCTCTTCGATGAGCGCGACGCGGCGCCGGCGGAGTCCGTCGTCGAGCATGGCTATTCCTTGGTGACCTTGGCCATCGCGAGCACGTCGAGGCGGCGGTCGAGTTCTTCTTCGGTGAGCTTGTCGCCGATCAGGCCGCGGTCGATCACCGTCTGCCGAATTGTCTTGTGTTCTTTGACCGCTTGCTTGGCGACCGCGGCGGCCTCTTCGTAGCCGATCGCCGAGTTGAGCGGCGTGACGATGGACGGGGACGACTCGGCCAGCACGCGCAGGTGCTCCTCGTTGGCCTTAAGGCCAACGATGCAGCGCTCGGCGAACAGCGTCGAGACGTTGGTCAGCAGCGTGAATGACTCGAGGATGTTGCGGGCCATCATTGGGATGTAGACGTTGAGCTCGAAGGCGCCCGACAAGCCGCCGACCGCGACGGCCGCATCGTTGCCGATCACCTGCGCGGCGACCTGGGTAACCGCCTCGGGCAGAACGGGGTTGACCTTGCCCGGCATGATCGAACTGCCCGGCTGCAAGTCCGGCAGCTGGATCTCGGCCAGACCGGTCAGCGGGCCGGAGCCCATCCAGCGCACGTCGTTGGCGATCTTGGTCAGCGACACCGCGATGGTGCGCAGCGCGCCGGAGGCTTCGACCAGCCCGTCGCGGGCGGCTTGGGCCTCGAAAGAGTTTGTCGCGGTGCGCAATTCGGTCAGTCCGGTGACGGCGAGCAACACCTGAACCACCTTGGCGCCGAAGTCGTCGGGGGCGTTGAGGCCGGTGCCGACGGCGGTGCCGCCGATCGCCAGCTCACCGAGTCGGGGAAGGGAGCCGCGCACTCGTTCTATGCCGGCCTCGATCTGGCGGGCGTACCCGGAGAACTCCTGGCCCAGCGTCACCGGGACGGCGTCCATCAGGTGCGTACGGCCCGACTTCACCACGGTCCGCCATTCGCGGGCCTTGTCGGCCAGCGCGTCGTGCAGCACCTGCAGCGCCGGAATGAGATGGCGCACAGCGGCTTCGGTGGCCGCGATGTGGGTAGCCGTCGGGAAGGTGTCGTTGGACGACTGCGACATGTTGACGTCGTCGTTGGGATGCACGGTCACGCCGTTGGCACCGGCGATGCTGGCGATCACCTCGTTGGTGTTCATGTTGGAGCTGGTGCCCGAACCGGTCTGGAACACGTCGATCGGGAACTGGTCGTCGTGGCGGCCGTCGGCGATCTCGGCCGCGGCGGCGATGATCGCGTCGGCCTTGTCCGCCGCCAGCAAACCGAGGTCCTTGTTGACCTGGGCGCAGGCGCCCTTGAGCAGGCCCAGCGCCCGGATCTGGGTGCGCTCCAGGCCCCGTCCGGAGATTGGGAAGTTCTCCACGGCGCGCTGAGTCTGGGCCCGCCACAACGCGTTTGCGGGTACCCGGACCTCGCCCATGGTGTCGTGTTCGATGCGATATTCGGTGTCGTCTGCCATCAGGCAAATCCCTTGCTAGGTAGGTCGGTAATGGTTATGGCAGGGGGTATGCGGCGCTGCTGTCGCCGGTGAAGTCGATCGCGGAGTACTCGTTGAGCTTGGTCAATCGGTGGAAGCCCTCGACCATCCGCAACGTGCCGGACTTCGACCGCATGACGATCGACTGGGTGGTGCAGCCGCCGGGTTCGTAGCGCACACCCTTGAGCAGATCGCCGTCGGTGACACCGGTCGCGCAGAAGAAGACGTTATCCCCGGACACCAGATCCTCGGTGGTCAGTACCTGGTCGAGGTCGTATCCCGCATCGAGCGCTTTCTGTCGTTCTTCGTCGTCCTTGGGCGCCAGCTGTGCCTGGATCTCGCCGCCCATGCAGCGCAGCGCCGCGGCGGTGATGATGCCCTCGGGGGTGCCGCCGATACCGGCCAGCATGTCGGTGCCGGAGCCCGGCCGGCAAGCCGCGATCGCGCCGGCCACGTCGCCGTCGGTGATCAACCGGATTCGCGCACCTGTGTCTCGCACATCCTGGATCAGCTTGGTGTGCCGCGGCCGGTCCAGGATGACGACCGTCATATCCGGCACCGAGAGCCCTTTGACCTTGGCGACCGCGCGGACGTTCTCGCCGATCGGCGCGGTGATGTCCAGAACGTGGGCGGCGTCGGGGCCCACGGCGATCTTGTTCATGTAGAAGACCGCCGACGGGTCGAACATCGAGCCGCGGTCGGCCACCGCGAGCACCGAGATGGCGTTGGGCATGCCCTTGCTCATCAGCGTGGTGCCGTCGATCGGGTCGACGGCGAAGTCGCACTCCGGGCCGTCGCCGTTGCCGACGTGCTCGCCGTTGTAGAGCATCGGCGCTTCGTC
Organism: Mycobacterium sp.; assembly: GCF_039583785.1. Classification (GTDB taxonomy): domain Bacteria; phylum Actinomycetota; class Actinomycetes; order Mycobacteriales; family Mycobacteriaceae; genus Mycobacterium. The sequence continues at coordinate 46,234 of NZ_JAVKSG010000022.1, forward strand.
TTTCTCGCCCTCGCCGATCACCACGATGCCGCGCATCGACACCGAGTTCACCAGCTGGCGAATGGCATCGACCGCAGCGGCGTCCCCGCCCTCTTTGTCGCCGCGGCCCACCCAGCGGCCGGCGGCCATGGCGCCTGCCTCGGTGACCCGGACCAGCTCGAGGGCGAGGTTGCGGTCGGGCGCTTCACGGCGAGAACCTGCGGGCCCCGTCCGCGACGACGAGCCGGGGTCCGGTGAGGAGGCAGCGGCGCGATCAGTCATGGCTGTTGATTGTCCCAGAGGCAGGTTGCCGGCCGGTAGCTGGGATACTCGTGTTGTGACGTCTGAGCCCGAGCCCTCGGCCAAACCGGCTAAGCCCCGGTTGCTGCAGGACGGCCGCGACATGTTCTGGTCGATCGCGCCGCTGGTGGTGGCCTGCATCGTGTTGGCCGGCGCGGTCGGGATGTGCTCGTTTTCACCGGGCCGAATCGGCCGCGGGCCGGTGCCGGTCTACGACGCGGCCGGCGCGATGAAGGCCGACGCGGTGACCCTCGGGTTCCCGGTCCGGCTGCCGCAGCTCCCCAACGGGTGGCAGGCCAACTCCGGTGGCCGCGGAAGCATCGCCGACGCTCGCACCGACCAGGCGACCGGCCAAAAGCTGCGTGCCGTCACCTCGACCGTCGGCTTCATCAGTCCGTCCGGTGAGTATCTGAGCCTGACGCAGAGCAACGCCGACGAGGTGAAGTTGGTCGGCTCCATCCATGCCTCGATGTATCCGACCGGAGCCGTCGACGTGAACGGCGTCCGGTGGATCACTTACCAGGGCGACCCCGGCGTCGAGCCGATCTGGACGACGCGACTGGACAGTCCGGCCGGACCCGCGCAGGTGGCGATCACCGGGGCCGGCAGCGTCGACGAGTTTCGTGCGCTGGCGGCGGCCACCCAAACGCAGCCACCTCTGCCCGCACACAGGTAACCGAAGGGACACCTCGATGACAGCACCGGTAGGCGATCTCACCGGATGGACAGTCGCGCCGTTCACCGGAGGCGGATACACCCACGACGTGTACCGTCGCGGCGACGGCCCCGGCGTCGTGCTGATCCCCGAGATCCCGGGCATCCATCCGGGCGTGCTGGGGCTGGGAAACCATTTGGTGGACAATGGTTTCACCGTGGCAATCCCGTCGCTGTTCGGTGAGCCCGGGCGCGCAAAAGACGCCGGCTATGTGATCTCGAGCATCACGCGGGCATGTGTGTCAAGGGAATTCGCGGCGTTCGCGACCAACAGGCAGCGTCCGGTGTCTGTGTACCTGCGGGCACTGGCCCGTGATTTGAACAAATCGACGCCCGGTAAGGGTGTCGGAGTGATCGGCCACTGCTTCACCGGCGGCTTCGCGCTGGCCGCTGCGGTCGACGACAGCGTGCTCGCCCCGGTGCTCAGCCAGCCGTCGGTGCCCTTTCCGCTGACCCCGCGACAGCGGCGCGACGCCGGCGTGAGCGACCTGGAGTTGAACGCGTTCAAAGACCGTGCCGACAACGAAGGGCTGTGCGCCATCGGCCTGCGCTTCACGCAGGACAAGGCGGTTCCCGGCGAACGGTTCAAGACGCTCAAAGATCGTCTTGGTGATGCGTTCGAGGTGATCGAAATCGATTCGAGTCCGGGCAACGAGCACGGCTTCTCCCGGATGGCCCACTCGGTGCTGACCGACGAGGTGCGCGAGGTCGACGGCCACCCGGCCTACGAGGCGCGCAAACGCGTCGTCGAGTTCCTCAACGAGCGGCTGCGTTAGCTCCCCTGCCGAGTTTCGGCTCCTCGGCCGATCACCCATACGTTGTTGGCGGCGATGGTATCGAGCACGTTGTTGTGTAAATCCGCTGCACCACTTTGTGTTTGGTCTCGATAGCCGCACCAGCCGGCGCGGACGATCGCCATCTGTCGAGCATCGTGGTCAACTCAGCGGAACCAACGAGACGGTCGCGGGTCGAGCCTGTTCCAGAGTCTCGTCCAGGGTGGCAAGCAGCCCGCCGCGCGAGCTGGCCAGGCTGGCGAGGTAGGCATCGGTCACTTGTTGGTGGCCGTGGACATGGCTGAGCTCGGCATCGGCATAGGAAAGCGAATCGGCCCAGAAGTCGCAGCGCCGGATTGCATCGACCGCCCGCAGCACTTCTATCGCCGCGTGTGCGCTCTCGCCGATTCGCACGAGGAATCGCACCAGCGCGCCCTGCACGATCGGGCAAACGGCGAAGCGTTCGATGTCAGCGGCCCACCGCGTCGCTCGTTCGTGGTGCTCATGTTCGGCCACCGTCAGTGCGATCAGTACGCTGGCATCGAGCAGGTATGTGGTCACTCGTCGTCGAGTGCGGCGTAAACGTCAGCAGCGGTGACCCGGCGACCCACGCTCACCACCGGAAATCCGGAGCGTTCGTTAACCACGATGCGCAGCGGCTGGTCGAGTTGACTGAGACCCCGCGCCGTGAGTTCTGCGACCGTCGACGACAACGACTGCCCGCTAGCCCTCGCGAGTTCGACCGCGCGGCGGTGCACCGCAGGGGGAAGATCGACTGTCGTGCGCACGTCTGCATCATATGAGCATCAAGCTTGATGCAGCCGCTCCTTTACTGGGCGGCTGCGTTGGCGGCCTGCCGCTTGCGCTGGTCGGCGATGAACCGGATCGACATGCGCTGCAACAGATTCGGTGCCATTCGGGCGAACACCCAGGACGCGTAAGCCTGCCGCGGCTTGACCAGCAGTGCCTTGTTGCGGCTGATGGCCTTCAGCGTGTCGGCGGCCAATCGGTCGGCGCTGTAGGCGTTCTTCATACCTTGCCCGCGCAGGTAGTAGTCGCGGCCGACGAAGCCGCCGACCGCGCCCTTGTCCAGGATCGGTGTCTCGACGGCGCCCGGGCAAACCGCCAGCACACCGACGCCGCGTGGGATGGCTTCGGAACGCAGCGCCAGCGACAGTCCGACGATCGCGTGCTTGGTCATCACGTAACTGGTGATCTGGCCGGCCGCGGTCAGCCCGGCCATCGACGCGGTGTTGACGATATGGCCGTGGCCCTGCTGCAGCATCACCGGGTACGCGGCGGTCACGCCGTGCACGACGCCGCGGATGTTTACGTCGATGATGGCGTTCCATTGGTCCAGCGTCAGAAGTTCGGTGTCGCCGCCCCAAGCGATCCCGGCGTTGTTGAACATCAGGTCGAGCCGTCCGGCGCGGGCGACGACGCCGTCGACGGCGGCCTGCACCGCGGCCGGATCGGTGACGTCGAGGGTGGCCGATGTCGCCGACCCGCGACCGTGCAGGCTTTCGGCGGTGCGGGCCGCCGCGGCGCCGTCGACGTCGGTGCAGACCACGTCGGCGCCCGCGGTGGCCAGCGCGCGGCACAGCGCTGCACCGATGCCCGACCCGGCCCCGGTGACGATCGCTTGCCGGCCAACGAAATTCCCCGCAGTCCCGGAACTCATTGCGCAGCAAACGTTATCGCATGGCTCATCAGGTCGAGGTGGCGCTTCATCTTGGCGCCGCCGTTGAGGTCGAGCACCTCGCCGATACCCGATGCGCCGCCGACGACGACTGCGGTGCGGTTGGTCATGCGTGGTCCTTGCTGGAGTCGGGCCATTTCGCGGTGATCACGCCCCACGGGTCGGCGTAGCGTCCGGGGTAGCGGCGATACGGCGAGCGATGCCTGAGCAGAGCGTGCGCCACCGGAGCGCCCAGCCGCGCCGGGTATCGCCGCCACCCCATC
>NZ_JAVKSG010000023.1:0-48894 GCF_039583785.1 Mycobacterium sp.
GACAGGTCGATGACAGTGGATTGAGTTGCAGTGGTTGATGTTTGCGAGCTGGGTGAAGTCCCGCCATGAAGCTGGAATAGTTGTGCGGCAGCGGCTTTGGCTGCTTGTCCGGGTGGGATGCGTTCTTTGCGGCGATGCGGCCTGCCCGTGCTGGCGGCGGCCATCGCAGCGGTGTCCAACGCGATGACGTGTCCGCTGTCGCGGACGGTGACACCGAGCCCATCAGCGGCCAACCGCTGCCGAGCCACCACGATCCCACCGGTGGTGGCGATGTCGAGGAACGCATCACCGAGCGGGTGTGAGACGACCACCGAGGCGGCGGCCAACTCCGGTGGCACCGAGTAGCGGTTGCCGCGGTAGGAGACCAGGGCTTGACGAGAGGCGGTTCGCGCTTCGGTGACGATGACCGGGTACGGCGCAGCGGGCAGCGTCGCCAACGGCTCGCTGTTGGCGACGGTGGCCACTGAGGACCGCCCGTCGGCGGTGGCGCGGAGCCTCGTATCTCCCCGTACCCGGGCGAAACGATCCACGTCGGCTTGGGCCTGCTCGACGGTCATCTCATCGGCCAAAGTCCGCCACCAGCGTTGCGCGGCAGTGTGATTGATCTTTTCCACCACACCCTTGCGGTTACCGCGACGCGGCGGGCAGATCGCCACCGAGACGCCGTAGTGTTTGGCCACCCCGGCGAAGGATGCGGTGACCCGACCCGAACCTGGATCGCAGACCGTGGCCATCCGGTCGAACCGCCACACCCGGCTCACCCCACCCAGGCCGCGGGTCACCCGGTCCAGGGCGGCGACCAGATGCGGCTGATCCTCCGACGGTGACAGCGCGGCCCGCCACTTCCCAGAACAGGCCAGCGATCCGACCAGCAGGTGCGCGGTCTTGCCCCACCCCCAAGATTGCGGCGGATTCGGCAATTCCAGCCAGTCCCATTGGGTTTCATCACCCGGAAGGTGCTCGATGATCGCGTTGGGCCGCTCGGTGACCAACCGACACGCCTGGCACGCCGGCCGCAAATCCCGGTCGCGGATGTGGCGCGTCAGGCTCTGATACGACAGCCCGAACCCCAGGCCCTCCAACTCATCGAACAGGGTGCGGGCCCACAGATGCGGGTCCTCGAGCAGCCGTGCCGAGACGTAGTCGACGAACGGGTCGAACGGGTCCGGCGACGGCCGCGCCCGCACCCCCGGCTTCTGATCGCCGGCCAAATACTTGCGAACCGTCTTACGGTCATGGCCGGTGTGGCGGGCGATCGCTGAGATCGACCAACCGCGTTTGCGCAAAGCATGTACTTCCATGTCGTTCTCCCATGTGAGCATGAGAAAGCGGGCCTCCTTCGACTGGATCTGTTGGCGTCAGACACCAGCAGCATCGAGGGAGGCCCGCCCTTCTCGGCGGAGCCACACGGGTGGGGAATTTCGATGAGCGTCAGTGGGGAATTTCAACGAGCGCGAGCATCGTGGGTTTTAGTTCTGGAAATTCAAAGGGACGCGGGTCTAGCCAGTCATTAGAGAGCGCCTGCTTCGTGTCACCTGCATCGAGTAGCTTCGGCACGTACCCGGGCGAGATCCTCCTCACCGAGTTTCTTGAGCCGATGAATATCTCTCAGTACCGGATCGCCAAGGCGATTAATGTGCCGGCGCGACGCATCAACGAGATTGTCCACGGCAAGAGAGGAATCAGTGCTGACACGGCACTGCGGCTATCGCGCGCGCTGGGGCTGAGCGACATGTTCTGTATCAACATGCAGGCTCACGACGACGCCGAAATCGCTTTGGACCAGATTGGAACAGAACTCGCCGCCATCGGGCGCATCACATAAAGCGAGAAGCCTTTGCTCGGGGGTATTAGGCGAGATCACCACGGAATCCGACGGGCGGCTGTGCGGCTTGGCCACGGGGTTCTCGCATCAGACCGTTGGTACAGTCGCGGCTTGCTAGACCAACACGATAGCGGTTGCTGACATTCGTCCTCGGCAATGAATACTTACAAGTGCGCGGCCTGCCCATAGTTTTGTCGCCGTGACGATACTGCGAGCGCCTATGACGGCAAACCGTGGGAGGCTGACCTGCTTCGGGTCAAGGGACGAGGCTGGCCAGCACGGTCGGGATGACCGTCGCCGCGTCCGCGGCCAGGTTACCCGGCAGCAGATCCGGCATGCTCGTCGACATATCTGCGCTCAGGTTAGTCAACAGCGTATTCAGGTCGTTGCCGATGCTCGGACCTAGATTCGTGGACAGGTCGTTAATCAGTGCGGCTGGGTCGCCAGCGATGCTCGACGACGCCGCCGACTGGTCGCTCACGAAGCCGTTTGCGAGCGGGCTGGTGTCGAACGCGTTTCCCAGGTCTGGACCCAAACTGAACAGCGGAGTGCTCAACTCAAACTGCGGCGACCCACCGATGGGAATGTCGGCTGTAAAGCTGAAAAGGTCTGTGTTACCACTGTTACCTGGGGCGAGAAGCGAAAACGTGTTGCAAATCAGGCACGTGGTGCCGGTTGGGTCAAATGTGTTGGCGTACGACTCGGTGTTTGTGAAACCGCCCAGAGGCGTTTCTACGCCAACGAGGCTGGCGGCACCGGGCCAGGCCCCAGAGGTTGTGCCCACACTCTCGGCGACGAATGAAAAGAGCGGGTTGTCAGGGGCCCACGCCTCAACACCGAGGCCCCCCGCGTTCCCGGTCGTCAGCCCGAAGGCGTAGTCCCACGGCAAAACGCCCGTCGTGTTGGCGAAGGCGTCGAACCCACCCGGAATGTTGAGGCCGAGGATAACCGGCGGCAGTGAGGGCAGGTCAGAAAAGAATGACGAGTAAGACGACGCCACATCGCTCGCCGCGTTGCTGATCGTGTCATTGTAGGCGGTGAGCTGTACAGGTATCTCTTCAGTTGGCGAGGCAGTGTCGCCGATCTGGCCGTATGCGAAAGCCGAATTGATCATCGCCGTCAGTGTCAATAGACCCACGCCGGCACTGGCAATGAGCCCGAATCGCAGCGAACGAAGCTTACGACCTGGCATTTGAGACCCCCCAACTTTGCGCAGAGCCTGATCCGGTTGTGTGGATTGCGGGAGCAATTCGGCTTTCGACGCACGTGAAAAATACACCAGTCCACGCCCGGTGCCAGGAAAATCAGAAATTTTCATCAAAACTTCACAGCGGGTTGTCCCGCGCGGGGGCTTCACGTCGATCAGTCGGACGCTGCCCACGCCGCGACACTGCACCCCGTGAACCGCATTGGCTGGAGCGGCCAGGACCAATCCCGTTAGGCGTCAGGCATTAACTGCATAACCCCTCGGTTGTTCGGTCATCGCGGGCTATCGAGCCCTCCACGGGGACGTAGTCGTCCGGGTCGTCACAGTCTGCAAATTCATCAGGCGATATGCCCGGCCGCGACAGGTCCGTCGATCTTCCGCAGGATCTCCGGCCACATTTCCTCCGGCACCGTGGAGCGGATCGCAGTGATAATCCGGTTCATCTGCACCATCAAATCGGCGATGCGGGTGCCGCTAGCACGCGATTCAATCAGCGCTTGTAGCCGACCCGCCGCAATCATGCCAGTGTTCACGTCGACCTTCGTGCCGGAATCGACAAGGCTCTCGTAACCTTTGACCATGACGGTCTCGAAGAAGGCCATTGGCGTGATCGCTGTGGCAACGCCATTGGCGAAGTCGACACCATTCTCCTTGGCTCGCCGCTCAAGAATCTCGCGGTAGACCGCCCTAGCGACGTTCTGCACGGGGAAATGCCGATTGGTGTGGTTGCGGATCGAATCGATCGTGACGCGCTCTCGCTTGTCGAGTTTAGCGTTGTCGTCTTCTATAACCCGAAGGATCATGGCGTAACCGAGGCCAGCGGCCAGCATGTCGTTGACTCTGTTGCGCAGGCAATCATTTCGGCACACGCGTCAGAGTGGCTCAAGGTGTAGCTGACGGAGGGTCAGAGGCAACTCGATCACCGACTCCCCCGCACCATTGACAATGAGGGGTGCAGCTTGGGGCAGGGTCACGACTCCAACTCCTCCAGCCTCATCGCCATGAACACTTTCCCATAACGATCGTCGACGCGGTACTTAACATGCATAGCCTTCTGGGTACTTCGCGGTACGTCCACGGCCTGTAGCCGCGCCCAAGCGAGCGGAGCGCCGCTGGGTTTTCGCAGCTTCTCTGCCGCCATAGTCATTGGTGATTGATCATCCTGATTTCTTTTTGGGTGGCGTGCCCGGGGCACAGCACAGATGGTGTGTCGGGGGGCATGAGGATTGTGAAGATTTGAAGATCTGCAAAGAAGAAGAAATACTGTTCACGCATGTAGAAGGGTGTTTTCGCAGCTCAAACCCTCAAACCCTCAAATCCTCATCTCTACGAATTATTCGCCTCGAAGGATCAGTCTCCTCACTTGATGTCCTTTCTTCGCTTGGACAGCGGCCCGTACAGACCGTGCTTGGGGTGATCGATGAGTCCCCGCCGGTGCAGCCTCCGCAAGATCTGGGACGCCAGCTTGGTGCTTTTCGCCAGCCGCGCCGTGACGACGGCTTGTGCGTCAGTCTCGTTTCGGTTGTCGACGAAGTCCACCACGCGGCGCATCGCATCTGACTCCCCTCCGGTGCCAAGGATCTCCTGCACCGATATGTCCGACTCCCCACGCAAGACAAACCGCGGCATCTCCCCGCACCGCCCGCTGTCGGTGGTGACGGACGTGCCGTGAATCTCATAGGCCAGTGACAGGTCCTCTGGTTCACACGAAAAAAGAAACTGGCCAAGGCTTGCGGCCCTGACCAGCATCTTTTCGGTGGAGCTGCCGGGAATCGAACCCGGGTCCTACGGCATTCCCTCAAGACTTCTCCGTGCGCAGTTCGCTATGCCTCTACTCGGATCTCCCGGTCACGCGAACAAGCCGAGATGACGATCCCAGTCGCTGTTTGATGTCCCCACGGGTCCCGCGACCGAACCCGTAGGTTTGTCCCTCTAGCTGATGCCAGGGTCCGGGCCGAGGGCGCTCCCGGTCTGACAGACACGCAGTCGCTTAGGCAGCGAGTGCGTAGTCGCGCTGTGTTGAAACGGCGCTTATATGGTTGCAACGACGCTTACGGTGGTCTCTTGCCTGCACCGGCACGCTTCCCTTGATTCGATGCGCGAAGTCGAAACCGTTCAGCCCCTCGCACCCCTGCCGAATTTCGGCAGAGCACCGATTGTACGCGCTTTTCAACGGCAGGTCAGCGACCATTCATCCCGACAGGCCGCTGCTCAGATCATGAAATTGAGTCGCTTGACGACGCGCGTACCGACAGCTGCGTCGCCGTCGAGTTCGACGCCGGCCGTGTCGTCTGTGCGCCCCCAGCCAAGCGGGCCAGCAACAGACCGTCGAGGCGAATCGTCGAGGTCGGATCGAGCCCACCGAAATCGTCTACCACCTGCGCACGACCGTCGACGGCCACGCGGATGGTCCGTGCCAGCGGCCCGGTCAGTTCAATGGCGACGCGCAACCGTTCCTAAACACTGAGCGAAACTGAGTTTTGCTCGGTGGGCGGCCCCGAACGGTGTTGGGTCGCCTGACTTCCCGCGTTCTTCGCCCCGGGCGGACAAGCAGATCGTGTCTGCGGTCCTGGCCTGGGGTGGCGGGTTGTCTCACGCTCCCGGACGCCTGATTGGGCCTGCGTGGTCCGATGCTCAGCCACATCGCTCTGGTGTGGTTGGGGCGGTGCCACGCGTCGCCGGATCCGGTGTCCGAGGGCGCGCCTTCCGATGGCCACGCTCGCGGCGTGGTGTCGGGTGGTCTGGCGATGGTGGGAGGCCAGTGGTTTGTGCCAGTGCTGCGCGCCCCCACTTGGAGGTGTTGGCGGGGTCGACGGCGATCACACTGATCCCGTGCTCGGTCGCCATGCTGATGAGTCGTGCGCGGAGTTTGCTCGTGGGCATGCCGGCGATGAGTTGCCGGAACCTGCGGCGGCGGCCGTGCTTTTCGCGGGTCTTGCTGTCGGTGAAGTCGAGGTCCTCGACCGCGATTGCCTTGACCCCGTTGTTGGTGGCCCAGTGCAGCAGACACGTCAGGGCGTGGCGGATTTGGGCGTCGCGGCGATCGGCGCCACCGGACAGGTCGTAGCCGAACGTGCGCGGGGCGCCGATCGGGTTGCCGTGCGGGTCAAGTCGCCAGGCGGCCAGGTGATCGGCGTTCATGTCCACCCCGATGAGTTGCCCGGCGCGCAGCGCTTCCAACGGCACCGCCGGAACCGGGGTGCGCTGCCAGGCGGCGTCGAGATACCAGCGCTGCGTGTCGGGCGAGAAGTGGATGCGGTAGGCGACCGCGCGGTTCGCGTTCACCCGGTCGGCCCATTCGGCGCCCCGATACGCGAACTCCACCGGGCCGGCCAGGATGTAGCGGCCGTGGCCGGCGTTGGCCAGGTGTACCAGTGGCCCGGGCAGGCGCAGCGACAGTTCACCGTCGCCGGTGACGCGGATGGTTTCGTTGCCCCAGCGTTTACCCGACTCGCCGTCCGCGGACAGGAACCAGCGGGCCGCCTCCCACTGATCCCGCCACTGCTGCTCGGTGAGCCCGGCCTGCATCAGGTGGTGGCGTTTGTGCAGCAGCTGTTTGCCGCCCCGCACCACGCCCACGTGACCGGCGGCCCGGTCAGCCTCCACCGCGGCGAGCCGTGCCTCGAGCACCACCAGACGCCTCTTCTTGTGGAACCACTCCTGTCGGGTCCGGTACCCGCCCGGCATACCGCCGGTGCCCTTTGAGCCCAATTCCTGGCTGAGCCGGTGCTCAATCATGGCGATACCATCGCGCAGGGATTGGGCGTGTGCGTACTGCGCGCGTCGGGCCAGCCCCCACTGGTCGTGTGTGGCCTTGGTGATACTGCCCGCCCACCGCGCCGTCGACTCAACCGTCAGACCGCGTTTCCGTGCGGCCCAGCCATCCTTGTCGTGGCCCAAACCAGCCCGCACCCGCGCCGCCAGATCCGCGCCGGCCAACCCGCCCAGATGAGCAGCCACCTGACACAGCACCGCCTCGTCGGTATCGGTGAGCCCTTTCAGCCGGGTGCGGATGCACACACCCGTCACCGGGTCGGCGACGAACGGGGCAGCGATCTCACGCAGGATGGTCATGACGGCGGCCTTTGTCGAGACCTTGACCGCAACGCCCGCCGCAGCTCATTCATGACCGGCATCATCCACCCGACCTCTGACAACAGCCTTGGGGCCGATGTCGCGCTGCGCGCAGCCCACCGCCTTCAACGCCCTGTTCCGAGCACTGCGGCGACCATAGAGCCGAGCACAGAACGAGGTCAGCACCTCCACCATGTCGCGCACCAGATCGTCGTCGACCTCGCCGCCATCGAGTACCACCAACCGGCGGCCGTGCGCGGAGAGCGCGGACTCGACCAGTTCGGTGTTCATCCGCCCCAACCGGTCACGATGCTCGACGACAACCGTCGTCACGCGCGGATCCGCCAACAGCCGCCGCACCTTCGCCCGGGACCCGTTCATCGAAGGACCCGAACGCGGCGGGCACCGACTCGGCCACTGCGTCCAGGGACACCAACCCCGTCCGCTCGTTCACCCGCACCACAGGAACCGGCAACCTCCCCTCCCGAAACCACCGGTACGCCGTCTGCGGATGAACACCCTGAGCACGCGCCCACTCAGTCAGATTCACACCACCAGCACACCCACTAGAACGTTCGTACGCTCACTATCACTCAGTATTCCGCCAACTGCTCGGCACCCCTCGGGCGCTTTTCCGAGTTTGCCGACCACGAATCCCATCGTCGCGGCGATCTCATCGAGCGACATAGCCGTCAACACGACCCGTCGCTCCGAGGTGATCGAGCGAAACCGTTGCAGCAGAACAGCTCCGGGCTGAATGCTCAGGTGACGCACCCAGGCTTCGTTGGCCGCGCCCACGTCGTTGCGCACATGATCCAGCGTCGACAGGTCGATATCCGCGTCCACCCTCGATCAGAAACGGACTCAATACCGCCAGGCCCAATCCCGTTGGTATCGACCACGCGGGCGCGCCAGCGGATCGGCGTTGCCGGCGTCCTGGTTCGATGCCGCAGCGCAATGCCCGAGCGCTGCCACGTAGCGCCGCTACGCCGCGAGTAGCCCCGCTAGATGCAGGCGCAAGCAAAACGCTGGCGTAGGCCGCCCCGATCAGCTCATGCCCTTGGATCGCCTGCCCAATTCGCGAATCACCTCGCGCTGGGCGTCACGCTTGGCGATGTCCTGCCGCTTGTCGTGTGCCTGCTTACCACGCGCTAACGCCAGCTCCACCTTGACTTTTCCTTCGAAAAAATACAGCGACAACGGAACGAGCGCGAGGTTGCCATCCTTGATTTTGCCGATGAGCATATCGATTTGGCGCCTGTGGAGAAGCAGCTTCCGGTTGCGTCGCGGCGCGTGGTTGGTCCAGCTGCCATGGTGATATTCCGGAATGTGCAGGTTACGCAACCACACTTCGCCGTCATCGACGGTGGCGAAGGCGTCGGCCAATGAGGCCTTGCCGTCGCGCAAACTTTTGACTTCGGTGCCGAGTAAAACTACCCCGGCCTCGAAGACGTCCAGGATCGAGTAGTTGTGTCGCGCCTTGCGGTTGGTCGCCACGATCTGCCGGGCCGGCGCAGATTTGTTCGGCGACTTCTTGGCCACCGCTACCGCCGCACGTACAGGCGTAACGTCACATACGACGTGACTCCGGCGATCGCGACGCCGACCAACACCAGCAGCGGCGAGATGTAGAGGATGTCGGCATAGTCGACCTTCGCGATCAGATGCGCTTGGTAGAACTGGCTCAACGCGCTGTCGAGGAACAGTGCACGCACCACGATCAGCCCGACGATCGCGATGATGACACCGACGGTCGCGGCGACCATGGCTTCGACCAGGAACGGCAACTGGGTGTACCAGCGGGTGGCGCCGACCAGCCGCATGATGCTCACCTCGGTGCTGCGCGTACGCGCGGCGACCTGAACCATGTTGGCAATCAGCAGGATTGCCCCGATTGCCTGAACCAAGGCGATGGCGAAGGCCGCGTTGGACAAGCCGTCCAGCACGGCGAAGAGCCGGTCGATCAGCTCCTTCTGGTTGAGCAGGTGATCCACCCCCGGCTGGCCTTGCATCGCAGCGTCGAATTCGGCGTGCTGCGCTGGGTTCTCGAGCTTGACGATGAACGACGCCGGGAATGCGTCCTTGCTCGCCAGACCCTTGAATTGCGGGATCTTGCGAATGGCGTCGTTGTAAGCGTCCTGGCGGTTGAGAAACCGCACCGACTTGACGTCGTTGCGCTTTTCGATCTTCTCGCGCAGCGCCTTGCACGGCGGGCTCTCGCAGTTGGCGTCGTCGGCCGAAATCTCTCTGGTGAGAAAGACTTGGGTCTCGACCCGGTCGAGGTAAATGCTGCGGGAGTGGTCGGCCAATCGGACCACCAGCAGGCCGCCACCGAACAAGCCGACCGAGATTGCGGTGGTCAGAATCATGGCGACCGTCATGGTGACATTGCGACGAAAGCCGTTCAGGACCTCGTTGAAAAGAAAGCTGAAGCGCACTTACCGGTCCATCCCGTAGACGCCGCGCTGTTCGTCGCGCACCAGCCTGCCGAGCGAAAGTTCCACGACGCGCTGTCGCATCGAGTCGACGACGTGGTGGTCGTGGGTGGCCATCAGCACGGTGGTGCCGGTGCGATTGATCCGCTCAAGCAAATCCATGATGTCGTTGCTGGTCTCTGGGTCGAGGTTGCCGGTGGGCTCGTCGGCAATCAGGATGAGCGGCCGGTTGACGAACGCGCGGGCAATGGCCACCCGCTGTTGTTCCCCGCCGGACAGTTCGTGCGGCAGCCGGCTGGCCTTGCCGGACAACCCCACCATCTCCAGCACGTCGGGTGTCACCCGGTTGATCGCATCGGGTCGCTTGCCGATCACTTCCAGCGCGAAGGCCACGTTCTCGAACACCGTCTTCTGTTGCAGGAGCCGGAAATCCTGGAAGACGCAACCGATGACCTGTCGCAGCTTCGGGATTTGCCGTCCGGGCAGCGTGTTGACGTGAAATTTCGACACCCGGACATCGCCTTTGGTGGGCGCCTCGGCACCCAGCAGCAGCCGCATGAACGTCGACTTGCCCGATCCGGACGGGCCGATGAGGAAAACGAATTCACCCTTGTCGATCTTGACGCTGACGTTGTCCAGAGCAGGGCGCGCCGACGACTTGTACTGCTTGGTGACACGGTCGAGGGTGATCATCACGGGTCGTCAGTCTAACCGCGAGTGTCATCTGTACCGACGACGCGGCGCGCTGGCGAACCGGGCCGCGTCATCCGGGCAGCCCCGGCAGCCCGGGGAAACCGGGCGCAGGTGCCGGTGCCGGTACCGGAGTAGGAGTAGGACCGGGCGGTGCGGGACTTGGCGTCGAGGTACCAGGACCGAATGGGGGCGGCAGCACCGGCAGCTGGAACAGCGGCGGCGGGAACAGCGGCGGCGGAGTTGTCGTCGTGGGGGGCGTGGTCGGCGGCGTCGTCGGGACCGTGGTGGTCGGCGTGTACTTCGGCGTGTAAGTCGGCGTGTCGTAGGTGGGCTCCTGGACGCGAGTGCGCGGCACCCAGGTGTAGTTAGGGTCGGGAACGTAGCCCGGCGGCACGACCTGCGGCGCCACCGGCGGCGGTGGGTGCGGCCGATAGGTGTTGTAAGTCCACCACGTGGCGAAAAGCGCGACGATCAAGACCAGGGTCGACGTGCGGACACGGCCGCCGAACATGTAGTTCGGCCAGTGCTTGTCCGCGTCGCGGCTGCGGCTTTCGAAGACGTGGAGTGTCAGCTTCATCGCGTAACCGGGTCTTGGGATTTTTCGGACTCCTGCTGTTCGGCCGTACCCGCTTCGACGCCCAAGCCGTCGACAACGCCGACTTTCGCCTCGGCCGCGATCACGATGCCCGCGCGGGCCAGCGCCCGCAGGACCAGGACACGCAACTGACCGCCGGCTTCGAACTGCTTGCCGGGCAGTGTGCGGGCCACCATTCTCAGCGTCACGGTGTCGACTTCGATGCTTTCCACACCCATCAAGGTCGGCGCGTCGAGCAACAAGTCGCCAAGGAGGGGGTTTTCCCGGGCGCGCTCACACTCCTGGCGCAGCACCTCGCTGACCCGGTTGAGGTCGACGGTCGTCGCGACGGGAATGTCCACCACTGCGCGCGCCCAGTCCTTGGACTGGTTTATCGTTTTGACGATCTGGCCGTTCGGAATGGTCAACACCTCGCCATTCGGGGAACGGAGCCGGGTCACCCGCAGCGTCACGTTCTCGACCGTGCCGCTGGCGTCTGTCGCCGACACAACGGTCAGCGTGACCAGATCGCCGAAGCCGTACTGCCTCTCGACGATGATGAAGAACCCCGCGAGGATGTCCCTGACCACCTGCTGAGCGCCGAAGCCAAGTGCGGCGCCGAGCACGGCGGCCGGTGCAATCAGGCCTTTGGCGGAAAAGCTGAGCGCGTCGGCGATCTGGAAGAGGACCCAGATCGCGATCAGATCAATCGCCACCCATTGAATGACAGATGCCACTGCCTGCCGATGCTTGGTCGCCTCCGACCGCACCAGCGCGTCGCTTTCGACGAAACGCTCGTCGAGTTGCCGGCTTATCCGATCGGCGACCCAGGTGACAAAGCGGACCGCCAAGATGGCAACGATCACCAGCATGACGATCCGCAGACCGCGAGTAATGATCCACAAGCTGATCGCGCTGTACCCGAAGTCGTGCCAGCGCTGCGCCGCGGTCATCGTCAAAAGCGTGGTATTAGTTGTCATCTTTTCTGTTACGCCACCTGATTCCCGCTTCCAGGAACCCATCGATGTCGCCGTCCAGAACGGCCGCCGGGTTACCCACCTCGAACTCGGTACGCAGGTCTTTGACCATCTGATACGGGTGCAGCACGTAGGACCGCATCTGGTTGCCCCAGGAGCTGCCGCCGTCACCCTTCAATGCGTCGAGCTCGGCACGTTCTTCTAAACGCTTGCGCTCCAACAACTTTGCCTGAAGCACGCGCATCGCTGCCACCTTGTTCTGCAGCTGCGACTTCTCGTTCTGACAAGTCACGACGATACCCGTCGGGATGTGCGTCAGCCGAACCGCGGAGTCGGTGGTGTTCACCGACTGACCTCCCGGGCCGCTGGAGCGGTACACGTCGACCCGCAGGTCGCCCTCGGGGATTTCGATGTGATCGGTCGTCTCCACCACCGGCAGCACCTCGACCTCGGCGAAGGACGTCTGCCGTCTGTTCTGGTTGTCGAACGGGCTGATCCGCACCAGCCGGTGGGTGCCCTGCTCGACCGACAGCGTGCCGTAGCCGTAGGGAGCGTGCACGGCGAAGGTCGCGCTCTTGATTCCCGCCTCTTCGGCGTAGGACGTGTCGAACACTTCGACGGGGTACTTGTGTTGCTCGGCCCACCGGATGTACATCCGCATCAGCATCTCGGCCCAGTCGGCGGCGTCCACCCCGCCCGCACCGGAGCGGATGCTGACCAGTGCCTCCCGCTCGTCGTATTCGCCGGAGAGCAGCGTGCGCACTTCCATCGCCTCGATGTCGGCCTGCAGTGCCTTCAGTTCGGCGTCGGCCTCGGCTCGAGTCTCGGCGCCTGTGGCGCCGGCTTCGGCGGCCAGTTCGTAGAGCACCGGCAGGTCGTCGAGGCGTTGACGCAACCCCTCGACCCGCCGCAACTCGCCCTGGGTGTGGGAGAGCTCGCTGGTGACACGCTGCGCGCGGGTCTGGTCGTCCCACAGGTTGGGGTCGGCGGCCTCGTGTTCAAGCCTCTCGATGCGGCTGCGCAGACCGTCGACGTCGAGCACCCGCTCCACTGTGGTCAGCGTGGAGTCGAGATCCGCGATATCGGCCTGACGGTCGGGGTGCACGCCTGATCACGTTACCGGCCGGGCACCAGCACGACCGGCGCGACTGGCCACCGGCGACCAGGGCCGGCGTTTAGCATCGTGGCCTATGCGCCCTTACCACGTTGCGATCGTCGGGTCGGGTCCCTCGGGATTCTTCGCCGCGGCATCGCTGCTCAAAGCCGCCGACTCCGACGACAACCTCGACGTCGCCGTCGACATGCTGGAGATGCTCCCGACGCCGTGGGGTTTGGTTCGCTCCGGGGTCGCACCCGATCACCCGAAGATCAAGTCGATCAGTAAGCAGTTCGAGAAGACCGCCGAAGACGAGCGGTTCCGCTTCTTCGGCAATATCGGGGTCGGCGAACACATCACGGCGGCCGAGCTGGCCGAGCAGTACGACGCGGTGGTCTACGCGATCGGCGCCCAGGCCGACCGGCCGTTGAACATCCCCGGCGAACAGCTGCCCGGCAGCGTCGCCGCGGTCGACTTCGTGGGCTGGTACAACGCCCACCCGCACTTCGAGGCAGCGAGTCCTGACCTATCGGGTCGTCGCGCAGTTGTCATTGGCAACGGCAATGTCGCCCTCGACGTCGCCCGAATCCTGGTGACCGAGCCGGACGAGCTCGCCAAAACCGACATCGCCGACCACGCACTCGAGTCGTTGCGGCCGCGCGGCGTGGAAGAAGTGATCGTCATCGGTCGGCGCGGCCCACTGCAGACCGCGTTCACCACGCTGGAGCTCCGTGAGCTGGCCGACCTGGAGAACGTCGACGTGATCGTCGACCCGGCGGACTTCGAGAACATCACCGAGGACGACGCCGCGGCCGTCGGCAAGGTCTGCAGGCAGAACATCAAGGTGCTCAAGGGCTACGTCGGTAAAGAGCCGCGGCCCGGACACCGCCGGATCGTGTTCCGGTTCCAGACGTCACCGATCGAGATTCACGGCGAGCAGCGAGTCGAGAAGATCGTGCTGGGGCGCAACGAACTGGTCACCGACGACAGCGGACGGGTGACCGCCAAGGACACCGGCGAGCGTGAAGAGCTGCCCGTCCAGTTGGTGGTCCGCTCGGTGGGCTACCGCGGCGTTCCCACCAAGGGTCTGCCGTTCGACGAGAAATCCGGAACCATTCCGAACAGCGCCGGCCGAATCGAAGGCCGGCGTAACGAGTATGTCGTCGGCTGGATCAAGCGCGGGCCGTCCGGGGTGATCGGGACCAACAAAAAGGACTCCCAAGACACTGTCGAGACGTTGATCGCCGATCTCACCGCCGCAGCCGACCTGGCCGAATTCGGCACCGACCACGCTGACGAGATCGCCGAGTGGCTGATCGAACGGCAGCCCAAGCTGGTCACCGACGCCCACTGGAAGCTGATCGACGAACACGAACGCTCAGCCGGTGAGCCACACGGACGGCCGCGGGTCAAGCTGCCGAACCTGACCAAGTTGCTGCACATCAGCCACGGCTGACCCGCGTCACTCGGCCGGCGGCTCGGTGGGCTCGGGCGGCTCCGGCGGCGCGAACGACCACTTTTCGGGATTGCGTTGCGAATACACCACCGGCTTCAACTCCCCCACCCTCGGCCACCGGTCGACATCGGCCGCCATCCGCTGGTAGACGGTGTAGTCACTGACGGTCGGACCGGCGATCACGCCGGTAATCGTGACGTACTGCTCGCCCACCGCGTCCGGCCGTGGGCTGACGCCGGTGATCAGCAGCGTGCCACTCAACGCGTCATTGCCGGGGCGCTGACGGAACAACCGTGGGGCCAGCAGACCTCCGCCGATAGCGAGGAGGAGCAGAACCGAGAGGATTTCCCACACGACGCCATGGTAGGTGCCTCGACAATCAGGCTGACGCCGTCCGATAGTCGGGGTGCCACTGCACCTGCGTGATGCGTTCGGCCAGTTCGTCGCTGTCTCGTTGCGGTGCGACGCCCTCGGCTACCGCCTGCACCGCGACAGCCTGCGCAATCCGGATGGCCACGTCGGGTACATCCGACCACGACGGCAGCAGCGGCTGGTTCGGATCCTTCAGGGCCGGCGATGCTTCGCCGAGGGTCGCCGCAGCGACCCGCATCATCTCATCGGTGACCCGCGTTGCCTGCGCTGCAGTCACAGCAAGCCCCATCGCTGGGAAGATATAGACGTTATTACATTGCGCCACAACATGTTCCATGCCATTGCGGAGTATCGGCTTGAAGGGGGAACCGGTGGCGATCAAGGCCTTCCCGTCGGTCCAATGATCCAACTCCGCCGGGTGCGCCTCCGCGCGACTGGTCGGGTTGGAGAGCGGGAAGATGATCGGCCGCTCGGTTTTGGCAGCCATCTCACGCACGATCGACTCGGTGAAAGCGCCGTTGGCAGTGGACAGTCCGAGTAGGACGCCGACATCGACGTGGTGAACCACGTCGGCGAGTTGCGCCGGACCCGAAAGGCCCCACCCAGCTGTCCGCTCGGCGGGTTGCGCGACATCCCGCTGCGCATCCGACAGGTCGGTACGGTCGTCGGTGAGCAGTCCCACCACGTCGATCACCCAAATCCGTTCGTGCGCTGCTTGTTCGGATAGTCCTTCGTTGACCATCTCGCGGCGGATCATGTCGAGAACCCCGATGCCGGCCGACCCGGCACCCAGCATGACGACTTGCTGCTGCGACAACGGACGGCCGGCAACTTTCGCGGCGCCGTGCAGTGCGCCGACGGTCACCGCGGCGGTGCCTTGGATGTCGTCGTTGAAGGTGAGCAGCGTGTCGCGGTAGCGGCCCAGGATCGGTAACGCGTGTGCGGTGGCGAAGTCTTCCCACTGCAGCAGGACATCTGGCAGCGCCTTGCGCACCGCGGTGACGAAGCGGTCGACGAACGCGTCGTACTCGTCGTCGTCGATGCGGCGGTGGCGCCAGCCGAGGTAGCGCGGGTCTTGCAGGAGGTCGACGTTGTCGGTGCCCACGTCGAGGACAATCGGCAGCGTGCGGGCCGGATCGATACCGCCGATCAGCGTGTACAGCGAGAGCTTGCCGATCGGAATGCCCATGCCGCCGATGCCTTGGTCGCCGAGGCCGAGGATGCGCTGGCCGTCGGTCACCACGATCACGTCGACCTCGCGCTGCGGCCGGTTGTGTAGCACCTCGTCCAACTGGTCGCGGTCAGGGTAGGAAACGAACAAACCTCTTGGCCGCCGGTAAATTTCGCTGAAACGCTGGCAGGCATCTCCGACGGTGGGCGTGTAGACAATCGGCAGCGACTCGGGGATGTGGTCGCGCAGCACCCGGTAGAACAACGTCTCGTTGCGATCCTGTAGGGCGCGCAGATAGATGTGCTTGTCGAGATCGTCGCGGCGCGTCGAGAATTCGTGCCAGCAGTGCGCCGCTTGCTCGTCCTGTGTCTTCACCGCGGTCGGCAATAGGCCCAGCAGGCCCAGCTCACGCCGCTCGGTTTCGGAGAAGGCCGTGCCCTTGGTCGTCAACGCGTCGAAAAGGGCGGCTTGCCCTCGCTTTTCACCAGGCATAGTCGACGTCCCTTCAGGTGCAATCGGCCGCTTTGACCGCGACGTACCGGAGAACAATGCCCATCTTTGCAGCGGCCGCGATTAAGTTCTGCGTCCCCCGGTTGACCGGATTCGAAACCAGGCCCGCGTGCGCAAGAATGCTTCAGTCGGCGACTACGCAGATGTCGCTCTTTGACGCGAAAGGCGGGTAGATGAGCGACGACGACCTGGCGGTGGCTTTGGCCCTTGCGGAGCAGGCCGACGAGGTGACGCTGGCCCGCTTCGGGGCGGTTGACCTACGGGTCGACACCAAACCCGACCTGACGCCGGTGAGCGACGCGGACCATACCGTTGAGACGAATCTGCGCGCGACGCTGGCCCGAGTCCGCCCGGCGGACAGCGTCCTCGGCGAGGAGTTCGGCGGCACCACCACGTTGGCCGGTCGACAGTGGATCATCGACCCGATCGACGGCACCAAGAACTTCGTGCGCGGCGTGCCGGTCTGGGCGAGCCTGATCGCACTGCTCGACGACGGCGTGCCGCAGGTAGGGGTGGTCAGTGCCCCTGCACTACAGCGGCGTTGGTGGGCGTCTGCCGGCGCGGGCGCATTCGTCGCTGTCGGCGACGCACCGGCTCGGCAAATCTCGGTTTCCTCGGTCGCGCAACTAGATTCGGCCAGTCTGTCGTTTTCCAGTCTGTCCGGATGGGCCCAACTCGGCGCGCGGGAGCGCTTCCTCGATCTCACCGACGAGGTATGGCGGGTGCGCGCGTTCGGCGATTTCCTGTCCTACTGCTTGGTAGCCGAGGGTGCGGTCGACATCGCGGCCGAACCGGAAGTGTCGGTATGGGATCTGGCCCCGCTGGACATCTTGGTCCGCGAGGCGGGCGGGCGATTCACCAGCCTTGACGGGGCCGCCGGCCCGCATGGCGGCAACGCGGTGGCGACGAACGGTCTTTTGCACGATCACGTGCTGGCCAGGCTCTCCGCGCGGTAGGCATTACGTGTGAACTAGGTAACACGCACTTTATCTTACTTGGGAGTAAGATAAAGTGCTAGCACTGCCCCAACGACCGAGGCTGCATTCATGACAAACACTGTCACCTCCACCAACGGCTCGCGGAACGGCTCCACGCAGCGCCCCAAGCGCAGCGGCAGCAAGTCCGCCATCGGCGAGCAAACCCACAAGCGCACTGGCATCGACGTGGCGATCGGGCTGCTCATGCCGCTGGTCGGCCAGGAATTCCTGGACAAGTACGGCCTGCGCGACCCGCTGAACCGGACGCTGCGCTACGGCACCAAGCAGATCTTCTCTGCCGCCGGAGCAGCCAACCGCCAGTTCAAGAAGGTCGAAAACCTGCGCGGCGGACCGACCCGACTGAGCGCCAACGGTGCAAAGGGCAGCAACTACTACGACCTGACGCCCGACGACGACCAGAAGATGATCGTCGAGACCGTCGAGGAGTTCGCCGCGGAGATGCTGCGTCCGGCAGCGCACGACGCCGACGCCGCCACCAGCTATCCCCCGGACCTGGTCAAGAAAGCCGCGGAATTGGGGATCACCGCGATCAACATCCCGGAGGACTTCGACGGCATCGCCGCGGAGCGCTCCAGCGTCACCAACGTGTTGGTGGCCGAGGCGCTGGGCTACGGCGACATGGGCCTGGCCCTGCCGATCCTGGCGCCGGCCGGCGTCGCCGCCGCACTCACCCACTGGGGCAGCGCCGGTCAGCAGGCGACCTACCTCAAGGAGTTCGCCGGCGAGAACGTCCCGCAGGCCTGCGTGGCGATCGCCGAGCCGCATCCGCTGTTCGACCCGACTGCGCTGAAGACCACCGCGGTCCGCACTCCGGGCGGCTACCGACTCAATGGCGTCAAGTCACTGGTCCCCGCGGCCGCCGATGCCGAATTGTTCATCGTCGCGGCCCAACTCAACGGCAAGCCGGCGCTGTTCATCGTCGAGTCGTCCAGCGAGGGCCTGACCGTCAAGGCCGACCCGAGCATGGGCATCCGCGCGGCCGCGCTCGGCCGCGTCGCGCTCGACAACGTCGCGGTGCCGCTGAGCGCGCGCCTCGGCGAGGAGGATGCTACTGCGGCCGACTATTCCGAGGCCATTGCGCTGTCGCGGCTGGGCTGGGCAGCGCTGGCGGTCGGCACGTCGCATGCTGTGCTCGAATACGTCATCCCCTACGTCAAAGAACGCGAGGCCTTCGGCGAGCCGATCGCCCACCGGCAATCGGTGGCCTTCATGTGCGCCAACATCGCCATCGAGCTCGACGGCCTGCGACTGATCACCTGGCGCGGAGCGGCCCGGGCCGAGCAGGGCCTGCCGTTTATCCGCGAAGCCGCGCTGGCCAAGAAGATCGGCACCGACAAGGGCATGCAGATCGGCCTGGACGGTGTGCAGTTACTCGGTGGCCACGGTTTCACCAAGGAGCACCCCGTCGAGCGTTGGTACCGCGACCTTCGAGCCATCGGCGTCGCCGAGGGCGTCGTAGTTATTTAGTCGTCATCTAAGACTCGCACCGGCAAACGAAAGACCAATCATGGCAATCAATTTGGAACTGCCCGGCAAGATGCGCGCGGTGATCGAGAAGGCCCATCAGGGTGCCGCGGAGATGATGCGGCCGATCGCCCGCAAGTACGACCTCAAGGAGCACGCCTACCCGGTCGAGCTCGACACCCTGGCGGAGCTGTACGCCGGCGCATCTGAGGCCGGCACGCTGGACATGTCCGGCGTCAACGGTCTTCGGGCCAGCGAGAGCGACGGCGAAAACCGCAACGCCGCCAACATGGCCGCCGCTCTGCAAGCCCTGGAGGCCAGCTGGGGCGACGCTGCCATGTTGCTGTCGATTCCGTTCCAGGGTCTGGGCAACGCGGCCGTGTCCGCCGTTGCCACCGACGAGCAGCTGAAGCGGCTGGGCCGGGTCTGGGCCGCCATGGCCATCACCGAACCGGGATTCGGCTCTGATTCCGCAGCGGTGACCACCACCGCCAAGCTGGACGGCGACGAGTACGTGATCAACGGCGAGAAGATCTACGTCACCGCGGGCTCGCGGGCCACCCACATCGTGGTGTGGGCGACGCTGGACAAGTCCAAGGGCCGCGCGGCGATCAAGTCGTTCATCGTGCCGCGCGAGCACCCCGGCGTCACCGTCGAGCGGCTGGAGAACAAGCTCGGGATCAAAGGCTCCGACACCGCTGCGATCCGCTTCGAGAACGCCCGTATCCCCATGGACAACCTGCTGGGCAACCCCGAAATCGAGCCGGGCAAAGGCTTTTCCGGGGTGATGGAGACCTTCGACAACACCCGGCCGGTGGTCGCCGCCATGGCTGTCGGGATTGCCCGCGCCACGCTAGAAGAGCTGCGCAAGATCCTGACCGGCGCGGGTGTGGAGATTTCCTACGACAAGCCGGCTCAGGTGCAAAGCGCCGCCGCGGCCGAGTTCCTCCGGATGGAGGCCGAGTGGGAGTCCAGCTACCAGCTGACCCTGCGTGCCGCGTGGCAGGCCGATAACAACATCCCGAACTCCAAAGAGGCCTCGATGTCCAAGGCCAAGGCCGGCCGGGTGGGCAGCGACAT
This sequence comes from Mycobacterium sp., assembly GCF_039583785.1. Classification (GTDB taxonomy): domain Bacteria; phylum Actinomycetota; class Actinomycetes; order Mycobacteriales; family Mycobacteriaceae; genus Mycobacterium. The sequence continues at coordinate 19,933 of NZ_JAVKSG010000023.1, forward strand.
CACCCTCAAGGCCGTCGAATTAGCCGGCACCATCGGCTATTCCGAAGAAACGCTGTTGGAGAAGTGGGCGCGAGACTCGAAGATCATGGACATCTTCGAGGGCACCCAGCAGATCCAGCAGTTGGTGGTCGCACGCCGGCTGCTGGGCTTGTCGTCGTCCGAGCTGAAATAACCGCTCAGCCGGCTACCAGCTTGAGCGGTAACCGTGCGTGTCGCCGAATGATGTTGTTGATCGCCCACGTTGGCGGCGAGGTCAGCTCGATCCGGTCCACGCGCTCGACCAGCGCGCGCAGCATCACCGCGGTTTCCAGACGGGCTACCCCTGTCACGGTTGGCGTAGCGGCGTACATCGAACACCTCGGGTTGGTCCCATTCCCACTCGTCGCGATTTACCGAGGCGTAGATCACCAGGACGCGTGCGCCGGCCGGGATCCTCACGCCGCTGATTGTGCAGTCCTGAAACGCTTTTCGCGAGAATGCCCGCAGGGGTGTTTCGTAGCGGATGATCCCGTTGACGGCGTTGGGAATCAGGGCGTGATCGCCCTTCATGATCTCCCATTGCCCCGGAAACATCGCGAACAGGTGCAGGGCGCGGTAAATCGCGCTGATCGTGGTGTCCAGTGACAGAGCCACGTAGTCGACCATCAGCGGCGGGCACTCGCGATGCGGGAGCTTTCCGTTGTCGGCCGCAATCAGCACATCGTCGCCCAAGCTGCCTTCGATTACGCTACGACGACGCCTTGGCGCTGTTCCCGCGGCTCGGCACTGCGCCGCAACCCATCCCGCAGTCACCGATTCAGCGGGTCCGCCACGTCGCCAGCCGATCCGTCATCCGCGGCATCGCCCGGCTGACCAGCACGTCGTAGCGCAGAGCATCATGTGCCACACCAGCCTCTTCAGTCGCCGAGTGGGTGGGCCTGCTCTTTTCGGATTTGCACCGCGGGCGATATCGCCCCACGGTGATAGCGCATGCGACCACGATGTCGAACACGAGTGGCCGCCCTCTCGCGTTACCTGTGTGCCTGGCCTGGTTGAGGGTTCTTCACGCCACCGGGCTAACGTCAAGCGCTAGCGACTCACAATGGAGGTGGCATGCGCGCAGCACAATTGACCCGGCTCGACGGTCCCGAGGCAGTCGAGATCGGCGACATCGACGAACCGACCGGCGACGGTGTCATCGTCGACGTGCACGCGGCCGGCGCGGCCTTCCCCGACGCGTTGCTGACCCGCGGCCTCTACCAGTACCGCCCGGACCCGCCATTCGTGCTAGGCGCCGAAATCGCCGGTGTAGTGCGGTCGGCCCCGTCCGATGCGCACGTGCAGGCGGGCGACCGCGTCGTCGGCCTGACCATGCTGACCGGAGGAATGGCCGAAGTCGCGGTGCTGCAGCCCGACCGGGTGTTCAAGCTGCCGGACAACGTGAGCTTCACCGCGGGCGCGGGCCTGTTGTTCAACGACCTGACCATGTACTTCGCGCTGACCGTCCGGGGTCGGTTGCACGAAGGCGAGTCGGTGCTGGTGCACGGCGCCGCCGGCGGAATCGGCACCTCGACACTCCGGTTGGCGAAGGTGCTCGGCGCGTCGCGTGTCATCGCGGTGGTCAGCACCGACGAGAAGGCCGACATCGCGCGGGCGGCCGGTGCCACCGACGTCGTGCTGGCCGACGGTTTCAAGGACACCACCAAGGAATTGATCGGCGGTCGCGGAGTCGACATGGTGGTCGACCCGGTCGGTGGCGACCGGTTCACCGACTCGCTGCGCTCGCTCGCGCCAGGAGGCCGGTTACTGGTCATCGGCTTCACCGGCGGCGACATCCCGACCGTCAAGGTAAACCGGTTGCTGCTGAACAACATTGACGTCGTCGGAGTCGGCTGGGGCGCCTGGGCGGGAACACATCCTGGCGCGCTGGCCGAGCAGTGGGCCGACCTCGAAAAGCTGCTGGCCGCCGGCACGTTGCCGCCTCCCGATCCGGTGGTCTATCCGCTGGAAGAAGCGTCGGCCGCGATCGCCTCGCTGGAGAATCGCACCGCTAAAGGCAAAGTCGTTCTGCGCATTCGGGATTAGCGCAGATGGCCGCCGCGGCTCAGCGACACGTAAACGTCGGCGACGACACGCCGGGCATTGCGGTCGCGGAGGTTTGAGTCTCGACGGAGATATGCCTCGACGTCGCCAGGGCGAACAGCTGCTGCAGAGACCTCTCCAGGTGCATGGGCTCGCACGGCGGGAACTGAGTGTGCTGACGCAGCGCGGCCGGTACGACCGACCAGTCGTAGGTCAGCCGTCGATGGCGGCGTGCGTCGTCGGGTCCGCAACCACGCCGAAAACCGTGTCGGCCGACGCGGGTTGGTGGCGTTGATTGCCGGCAAATAAATCTCGGATGCCCTTGTGAGCACCAAGAACAAAAAGTAAAGTCACTTTCAGTTTCAGCTGTTCTCGCCGTCGCCGCCACCCTGGAGTCACTGTGGAATCCTTCATTCACCTGCGCAAAGGCAAGACGCCGCGTCGTCTGCACGCCGACCTCGACGGGCTGAAGGACGACGAACTGGGCCGTGGCGGCTTCACCGGCCGCACCGCGAACCTCTACCGCCGCCACGACCCCACCGCCTATCGGTCCGAGGGGCCGCTGCGCCCCATCGACGTGCTGTCCAGCGAACTCAAGCCCAGCGATGCGACCGATGCCGACGGTGGGCCGCTGTCGATGTTCACCAACGCTGACTGCCGGATCTCACTGTCGCGCCGCGACCAGCCGATGCCATTCTTCGCCCGGCACGTCGACGGTGACCTGCTGTGCTTCGTGCATCAAGGGGAAGGTCTGCTGCAGACCGAGTTCGGGCCGCTGCGCTACCGCGCCGGCGACTGGGTGTATCTGCCCAAGGCGTGCACCTGGCGTCAGGTGCCCGATGCCGCGACGACGTTACTGATGATCGAGGCGACCGATGAGTTCCGCGTTCCCCCACCGGGTTCGCTGGGCCGTCACTTCCCGTTCGACCCCTCACAAGCCGTCATCCCCGAGCCGGAGCCGATCGATGACGACGGCCGCGACGAGTACCGTGTCCGGCTGGTCCACGACGGTGGCCCGACAACGCTTGTCTACCGGCATAATCCGCTCGACGTCGAAGGGTGGCGCGGCGACAACTTCGCCTTCACCTTCAACATCGCCGACTACAACGTGGTGACCTCCGACAGTGTCCACCTCCCCCCGACCGTGCACCTGTTCATGCAGGCCACCGGGGTCTACGTGATGAACTTCCTACCCAAGCCCGCCGAAGGTGTGCCGGGCACCGAGCGCACACCGTGGTACCACCGCAATGTCGACTACGACGAGATCGCATTCTTCCACGGCGGCTCGCTGTACGGCATCCCGATGCCACCCGGCCTGATTTCCCATGCGCCGCAAGGCGTTCACCACGGCGCGCCGGAGAAGGCGCGCGAACGGGCCCGCCGCACATTCGACGAGCACTCCCGCGTCGACTGGCAGGTCATCGCGGTCGACACCCGTCGGCGACTCACTCCGTCAGCCGAAGTGCTGGCCAACGATCTAGGACAGCATTGATGACGACGGCAGTGCAGCACGACTACCAACGGATCCCCTATCTGGTTGCGTTCCGGAACGATTCCGGGGTCCGCGACGTCTACGGCGGCCTCTCCGAAATCGTGGTGCTGGAAAGCTATCTGCTCAAGCCCAAGGACAAGCCGTCAGACACCGTGCTGATGTTCATGCACCCAATTGGCGGCGGCGCCTACCTGCCGATGACGGGCGCGCTGGCCCGCGCCGGCCACCACGTCATCTACTGCAACAGCCGATTCCGCGGTACCGACTCGGGGCTGCTGATGGAGAAGGTGGTCGAAGATCTCGGCGCCGCCATCAAGGACGCCAAGGAGCGTCTCGGCTATGGCAAGGTGGTGCTCGCCGGCTGGAGCGGTGGCGGTTCGCTGTCGGTGTTCTACCAACAGCAGGCCCAGCATGCGACCGTCACAGCCAGCCCGTCCGGCGACGGGCCCGACCTCACCAAACTCGACCTACCGGCCGCCGACGGCATCATGCTGTTGGCCGCGCACATCAGCCGGCACGGCACGCTCACCGAATGGCTGGACGGGTCGATCCTCGACGAATCGGATCCGACCAAGCGCGACCCGGAACTGGATCTGTACGATCCGAACAACCCCAACCAGCCGCCGTACAGCGAAGAGTTCCTGGCCCGCTACCGGCAGGCCCAGATCGACCGCAACCGCCGAATCACCGCCTGGGTCAAAGACAAACTCGCCGAGTTGAAATCAAGCGGGCGCCCCGACAGCGACGTAGCCGAGTTCGGTTTCGTCGTGCATGGCACGATGGCCGACCCGCGCTGGCTCGATCCCGCCGTCGACCCCAACGAACGAGTTCCGGGAACGTGTTATCTGGGCGATCCTCGAGTGGTGAACATGAGCCCGGTCGGTCTGGCACGCTTTTCCACGCTGCGCAGCTGGTTGTCGCAGTGGAGTTACGACGACGCGCACGCAGACGGGATCGCCTGCGGGCGTGACATCGCGGTGCCGGCGCTGGTGATCGGCAACCTGGCCGACGATGCCTGCACTCCCGAGCACACCCGACGCCTGTTCGAGGCGATCGGTTATCCGGACAAGGAGATGCACGAGATCCACGGCGCCACCCACTATTACGCCGGCCCCGATCAGCGCGCCCAGCTGCGTGAGGCCGTCACCGTTGTCACCGATTGGCTTGAGCGCCATGGCTTCACGGGGGCGCAGTGACGCCGACGGGTGCGTTGGACGGCATCCGGGTGCTGGAGTTGGGCACCCTGATCGCCGGCCCCTTCGCCGGACGGCTGCTCGGCGACATGGGCGCCGACGTCATCAAGGTCGAACCGCCCGGCGCACCGGACCCGTTGCGCACCTGGGGCCAAGCCGAAGTCGACGGACATCACGTGTTCTGGACAGTGCACGCCCGCAACAAGCGAGCCATCACACTCGACCTGCGCCAACCGCGCGGTCGCGAGCTGTTCCTCGATCTCGTCGGCAAATCCGACATCATTGTGGAGAACTTCCGGCCGGGCACCCTGGAGAAGTGGGATCTTGGCTACGACGTTCTCAGCCAACGGAATTCGGGGATAATCCTGGTTCGGGTGTCGGGTTACGGGCAGACCGGGCCCGACGCGCACAAAGCCGGATACGCCTCTGTCGCCGAGGCGTCCAGCGGGTTGCGGCACCTCAACGGGTTCCCGGGCGGACCGCCGCCGCGGCTGGCGCTCTCCCTCGGCGACAGCCTGGCCGGGATGTTCGGCGCCCAGGGGGCGCTGGCCGCGCTGTATCGCCGTGGCGTCACCGGGCTCGGTCAGGTCGTCGATGTAGCTCTCAACGAATCATGCTTGGCAGTACAGGAATCCACGATTCCGGATTACGACGTCGGCGGGGTGGTGCGCGGCCCGTCCGGCACCCGCCTGGACGGGATTGCACCGTCGAACATCTACCAAAGCGCCGACGGGTCGTGGGTGGTGATCGCCGCCAATCAGGACACCGTGTTCGCCCGGCTATGCAGCGCAATGGGGCGGGCCGAGTTGGCTACCGACGAGCGGTTCGCCAATCACATTGCCCGCGGCCGCAATCAGGACGAGCTCGACGACATCATCGGCGCCTGGGCCGCCGAGCGTGAACCCGGCGACATCATCGAAACCCTCAGCGCCGCAGGCGTCATCTCGGGCCCGATCAACACCGTCGCCGACGTGGTGAACGACCCACAGCTGCGAGCGCGCGGCATGCTTGTCGAGCACCACGACGAGCGGCTCGGCCGGCCGGTGCTGGGGCCGGGGATCACGCCGCTGTTGTCGGAATCACCGGGCAGCGTGCGCAATGCCGGCTCGCCGCGGCCGGGCCGGCACAACGACGATGTCTACGGTGGGCTGCTCGGCAAAAGCGCCGGCGAGATCGAGCAACTGCGTACCGAGGGGGTGATCTGATGGTGCACGTCGACATCCGGGAGGTGTCGCTGCGCGACGGTCTGCAGATCGAGAATCCGATCCCGTTGTCCGCCAAGCTCGAACTGCTGGCCGCCGTGGCCGCCACCGGGGTCCGCGAAGTCGAGGCCACCGCGTTCGTGTCCCCATCTAAGGTGCCGTCGATGGCCGATGCCGCCGAGCTGGCCGCCGAACTGCGTCACTACCCCGACATCGACTTCTCCGCGCTGGTCGCCAGCCCGAACGGCGCCAAGCGGGCCGTCGCCGCCGGTTTACGCTCGATCGAGTACGTGGTCGCGGCCAGCGATGCCTTCAGCCAGGCCAACGTGGGGCGCAGCAGCGCGCAAGCAGAAGAACAGATCAGCGAGATCGTCGCCATCGCCCACGACAGCGGCGTCAGTGTCGAAGTTATCGTCGCCGTTGCATGGGACTGCCCCTTCGACGGCCCCACCAGGCCGCAGCGGGTGCTCGACATCGCCGCCGCCGCACGGGACCGCGGCGCCGACCGGTTCAGCATCGCCGACACCATCGGCACCACCACGCCGGGACGGGTGCGGTCGCTGATCACGCAACTACGTCCGGTGATCGGCGAGCTCCCACTGGGCGGGCACTTCCACAACACCCGCGGCGCCGGGCTGGCCTGCGCCTACGCCGCGGTCGAGTCGGGTGTCACCCGCCTGGACGCCTCCGCCGGCGGGCTGGGCGGTTGCCCGTTCGCACCGGGCGCCACCGGCAACATCGCCACCGAGGACCTGGTGTATCTGCTGCGCGATAGCGGCGTCGAGGTCGACATCGACTTGCCGGCCGCGATCGCCGCGGCCGGGGTCGCGAAATCGGTTGTCGGCCATGACTTACCCAGCGCCCTGCTGCGGGCCGGTGACCGGAAACATGCCGGCTGAGGTCCTGACCGCGAAAGGTCGCCAGACCCGGGCGGCCATCGAGCAGGCCGCCCGCAAGTTGTTCGCCGAGCGCGGCTTTCACGGCACCACGCTGGCCGACATCACCTCTGCCGCGGACAAATCCGGGGCAGTGTTTTACCGGTACTTCGATGACAAAGAAGATCTGCTCGCGGCGCTGGCCGAGTCATTTCTCCGCGAGGTGCTGACGCCGTCCGGGCTGAGCCTGCACTTGCCGGACTCCCCCCACGACGACGCGTTCTTCACGTCCGTGGTCACCGGCTACTGGAACATGTTCAAGCAGAACATCGGCATCATGATCGCGGTCGCGCAACTGGCCACCACCCAGCAACGATTCGCCACCGTGCAGAACGAGTTCCGGCGGTTCGGCATGGACATCGTCGCGGCCTCGGTGCGACGCGCGCAGCAACAGGGCTATGCCTGCGAGCTCAACCCCGAACACATCGCCGCGGCCATCGCCCTGCTGTTCGAGAACTTCACCACCGTGTTCGTAGGACCGCTCGCCCCCAAAAAACTTGGCATGGCGATCGGCGATGAGGACGCGATCGCCACCCTCGCTACGGTATGGAAGAAAACCCTGTACGGCACCTAAAGGAGAAATCACTGTGGATTTCACGTTGCCCGAACACCTTCCTGGGCTGCTCGCCGACATGGACGCATTCATCGAGCGCGAGATCGCCCCGCTGCAGGCCGAGAACATGCAGTACTTCGACCAACGTCGGGAACATGCCCGCACCGACTGGGACAACGACGGCATCCCCACCCGGGAGTGGGAGGATCTGCTGTCCGAGATGCGCCGTCGCGCCGACAACGCGGGCTGGCTGCGCTACAGCCTGCCCGAGGCGCTCGGAGGTCAGGACGGGTCCAACATCGACATGGCCGTCATTCGGGAACATCTGGCGCACAGAGGCCTTGGCCTGCACAACGACCTGCAGAACGAGTCCTCGATCGTCGGGAACTTCCCGCAAGTGATCATGATGGAACGCTTCGGCACCGACGAACAGCGCGCCGCGTGGAGCGAGGCACTGATCACCGGTGAACGCTCGATGGCCTTCGGGCTCACCGAGCCGCTGCACGGCTCCGACGCGACCTGGCTGGAAACCCACGCTGTACAGGACGGCTCAGCAGAGGAGGCGTGGATCATCAACGGCTCCAAGCGGTTCAATACCGGCGTGCACCGCGCCACGCACGACCTGATCTTCGCCCGGACCTCCGGCGAACCTGGTCAGGCGCAGGGCATCACCGCGTTCCTGGTGCCCACCGACACTCCTGGCTTCGCAGTTCCGTACTACTGGTGGACGTTCAATATGCCCACCGATCACGGCGAGGTCGAGTTGACCGACGTGCGGGTGCCCACGGACGCGGTGCTGGGCGAGGTCGATCGTGGTCTGGAAGTGGCGCAGACCTTCCTGCACGAGAACCGTATTCGGCAAGCCGCCAGCAGTCTGGGCGCAGCCCAGTACTGTATCGACCGGGCTGCCGAATATGCCGGCACAAGAAAGGTTTTCGGCAAGCCGCTATCGGCCAACCAGGCCGTGCAGTGGCCACTCGCCGAACTGCAGACCGAAGCCCAGATGGTGCGCCTGCTGGTGCAATACGCGGCCTGGCACCTCGACCGCGACCACCACATGGAAGTGTCGGACAAAGTGTCGATGGCCAACTATCGGGCCAACCGGCTGGTATGCGACGCCGCCGACCGCGCGATGCAGATCTTCGGCGGACTGGGCTACAGCCGCCACGAGCCGTTCGAGCACATCTACCGCCACCACCGCCGTTACCGGATCACCGAGGGCGCCGAAGAGATCCAGATCCGCCGGGTGGCCCAGCGGCTGTTCAAGTTCGGTCACCAGTGAGCCTGCCCGACAGCTTGCCCGCGGTGCTGAGCCCGCTACTGGGCGAGGACGTGGCGATCGACAAGCTGCGGGCGTTGACCGGTGGCGCCAGCCGCACCACGTGGGCCTTCGATGCCGTCACGCCCCACGTACGGCGGTCGCTGATCCTGCGTATCGGCCCGCCGGACGACATGCACGCCGGTATGGAGCTCGAAGCTCACGCGCAGGCCGCGGCCGCGGCCGCCGGCGCGCCGGTCCCGCACATTTTGGTCGCCGACGATTCGCCTGCCGCACTGGGTATTCCGTTTTTGATCTGCGACGAGATCAAAGGCGAGACCATCGTTCGTCGCATCCAGCGTCAGCTCGACGCGACGGGCCGGTCGCGGTTGCTGGGCCAGTGCGCGCAGGCGCTGACCGCCATCCATCGAGCGGACGCCACTGACCCGAGGCTTTCCACCGGGGATCAGCTCGCCGAATGGCGTGGACGCCTCGACGCCATGGCCGACACCACCGCCACCTTCGAGTGGGCTTTTCGCTGGCTGGCCGGCAACCGGCCGCCGCCGTCGCCGCCACGGCTGGTGCACGGCGACTTTCGGATGGGAAACCTCATCGTCGACGGATCCGGCTTGGCGGCCGTGCTGGATTGGGAGCTGGTGCACGTCGGTGAGGTCTACGAAGACCTGGCCTGGTTCTGCATCCGGGCCTGGCGATTCGGGGCGCCGTCCAGTCTCGCCGCCGGTGGCCTGGGCAGCATCGAGGATTTTCTGCACTGTTACGAAAAAGCCGGCGGGGCCACGGTCGACCGGGTGGTGTTTCACTGGTGGTTGGTGCTGGCCACGCTGCGCTGGGGCGTCATCTGCCGCTACCAAGCCGAGCGGCACTTGAGCGGCCAGACCCGCTCGGTGGAGCTGGCGGCCATCGGTCGCCGGGTCTGCGAGACCGAGTGGGATCTGCTCACATTGCTCGGCTTGTCCAACCGTGCCGCGCCGGACACTTGTTAACTCTAGGATTTCGCTGTGGCCACTCCCGACGAGGCAATCGACGCAATCCGCGAAACAGGTGGGGCACAACCCGGCCAACGGGCGTTGCACGCCAAGGGCAAGCTGTACCGCGGCACCTTCACCGCCACCCCGGAGGCCGCCCAACTCTCCCGCGCCGCACACTTCGACGGTTCGGCTGTGCCCGCGCTGATCCGGTTTTCCAGCGGCTCAGGTAATCCGGCGCAACCAGACAATGCTCCGGGGGTGCGGGGGATGGCGGTCAAGTTCACGCTGCCGGACGGGTCGACGACCGACGTCTCCGCGCAGACAGCGACGCTGTTTCCGGCCAGCACGCCCGACGGGTTCGTCGCGCTGCTGCGGGCGATGCGTCCCGGACCCACCGCGCCGCTGCGGCTCATCGGATACATCGCCACCCACCCGCGCTTTGTCAAGGCTCTGCCGGTGGTCCGCGAAACGAACAGAGTGCCGGCCAGCTATGCCACCGTCGCCTACCACGGCTTGCACGCGTTCCGCTGGGTCGCCGCCGACGGCAGCGCGCGATTCGTGCGCTACCACCTACAGCCGGCAGCGGGCGAGGAGTTCCTGCCGCTAGACGTCGCGAAAGGCAAGGACGCCGACTTCTTGATCCACGAACTCGACGAACGCCTTGCGTCCCAACCGGTGCGGTTCGACTACCAGGTCCAGATCGGCGAGCCCGGCGACTCGACCGTCGACCCATCCAAGCCCTGGCACAGCGACCAGACCGTCACCGTCGGCGCCCTTGCCATCACCGGCGTCGATACCGAACGCGAACATGGCGGTGACATCGTGGTCTTCGACCCGATGCGGGTCACCGAGGGCATCGAACCCTCGGATGATCCGGTGCTGCGGTTCCGTACGCTCGCCTACTCCGCGTCGGTGCAGCTGCGCACCGGCGTCGGGCGCGGTCCGGAAGCGCCGGCGACCTGATGACGTCCGCGTACGGTCGCCCCACCGCGGCCGAGCTGATAGCCGCGGTGGCCGAATTTCTCGAGACCGATGTGCGGGAGTCGACCTCGGGTCAGGTCAACTTCCATTCCCGGGTCGCGGCCAACGCACTGCGCATGGTGGAACGGGAATTGCTCGCCGATCCCGGGGACAGCGTGAGCGACGCGCTGGCTCGCGTCGGTTATCGCGCCGAAGCCGGGCTGGCGGCCGCCATCCGGGCCGGCGACGTGGACGGCGCCGACGAGCCCGTGCAGGTCGCGTTGCGGGCCCTGGTCGGTCGCCGGCTGGCGACCGCCCACCCAGGCTATGAGCACGAGTAGAAAGAGACACGATGCCCGCTGCCGACGCCGTCGTCGAATTGGCCGATGACCTGTTTGCGGCCATCGAGCGCGGCGACGAGCCCCGCCTCGAGAAACTCTTCGCGGACGACATCGTGGTGTGGCGGGCCGGAGCGGAGCGCGACGACGACAAAGTCCGCGCGATGAAAGTGTTGCGGTGGTTCATCCGCGTCACCGCCGAACGCAGCTACGAGGTTCTGGACCGCCAACTGTTCCCCGAAGGCTTCGTCCAGCAGCACATCCTGCATGCCGCCGGCACGGGAGGCGGATCGATCGCGCTGCGGGTCTGCATCGTGACCAAGGTGGATGCCGACAACCTGATCTGCCGTATCGACGAGTACTTCGACCCGGCCGATCTCGCCCCGATTATGAGCTAAGGAGCAGCAAGCTATGAACGTCGACACACTGCTGAACGATCCTGACACCGCCGGGGTGTGGATCCTGGATCGTGACCGTTCCACCGTCGGCTTCGGTATCAAGAACTTCTGGGGTCTGCTCAACGTCAAGGGGCGGTTCACCGACGTCAACGCCGACGGCCAAATCACCGGCAGGGGAGCCATCTTCGGCCGTCTCGACATCCAGGTGGCGTCACTGCGCACCGGCATCGGCAAGCGCGACAAGCATCTGCGGTCGGCCGATTTCTTCGACGCCGACCGCTATCCGGAGATCAGCGTAGAGATCACCGGCATCGAGCCCGGCGCCGGCGATGCCGCCAACCTCCGGGCCATCTTCAGCATCAAAGGCGTCACCGCGCCCGTTCCGCTGCCAGTGCAGGTCAGCGGGCTCGACGGCGGCGGTGTGCGAGTGACGGCGAAAACCGAGATCGACCGTGATCAGTTCGACATCGGCTGGAACCGACTCGGCATGGTCGGCAAAACGGCAACGGTCTCGGCCGACGTGTACTTTGTGCGGACGCCGCAGTAAATCTCGCCGGGCGCTACGATCTGGACCGTGTCTGCCACCAGCCCCTTGCGGGTCCTCGTGTACAGCGACAACGCCAACACCCGACAGGCCGTCATCACGGCGTTGGGCAAACGGGTGCATCCAGACCTGCCCGAGCTGACCTACGTCGAGGTTGCAACCGGACCGGTCGTGGTCCAGCAGGTGGACGCGGGCGGCATCGATCTGGCCATCCTGGACGGCGAGGCGACGCCGGAAGGCGGCATGGGCCTAGCCAAACAGCTCAAGGACGAAATCGACCAGGGCCCCCCGATCGTGGTGCTGACCGGGCGCCAGGACGACGCCTGGCTGGCCAGCTGGTCACGCGCGGAGGGCGCGGTTCCCCACCCGATCGATCCGATCCGGCTCAGCCGGACCGTCCTGGAGTTGCTCCGTACCCCGGTTCAGTAGCTGTCCAACCGGCCTTCGAACTTGTGCCCGGCCTTCTCGCCGGGCAGCGCCGAATCACGTCGGCAGATCTGGATCGTGAACAAGCCGATTGCTCTCGTGCACTTTGCCATTCGCGATTCCTGCGGTAGCGGCCCCGAATCGGCCGTCGGATGGGGTTTACCGCCCGTCAATCTGTGGTTGAGGTCACATCTAACCTGCTGAGCGCGGGACCGCACGCGGTCGCTAGGCTGTGCTTGCGCTCACAGTCCAGCCCATAGACCAGAGTGAGGAAGCGTCGTCGCGGGATGAATCTTTACCTACCCATTCTCGTACTCGGAGGGATCGCCGCAGCCTTCGCGCTCGGCTCGGTCGGGGTCGCCCAGATCACCGGCCCGAAGCGCTTCAACCGCGCCAAGCTGGAAGCGTACGAATGCGGGATCGAGCCCAGCGACCAGCCGGCCAACGCGCCGCACGCAGGCAGCGGCCAGCGGTTCCCGGTGAAGTACTACCTGACGGCCATGCTGTTCATCGTCTTCGACATCGAGATCGTGTTCCTATACCCCTGGGCGGTCAGTTACGACCAATTGGGGCTGTTCGCGCTGATCGAGATGGTGGTGTTCATGCTCACCGTCTTCGTGGCCTACGCATACGTGTGGCGCCGCGGCGGTTTGACGTGGGATTGAGGGCTGAGATGGGATTGAGGTAAGGCGTGGGCATAGAGGAAAAACTCCCCAGCGGCTTCTTGCTGACCACCGTGGAACAACTGGCGGGCTACTTTCGCAAGAGCTCGCTGTGGCCGGCCACATTTGGACTGGCCTGCTGCGCGATCGAGATGATGGCCACTGCCGGCCCGCGATTCGACATCGCACGCTTTGGCATGGAGCGGTTTTCGGCAACGCCACGTCAGGCCGACCTGATGATCGTGGCAGGCCGCGTCAGCCAGAAGATGGCACCGGTGCTGCGTCAGATCTACGACCAGATGGCCGAGCCCAAATGGGTTCTGGCCATGGGCGTCTGCGCGTCCTCCGGCGGCATGTTCAACAACTACGCGATCGTCCAGGGTGTCGACCACGTTGTGCCAGTTGACATCTACCTGCCCGGGTGCCCACCGCGGCCGGAGATGCTGCTGTACGCAATCCTCAAGCTGCACGACAAGATTCAAGAGATGCCGCTCGGCGTCAACCGCGAACAGGCCATCGCCGAAGCCGAGCAGGCCGCGCTCGCCGTCCGGCCGACGATCGAGCATCTCGGGCTGCTGCGATGAACTCACCGAAACCCGACCCCACCCGGGCGGCCAGTGCGGTCGGCGGCAACCCGGTCGGCACCGACGCTGGCGACGCCGAGCAGATCGGCGTGCGCCGCGGCATGTTCGGTGTCCGCGGCAGCGGTGACACCTCGGGCTACGGGCGACTGGTTCGCCAGGTCACGATCGACGCGAGCAGCCCGCGCCCCTACGGCAGCTACTTCGACGAGGTCGTCGACCGGCTGGCCGAGGCGTTAAAGACTGCCGACAACCTCGAATTCGCCGACGCCGTCGAGAAAGTCGTGGTCTACCTCGACGAGCTGACGCTGCACGTGCGCCGCGAGCTGCTACCCCAGGTCGCCCGCCGGCTGCGCGACGACCCGGCGCTGCGGTTCGAACTGTGCCTGGGCGTCAGCGGCGTGCACTACCCGGACGATACCGGCCGCGAGTTGCACGCGGTGTACCCGCTGAACTCGATCACCCACAACCGTCGGGTTCGCCTGGAAGTGGCCGCGCCAGATGATGATCCACACATCCCATCGTTGTTCGGGATCTACCCGACCAACGACTGGCACGAGCGCGAGACTTACGACTTCTTCGGGATCCTCTTCGACGGACACCCGTCGTTGACCCGCATCGAGATGCCCGACGACTGGCAGGGACACCCGCAGCGCAAGGACTACCCACTCGGCGGCGTCCCGGTCGAATACAAGGGCGCCAAGATCCCACCGCCCGACCAGCGGAGGTCCTACAACTGATGAGCGACACCACCGCCGACGGCGCGGACACTTTGATCGCCGTCACCGGCCAGGACTGGAACCAGATCGTCGAGGCCGCCCGCAAGGGTGAGCCCGGCGAGCGGATCGTCGTCAACATGGGGCCGCAGCACCCGTCCACCCACGGCGTGCTGCGCCTGATCCTGGAGATCGAGGGCGAGACCGTCACCGACGCCCGCTGCGGAATCGGCTACCTGCACACCGGAATCGAGAAGAACCTCGAATACCGGTACTGGACGCAGGGCGTGACATTCGTGACCCGAATGGATTACCTTGCACCGTTTTTCAACGAAACGGCCTTTTGCCTGGGTGTGGAGAAGCTGCTCGGCATCACCGAAGAAATCCCGGAGCGGGTCAACGTCATCCGGGTGATGATGATGGAACTCAACCGGATCTCCTCGCACCTGGTCGCTCTGGCCACCGGCGGCATGGAGTTGGGCGCGATGACGCCGATGTTCACCGGCTTCAAGGGTCGCGAGATCATCCTCACCCTGTTCGAATACATCACCGGCCTGCGGATGAACAGCGCCTACATCCGGCCCGGAGGAGTGTCGCAGGACCTCCCGTCCGACGCCAAGACCGAAATCGCAAAAGCCCTCAAGGAATTGAAGGCCGCCATTCGTGAGATGGGCGACCTGCTCAACGAGAGCGCCATCTGGAAGGCCCGCACCAAAGACGTCGGCTACCTCGACCTCACCGGCTGCATGGCTCTCGGCGTGACCGGGCCATGCCTGCGGTCCACCGGGTTGCCGCACGACTTGCGCAAGGCCGAGCCCTACTGCGGCTACCAGAACTACGAGTTCGATGTGATGACCGACGACGGCTGTGACTCCTACGGCCGCTACATCATTCGCGTCAACGAGATGTCGGAGTCGGTGAAGATCGTCGAGCAGTGCCTGGACAAGCTCCAGCCGGGCCCGACCATGGTGGAGAACCGCAAGATCGCCTGGCCTGCCGACTTGACCGTCGGCCCGGACGGACTGGGCAACTCGCCAGAGCACATCGAGAAGATCATGAGCGGCTCGATGGAAGCGCTGATCCACCACTTCAAGCTGGTCACCGAAGGCATCCGCGTTCCGGCCGGGCAGGTCTACGTCGCCGTCGAATCGCCGCGCGGCGAGTTGGGTGTGCACATGGTCAGCGACGGCGGCACCCGCCCCTACCGGGTGCACTACCGCGACCCGTCGTTTACCAATCTTCAAGCCGTCGCCGCGATGTGCGAGGGCGGCATGGTCGCCGACGTCATCACCGCGGTGGCCAGTATCGACCCGGTGATGGGCGGGGTGGACCGATGACCGCAGCACCCCATTCCAGCACTAGCAATAGCGAGTCCGGCAACGGCAACGGCGAGCGGGTGTTCCTCCGACTCGGCCCGCCCCCGGAGGAGCCCGGCCAGTTCGTCACCGAGGGCGCACCGCACTCGTACCCGGCCGACGTCCAGGCCGGGTTGGAGGTCGACGCCAAGGAGATCATCGGCCGCTACCCGAACCCGCGGTCGGCGCTGCTGCCGTTGCTGCACCTGGTGCAGGCGCAGGACGGTTACGTGACACCGGCCGGTGTGGAGTTCTGCGGTGCACAGCTCAGCCTGACCGGGGCCGAAGTCGCAGCTGTCGCAAGCTTTTACACCATGTACCGTCGCGGACCGACCGGCGAATACCTGGTCGGGGTGTGTACCAACACGCTCTGCGCGGTAATGGGCGGCGACGCGATTTTCGACTCGCTCAAAGACCACTTGGGCGTCGGCAACGGCGAGACCACCGACGACGGGTCGGTCACCCTGGAGCACATCGAGTGCAACGCCGCGTGCGACTTCGCACCGGTGGTGATGGTCAACTGGGAGTTCTACGACAACCAGACCGTCGCATCGGCACGCGAACTCGTCGACGGTCTGCGTTCCGGAAAACCGCCGGCCCCCACCCGCGGTCAGCTGTGCACATTCAAGGAGACCGAGCGGATTCTGGCCGGTTTCCCCGACCCACGGCCGGACGAAGGTCAGGGCGGTGCCGGTGCGGCGACGCTGGCCGGACTGCGCGTGGCCAAGGAACGCAACATGACCGCGCCGACGACGACGCAGAGCGAAGCGATGCCGAGGAGTGGCGCTGAATCTCGGCCGACGACGACGCAGAGCGAAGCGATGCCGAGGAGTGGCGCTGAATCTCGGCCGCCTGCCGGGGAGGGCAAGTAATGGGGTCACCGACGCCGTTGGCTCCGGTGCTGAGCCGCTTCTGGGACGACCCGCAGTCGTGGACGCTGGAGACCTATCGCCGCAACGACGGTTATCAGGCCCTCGACAAGGCCCTGAAAATGGGCCCCGGCGCGGTGATCTCGGCCGTCAAGGACTCGGGTCTGCGCGGTCGCGGCGGCGCCGGTTTCTCGACCGGCACCAAGTGGTCGTTCATCCCGCAGGGCGACGGCGCCGCGGCCGCCAAGCCGCACTACTTGGTGGTCAACGCCGACGAGTCGGAACCCGGCACGTGCAAAGACATTCCGCTGATGCTGGCCACTCCGCACGTCCTGGTCGAGGGCGTGATCATCGCCTCCTACGCGATCCGGGCCAGCCACGCCTTCATCTACGTGCGCGGTGAAGTCCTGCCGGTGCTGCGACGCCTGCAGAACGCCGTCGCCGAAGCCTACGCCAACGGCTACCTGGGCGAGGATATCGGCGGCTCGGGCTACCACCTGGAACTGGTGGTGCACGCCGGAGCAGGTGCATACATCTGCGGCGAGGAGACCGCGCTGCTGGACTCGCTGGAAGGCCGCCGCGGACAACCGCGTCTGCGTCCGCCGTTCCCGGCAGTCGCCGGCCTCTATGGCTGCCCGACGGTGATCAACAATGTCGAGACCATCGCCAGCGTCCCGTCGATCGTGCTCAACGGTGTCGACTGGTTCCGCTCCATGGGCAGCGAGAAATCGCCTGGCTACACGCTGTATTCGCTGTCGGGGCATGTCACCTTGCCCGGCCAGTACGAGGCGCCACTGGGCATCACGCTGCGCGAACTGCTCGACTACGCCGGCGGCGTGCGGGCTGGACACCAGCTGAAGTTCTGGACGCCCGGCGGATCGTCGACACCACTGCTCACCGACGAACATCTCGACGTGCCACTGGATTACGAAGGAGTCGGCTCGGCCGGGTCGATGCTGGGCACCAAGGCGTTGGAGATCTTCGACGAGACCACTTGCGTGGTGCGTGCGGTCGGCCGCTGGATCGACTTCTACAAACACGAGTCCTGCGGCAAGTGCACACCGTGCCGCGAGGGCACCTTCTGGCTGAGTCAGATCTACCACCGCCTGGAAACGGGTCACGGTACCGCCGAAGACCTGGACAAGCTGACCGACATCGCTGACGCAATCCTCGGAAAGTCGTTCTGCGCCTTGGGAGATGGCGCGGCTAGCCCGGTCGCGTCGTCGCTCAATTTCTTCCGCGACGAATATCTCGCGCACATCGAGGGCGGCGGCTGTCCGTTCGACCACAAGCTGTCCATGCTCGATGCAGACGGAGTGAAAGCGTGACACAAACGGCCGACACCGGAGCGAAGGTCACCGAGCCCGAGCTCGTGACACTCACCATCGACGGCACCGAGGTCAGTGTTCCCAAGGGCACCCTGGTAATTCGGGCCGCCGAGCTGATCGGTGTGCAGATCCCCCGGTTCTGCGATCACCCGCTTCTCGACCCGGTCGGCGCGTGCCGCCAGTGCCTGGTCGAGATCGAGGGTCAGCGGAAACCGATGGCGTCCTGCACGATTCCCGTTACCGACGACATGGTGGTGCGCACGCAGTACAGCTCCGAGGCGGCCGACAAGGCGCAGCACGGGGTGATGGAGCTGCTACTGATCAACCACCCGCTGGACTGCCCGATGTGCGACAAGGGCGGTGAATGCCCGCTGCAGAACCAGGCAATGTCCAACGGGCGCCCGGACTCTCGGTTCGAAGACGTCAAGCGAACGTTCGCCAAGCCGATCAACATCTCCTCGCAGGTGCTGCTGGACCGGGAGCGCTGCATCCTATGTGCGCGCTGCACGCGGTTCTCCGAGCAGATCGCCGGCGACCCGTTCATCGAGATGCTGGAGCGCGGCGCGCTGCAGCAGGTCGGCATCTACACAGGCGAGCCGTTCGAGTCGTACTTCTCTGGCAACACCGTGCAGATCTGTCCGGTCGGCGCACTGACCGGCACCGCCTACCGCTTCCGCGCCCGCCCGTTCGACCTGGTCTCCAGCCCCAGCGTGTGCGAGCACTGCGCGTCGGGTTGCGCGCAGCGCACCGACCACCGCCGGGGCAAGGTGCTGCGCCGGCTGGCCGGCGACGAGCCCGAGGTCAACGAAGAGTGGAACTGCGACAAGGGTCGCTGGGCGTTCACCTACGCCACCCAGGGTGACCGGATCACCACGCCCCTGGTCCGCGGCGCCGACGGCGCCCTGGAGCCCGCCTCGTGGCCGCACGCGGTCGCCGCGGCACTCGAAGGGCTCAGCACCGCAGCCGGTGGCACCGGCGTGCTGCCGGGTGGCAGGCTTACCGTCGAAGACGCCTACGCCTACTCCAAGTTCGCGCGAATCGTTTTGGGCACC
Organism: Mycobacterium sp.; assembly: GCF_039583785.1. Taxonomy (GTDB): domain Bacteria; phylum Actinomycetota; class Actinomycetes; order Mycobacteriales; family Mycobacteriaceae; genus Mycobacterium. The sequence goes on from NZ_JAVKSG010000023.1 coordinate 38,845, forward strand.
AATGACATCGACTTCCGCGCCCGTCCGCACTCCGAGGAGGAGACGCAGTTCCTGGCGGCGCGAGTTGCGGGGCGCAATATCACGACCAGCTACTCCGACCTGGAGTCGGCGCCGGCGGTGCTGCTGGTCGGCTTCGAACCCGAAGAAGAGTCGCCGATCGTGTACCTGCGGCTGCGTAAGGCCGCCCGCAAGCACGGGCTGCCGGTGCACTCGGTTGCGCCGTTCGCCAGCAACGGTTTACAGAAGATGCACGGCACGCTGATCGAGACTGCGCCCGGCGGCGAGGCCGCCGCGTTGGACGGATTGGCCGGCGGCGAAGGCGCGGAGTTGCGCACTCTCCTTTCCACGCCCGGCGCGATCATCCTGGTCGGCGAACGGCTCGCGAGCGCGCCCGGTGGCTTGTCTGCCGCGGCCCGGCTCGCCGACAAAACCGGGGCGCGACTGGCGTGGGTCCCGCGACGCGCCGGTGAACGCGGGGCGATCGAGGCCGGCGCGCTACCGGGTCTGCTGCCCGGCGGCCGGCCGCTGAGCGACGAGACCGCACGGTCGCAAGTCGCCGCGAGTTGGAATGTCGCCGAATTGCCTTCGGCCGCAGGCCGTGACGCCGATGCCATCCTGGCCGCCGCCAAAGACGGCAGCCTCGGCGCACTGTTGGTCGGCGGCATCGACCCAGGCGACTTCGCCGACCCTGACGCGGTGCTGGCCGCCCTGGACGCCGCCGGCTTCGTGGTGAGCCTGGAACTGCGGCACAGTGCCGTCACCGAGCGCGCCGACGTGGTCTTCCCGATCGCGCCGGCCGCGGAGAAGGCCGGGACCTACATGAACTGGGAGGGCCGCCAGCGCAGCTTCTCAGGTGCGCTGCCGCCGGCCGCCACGCCGGACTGCCGCGTGCTCGACATGCTGGCCGACGAGTTGGGCATCGACCTTGGATTCCCCACTGTTGCCGCCGGTCTGGCCGAGTTGAACCGGTTGGGCAGCTGGGACGGCGTCCCCGCGGCGTCGCCGACCGTCGCCGCGGCCGCCGCCCCCAAAACCGGCGCTGGAGAAGCGATCTTGGCGGGCTGGCGGATGCTGCTCGACGACGGGCAACTGCAGAACGGTGAGCCACATCTGGCCGGCACCGCCCGCGCACCCGTGCTGCGGTTGTCCGCAGCGACGGCCGGTGGGCTGGGCGCCGCTGACGGAGACCACGTCAGCATCAGCACCGCGCGCGCCTCGATCACCCTGCCGTTGACGATCACCGAGATGCCCGACCACGTGGCGTGGCTGCCGCTGAACTCGCCGGGCTCGGCGGTGCACCGGCAACTGGGCGTCACGCCCGGTGCCGTGGTGAAGATTGGGGTGAGTAAGTGACCGGCTTCGGACACGACACCTGGTGGCTGATCCTGGCTAAAGCGCTTCTGGTCTTCGTGTTCCTGGTGTTGACGGTGCTGGTCGCGATCCTCGCCGAGCGCAAGATCCTGGGCCGGATGCAGATGCGTTGGGGCCCCAACCGGGTCGGCCCGCGCGGCTACCTGCAAAGCCTGGCCGACGGCATCAAGCTGGCGCTCAAGGAGCCGCTCATCCCGTTCGGCGTCGAGAAGCCGATCTTCCTTCTCGCGCCGGCCATTTCGACGATCCCGGCGATCACCGCGTTTGCGTTCATCCCGTTCGGGCCGCAGGTCTCGGTGTTCGGCCACTGGACCCCGCTGCAGGTGACCGACCTGCCGGTGGCGGTGCTGTTCATCCTGGCGTTGTCGTCGATCGGGGTGTACGGGATCGTGCTGGCCGGATGGTCCTCGGGCTCGACCTACCCGCTGCTGGGTGGGGTGCGATCGACCGCGCAGGTGATCTCCTACGAGGTCGCGATGGGCCTGTCGTTCGCCACGGTATTCCTCTACGCCGGAACGATGTCCACGTCGCAGATCGTGACGGCGCAGAACCGGGTCTGGTATGTCTTCCTGCTGCTGCCGTCGTTCTGCACCTACCTGGTGTCCATGGTCGGCGAGACCAACCGGGCGCCGTTCGACCTGCCCGAGGCCGAAGGCGAACTGGTCGCCGGATTCCACACCGAGTACTCGTCGCTGAGCTTCGCGATGTTCTTCCTCGCCGAGTACATCAACATGACCACGGTGTCGGCGCTGGCCGCGACGCTGTTCATGGGCGGCTGGCACGCGCCGTGGCCGCTGAACATGTGGGCCGGTGCCAACAGCGGCTGGTGGCCGGTGCTGTGGTTCACCGCCAAGGTGTGGATGTTCCTGTTCCTCTATATCTGGTTGCGCGGCGTCCTGCCACGGCTGCGCTACGACCAGTTCATGGCGCTCGGGTGGAAGATCCTCATCCCGGTGTCGCTGGTCTGGGCGCTGATCGCCGCCGGCATCCGCACGCTGCGCGACCAGGGTTACGCGCACTGGACGACGCTGCTGGTCGGCGCCAGCCTGGTCGTCACGGTCGTGTTGCTGTATCTGCTGCAACGACCGTTCAGCAACAGACAGCTCCGCAAGAAGCGACGCCGCAACGAGTCGGCCGAAGCCGTGCACTTCGAACCGGCGTTCCCTACGCCGGCGATGCCCGGTAAGCCGCTGGCACCGGCGACCAAGGAGGCAGCCAATGGCTAAGTCTGATCGGCCGATCACTCCTCGGGCCGATTCCGGCCCGCATCGTCGTCGACCCAGGTTCCTCAGTTCCCTGGCCGGATTCGGCGTCACGTTCGGTGCGATGTTCAAGCGTCCGATCACCGAGAGCTATCCGGAGAACCCCGGCCCGGTGAAGCCGCGGTATCACGGCCGCCATCAGCTCAACCGCTATGCCGACGGCTTGGAGAAGTGCATCGGCTGCGAGTTGTGCGCGTGGTCGTGTCCCGCCGACGCGATCTATGTCGAGGGCGCCGACAACACCGACGAGGCCCGGTTCTCACCGGGTGAACGCTATGGCCGCGTCTATCAGATCAACTACCTGCGCTGCATTGGATGCGGGCTGTGCGTCGAGGCCTGCCCGACCCGCGCGCTGACCATGACCAACCATTACGAGATGGCCGACGACAACCGGGCCGACCTGATCTACGAGAAGCAGAACCTGCTGGCGCCGTTGCTCGAGGGCATGACCCCGGCGCCGCATCCCAGAGCCGAAGGTGCCACCGACGCCGATTACTACCGTGGCCACGTCACCGCCAATGGTCTGCGCAAGCTACCGATTTCGGACGTCTCCAAGTGATCACGGATCTAGCCGCTGACACCATCGCCCGCACGTCTACCGGCGAAGCGGTGACGTTCTGGATCCTTGGCGCCTTGGCGCTGATCGGGGCGCTGGGGGTGGTGATGGCCGCCAACGCGGTCTACAGCGCGATGTCGCTGGCGCTGACGATGATCGTGTTGGCGGTGTTCTACATGATCCAGGACGCCTTGTTCCTCGGCGTGGTCCAGATCGTGGTCTACACCGGCGCGGTGATGATGCTGTTCCTGTTCGTGCTGATGCTGATCGGCGTCGACTCCGCGGAATCGCTGGTGGAAACCCTTCGTGGACAACGAGTTGCCGCCGTGGTGGCCGGGCTGGGCTTGGGCGTCGTGCTGATCGCCGGAATCGGCACCGTCACTACCAGCCGTTTCGGGAGAAACGGTCTCTCGACAGATATTGCTCCCGAAGGCAATGTCCAGGGGCTGGCGGCGCTGATCTTCTCCCAATACCTCTGGGCATTCGAGTTGACCAGCGCGCTGCTGATCACCGCGGCGATCGGGGCGATGATCCTGGCTCACCGCGAACGCTTCGAGCCACGCAAGACCCAGCGCCAGATGTCCATCGAGCGGTTTCAACCCGGTGGTCACCCCACCCCGCTACCCGGCCCGGGCGTCTTCGCGCGGCACAACGCCGTCGACACTCCCGCGCGACTGCCCGACGGCTCCCCCTCCCGGTTGTCGGTGCCCGCAGTCCTGGAACTGCGGCCGGTCAAGGAGAAGGACATGCCAGTTGTCCACGGTTCCAACGGTTCCGGCTCCATCAATGCAGGGGGGGGTGCGTCGTGAATCCGCAGAACTACCTATATCTGTCCGCGCTGCTGTTCACCATCGGTGCCGTCGGTGTGCTGTTGCGGCGCAACGCGATCGTCATGTTTATGTGCGTCGAATTGATGCTGAACGCGGTGAACCTCTCGTTCGTCACCTTCGCCCGGCTGCACGGTCACCTCGACGGCCAGATGGTGGCGTTCTTCACGATGGTCGTCGCCGCCTGCGAAGTGGTGGTCGGACTGGCCATCATCATGACGATTTTCCGTGCCCGCAAATCGGCTTCGGTCGACGACGCCAACCTGCTCAAAGGCTGAGGGGATGACACATCTGACCTGGCTGCTCGTCGCGTTGCCCGCGGCCGGCGCCGCAATATTGCTGCTCGGCGGCAGGCGGACCGACAAGTGGGGACACCTGCTCGGCTGCGCGACCGCGCTGGGCGCGTTCGGCATCGGCCTGACGCTGCTGGCCGAGCAGCTCGGCCGGCGCGGCGACGCCCGGACGATCAGCCAACACCTGTTCAGCTGGATCCCGGTCGGCAGTCTGCACGTCGACGTGGGCCTGCAGATCGACCAGCTGTCGATCTGCTTCGTGCTGCTGATCACCGGAGTCGGATCGCTGATCCACATCTATTCGGTCGGCTACATGGCCGAAGATCCTGATCGCCGGCGCTTTTTCGCCTACCTCAACCTGTTCCTCGCGGCGATGCTGCTGCTGGTGGTGGCCGACAACTACCTCGTCCTCTACGCCGGCTGGGAGGGCGTAGGCCTGGCCTCCTACCTGCTGATCGGGTTCTGGTACCACAAGCCGACCGCGGCCACCGCGGCCAAGAAGGCCTTCGTGATGAACCGGGTCGGCGACGCCGGCCTGGCGCTGGCGATCTTCGCGATCTTCGCCAACTTCGGCACGCTGTCCTACGCGCAAGTGTTCGGCCAGGCCGCGGGTGCCAGCCGCAGCGCGCTCACCGCGATCGGGTTGTTGCTGCTGGCGGGTGCCTGCGCCAAATCCGCGCAGGTTCCACTGCAGGCCTGGCTCGGTGACGCGATGGAGGGCCCGACGCCGGTGTCCGCACTGATCCACGCTGCGACCATGGTGACCGCCGGTGTCTATCTGATCGTGCGATCCAACCCGCTGTACAGCCTGTCTCCGGACGCGCGGCTCGGCGTCATCATCGTCGGCACGGTCACGCTGCTGTTCGGGGCGATCATCGGCTGCGCCAAGGACGACATCAAGCGCGCGCTGGCGGCGTCCACGATGAGTCAGATCGGCTACATGGTGCTGGCCGCAGGCCTGGGACCGGCCGGCTACGCGTTCGCGATCCTGCATCTGCTCACCCACGGCTTCTTCAAAGCCGGCCTGTTCCTCGGCTCCGGCTCGGTCATCCATGCCATGAATGACGAGCAGGACATGCGCCACTACGGCGGGCTGCGTGGCGTGCTGCCGATCACCTTCGCGACGTTCGGGTTTGGCTACCTGGCCATCATCGGTGTGCCGCCGTTCTCGGGCTACTTCTCCAAAGACGCGATCATCGAAGCGGCGCTGGGAGCCGGCGGAGCCGCGGGCTGGACACTGGGTGGAGCTGCCCTGCTGGGCGCCGGGATCACCGCGTTCTACATGACCCGGGTGATGCTGATGACGTTCTTCGGCAAAAAGCGTTGGGCCGCCGACGCACATCCGCACGAGCCGCCCCCGACGATGATCTGGCCGATGATCCTGCTCGCGTTCGGGTCGGTGTTCGCCGGTGGTCTGCTGGCCGTAGGCGGCACCCTGCAGCACTGGCTGGAACCGGTGACCACCTTCGAGGAAAGCCCGCAGGTCGCGCCGACGTGGGTGACCAGCGCGGTGGCCGTCGGTGTCGTCGCCGTCGGGTTCCTGGTGGCGCTCTGGCGTTACCTCGGCCGTTCCGTGCCCGAGACGGCACCCGCCGACATGTCGGTGCTGACCGTTGCCGCCCGCAGGGATCTCTACGGCGACGCCTTCAACGAGGAAGTGTTCATGCGACCGGGTGCACAACTCACCCACGCGCTGGTGGAATTCGACGACCAGGGTGTCGACGGCTCGGTCAACGGACTGGCCAATCTGGTGGGACGGACGTCGGATTGGCTGCGGGGCTTGCAGACCGGATTCGCCCGCAACTACGCATTGTCGATGTTGGCCGGAGCTGCGCTCGTCGGCGCCGCGATCCTGGCGGTGCAACTGTGGTGATCCGCGCTTTCGACCTGAAACCGCACCGCATGAGCGGCGCCACTGAACAGGAGCGGCGCTCGTGAATAACGCCCCTTGGCTCTCCATCCTGTGGCTGCTGCCGTTGGTCGGTGCCGTCGTGATCATTCTGGTGCCGCCGGGCGGACGTCAGTTCGCCAAGTGGCTCGGCGTGGCCGTATCGGTTGCGGTGCTGGCGGTGTCGATCGCGCTCGCGGTCGCCTTCCGGGTCGGCGGCCCGACGTACCAGTTCACCGAATCCCACACGTGGATACCGGCATTCGGTGCCGGCTACACCATCGGGGTCGACGGCATCGCGCTGGTGCTGGTGTTGTTGACCACGATCCTGGTGCCGTTCCTGCTGGTGGCCGGTTGGAACGACAGTGGCGATTCTGACGACCCGCTGCGCTCGGCTCTGCCGCGCTGGCGATCGTCAGGTAGCGAGCGATCCCGCGGCACGCAGGCCTATGTGGCGCTGACGCTGACCATCGAGTCGATGGTGCTCATCTCGATGATCTCGCTGGACGTACTGCTGTTCTACGTGTTCTTCGAGGCGATGCTCATCCCGATGTACTTCCTCATCGGTGGATTCGGCGGCGGCGCCCACCGGTCGCGCGCCGCGGTGAAGTTCTTGTTGTACAACCTGTTCGGCGGTCTGATCATGCTGGCCGCGGTGATCGGCTTGTACGTGGTGACCGCCGAAAATGGTTCGGGCACTTTCGATTTCCGTCATATCGTCGCTGCCGTCACGTCGGGCACCTTGGGCGCCTCGTCGGGCGTGATGAAGGCGCTGTTCCTGGGATTCATGTTCGCGTTCGCCATCAAGGCGCCGTTGTGGCCATTCCACCGCTGGCTGCCGGACGCCGCGGTGGAGTCGACGCCTGCGACCGCGGTGCTGATCACCGCGGTGATGGACAAGGTCGGCACGTTCGGCATGTTGCGGTACTGCCTGCAGTTGTTCCCTGACGCGTCAACGTATTTTCGGCCCGCGATCGTCTCCCTTGCGGTGATCGGTGTCATTTACGGCGCCATCGTGGCGATCGGCCAGACCGATATCATGCGACTGATCGCCTACACGTCGATCTCACACTTCGGCTTCATCATCCTGGGCATCTTCGTGATGACGACCCAGGGTCAGAGCGGGTCGACGCTGTACATGCTCAACCACGGTATCTCCACCGCCGCGTTGTTCCTGATCGCCGGATTCCTGATCTCGCGCCGCGGCACTCGCTCGATCGCCGCTTACGGCGGAATCCAGAAGGTGGCCCCGGTGCTGGCCGGCAGCTTTCTGGTCGCGGGCCTGGCCACGGTGTCGCTTCCCGGACTGGCGCCGTTCGTCAGCGAGTTCCTGGTGCTGCTGGGCGCATACAACCGCTACTGGCTGGCGGCGGCGGTCGGCGTGATCGCGTTGGTGCTCTCCTCGATCTACATCCTGTGGCTTTACCAGCGGGTGATGACCGGCCCCGTGACGAAGGGCAACGAACGGATCCGCGACCTGATGCCGCGCGAAATCCTGGTCGTCGCACCGCTGATCGCACTGCTGCTGATCCTGGGGATCTACCCCAAGCCGGTGCTCGACATCATCAACCCTGCGGTGGGGAACACCATGGCGACCATCGGCGCCCATGACCCCGCACCGATCGTGCGACCGGGCACGGCGCATGTGCCCGGAATGGCGGAAGGACCGCACCGATGACGTCTCTGCTCGCTGCCTCGGTGCCGACGCCCAGCGTCGAATACGGATTACTCTCACCGGTTTTCATCGTCTTCGGTGTCGCGGTGGTCGGTGTTCTGGTCGAGGCATTCCTGCCCCGGCGCGCCCGCTACGGCGCCCAGGTGCTGCTGGCGCTCGGTGGCCTGATCGCTGCGATCGCCGCGGTCATCGTCGTTGCCCGCCAACTCGATCCCCCGGGCCGCTACGCGGTGTTGCACGCGCTGGCGATCGACGGCCCGACCCTGCTGTTGCAGGGCGCAATCTTGCTGGTCGCGATGCTCGCCGTGTTCTTCTTCGCCGAGCGCCAAAAGGGCGACAACGCGGCCGCCGGACCGGGCGCTGCGACGGCCACCGCTCACGTGCCCGCCGGGTTGGATTTCTTTACGCCCCAGGCGTCTGCGGTCCCGGACAGTGCGGCCGAGCACGAGGCGCAGCGGGCCGGCGCCAGCCAGACCGAGATCTTCCCGCTGACGATGCTGGCAGTCGGCGGCATGCTGGTGTTCCCGGCCGCGAACGACCTCCTGACCATGTTCGTGGCGCTCGAGGTGTTGTCGCTGCCGCTCTACCTGCTCTGCGGGCTGGCCCGGCACCGTCGCCTGATGTCCCAGGAAGCAGCGGTCAAATACTTTCTGCTGGGCGCATTTTCGTCGGCGTTCTTCCTGTACGGCGTGGCGCTGCTGTACGGCGCCACCGACACCCTTTCGCTGCCCGGTATCGCGAAGGCGTTGGCAGCGCACCACGGCCATTCGATGGCGTTGATCGGCGTCGCACTGCTGTCGGTCGGTCTGCTGTTCAAGGTGGGCGCGGTTCCGTTCCACTCGTGGATTCCCGACGTCTATCAGGGCGCACCGACCCCGATCACTGGGTTCATGGCCGCCGCAACCAAAGTCGCGGCCTTCGGCGCGCTGTTGCGCGTGGTCTACGTTGCGCTGCCGCCCTTGCACGACCAGTGGCGGCCCGTGCTGTGGGCCATCGCGATTCTGACCATCGCGGTCGGCACGGTCACCGCGGTGACGCAAACCGACGTGAAGCGGATGCTGGCATACTCCTCGATCGCGCACGTGGGCTTCCTGCTCACCGGCGTGATCGCCGACAATCCGGCGGGTCTGGCGGCCACGATGTTCTATCTCGTCGCCTACAGCTTCAGCACGGTGGGCGCGTTCGCGGTGGTCAGCCTGATTCGCAACCCGCACGGCGAAGAGGACGCAACCACCGCCCACTGGGCCGGACTCGGCCAGCGTTATCCCGTTGTCGGCCTGCTCTTTTCGATGTTCCTGCTGGCATTCGCCGGTATCCCGTTGACCAGCGGCTTCATCAGCAAGTTCGCAGTGTTCTCGGCGGCGGCCGAGGGCGGGGCGGTGCCGTTGGTCATCGTCGGTGTCGTCGGTAGCGCGGTCGCCGCGTACTTCTACGTACGGGTGATCGTGCTGATGTTCTTCACCGAGTCGCCCGCCGAACCGGTGCACGTGGTGATGCCCAGTTTCTGGAGCAAGGCAGCGATCGCGGTCTGCGCGGCAATCACCATCGGTTTGGGCATCTTCCCGCAGCCACTGCTCGATCTCGCCCGGCAGGCCGCGCAGTTCCTCTCATGACGTCGACGCTGGTTCTCAGCAAGGACACCGGCGCGATCCGGGTGCTCACCATGAACCGGCCCGCCGCACGAAATGCGTTGAGCCCGAACCTGATCGGGACGCTCTACGCCGCGCTGCGGGCGACCGACGACGACCCATCGGTGCGGGCAGTGGTGCTCACCGGCGCTGCCGGAAGGCGAATGCGCGCAGCGCGATACTAGACCGCAGCGGAGGTGAAGTCGTCGAGCGCGACCGCCGCCAGGTCCGGGCGCAGGACGCTCAACTCTCCGAGTTCCTCGTCGGCACGCCGCTGCACGAGCAGCGGAATGAAGCCCCTGACCCGGCTACTTTGCAACTGTTCATACACGTGGCGCACGACGGCGGTCACATGGTCCATCGGAAGCGCCGAGTATTTCTCGGCGAGGCGGCGTTCCACGTCGGAAATCAGCGCCCGCTCTTCTCGAGACATCCGCATATTGTTGCCGCCAACTGACCACCGGTCAAGATTGCGACTTGACTCACGAAAACTGCCCGCGAAACACCCTCGGTGCCTCACGTAAAAGTGCCCGCGAAACGGTGACCGTCG
>NZ_JAVKSG010000024.1:0-48731 GCF_039583785.1 Mycobacterium sp.
TTTGCGATGGTTTTGTCAGGCCTAATTGGGAAGGCGGCCGGGACGGTGGTAACCGGCCTGGTCGGCGTCAGCGCCTACGAACTCGTTCGCAGGGGCCTGACCAAGGCCCCCGTCCACGAGGCCGCGGTGTCCGCGACCGAGTGGAGCCTGCGCGGCACCCGGCGCGCCGAGGAAGCCGCGGAATCCGCCCGGCTCAAGCTGGCCGACGTGGTGGCCGAGGCCCGCGAGCGCATCGGTGAGGAGGCACAGCCTCCGGCCATCGGCGACCTCGATCACGACCACGAGCACTGACCGCAGTGATTGATCGTCCGACACACTCGGATCTGCAGGTCATTTCCGACGCCGCCGGGCGCATGCGCGTCAAAGTGCCCTGGGTGCGCGCCAATTCGCGGCGCGCGGTCGCGGTGGAAGAGGCGGTGGACCGCCAGCACGGGGTGCGCGCCGTGCACGCCTATCCGCACACCGGCTCCGTCGTCGTCTGGTATTCGCCAAGGCGCTGCGACCGCACCGAAGTGCTCACGGCCATCGCCGAGGCCGAACACGTGGCCGCCGAGCTGATTCCGGCTCGCACGCCGCGATCCTCGGACATCCGCAACACCGAAGTACTACGTATGGCGATCGGCGGGGCCGCCCTGGCCCTGCTGGGCATCCGCCGCTACGGGTTCAACCGTCCCCCGCTGCTCGGTCCGTCCGGCCAGTTGGTCGCCACCGGCGCAACGCTATTCATGGGTTACCCGTTCCTGCGTGGCGCATTGCGCTCGCTGCGGTCTGGGCGCGCCGGCACCGATGCCCTGGTGACCGCGGCGACCGTCGCCAGTCTGGCACTTCGCGAGAACGTCGTCGCGCTCACCGTGCTGTGGCTGCTCAACATCGGTGAGTACCTGCAGGATTTGACGCTGCGACGGACCCGCCGCGCCATCTCGGATCTGCTGCGCGGCACCGCCGACACGGCGTGGGTCCTGATCACCGACGGTGATCAAAAAGGCACTGAAGTGCAGGTGCCGATCGACACCGTGCAGATCGGCGACGACGTGGTGGTCCATGACCACGTCGCGATACCGGTCGACGGCGACGTGGTCGACGGCGACGCCGTGGTCGACCAGTCGGCAATCACCGGCGAGACCCTCCCGGTCAGCATCGTGGCCGGATCGTCGGTGCACGCCGGTTCGGTGGTGCTGCGCGGGCGGTTGGTGATCCGCGCCCGCGCGGTCGGCAACCAGACAGCTATCGGGCGCATCATCTCCCGCGTCGAAGAAGCCCAGCACGACCGGGCGCCGATCCAGACCGTCGGCGAGAACTTCTCTGGTCGCTTCGTGCCGATCTCGTTTATCGTCTCCGCACTGACGCTGGCGCTGACTGGAGACGTGCGGCGGGCCATGACCATGCTGCTGATCGCCTGCCCCTGCGCGGTGGGCCTGTCGACCCCGACAGCGATCAGCGCCGCGATCGGCAACGGCGCGCGCCGCGGCATCCTGATCAAGGGCGGATCACACCTCGAGCAGGCCGGCCGGGTCGACGCGATCGTCTTCGACAAGACCGGAACCCTGACGGTAGGCCGCCCGGTCGTCACCAATATCATTGCACTGCACGATGACTGGCAGCCCGAACAGGTACTGGCCTACGCCGCGAGCTCTGAGCTGCACTCCCGGCACCCGTTGGCCGAGGCGGTGATCCGCTCCACTGAAGAACGTCGCATCATCATCCCGCCGCACGAGGAATGTGAGGTGCTGGTCGGACTGGGCATGCGGACCTGGGCCGACGGGCGGACGCTGCTGCTGGGCAGCCCGTCGCTGCTGCGCGCGGAGAACGTCGCTGTCTCCCAGGAAGCCTCCGACTGGGTCGACAAGCTGCGCCGCCAGGCCGAGACCCCGCTGCTGCTCGCTGTGGACGAGACTCTGGTCGGGCTGATCAGCCTGCGCGACGAGGTCCGTCCGGAAGCCCAGGAGGTGCTGAAACAGCTACGCACCAACGGCATCCGCCGCATCGTGATGCTCACCGGCGATCACCCCGACATCGCGGCCGTCGTCGCTGCCGAACTCGGCATCGACGAATGGCGCGCCGAGGTGATGCCCGAGGACAAGCTCGAAGTGGTGCGCCGACTCCAGGACGAGGGCTACATCGTCGGGATGGTCGGCGACGGCATCAACGACGCCCCGGCGCTGGCGGCGGCCAACATCGGCATCGCGATGGGTTTGGCCGGCACCGACGTCGCCGTCGAGACCGCTGACGTCGCGCTGGCCAACGACGACCTGCGGCGCCTGCTCGACGTCGGTGACCTGGGCGCCCGCGCGGTCGAGGTGATCCGGCAAAACTACGGCATGGCGATCGCCGTCAACGCCGCCGGCCTGCTGATCGGCGCGGGCGGCGCCCTGTCGCCGGTGCTCGCGGCAATCCTGCACAACGCGTCGTCGGTGGCCGTCGTCGCGAACAGTTCACGTTTGATTCGGTACCGCTTGGACTGAACGACGGCCCATCGGGCGTCGGCCTCGTACGATGTGCCCATGTCATCGACCCCACTCGACCCCGTTGCCAGCGAACGGCTCTCGCACGCCGACCGAGTCTTCACGTCGGACTTGTCCATCAACGAATTCGCGCTTTTGCACGGGGCCGGCTTCGAGCCGCTCGACCTAGTGATGGGCGTCTCGGTCTACCACGTCGGCTACCAATTCACTGGTATCCGGCAACAATCCGAGCTACCGGTGCTCACCGAGGCGACCTACCGGGCCCGCTGGAACGCGATGGCCCGCATGCAGGCCGAAGCCGACACCCTGGGCGCCGACGGTGTCGTCGGCGTTCGCCTGGAATGGCGCCAGCACGGCGCTGAGGCAGAGCATCTGGAGTTCATCGCGGTCGGCACCGCCGTGCGCTACACACCTAAACCCGGGTCGTTCAAGCGCAACAACGGTCAGGCATTCGCCAGTCACCTGAGCGGACAAGATCTGGCCACGCTGCTTCGATCGGGCTGGGCACCGGTGGCGTTCGTCATGGGCAACTGTGTCTTTCACATTGCCGCGCAAGGCTTTATGCAGACCTTGCGACAGATGGGCCGCAACACCGAGATGCCGCAGTGGACGCAGGGGAACTACGAAGCGCGCGAATTAGCGATGTCGCGCATGCAGGGTGAAGCCGAACGTGACGGCGCCAAAGGAGTCGTCGGGGTCCACTTCGCCATTCAGAACTACGCCTGGGGCTACCACACGGTGGAGTTCTACGCCGCCGGTACGGCCGTGCGCCGCAGCGGCACACCCGAAACCATCTCGCCGCAATTCGTGCTCGCCATGAACGACTGATGGCGGCTTTCGATGCCGAGAGGGTAAGCCGAACCGTCAGCCACGCATTGGCCGGACCGGGCGGAATCGGGTTGGTGGTCAACGTCTTTGCCGGGTTGCCGGGGGTTGCGCACACCGCCGCCCGTCGCGGGATGTTCAGGTCGCAGCCCGCACGAGTGCAGATCGGTGACTGGCGATACGAGGTGACGCCCGACGCCCGGTTGATGGCGGCCCACGTGGTGGGCGGCGTCGTGATCGGCGAGGAGGTGCTGCTGGCCGACGCGGTGGGGCCACACCTGGCCCGCTCCCTGGGCCAACTCGTCGCCCGCCACGGTCCAGCGGTCATCCCGACTATCGACGCGGCGGTGGAGGCGTTGAGCGCCGGCGCGGGCTGAACCGGGCGTGATGCGACAATCTCACACCTAAGGCGGTGACGACGTAGGGAGCCGGTGCGGTGGACTCTGTGTTCGGTTGCGCGGTAACACCGTCAGCTAATCCGGCCACCATCGAGGCGCTCGCCGAACTCCGCGATGTCAGCCCGTATTTCGCCCTGGGCACCGGACCGCTCAAGGACAGCTGGCGCCCGGTCGGACGGCTTTACGACGACACCGCACTGCTGGCCGAGACGGTCGACCGAGTCCAGGCCCGGATGGACGTCACCGAGTTGCGCGTCGCGGCCTCGACGTTCTTCTTGGGCTTCGCGGCGCGGCTGTGGTCGATCAGCGTGGGCAGCGTCGCCGGCTACGGAATGCTCGTCGACCTGCCGCCGGAGCGCCTGCTGTTTCGCGACGACGACGGCCGGATCGCGCTGCACCTCGAGCAGCCCGAAACTCGCCCGCGCAATGATCTCCCGGCCGCGCTGGCCGACATGGTGCTCGACCAGCATCTGACGCCGCTGGCGCTCGCGTTGCGCCGACTGGGCCCGATCTCGGAGAAATTGCTGCTGGGCAATACCGCGTCAGCACTGCTCGGCGCGGCGCGCGTGTTCGATCGCGACCGCGCGACGACGTCCGGGTGGGACCTGGCTCGCCGCATCTGCACTGATCCGCGATTGAGCGCGGCTGTCCGTATCGGCGATACCGACTATCGCCGCACCAGTTGCTGTTTGTATTACCGCACGCGTGATGGCGGCCTCTGCGGAGATTGCGCCCTTGACCGGGTGCCGGAAAGGAATCGCGATGATCGACTTTAGCCCTGCGGTCCAGACCACCGAAGACAATGGCCGGGAACAGGTTTGGGCCCTGCCGACCGATGAGGAAAGCCTTCTCGAACTCATCCGGCTGTGCTTCGAGGAGTACTGGGACGAAATATGGTTCGGCGTTCTGGTCGAGGGCGCGGCGTGGGAGGTCGCCGCCCCCAACCCGCCCCAGCGGATCTCCATGTACGACGGGTATGCGACCGTCGACTTCGGCCGCTGGCATTTTCACCTGTGCATCGGCGAGCACAAGGACAGCGGTCCCGAGCTCGGGCGGATCCGGCGGTGCTCGCGCGCCGAGCTGTATCGCCGCATCGGCAAGGACGGCTCACCGACCTCGTGGGGTGTGCGCCTGTTCAACGGACGCGACGATCAGTTGATGCCGCTGATGCTGCCCAGCCCGTTCCTGACCAACATCCAGCAGCTGCGCGCCGAGCCCGCCTTCGCTGCGCTGGAGCTGTGGGACCGCCTGCGGTCCAGCTTCCTCGGACTCGAGCATGGTCAGCAGCAGTCCTCGCCGCGCCACGATTTGACGCCCTGCCAGATCGCGGCGGCGGCGATGCCCAGCCCAATCGCCGGGTCGAACCACCAGATGCCCGGCCAGACCGCGGCGACAGCCAGACCGACCAGGACGGCCGCGGCCTGCGCACCGCACAGATAGTTCTGGGTGCCCTCGCCCGCGGTGGCCGCTGAGTGGAGCTGATCGGCCAGCGAATGCTTGGCCCGGCCCAGGATCGGCATCAGCACCAGCGAAGCGGCCGTCAACGTCATGCCGATCATCGAGGTCTCGGCGTCGTGCCGGTCGATGACATGATGGATGGATTCGGCGGCGATGTAGGGCGCGGTCAGCCAGAACGACCACGCGACCCCGATTTGCGCACGACGCTCGGCGGTTGCCGACGCGGTGCGCGCGCCGGAGAACCGCCAGGCGACCATTGCGCTGGCAAGCGCCTCCGGCAAGCTGCCCAAGGCCCACCCGGTCAGCGCAATCGAGCGGACCTCGAGGCCTTGCCACAGCCCGAGCACGCCCTCGGTGAACATCGCGGCCATGCTGACCCAGGCCAGCCGATACGCCCATTTCGCGCGGCGCTGCCACTGGATATCGTGGGCGCCACCCTGCCCGGGTCCGGGCGCGGCCGCGCAGCAGGCGTCGGCAACGAGCCCGGCCTGCTGGCTCGTCGGACGGGATTCGGTCACCCAGCAATGTTAATGCTGGACTCGACATAGAACTCGCCGCCCTCGTGGACATTGCCAGGCAGCGGTGTGGGGGCGCACCATCGCGGCGCAGCAGCACAAGGTATTTCCCAGCCTCGGAGCGCTACCCTGGCTGGCATGGCGCGCACCGAAAACGACACCTGGGATCTGGCAACGAGCGTGGGGGCCACCGCCACCATGGTGGCCGCGGGCAGGGGCCGAGCCACCCGAGCGGGGCTCATCGACGACCCGTTCGCCGAGCCGCTGGTGCGGGCGGTCGGCGTCGACTTCTTCACCCGCTGGGCCAACGGCGAGCTCAGCGCGGACGACGTCGACATCCCCGGCCATCCCTGGGGCATGCAGCCGATGACCGACCTGCTCGCGGTCCGCACCCGGCTGATCGACCACTTCCTCGACGACGCGACCACATCCGGTATCCGCCAGGTGGTGGTCCTGGCCTCCGGCCTCGATGCCCGGGGCTATCGACTGTCCTGGCCCGCCGAGACGGTGGTGTTCGAGATCGACCAGCAGCAGGTGACGGATTTCAAGACCGCGACGCTGTCCGCGACGGGAGCCGAGCCGACTGTCGATCTGCGCGCGGTGCCGATCGATCTGCGCGACGACTGGCCCGGGGCCCTGCGGCAGGCCGGCTTCCACGCAGACCGGCCTACCGCATGGGTTGCCGAGGGCCTGCTGGCTTTCCTGCCGCCGGAGGCTCAGGATCGCTTGCTGGACAACATCACTGAGCTCAGCGCAGCCGGCAGTCGACTGGTGGTGGAGATCTTCCTGAGCACTCCGGAGTCGCTGGACGCGATGCACGCGTCGTCGCAGAAGTGGTACCAGCACGGCCTGGACGCTCGCATCGACGACCTCTGGTACGGCGGCGAGCGTCATGACGTCGCGCCTTACCTGGATGCTCGCGGCTGGCAGACGACGCGGCACCGGTCCACCCAATTGCTGGCCGAGGCCGGCCTGCCGGTGCCGGAACGCAACGACGGCCGGACCGAAAACTACTACTGCACAGCGCAGCTCGGCTAGTCGTCGGACACGTCGGACAAGTTGCACTGCCACCAGCCGACGTCGTGCCAGGCGCCGTGTTTGTGGCCGGCCTCGCGCAGCCGGCCGACCGGTCGGAATCCGTGCCGCTCGTGCAGCCACACACTCGGCTCGTTGGGCAACGCGATCACCGCGATCGCACTGTGAAATCCCTGACGGCGCAGTCGATCGAGTAACTCGGCATAGAGCGCATCGCCGATGCCGCGGCGGTGCGTGGACGGGTCGACATAGATGGTGGATTCGACCGTCCACTGGTAGGCGGCGCGCTCATTCCACGGTCCCGCGTAGGCCGTGCCGACGACATCCTCGTCAATCGCGGCCACCAGCCAGGGGAACCGCCGGCGGCGCTGCGCCCACAGGTCGCGCACCTCGTCGATGCTCTGCGGCTCGGTCCGGAAATTGAAGACCGAGTGCTCGATGTAGTGGTTGACGATGTCGCGGACGCGCACCAGGTCTTCCTCGGTGGCCGACCGCACCTGCGGTGCGCTCAACGTCTCGTCACGATGCGGTCAGGCGGTCACCGTCGCTCACCGCATCGCGAGTGGCGTCGAGCGTCTCGTTCTGCGCGTCCAGCGCCGAGAAAGACGGATTATTTTGTTGCACAGGCCAATCCACCGCCTTGAGATCGATGCGCTTGCTCGGGGCTTCGAGCAGCAGGCCTGGCACGGCTTCAGTGGTGTTGCCCGTCATCCGGTCACCGTACATTTCGAACCGTTTGCCGGTACCGCGCTTAACCTGGTGTGGCAAAATTTCGCCGTTAGGCGATGACGACAGAGGAAGCCGGTGCGAATCCGGCGCGGTCCCGCCACTGTCATCGGGGAGCGACCCTCACCAGCCACGGCCGAAAGGTTGGAAGGCGAGGCAAGCAGCGATCCGAAAGCCAGGAGACTCACGTCGTCGCATCCTGCTACCCGGGGCGGTCGACCCCGGAAACGGAGTCCCCTCATGACGCTGCGTGCGTTGTTCTCGTCAATCTCCGGCGGCCTGCTGTGACCGCCCCCATCTGGATGGCGTCGCCTCCGGAGGTGCATTCGACCCTGCTGAGCAGCGGCCCAGGTCCTGGGTCGCTGCTGGCATCCGCGGCGGCGTGGACCGGTCTGAGCACCGAGTACACCGAGGTCGCCGATGAACTGACCGCCGTGTTGGATGCCGTGCAAGCCGGCGCCTGGGAGGGTCCGAGCGCCGAGTCCTACGCGGCCGCGCATGCGCCGTATCTGGCGTGGCTGCTCGAACAAAGCGCGAACAGTGCCGCGATGGCCGCCGAGCAGCAGACCGCGGCCGCCGCCTACACCGCCGCACTGGCCGCGATGCCCACCCTCGGCGAGCTGGCCGCCAACCACGCCATCCACGCGGTGTTGTCGGCGACGAATTTCTTTGGCATCAATACCATTCCGATCGCGCTCAACGAAGTCGACTACGCCCGGATATGGGTGCAGGCCGCCACCGTGATGAGCACCTACCAGGGCGTCGCGAGTGCGGCGGCCGCGGCGGCGCCGAAGTCCGAACCGGCGCCGACGATCGCGAAGTCCGCGGCAGCCGTCGACCCGTCGAATCCGCCCGCCTGGTTCACGGACTTGGAGAATTATCTACAGGGCCTGTTCCCGCAGCCCCCGTATCCCAGCACCGGTCCGCTATATCAGGAGATCTTGAACTTCTTCAACCAGATCGGCTTCACCGATTTCAACGATCCCATCGCAACGTATTTGCAGAGCCTGCCGACGTCGTGGTTCCCGCCCTACCCCCTGCCCGGGTATTACCTGGCCTACACCGGTGACCCGCTGAGCTATTTCACCCCCGAATCCATCGCCTACGTGTTGTCGGTGCCGCTTGACCCCGGGTCCTACGTCGCCTTCACCGGCATCGTGATCGTCGACGACTTGCTCGCGATCGTCTACACCGCCGCGGTCCAACCCCAGTACCTTTTCGTGGTCGCACCACTGGCATTCGTCGAGATCGTCGGGTCCACGATCGGCAACACCATCCAGGTGCTGCACTACGTACTGGATACGACGCTTGCCGTGGCGCTGCCGGCCCTGCTGCCGGTGGCGACCACTTCCCTGGTGCCGTTGGCGGCCGCGCCGGTCGGATTGGCCGGCCTGGCGGGCTTGGCGGGACTGGCCGGGCTGGCTCCAGCGACCGCACCGGTGCTGGCTCCGGCTTTCGCGATGGCCCCTACCCCACCGCCACCCGCTCCCCCGGTGCCGGCGCCCGCCCCGGTGACGCTGGCCCACGCCCCGGTCCCAGCGCCCGCGTCCCCTCCGCCGCCGCCCACACCGGCAGGGCCACCGGTGGTGACGGTGCCGGGATACATGTACCTGGTCGGCGATCTGGGCCTGGCAGCGCAGCAGGCGTCCAGTGTCGGCAAGCGCGCCAAGAACACTGCGGCCGACAGTGCCGAAGTACTGGCGGCTACAGCGCTTCCCGCCGATCGGCAACCGGCAACGCCGCGACGCCGGGCCAAGGCCACCATGATCGGCCGCGGCTACGAGTACATGGACCTGGAGCCGACGGCGATCGCCTCAGATCGCGCTGCCGGGCCCCTTGGGTTCGCCGGAAGCGCAGCCCGCGAGAGCGGTGCCGAGCCGGCCGGGTTGGCCACCCTGACGGGAGACCACTTCGGCGGCGACTCGACCGTGCCGATGCTGCCGACAACCTGGAACACGGATCTCGACTGAGGTCGGCCGCGAGCCACGCCGCTGTAGCGTGCATTCATGGTGGATTTTGCGCTGCGTTCGTGTGGATTGCGCGGACACGCGACATTTGCTCCCGATGAGCCGGAGCTGCGCGAGCGCCTGACGGTCGACACACCTGCCGGGGAAGCCTGGCGCTGCTTACGCTGCGAGACTTTCGTTGTCGGCCCCCCGCGCGACAGCGGCCCGGCGAACACCGCACCGGAAATCCCACGCGGACGGTTCCTGCGGGACCGCACCCTGATGCGCGCACTCGCAGTCGAACGTGCATTTCGCGCAGTCATTTTCCTGATGCTCTCAGCCGGTGTGCTCAAAGTCATGGGATCACGTGAACGCCTGCAGCAGGCCTTCGACAAAGACCTCCCGCTGTTGAGGCCACTGGCGAACCAAATCGGCTGGGACCCGGAGAGCTCGAAGATCTTTCACCAGGTCGCGCACGCCTTCTCGTTGTCGACGTCGACGCTGCAGTGGATCGCGATCGGCCTGGCCGGCTATGCGCTGATCGAACTCGTCGAGGCGGTCGGGCTGTGGTTGATGCAGCGGTGGGGCGAGTACTTCGCGGTGATTGCCACCAGCGTCTTCCTGCCCCTGGAAATCTACGAGCTAACCGAAAAGATCACCGCCCTGCGGGCTTTCGCCCTAATCGTCAACATCGTCGCGGTGGTGTGGCTGCTGTGGAGCAAACGGCTGTTCGGGCTGAACGGCGGCGCAAAGGCCTACCGCGAAGAACATGAAGCGGAGAGCCTGCTCGGTGTCGAGAGCGCGGGGCTGAGCGGAACCGCGGTCAGCGCAACGGCTTGACTACCCCGACGGCACTGCAGCCCGGTGCCGCAAGGCATGGGCGACGGGCCGCACGCGGCCGTCGGCGCTCAGCGCAGCAGCGCGCGTGACATGACCACGCGCTGAATCTGGTTGGTGCCCTCGTAGATCTGGGTGATCTTGGCGTCGCGCATGAAGCGCTCCACCGGGAAGTCGGTGGTGTAGCCGGCGCCACCGAACAATTGCACGGCGTCGGTGGTGACCTCCATCGCCACATCGGAGGCAAAGCACTTCGACGCCGCCGAGATGAAGCCCAGATTCGACTCGCCGCGCTCGGCGCGGGCGGCGGCGCTGTAGACCATCAGCCGCGCGGCCTCGACCTTCATCGCCATGTCGGCCAGCATGAACTGCACACCCTGGAAATCGCTGATCGACGTGCCGAACTGCTTGCGGTCCTTGGTATAGGCGATCGCGGCGTCGACGGCGCCCTGCGCGATACCCACAGCCTGCGCACCGATCGTCGGGCGGGTGTGGTCCAGCGTGGCCAGCGCGGTCTTGAAGCCGGTGCCCGGCTCGCCGATCATCCGGTCGCCGGGAATCCGGCAGTTCTCGAAGTACAGCTCGGTGGTGGGCGAACCCTTGATCCCCAGCTTGCGCTCCTTGGGGCCGACGGTGAAGCCCTCGTCGTCGATGTGCACGATGAACGACGAGATGCCGTTGGCGCCCTTGTCCGGATCGGTCACCGCCATCACCGTGTACCAGGACGACTTGCCGCCATTGGTGATCCACGCCTTCGCGCCGTTGAGAATCCAGTCATCACCGTCGGCCTTCGCCCGGGTCTTCATCGACGCCGCATCGCTGCCCGCTTCGCGCTCACTGAGCGCATACGACGCCATCAAGCCGTCGTTGGCCATCGTCGGCAGCACCTGCTTCTTCAGCTCTTCGGAGCCGCGCAGGATCAGCCCCATCGTGCCCAGCTTGTTCACCGCCGGGATCAGCGACGCCGACGCGTCGACCCGCGCCACCTCCTCGATCACGATGCACGCGGCCACCGAGTCGGCGCCCTGGCCGTCGTAGGCCTCGGGCACGTGCACGGCGTTGAAACCGGATGCGTTGAGCGCCTTGAGCGCCTCCTCAGGAAAGCGCGACTGCTCGTCCACCTCCGCGGCGTACGGCGCGATCTCCTTCTCCGCCAACCCGCGGATCGCCGCCCGCAACTCGTCGTGCTCCGCCGGCAACTGAAACAGATCGAACGACGAATCTCCGGCCCACTGAGCCATCTTGGCCTCCCTCTATGTCTGCCCGACCCGCGAGCACTACTCGCCGGTAATTTTACCTTGACGCTGTTTGAGAGCCGAATCCTTGGCCAGCACCGACTCGGCCAACTCCTTCTGAAAAGCCACGATCCGGCCGCGTAGCGCCGAATCCGACGTCCCCAGGATGCGCACCGCGAGCAGGCCGGCATTGCGGGCGCCGCCGATCGAGACCGTCGCCACCGGCACCCCGGCCGGCATCTGCACTATCGAGAGCAACGAGTCCAACCCGTCCAGCGTGGCCAGCGGTACCGGAACACCGATCACCGGCAGCGGTGTCGCCGAAGCCACCATGCCGGGCAGATGGGCCGCGCCACCGGCGCCGGCGATGATCACCTCGATGCCGCGGTCGGCGGCCCGCTGCGCGTAGTCCAGCATCCGCTGCGGGGTGCGATGCGCCGAGTACACCCCTATCTCGTGGGCAACACCGAACTCGGCCAGCGCATCGGCGGCGTCGGACATCACCGACCAGTCGCTGTCGCTGCCCATGATCACGCCGACACGAACAGGCTGGCTAGTCATGCGGGTCCCATCCGTCCGTCATCTAGCGCCGCTCCTCCTCATCACTGCGTTCTGCATCGTCGCCGGCGCGCCATTCCCCCTCCGACAACCAGTGTGCCGCGCGCTCGGCGCGTTGACGCAGGTTTGCCAACTCGGCCGCATCGTCGCCGAGGAAGGTGACGTGGCCGATCTTGCGGCCCGGCCGTTCGTCCTTGCCGTAGAGGTGCACCCGGGCGTCGGGCAGCCGCGCGAAAAGGTGGTGCAGCCGCTCATCCATGGACATCTGCGGCGTCCGCTGCGCGCCACCCAGCACGTTGGCCATCACCGTCACCGGGACGATCGCGTCGGTGTTGCCGAGCGGGTAGTCCAGCACGGCGCGAAGGTGCTGCTCGAACTGGCTGGTGCGCGAGCCGTCCATGGTCCAGTGCCCGGAGTTGTGCGGGCGCATCGCCAGCTCGTTGACCAGCAGCTTCCCCTCGACGGTTTCGAACAGCTCGACGGCCAGGACGCCGACGACCCCGAGTTCGGCCGCCAGCCCGAGCGCGAGCCGCTGGGCCGTGGCGCCGATGTCCTCAGGCAGGCCCGGGGCTGGAGCGATCACCAGCACGCAGATCCCGTCGCTCTGGACCGTCTCGGCCACCGGCCAGGCCGCGCCCTGCCCGAACGGCGAACGTGCGACCAGAGCCGAGAGCTCGCGACGCATCACCACCCGTTCCTCGACCAATACCGGCACACCGGAATCCACATATCGACCGGCGATCTCCCGGGCCTCGGCGGCATCGGCGGCCAGCTGCACCCCGCGGCCGTCGTAGCCGCCGCGGCCCGCCTTGACCACGAGGGGGCCGCCGACCAGTTGGGCGAACGCGGCGATCTCATCAAGGTCGTCGGGGCGCTCGATGGCCGCGTAACGCGGCACCGGCACGCCAAGGGCCTCCAGGCGGCGGCGCATGACGAGTTTGTCCTGCGCGTGAATTAACGCCTGCGGTGGCGGCGCCACGTTGACGCCCTCAGCGACCAGCTTTTCCAGCAGTTCAGCGGGCACGTGCTCGTGGTCGAAGGTGAGCACGGTCGCGCCGTCGGCGACCCGGCGAAGGGCGTCGAGGTCGGTGTGCGAGCCGATCAGCACAGTGGGACTGACCTGGGCGGCCGAATCGCCAGCGGATTCGGCCAGCACCCGCAGGCTCTGGCCCAGGGCGATCGCGGCCTGATGGGTCATCCGGGCCAGTTGGCCGCCGCCGACCATGGCGACCACGGGTGCGGCATCGGGAACGGAGCGGGTCTTCGGCACGGCAATCATGGTGTCATGGGCGCCGGCCGGGTCGCGTGACGCAGTCACAGAGCACCCTTATGCACTAATACGTAGACTGCGACATTGTGTCCTTCGCCGATGCCACGATCGCCCGACTGCCGGGGCCGATCCGCCCCTACGCCGAGCGCCATCACGAGCTGATCAAGTTCGCGATCGTCGGCGCGACCACGTTCGTCATCGATTCGTCCATCTTCTACACCCTCAAGCTGACGATCCTGGAGCCCAAGCCGGTGACCGCGAAGGTGATCGCCGGCATCGTCGCGGTCATCGCGTCCTACATTCTGAACCGCGAATGGAGCTTTCGTGACCGTGGCGGCCGGGAGCGTCACCACGAGGCGCTGCTGTTTTTCGCGTTCAGCGGCGTCGGCGTGCTACTGAGCATGGCACCGCTGTGGATGTCCAACTACATGCTGAACCTGCGGGTGCCGGCGGTGTCGTTGACCGCGGAGAACATCGCCGACTTCGTCTCGGCCTACATCATCGGCAACCTGCTGCAGATGGCGTTCCGCTTCTGGGCATTCCGCCGCTGGGTGTTCCCGGACGAGTCGGCCCGCAGCGGCGACAAGGCGCTGGAGTCGCTCACCGCGGGCGGTATCGCCGAGGTCCTCGAGGACGTCGAAGAGTCCGGCAATGTCACGCTGATGCGGGCTTGGCGCTCGCGCAGCGGCCGACCGAATCAGCTCGGCGATTCCTCGGATCCGAGGGTGTCGAAGACCTCGTGATACAGCAGCGCGTGGACCTGCTCCACGCGCGGAATGTCATAGAACTCCAACGGATTCTGTGACGCGGACTCGACGATCAGCGTGCCGGTGCGCAGTATCCGGTCGATCAGCCGGTGCCGGAATTCCACGTGCAGGATCCGGGCCAGCGGAATGTCGATGCCGCTGCGGCTCAAGACCCCGTGTCGGGACATCACCCGACGGTCGGTGATCACGAAATGCGTCGTGAGCCAGACGAGAAACGGCCACACCGTCAGCCAGCCGACCAGCACCAGCCAGATCGCGCCGATCACCCAGAAGACAACCTGCTTGGCGCTGTGGTCCCAGGCGGTGCCGTTGACCACCGCGCACCCGAACGACGCCGCCGCGCTCGCCAGGATCAGGACAACGACCGGCCAGAACAACCGCTTCCAGTGCGGATGTCGGTGTAAGACGACCTGTTCGCCAGCGGCCAGCACTTTGTCGGGATAGCGGCCGGGGTAGCCCACGCTGGCACTTTAGACGCATGCACGCAGGTGCGTGATGTCTCCGGCAGATATCGCCACAATCTCTGCACCGGTGTCGACGCACAGCCGCCCGGTCTCGTCGACGGATCGGGCGACGCCGACCACCTCGCGGCCGCCGGGCATGCTGGCCCGCACCCGCGAATTCAGGGTCAGGCTGTAGCGCTGATAGTCGGCGAGCAGCGCCGCATCGGCGCCGCCGGCGGTGCGCCAGGCGTCGATACGCTGCGCCAATTCGCGAAGTAGCGTGCGCGCCAGAGTGGTTCGATCGGTTGCCGACGATCCGATCATCAGCAGCGACGTGGCGACCGGATCCGGCGCCGCCTCGGCGGCCAGCGCCACGTTGAGCCCAAGTCCGACAACGATCACCGTGGTCGGCGCGGCCACCTCGGCGAGGATCCCGGCCAGCTTGCCGCCTTCCACCAGCACGTCATTCGGCCATTTCAGGCCGGCGTCGACGCCGACCGCCGCCAGCGCGTCCGCGACCGCGACCCCGGTCGCCAACGTCAGCCATCCCCAGCCGGGACGGGGCACCGACGCGGCGGCCACCCCCACCGACAGGGCGACCTGCGTCCGCGGCGGAGCCGACCACTGCCGGCCGTGCCGGCCCCGACCGGCGTTCTGGTACTCGGCGAGCAACACCGACCCGTCGATATCGGCGCCGGCTGCGGCGCGGGCGAGCAAATCGGCGTTGGTCGAACCGGTTTCGTCGACCACGTCGAGTTCACGCCACGCCATGCCGGGCCCGATCAGTCCGTCGCGCAAGGCCGCCACATCCAAGGGTGCGCGGTCTGTGGCGTCGGCTGACATGATGCCGTCCTCTTTTCGTCGAGCGGGGTCACCGAGTGTGCGTTCTGGGCTTCCACTGTGCGCTGACGGCGGGATTCCCGCAAAAATCCCGCCCCAGATGCACGCTCGGCGCCATCAGCGCACACTCGGCATGTCGGAGACGCGGCGCGCGGGGTGCGGGACGCAATTTAAGGGACCGCTAAGATCGGTAGCCATGACGAGCACTTCGGAGACCCACGTCGAGGCGCAAGCCGAGCACGAGATCGATATCCACACCACCGCGGGCAAGCTCGCCGAACTGCGTAAGCGGAGCGAGG
Source organism: Mycobacterium sp. (assembly GCF_039583785.1). Classification (GTDB taxonomy): domain Bacteria; phylum Actinomycetota; class Actinomycetes; order Mycobacteriales; family Mycobacteriaceae; genus Mycobacterium. Next base: position 15,615 of record NZ_JAVKSG010000024.1, read on the forward strand.
AGGCGCTGCACCCGGTGGGTGCGGCTGCGGTGCAGAAGGTGCATGAGAAGGGCAAACTGACCGCGCGCGAGCGCATCTACGCCCTGCTGGACGAGGGATCGTTCGTCGAACTCGACGCGTTGGCCCGGCACCGCAGCACCAACTTCGGCCTGGCCGAGAAGCGCCCGCCCGGTGACGGAGTCGTGACCGGATACGGCACCATCGACGGCCGCGACGTGTGCATCTTCAGCCAGGACGCCACCGTGTTCGGCGGCAGCCTCGGCGAGGTGTACGGCGAGAAGATCGTCAAGGTGCAGGAGCTGGCCCTCAAGACCGGCCGCCCGCTGATCGGCATCAATGACGGCGCGGGCGCCCGCATCCAAGAAGGTGTGGTCTCGCTGGGCCTGTACAGCAAGATCTTCCGCAACAACATCCTGGCGTCCGGCGTCATCCCGCAGATCTCGCTGATCATGGGCGCCGCCGCGGGTGGTCACGTCTACTCCCCCGCGCTGACCGATTTCGTGGTGATGGTCGACCAGACCAGCCAGATGTTCATCACCGGACCGGACGTGATCAAGACCGTCACCGGTGAGGACGTGACGATGGAAGAGCTGGGTGGCGCGCACACCCACATGGCCCGCTCGGGCACGGCGCACTACGTCGCCTCCGGCGAGCAGGACGCCTTCGACTATGTCCGCGATCTGCTGAGCTACCTGCCGCCGAACAATTTCACCGACCCGCCGAAATACCCGGCGCCGCTGCCCGAGGGCGCCATCGAGGACAACCTGACCGCCGAGGACCTCGAGCTGGACACGCTGATCCCCGACTCGGCCAACCAGCCCTACGACATGCACGAGGTGATCACCCGCATCCTCGACGACGACGAGTTCCTGGAGGTGCAGGCCGGTTACGCCGAGAACATCGTCGTCGGTTTCGGCCGCATCGACGGGCACACGGTCGGCATCGTCGCCAACCAGCCGACCCACTTCGCCGGCTGCCTGGACATCAACGCCTCCGAGAAAGCCGCCCGCTTCGTTCGCACCTGCGACTGCTTCAACATCCCGATCGTGATGCTGGTCGACGTGCCGGGCTTCCTGCCGGGCACCGGCCAGGAATACAACGGCATCATCCGTCGCGGCGCCAAACTGCTCTACGCCTACGGCGAGGCCACCGTCCCCAAGATCACTGTCATCACCCGCAAGGCCTACGGCGGCGCGTACTGCGTGATGGGCTCCAAGGACATGGGTTGCGACGTCAACGTCGCGTGGCCGACGGCACAGATCGCCGTCATGGGCGCCTCCGGCGCGGTCGGCTTCGTCTACCGCCAGCAACTCAGCGACGCGGCCCGCAGCGGCGAGGATGTCGATGCGCTTCGCTTACAGCTGCAGCAGGAGTACGAGGACACTCTGGTCAACCCGTACATCGCCGCCGAGCGCGGCTACGTCGACGCGGTGATCCCGCCGTCGCACACCCGCGGCTACATCGGCACCGCGCTGCGGTTGCTGGAGCGCAAGATCGCCCAGGTGCCGCCGAAGAAGCACGGGAACATTCCGCTGTGAGCGCGGAACAGCAAGCCCCGCAGCCGCCCGCGCCGGCCATCCAGGTGCTCAAGGGCAACCCGACCCACGACGAGGTGGCGGCGCTGATCACGGTGCTGGCCGGCACCTCGGGCGGCGGCGGCACGCCAGGCGAGCCGGAGTTCTCCCGGTGGGGACTGCCCGTCGACAAGCTGCGCTATGCCGTCCACAGCTGGCAGCGGCTCTCGCTGGTGCAGCGCACCCACATGCGGGGGCGATGACGCGGACCGCCGACGATGATGCTGCTGCTGCTGCTGACGCAGTCGGGATCTGAGGAGCGGCGATGACCCGATTTGTCCTCGGATCGGCGTCCGAGGGGCGACGACGGGTGCTGCGACAGGCCGGGGTCGAGCCCTTGGTGGTCGTGTCGGGTGTTGACGAGGACGCGATCATCGCCACGCTGGGGCCAGACGCCGCCCCGGGCGACGTGGTTCGGAGCCTCGCCGAGGCCAAGGCGGAGCACGTCGCCGTCTTGCTCGATCCCACCGTCGCCGCGGATTGTGTTGTGATTGGCTGTGATTCGATGCTGTACATCGACGGTCGGCTGGTCGGCAAGCCCCCGTCCATCGACGCGGCGCGACGCGAGTGGCGGTCGATGGGCGGTCGGTCCGGTCAGCTGCACACCGGACACTGCCTGGTGCGGCTGGACCACGGCACAGTCACCCAGGCCGCCGAATCATTCTTCACCACAGTGCATTTCGCCACCCCGGCGCGGGTCGACCTGGACGCGTACCTCGCCAACGGCGAGTCGTTGGCGGTGGCTGGAGCGTTCACCCTCGACGGGCTGGGTGGCTGGTTCGTCGACCGGATCGACGGCGACCCGTCAAACGTCATCGGCCTGAGCCTGCCGCACACCAGGGCGCTACTGGCCCGAGTTGGCGTGTCGATCGCGCAATTGTGGGCGGCTAACCCGGTCTCGTCGTGAGCGCTGGGCTGCACTGACCGCCAGGTAGGCTCGCGGTGTGCCCCTACCAGCAGACCCCAGCCCCACGCTGAGCGCCTACGCGCACCCGGAGCGGCTGGTGACGGCCGACTGGCTGGCCGGCAACCTGGGTCGGCCCGGACTCGCCATCGTCGAGTCCGATGAAGACGTACTGCTCTACGACGTCGGCCACATCCCCGGCGCGGTCAAAGTCGACTGGCACACCGACCTCAACGACCCGCGGGTGCGGGATTACATCGACGGCAGACAATTCGCGGAATTGATGGACCGCAAAGGCATCTCGCGCGACGACACCGTGGTGATCTACGGCGACAAGAGCAATTGGTGGGCCGCGTACGCGCTGTGGGTCTTCACGCTATTCGGCCACCCAGACGTCCGGCTGCTCAACGGCGGACGCGACCTGTGGATGCACGACGGGCGCGACACCACCTTGGATGTTCCGAACCGAACCTCCTCGGGCTACCCCGTCGTGGAACGCAACGACGCACCGATCCGTGCCTACAAAGACGACGTGCTGGCCGCCCTGGGCACCGGGCCGCTGATCGACGTGCGCTCTCCCGAGGAATACACCGGCAAGCGCACCCACATGCCCGACTACCCCGAGGAAGGCGCACTGCGCGCCGGACACATCCCGACGGCACAGTCGATTCCCTGGGGCAAGGCTGCCGACGACAGCGGGCGGTTCCGCAAACGCGACGAGCTGGAACGGCTCTACGATTTTCTAGAGCCGGACGACAAGACGGTCGTCTACTGCCGCATCGGCGAGCGGTCCAGCCACACCTGGTTCGTGCTGACTCACCTGCTGGGCATTCCCGGCGTGCGCAACTACGACGGTTCGTGGACCGAGTGGGGCAACGCCGTGCGAGTGCCGATCGTCGCCGGTGAGAACCCGGGCGCCGTCCCCGCCTGATGAGCATGCCCGAGCCGCTGGCCGAGGTGCTCGCCGATTTCGGCGAGCTCCAGGGCCAGGACAAGCTGAACCTGCTGCTGGAGTTCGCCAACGACCTGCCAGCGCTGCCCGCCGACCTCGAAGAAGCCGCGATGGAGCCGGTTGTCGAGTGCCAATCGCCGCTGTTTTTGCACCTTGACGCCGAAGATCCGGGCCGGGTGCGGCTGTACTTCAGCGCGCCGGCCGAAGCTCCCACCACCCGTGGCTTCGCCTCGATCCTGGCCGCCGGCCTGGACAAGCAGCCCGCCGCCGACATTCTGGCGGTGCCCGAGGACTTCTACGTCGATCTGGGCCTGGCCGAGTTGATCAGCCCGCTGCGGCTGCGCGGCCTGTCGGCGATGCTGGCCCGAATCAAGCGTCGGCTGCGCGAGTCCGCGGAGAAGTAGACACCGGGTCTTGCCACTCACGGCGCGCCGCCTAAACTTCCCCCGAACCGGCTTGTAAGAATTTCTCTTAGACAACATGACGACGTGCGCACCAGGAGGCGAAGTGGCCAGTCACGCCAGCTCGACGATCTCGAAAGTTCTTGTCGCCAACCGCGGTGAGATCGCGGTGCGGGTCATCCGCGCGGCCAAGGACGCGGGTCTGCCCAGCGTGGCGGTGTACGCCGAGCCCGACGCCGACGCCCCACACGTGAAGCTCGCCGACGAGGCCTTCGCGCTGGGCGGCCAGACCTCGGCCGAGTCGTATCTCGACTTCGGCAAGCTGCTGGAGGCCGCCGAGAAGTCCGGCGCCAACGCGATCCACCCCGGCTACGGCTTCCTGTCGGAGAACGCCGACTTCGCCCAGGCGGTGATTGACGCCGGCCTGATCTGGATCGGGCCCAGCCCGCAGTCGATCCGCGACCTCGGCGACAAGGTCACCGCCCGCCACATCGCAGCCCGCGCGCAGGCCCCGCTGGTGCCGGGCACGCCCGACCCGGTCAAGGACGCCGACGAGGTGGTCGCCTTCGCCAACGAGTACGGCGTGCCGATCGCGATCAAGGCCGCCTTCGGCGGCGGCGGCAAGGGCATGAAGGTCGCCCGCACCATCGAGGAGATCCCCGAGCTGTACGAGTCGGCGGTCCGCGAGGCCACGGCCGCGTTCGGACGCGGCGAGTGCTTCGTCGAGCGCTACCTGGACAAGCCCCGCCACGTCGAGGCGCAGGTGATCGCCGACCAGCATGGCAACGTCGTCGTCGCCGGCACCCGTGACTGCTCGCTGCAGCGCCGGTTCCAGAAGCTCGTCGAGGAGGCGCCGGCGCCGTTCCTGACCGACGCGCAGCGCAAGGAGATCCACGAGTCGGCCAAGCGGATCTGCCGCGAAGCGCACTACTACGGTGCCGGCACGGTGGAGTTCCTGGTGGGCCAGGACGGCCTGATCTCGTTCCTGGAGGTCAACACCCGGCTGCAAGTCGAGCATCCGGTCACCGAGGAGACCGCGGGCGTCGACCTGGTGCTGCAGCAGTTCAAGATCGCTAACGGCGACAAACTCGACATCACCGAAGACCCCACCCCGCGCGGGCACGCGATCGAATTCCGGATCAACGGCGAGGACGCCGGTCGCGGCTTCCTGCCCGCCCCGGGCCCGGTCACCCGCTACGAGACACCCAGCGGGCCCGGCGTGCGGCTGGACTCCGGCGTCGAGGCCGGCTCGGTGATCGGCGGCCAGTTCGACTCGATGCTGGCCAAGCTGATCGTGTACGGCGCCACCCGCAAAGAGGCGCTGGCGCGTTCGCGCCGCGCGTTGGACGAATTCCACGTCGAGGGACTGGCCACCGTCATCCCGTTCCATCGGGCGGTGGTGTCCGACCCGGCCTTCATCGGGGACGATGACGGCTTTTCGGTGCACACCCGCTGGATCGAGACCGAGTGGAACAACACCGTCGAGCCCTTCACCGGCGGCGAGCCCATCCACGGGGAGGAGCCCCTGCCGCGGCAGAAGGTCGTCGTCGAGGTCGGCGGCCGACGCCTCGAGGTGTCGCTGCCGGGCGATCTGGCGCTGTCCAATGGCGGTGGCGATTCGGCCGGCGTCAGCGGCGTTATCAGGAAGAAGCCCAAAGCACGCAAGCGCGGTGCCGCCGGCGGCGCGGCGGCGTCCGGCGATGCCGTGACCGCGCCGATGCAGGGCACCGTGGTGAAGGTGGCTGTCGAAGAGGGACAACAGGTTTCGACCGGCGACCTGGTGGTGGTCCTGGAAGCCATGAAGATGGAGAACCCGGTCACGGCGCACAAGGACGGCGTCATCACCGGCCTGGCCGTCGAACCCGGGGCCGCCATCACCCAGGGCACGGTGCTCGCCGAGATCAAGTAGTCCGGTCATCGACCCGATCGAGATCAACGCCGGGCAGTGGTATCTGCGCGGCCTGCGTGCCGACGATCGCATCGACGACCGTCCCGCGTTGGCCGAACTCGGTGCAACCGATCCGGACCACGTCGCACGCAGTGTGGCCGAATGGTCTGCGGACTCGCGCTACTCGTGGGCAGTCTGCGAGCCCACGACCGGTGAACTGCTGGCCGAGGTGACACTTGATCGGGCGTCCGGAGACATCGTCAGCCATGCCCGCGCCGGGCATGACGACGCTGCCGGCGCGGCGGCCGAATCGGTTCGGCGATTCGCCGCCGCTATCGTTGTGCCATCACACAACTCGGACTGACTGCGAGCGTCTGCAGGCCGCTGACCAGGCTTCCTGAGAAAGACTCTGACAAGTTGTCGGCACCTAACAGCCGGAGTATTGTCGCATCAAGGTTGAGTTACCAGCCGCCCGGAACAGCGTTAATTGACGCATGGGAAGGCTCCAAATCCCGAGCTTTTCCTCGCGCGCGGCACCAAATCCGCTTGACGTGATCCACAGAACGCTTAGTCGACTGATGGAGTCGCATGATGGCTGTCGATTTTCCAAAGACCACTGCACCGGTTCGTGGAACCGGTGCGGCGCTACCACCACCCGGACGGGAGAACCACTCCGCCCGTTTCAGCGCGAAATGGGGCACAGACGGGGTGGTCGTCACCGCTGACGGTGAACTCGACGCATCCAATGCCACCGAGTTCGCCGATTACGTCGATCTCTGCATCGCCGATTCCACCCCGGTGGTGGTAGACCTCAGCGGACTGGAATTCTGTGGCACAGCTGGCTTTTCGGCGCTGCAGCTGATCAACGTCAGGTGTGCGGTCGCCAAGCTGCGCTGGGCCGTGGTGCCGAGCAGAGCGGTGACTCGGCTGCTTCGGATCTGCGACCCCGACAGCGCGCTGCCGTTGATCAGGTCGGTACGCGCAGTGCCGGCCGTCGACGACGAGGACCCAGGCCAGAACCGGCTATTCCAGCTCGTCCCGTAACCGGGCCAGCGACTTCGCCAGCAGCCGCGAGACGTGCATCTGCGAGATGCCGACTCGCTGGGCGATCTGCGTCTGCGTCATCGAGTCGAAGAACCTGAGCACCAGCACGGTCCGATCGCGTTCGGGTAATCCCTCCAACAGCGGTCGCAAGGCCTCACGGTTCTCGATGCGCTCCAGGCCGGTGTCGACATCACCCAGGGTGTCGGCGATCGCGCGCGCTTCCTCGTCGCCGGCGCTGCTGCCGCCGCTGTCGATCGACAGGGTGTTGTAGGAGCTGCCCGCGACCAGTCCTTCGACGACTTCGGTCCGGTCCATCTCGAGTTCGCGGGCCAGTTCGGTCGCGGTCGGCGCGCGGCCCAGCCGCTGCGACAGATCCGCGGTCGCGGCTCCAAGCCGCAAGTGCAGCTCTTTCAGCCGCCGCGGAACCTTGACCGACCAACTGTTGTCCCGGAAGTGCCGGCGAACCTCACCCATGATGGTGGGCACCGCGAAGGAGACGAAGTCGGAACCGGTTTCGACGTCGAATCGCTTCACCGCATTGACCAGTCCGACGCGCGCCACCTGAACCAGATCGTCGCGCGGTTCACCACGGCCTTCGAACCGGCGGGCGATGTGATCGGCCAGCGGCAGGCAGCGCTCGACGATTTTGTCTCGATGACGCTGGAAGTCCGATGAGCCGGCGTTGAGGGTCGCCAGCTCGCGAAACATGTCGGGAACGTCGGCGTATTCGTTGGGACGAGAAGTGGAAGAACCGCCGACAGCTCGCGCTGTCACCTGTGAGCGCCCGCCCGTCGGGTGGTCAGCGCGATACCGAAAACGCCTTTGCCATTTTGATGGGTCTGGACGTCGTCGGCCAGCGACGTCAGGACGTGCCAGCTGAAACTGCCCGGGGTCACCACATCGTCGGTGGTGCACGTCGTCGAGGCCTCGATCCGCAGTTCGTCGTCGTGCGGGTCGATCACTATCTCGAGGGTCGCGCAGGGCACGGCCGAGCGAATCAAGCGCGTACACACCTCGTCGACCGCAAGTCGCAGATCGGCGACGGCGTCTAAGTCCATATCCTCGAAAGTGCCGACCGCTCCGACCAGTGTCCTTAGCAGGGCCAGGTTCTCCAGCGTCGCCGCCACCCGCAATTCGATCGAGCGATCGCCGCGTTGCTGATCCTTTACCTGTTTCGCAGCAACGGTCATCGGGCCTCCCAGCATAGTTTGACCGACAGTACCCTCGCGCTCGAGCTGGTTAGTCATGATCGCGGCCTAGTGACCTTAGGGTTGATCGCGGTGGGCATCTGTGTCATCGCTTTCGTATTCGGTCCCCGATGATCGAGCGACCGATTCAGACCCAGTACCCACAAGCGTCGACGAATCAAACCAGACGGCGCCACCGTAAGTGTCATCTCGGTCTGCGCCAACTCACCCGGCGAGCACCGGTCCCGCGAGCGGAGCGCCCACGGTCAGCGTGACCACCATCAGCGTCATCAGCAGCCATCCCGCCCCCTGCCAAGCCCACCAGGTTCCCTCGTTACGCCAGACGCGATAGGTACGGATGAAAGCCCATACGCCAGCCGCGAACAGGATCAACGGTCCGCCGAACGCCAAGATCGTCAGTTGAGGAACGCCACAGGCCGCGGTATCGACTGACATCGCACCCTTGCAGGTGCTGTCCCACAACGCGGCGACGATGACATACCCCACACCGGCCATGCCGGCCAGCACGGCATACCGCACTGCGTGGTGCACATCGTTGTCTACTTGCCCGAGGCGGTCGCCCGGCGAAGGGTGCTGTTGAGTCTGCATCGAAGGTCCTTTGTCGCTGTCACACGCCCACCGGCGTTAGTGACGTGTACCCAGCGCGGCGCGGGCGCCAAACCAGCTCAGGCGTGTTCGCCTGCGCCCGCAGCGCAGACCGATGACAAGGACGGCCTCCGCGGCGATTTCGTGATACCGCAGCACTGGACTCGCCGCGGCCAGCGCCGCCCGCCCAGCCGCAAACAAGATTGCAGGGCTTCGAGAGCGTTGCCGGCCTGCACAGTGGATCGACAAGTAAAGTCTGCTGTATGCGAACGCCAAGGCGCCGGTTATCGCCGGACGACCGTCGCGCCGAGCTGCTCGCGTTGGGCGCGGAAGTCTTCGGTCAACGGCCCTATGACGAGGTCCGCATCGACGAGATCGCGGAACGTGCGGGCGTCTCGCGGGCCTTGATGTACCACTACTTCCCGGACAAGCGGGCATTCTTCGCGGCAGTCGTCAAGGGGCAGGCCGACCGGCTTTTCGAGACCACGAATACGTTTCCGACCCCTGGTCAGAACCTCTTCGAGGAGGTCCGAGATGGCGTGTTGGCATATATGCAATACCACCAGGAGCACCCGCACGCGGCCTGGGCGGCCTACGTCGGAATCGGTCGCTCCGACCCGGTCCTGCTCGGCATCGACGACGAGGCCAAAGACCGCCAGATGGAACACATCATGGGCCGCATCCTCGAGGTCGACGGGTCCGGAAGCCAAATCGACGACGAGGTCGAACGCGACCTGCACATCGTGATCCACGGTTGGTTGGCGCTGACCTTCGAGGTCTGCCGGCAACGCATCATCCACCCGGAGACCGACGCGGGCCAGCTCAGCGATTCCTGCGCTCACTCGCTGCTCGACGCGATCATCCGGGTGAAGAACATTCCCGAGGCGTTAGCCAAGGCGGTCGCGCCCGACCAACGCTGACCGGCCCGAACGCACTGTGTCGTACCCCGTTGTCATGATGACTGGGTGACCCCTGTGCCTGACAATCCCTTGGCGGCGCTGGGGCTTTTCAGCGTCGTCACCCGCGACTGGTTCGCCGGTACGTTCGCCGCACCGACGCCCGCGCAGGCCGCTGCGTGGTCGGCGATTGCCGACGGCCACCACACCCTGGTTATCGCCCCGACCGGTTCGGGCAAGACGCTGGCCGCCTTCTTATGGGCGATCGACGCGCTGGCCGGTGCGCCGCGCCGCGAACGTAATCCCGGCACGCGGGTGCTCTACATCTCGCCGCTCAAGGCGCTGGCTGTCGACGTCGAGCGCAACCTGCGCACGCCGCTGGCCGGGATGGCGCGCGTCGCCGCACAACAAGGTCTGCCCGCGCCGGAGATCACCGTCGGCCTGCGATCCGGCGACACGCCGCCGGCCCAGCGTCGGCAACTGGTCAGCAACCCGCCCGACGTGTTGATCACCACGCCCGAGTCGCTGTTTTTGATGCTGACCTCGGCGGCCCGGCAGACTCTGGCCGGGGTACAGACTGTGATCGTCGACGAGGTGCACGCCATCGCCGGTACCAAACGCGGTGCGCACCTGGCCCTGTCGCTGGAGCGGCTCGACGACATGCTGCCCAGGCCGGCGCAGCGGATCGGGTTGTCGGCGACCGTGCGCCCACCCGAAGAGGTGGCCCGCTTCTTGTCGGGATCCTCCCCCACGACGATCGTCTGCCCGCCGACGGAGAAGACGTTCGAGTTGTCGGTGCAGGTCCCGGTCCCCGACATGGCCAACCTGGAGAACGGCAGCATCTGGCCGGACGTCGAGGCGCAACTGGTCGACCTGGTCGAGACCCACAATTCGACGATCGTGTTCGCGAATTCGCGACGGCTGGCCGAACGATTGACCGCCCGGCTCAACGAAATTCACGCCGAGCGCACCAGCGCGGCCGAGCCCGGCGCGGCGGGTCGCCACCCAGCCGCGCCATTGGCCCGAGCTCACCACGGCTCGGTCAGCAGGGAACAGCGCGCCATCGTCGAAGAGGACCTGAAATCGGGGCGACTCAAGGCGGTGGTGGCAACCTCGAGTCTGGAACTCGGCATCGACATGGGCGCCGTCGACCTCGTCGTACAGGTGGAGGCACCGCCGTCGGTGGCCAGCGGCCTGCAGCGCATCGGCCGCGCCGGACACCAGGTCGGCGAGATCTCACAAGGGGTGCTGTTCCCCAAGCACCGCACCGATGTGATCGGGTGCGCGGTGACGGTACAGCGCATGCTCAGCGGCCAGATCGAGACGACGCGGGTGCCCACCAACCCGCTCGACATCTTGGCCCAGCACACCGTGGCCGCGTCGGCGTTGGAGCCGCTAGACGTCGACCGCTGGTTCGACACCGTCCGGCGCAGCGCGCCGTTTGCGGCGCTGCCGCACAGCGCATTCGAAGCGACACTGGACCTGCTGTCCGGTAAGTACCCGTCGACGGAGTTCGCCGAATTGCGGCCACGTCTGGTGTACGACCGCGACAACGGCACCGTGACGGCCCGGCCGGGCGCGCAGCGGCTCGCGGTGACCTCCGGCGGCGCCATCCCGGACCGCGGCCTGTTCACCGTTTACCTGGCCACCGACTCCGAAAGTCCTTCTCGGGTAGGCGAACTCGACGAAGAGATGGTCTACGAGTCGCGGCCGGGCGATGTCATCGCGTTGGGCGCCACCAGTTGGCGAATCACCGAGATCACCCACGACCGGGTACTGGTGATCCCGGCGCCGGGCGAGCCGGCCCGGCTGCCGTTCTGGCGCGGCGACGATTCCGGGCGCCCCGCCGAACTCGGTCGCGCGGTCGGTGCATTCACCGGCGAGCTGGCCGCCCTGCATCGAGGCCCGTTCGAAAGCCGTTGCGCAGATCTCGGATTCAACTCCTATGCCACCGAGAACCTGTGGCGCCTGCTGGACGACCAGCGCACCGCCACGAACGTGGTGCCCACCGACGTCACGCTGCTGGTCGAGCGGTTCCGCGACGAGCTGGGCGACTGGCGGGTGATCCTGCACTCCCCCTACGGATTACGGGTGCACGGCCCGCTGGCGCTGGCGGTGAGCCGGCGGCTGCGCGACCGCTACGGCATCGACGAGAAGCCCACCGCCTCCGACGACGGCATCGTCGTGCGGCTGCCCGACACAGTCTCCGAATCGGGGCTCGAGGCACCCCCGGGTGCCGAGCTGTTCGTCTTCGACGCCGACGAGATCGACCCGATCGTCACCGCCGAGGTCGGGGGTTCAGCGTTGTTCGCCTCGCGGTTCCGGGAGTGCGCGGCGCGTGCGCTGCTGCTGCCGCGGCGGCACCCGGGCAAGCGGTCCCCGCTGTGGCATCAGCGCCAGCGGGCGGCTCAGCTGCTCGACGTGGCCCGCAAGTATCCGGATTTCCCGATCGTGCTGGAGACGGTCCGCGAGTGCCTGCAGGACGTGTACGACGTGCCGACGCTGACCGGGCTGATGGGCGACATCGCCGCCCGCAGGATCCGCGTCGTCGAGACCGAGACCGCGACGCCGTCGCCGTTCGCGACCTCGTTGCTGTTCGGCTACGTCGGGGCGTTCATGTACGAGGGCGACAGCCCGCTGGCCGAGCGTCGCGCGGCGGCGCTGGCACTGGACCCCACGCTGCTGGCCGAGTTGCTGGGCCGGGTCGAGCTGCGCGAGTTGCTCGACCCCGACGTCGTCGCCGGCACCGGCCGGCAGCTGCAGCATCTGACGCCGGACCGGGCAGCCCGCGACGCCGAGGCGGTCGCCGACCTGTTGCGGCTGCTCGGCCCGTTGACCGCCGAGGAGGTGGCCGCCCGCGCCGGCGGCGCCGATGTCGGCGGCTGGCTGGAAGCGCTGTACGCCGCCAAGCGCGCGCTACCGGTGTCGTTCGCCGGAAGCAGTTGGTGGGTGCCGATCGAGGACATCGGCCGACTGCGCGACGGGGTCGGGGTCGCGGTGCCGGTCGGGGTGCCGGCCAGCTTCACCGAAGCGGTCGCCGACCCCCTGGGTGAACTGCTGAGCCGATATGCACGCACCCGTGCGCCGTTCACCACCGCCGACGTCGCGGGCCGATTCGGGCTGGGGCTGCGCGTCGCGGCCGACGTGCTCGCCCGGCTGGCAGCCGACGGCAAGCTGGTTCGCGGCGAGTTCTCCACCGACGCGGCAGGCGATGAATGGTGCGACGCCGAGGTGCTGCGGATTCTGCGGCGTCGATCGCTGGCGGCGCTGCGGGCGCAGGTGGAGCCGGTCAGCACCAGCGCCTATGCGAGGTTCCTGCCAGCCTGGCATGGCGTCGGTCCCGGCTCGCCACCCAATTCCGGGCTGGACGGCCTGCTAGCCGTCATCGATCAACTCGCCGGTGTCCCCCTGCCGGCGTCGGCGATCGAATCACTGGTGCTGGCGCCGCGGGTCCGCGACTATTCCCCCGCTCTGCTCGACGAGCTGCTGGCCTCCGGGGAGGTGCTGTGGTCGGGTGCGGGATCGATCTCCGGCAGCGACGGCTGGGTCGCGTTCCACTGCGCCGACACCGCGCCGCTGACGCTGGCCGCAGCTTCGCAGATCGAGTACACCGCGGCCCACCGCGCGATCCTGGACACGCTCGCCGGTGGTGGCGCCTTCTTCTTCCGGCAGCTGGCGCAACACGGCATCGGCGAGACCGAGCTCAAAGCCGCGCTGTGGGAGCTGATTTGGTCCGGGTCGGTCACTGGCGACACATTCGCGCCGGTGCGCGCGCTGTTGTCCGGGACACCGGGCCGCAAACGTTCCGCACCCGCACACCGCCCGGGCCGTGCCAAGCGCCCGCCGCGGCTGAGTCGCTTTCAGGTGGCAAACCCGCAGGCGCGGGCCGCCGATCCGACCGTCGGCGGCCGCTGGTCCGCGCTGCCGGCACCCGAGCCGGATTCCACCACTCGTGGCCACCACCAGGCGGAGCTGCTGTTGAGCCGGCACGGTGTGCTGACCAAGGGTGCGGTCGCCGCCGAGGGAGTGCCCGGCGGCTTTGCCATGCTTTACAAGGTTCTGACGGCATTCGAGGACTCCGGCCGATGCCAGCGCGGCTACTTCGTGGAGTCGCTCGGCGGCGCTCAGTTCGCGGTGTCATCAACCGTCGACCGGTTGCGCAGTTACCTCGACGGCGTCGATCCGCAGCGACCGGAATACCGTGCGGTGGTGCTGGCCGCCGCCGACCCGGCCAACCCCTATGGCGCCGCACTGCCCTGGCCGTCGCGCTCGACCGAGGACAGCGCCGCCCGGCCGGGCCGCAAGGCCGGTGCGCTCGTCGTCCTGGTCGACGGTGAACTGGTGTATTTCCTGGAGCGCGGCGGGAAGTCGATATTGAGCTTCGCCGACCACACCGCGGAGGCCAACCACGCCGCGGCGGTCGCACTCGCCGATTTGGTCGCGGCCGGGCAGGTCAACTCGATCCTGATCGAGCGCATCAACGGCGCATCGGTGCTGGCGTCGGAGGTAGCTGCGCCGGTGGCCACGGCCTTGACCGACGCCGGGTTCTCCCGCACGCCGCGCGGGCTGCGACTGCGATAACCCATGCCTGAGGGTGACACCGTCTATCGCGCCGCGGAGAAACTGCGGACCGCGTTGGTCGGTCACACCCTGACCCGCTGCGATGTGCGGGTTCCTCGCTACGCCACCGTCGACCTGACCGGCCAGGTCGTCGACGAGGTACGCAGCCGTGGCAAGCACCTGTTCATCCGAGTCGGACCCGCCAGCATCCATTCGCATTTGAAGATGGACGGCGCCTGGCGGATCACATCGAAAGGCCGACGAGTCGACCACCGGGTTCGAATCATCCTGGAAGTCAGTGACATTCGGGCAATCGGCATCGATCTGGGCATCTTGCAGATCCTGCAGCGCGATCACGACGACGACGTCGTCGACCACTTGGGACCCGACCTGCTCGGCGAGGATTGGGACGCGCAGGTAGCCGCGGCCAATCTGACCGCAGACCCGGATCGGCCGATCGCCGAGGCGCTGCTCGACCAGCGCCTGCTGGCCGGTATCGGCAACGTCTTCTGTAACGAACTGTGTTTCCTCAGCGGGCACCTGCCCACGGCGCCCGTCAGCGCCATCGCCGACCCGCACCGTCTGGTAGTCCGCGCGCGTGACATGTTGTGGGTCAATCGTTTACGGAAAAATCGCCGCACCACCGGCGACACCCGACCCGGTCGGCAGGTGTGGGTGTATGGGCGTCGCGGGCAGGCTTGCCGTCGCTGTGGCACACCGATCAACTATGACGACAGCGGCGAACGGATAGCGTATTGGTGCCCTGGCTGCCAACGCTAAATGCCCGGCACCCCACCGACGGTCGGTGCGCCGAGAAGGTTCACCCGAAAAGGTTCACCCAGTGTTGACGGCTGCCTCCGACATAGATGACGCGCGACGCATACCGTGGAAGCAACGCCGGGATCGATGTTGCAGATGACGTGACTTGGGTCGCACGCCGTCAGATGAGATGAGCTTGATCACAAAAACCGCTAGGTAGCGCCAAAAATGGCTACCCAAACGTTGAACTTTGTGCCCGGTACTTTCTCAAGGACGGACGACATGAAAACACTGCAAGACTTCGTCAGCGCACGCTTCGCTGATCTGACCGCCGCCACCGGTCGGACCGACTGGGCGCGTCAGGCGCGCAGCGCGGTCACCTCGGCGGCCTCGTCGGTACGGCTGACGCCCGCTCCGGCGCCCGTCGCGTCGGCGCGGCCCGGCCACGTCCTGGTCGGTCACGACCTGTCGCTGATCAGCCCCGGCGTCGAGCGCTGCTAGCGACAGGAACCCAACCGTCGCGCACTGACGAACCGGCGCCGGGCTCCGGTCAGCGGATCCTCGAACTCGATGCGCTGAGCCAGCAGCTGCAGCGGCGTGCAGAAATCATCGGCGGCGACGTCGATCACCTCTGGATAAAGCGGGTCGCCATAGATCGGTGTGCCCAGCGCGGCCATCTGCACCCGAAGCTGGTGAGTCCGACCGGTCCGCGGTGTGAGCCGGTACAGCCCATCGACCGACAACAGCTCCACCAGGGTCTGCGCGTTCGGTTCGCCCGGTTCGACGACGGCTTGTAACTGGCCGCGGCGCTTGACGATTCGACTTTGCAGTTCACGCGGAAAAGCCAGGTCCGGGTCCGTCGCGGCGCGGGCCAGATACGTCTTGTGGACCGCACCTCGGGCGAACAGCGTCTGATAAGCACCGCGAACCTCGCGGCGAGTCGTGAACAGCAACACCCCGGCGGTCAGCCGATCCAGCCGGTGAGCCGGGCTGAGCTCGGGTAATCCCAATTCCCGGCGCAACCGCACCAGTGCGGTCTGCGCGACGTGGCGCCCGCGCGGCATGGTGGCCAAAAAGTGCGGCTTGTCGACAACCACGATGTTCTCGTCCCGGTACAGCACCGGGATGTCGAAGGGCACCACGACCTCGTCGCGCAGTTCGCGGTAGAGGTAGACGACCGCACCGGCCGGCAACACGGTGGCGGGATCCAGCACCGCGCCATGCTGGTCGACCACTTCGCCGACGGCTGCTTTGGCAGCGACTTCAGGGCCGAACCTGCTGGTCAGCTCCTCGCCCAGCGGCCCGCCGCGCACCCGCAGCCGCGCCGGTCCCAGTCCGTCGCGGGGCGGCAGCGGTGGCGGCCTCAATTCAGGGGCACCGGCTCGAGGATCTCGGCGCGGGCCTCCGGAGCACTGGCCCGCAGTGCGTCGGCGGACGCGTCGTCGGGCTGGGTCTGCGACAGCACCTCGGCCTCGACCCGCGCGGTGTACATCTGGACCTCGCAGTCGACGTCGGCTGCGGTCCAGCCCAGGATGGGCGCGACGATGTCGGCCACCTCGCGGGCGCAGTCGACGCCACGGTGGGCGTACTCGATGGCGATGCGGGTACGGCGCGCCAGGATGTCTTCCATGTGCAGCGCGCCCTCGGCAGCCACGGCATAGGCCGCCTCGACCCGCAGGTAACCGGGGGCGGCGGCGATCGGGGCGAGCAGGTCGCGGCGGTCGGCGGCCAGCGCCAAGACTTCGTTGATCAGCGAGCCGTAACGGTCCAGCAGATGACGCACCCGGTACGGGTGCAGCCCCTCCAGCGCGCCGACGTGCTCGGTCTGGTTGATCAGCGCGAAGTAGCCATCGGCGCCCAGCAGCGGCACCTTCTCGGTGATCGACGGCGCGACCCTGGCCGGAATATATTGCGCCGCAGCGTCAATCGCGTCGGCGCCCATCACGCGGTAGGTGGTGTACTTGCCGCCGGCGATGGCGACCAGACCCGGTGCCGGCACCGCGACCGCATGCTCGCGGGACAGCTTGGAGGTCTCCTCGCTCTCCCCCGCCAGCAGTGGCCGCAAGCCCGCGTACACGCCGTCGATATCGTTGTGGCTCAACGGATTAGCCAGCACGGTGTTGACGGTGCCGAGGATGTAGTCGATGTCGGCCTTGGTGGCGGCCGGGTGGGCGAGGTCCAGATTCCAGTCGGTGTCGGTGGTTCCGATGATCCAGTGGTTTCCCCACGGGATCACGAACATCACCGACTTCTCGGTGCGCAGGATGATCGCGACGTCGCTGACGATCCGGTCCCGCGGGACGACGATGTGCACGCCCTTGGAAGCGCGCACCTGAAATCGCCCGCGCTGCTTGGACAATGCCTGAATCTCGTCGGTCCAGACCCCGGTCGCATTGACCACCACGTGGCCGCGCACCTCGGTCACCGCGCCGTCCTCGGAATCGCGGACCCGCACGCCGGTGACCCGGTCGCCTTCGCGCAGCAACGACACCACCTGAGTCGACGACCGCACCACGGCACCGTAGTGGGCGGCCGTCCGCACGACAGTCAGCGTGTGCCGGGCGTCGTCGACGACGGTGTCGTAGTAGCGGATACCGCCGATCAACGCACTGCGCTTCAGGCCCGGCGTCAACCGCAAAGCGCCGGCCCGAGTCAAATGCTTTTGCGCGGGAACAGATTTCGCGCCGCCGAGTTGGTCGTAGAGCATGATGCCAGACGCCACATACGGGCGCTCCCACCAGCGCTTGGTCAACGGGTAGAGGAACGGCAACGGCTTGACCAGGTGCGGCGCCAGGGTGGTCAGGGACAATTCGCGCTCGAACAGCGCCTCACGCACCAAACCGATTTCCAGTTGCTCGAGATACCGCAGCCCACCGTGAAACATCTTCGACGACCGACTCGACGTGCCGGAGGCGAAGTCACGGGCTTCCACCAAGGCCACTTTCAGCCCGCGGGTTGCAGCATCCAGGGCGGATCCCGATCCCACCACGCCGCCGCCGATCACCACGACGTCGAACTGCTCGCTGCCGAGGCGCTGCCACGCGGAGGCGCGTTGTTCGGGGCCCAAAAAGCTCGCCGGGACGCGATTCGGGTCGCTCACGACACAAGTCTCCTGTCGGTTACTCACCAGTAGGTCGCTGGCCCCCAGGCTACCTGACCTGGTCTAACTGCCACGGGTCAGTCCAGGTCGTCGTGCGCCATCAGCCGCCGTGCCGCCTCGGTGATCGAACCCGACAGCGACGGGTAGACGCTCAGCGTCTGGGCCAGATGGTTCACGGTGAGCCGGGTCTGCACAGCCATCGCGATCGGCAGGATCAGCTCCGAGGCGATCGGTGCCACCACCACGCCGCCGATCACCACCCCGCTGGCCTGCCGACAGAAGATCTTGACGAATCCGTGCCGTAGCCCGGACATCTTGGCCCGCGCATTGGTCCGCAGCGGCAGCATGATGGTTCGAGCCTGCACCGACCCGTCGTCGATGGCCGATTGCGGAACTCCTACCGCCGCCAACTCGGGCCGGGTGAACACCGCGGCGGCGACCGTGCGTAGCCGGATCGGCGTGACGGCCTCGCCGAGCGCGTGCCACATCGCGATCCTGCCCTGCATCGCGGCGACCGAGGCCAGCGGCAGCAGGCCGGTGCAGTCGCCGGCGGCGTAGATGTTGGACACCGACGTGCGGGAGACGCGGTCGACGGTCAGGTAGTTGCCACCCCCGAGTTCGATGCCGACCCGCTCCAGGCCCAGGTTGCCGGTGTTGGGCACCGAGCCGATCGTCATCAGCGCGTGGCTGCCCTCGACCGTGCGGCCGTCGGCCAGAGTCACCAGCACGCCGGTATCGGTGCGGGTCACCGAGTCGGCGCGGGCATTCTTGACGAGCTTGACGCCGCGCTCGGCGAAGATCCGCTCCAGCACCGCGGCCGCGTCGGCGTCCTCGTAGGGCAGGATCTGGTCGCGGCTGGCCACCACCGTCACATCGACGCCCAATTCGGTGTAGGCGTGCACGAATTCGGCACCGGTAACACCGGAGCCGACCACGATCAGGTGTTCGGGCAGCGCGTCCAGGTCGTAGAGCTGACGCCAGGTCAGGATGCGCTCACCGTCGGGCCGCGCGGTCGGTAGCTCGCGGGGGCTGGCACCGGTCGCGATCAGCACCACGTCGGCGTGATGGGTACTGGTGCTGCCGTCCGGGGCGGTCGCCTTGACCAGATGAGTAGCCAGACCCAGCGCGGTATCGACGAACTCCCCGTGCCCGGCGATCACCTCGACGCCCGCGCTGAGCAGCTGCGTTTTGACGTCGGCGGACTGGTCGGCGGCCAGCCGCTTGACGCGCTGATGGATCTCGGGCAGCGAGATCTTGGCGGCTTCGATGTCGATGTCGAAGCCCAGATGTGGCCCGCGGCGCAGTTCGGTGCGCACGCCAGTCGATGCGATGAAGGTTTTCGACGGCACACAGTCGAAGAGCACCGCCGCGCCGCCGATTCCGTCCGAGTCGATGACGGTGACGTGGGCGTTGCGTGCCGCCGCGACCAATGCGGCCTCGTAACCGGCCGGTCCTCCCCCGATGATCACGATGCGGCTCGCCACGTCACATAACCTAGTCCGGCTCCGGCGACGATGCAGCCGCGGCGGCCGGGCAGGAGCGGGACCATGACACCGCGAACATTGCGGATATGCCCCGCGCCAGCAGCCGCCGTTTAAGATTCCTCCGTGCCGCTTTACGCCGCCTACGGCTCGAACATGCATCCCGAGCAGATGCAGCAGCGTGCACCCCATTCACCGATGGCCGGAACCGGCTGGCTGCACGGATGGCGACTGACCTTCGGCGGCGAGGACATCGGCTGGGATGGCGCCCTGGCCACCGTCGTCGAGGATCCCGGCTCGAAGGTCTTCGTCGTGCTCTACGACATGACCTCAGCCGACGAGAACAACCTGGACCGCTGGGAAGGCTCTGAGCTGGGCATCCACAAGAAAATCCGCTGCCGGGTGGAACGCCTGTCGTCGGACACGACCACCGATCCGGTGCTGGCCTGGCTGTATGTGGTGGACGCCTGGGAAGGTGGGTTACCGTCGGCGCGCTACATCGGCGTGATGGCCGACGCCGCCGAAATTGCCGGTGCACCAAGTGAATACGTGCACAAAATTCGCACTTGCCCGGCTCGTAACGTCGGCCCGGGAACCTAGACCGCTCTCCGCGGGAATGCGTGTTTGGCATTGTGCGCACGCTCGCACGGGACAAAGTCAGCCCAGCACGGCGGACTGCTCGACGATGTTGACCATCAACCGCACGCCGATTCCCAAAGCGCGCTCGTCGAGGTCGAAGTCCGGCTGGTGCAGGTCCGATTGCGGGCCGTGACCCGACCACACGCCGAGGCGGGCCATCGCGCCCGGCACTTCCTCCAGATACCAGGAGAAGTCCTCGCCGCCGCCGGATTGTTTGGTGTCGGCCAGGGCATCGGGCCCGATCGCCTCGATGGCGTGGGTGAGGATGCGGGTCGACACCTCCTCGTTGACCACCGGTGGAACGCCGCGGTTGTACTGCAGGGTGTGCTCGATGCCCAGCGGCGCCAACAACGCCGCCACCGTCTCGCGGACGACGTCTTCCATGCCCAACCAGGTCTCGCGGCTGGCGGTGCGGACCGTGCCGGACAGCGTGCCGCTCTGCGGAATCGCATTGGCCACCACGCCGGCATTGACTGCGCCCCACACCATCACGGTGCTGTTGCGCGGATCGATGCGGCGGGACAGCACGCCGGGCAGCCCGGTGATCAGCGTGCCCAGCCCGTAGACCAGGTCGCCGGTCAGGTGCGGCCGCGAGGTGTGCCCGCCCGGCGACGTCAAGCTGATGTGGATCATGTCGGCGGCCGAGGTGATCGGGCCTGCCTTCACCGCGATCTTGCCGACCTCCAGCCGGGGGTCGCAATGCAGCGCAAAGATCCGGCTGACGCCCGACATCGCACCCGCGGTAATCGTGTCGATCGCCCCGCCCGGCATCAGCTCCTCGGCGGGCTGAAAGATCAACCGGACCCCGACCGGCAACTCCGGCGCACCGGCCAGAGCCAGCGCGGTCCCCAGCAGGATCGCGGTGTGCCCGTCGTGGCCGCAGGCATGCGCGGCATTGGGCATCGTCGAGGTGTACGGAGCTCCGGTCCGCTCGGCCATCGGCAGCGCGTCCATGTCGGCTCGTAGTGCGACGCGCGGCTCCCCATCGGGGCCGAGATCGCACGTCAGGCCGGTGCCACCGGGCAGCACCTTCGGGTTGAGCCCGGCCGCGGCCAGCCGCTCGGCGACGAACTGCGTGGTGACGAACTCCTGACGACCCAACTCCGGGTAGCGGTGGATGTGTCGGCGCCAGCCGACGAGGTCATCGTCGTGCGCGGCCAGCCAGGAAGCGGCGATGTGGCGCAGGCTCATGACGCCGCCCGCTGCGCGTGTGCGGCCAGCACCCGGTCGCGTTGTTCCGGCGCTTCGGCGAGCTGAACAACTGTGCGCGCCAAGATGATTGCGCCATCGACGACCGCCCTGTCGGCGGACGGCCCGGCGGCGGCCGCGGTGAAGTCGGGCTGATGCAACGACGCACCGCCGGCGTCGACGGCGACCATCGGGTGGATGCCGGGCATCAGCTGGGTGACGTTGCCCATGTCGGTGCTGCCCAGCGGGACCGCCGCCTCGTATTCCTTCGCAAGAGGCGAGCGACCGAGCCGGACCATCTCGGCGCGGACAGTCTCGGCCAGCCAGGGGTCGGGCTTGAGCGCGTCGTACATCGGCTCGGTGTGCTCGATGTGAAAGTCGCAGCCGGTAGCCACCGCGCCGGCCAAAAAGCAGTCGCCCACTTTGGCTTCCAGGTCAGCCAGCGACGACGCGTCGGTCGCCCGCATCGTGTACTGCAACTCGGTGTGCGCGGGGATGACGTTGGCGACCTGCCCGCCTTGGGAGACGATGCCGTGCATCTGCTGCCCGGGTGCCAACTGCTGGCGCAGCAACCCGATCGCCACCTGTGCGACGGTGACCGCGTCGGCGGCGTTGACACCCAGGAACGGCGCGGCCGATGCGTGAGATTCCTTGCCGCGGTAGACCACCCGGATCGCAGACAGGGTCAGCGAGCGGGCGGCCGCGATATCCACCGGGCCCGGGTGCACCATCACCGACACCGCCAGATCGTCGAACACCCCGGCGTGCAGCAGCAACACTTTTCCGCCACCGAATTCTTCGGCGGGAGTGCCGAGCAACGACACCCGAAGACCCAGCTCGTCGGCGACATCGGCCAGTGCCAATGCCGCGCCGACCGCCGACGCGGCAATGATGTTGTGGCCGCACGCATGACCGATGCCGGGCAGCGCGTCGTACTCGGCGCAGATGCCGACGGTCAGCGGACCGCTGCCGAAGTCGGCACGAAACGCGGTGTCCAAACCGCCCGCCGCCGCGGTGACCTCGAAACCGCGCTCGGCCACCAAGGTTTGCGCTTTCGCGCAACTGCGGTGCTCGGCAAACGCCAACTCCGGCTCGGCGTGAATCGCGTGCGACAACTCGACGAGGTCGCCGCTGCGGCGCCGCACCGTGTCGTCGACGCGATCCGGCGCCGGGGTTGAAACCATCGTCGCAGTATCTCACCGCCCGTCGCCGGCGGTCACAACGACTAGTTCCGGTCGGCCGCCACGACGGACGGCTCCCACCGCGGCGAGCGGCCGAGATGAGCCAGGATGCGGTCGAGACCACCGGTCTGCTCGGACGACGTGATCGCCGGGCCGAACGGCGCGTCGTCGACCGTCGGGCACGGAAAACGCCTGGTTTGTCGATGGGGGCTACATCGTTCTCAACGCTTTGGATCGCTCGCCGATCCGTACTCGAGCGGCACTGGCCGAGGCGATCGGCGCCGACAAGACGCGAGCGACCGTGACGTCTTGCTGCGCGTGCTGGACCAGCTCAGCCGACGGGGTGCCGATTAGGCTCCGTCTGTGCACGCAGACACCGCAGCGCAGTTCATCACCGACAAGTTCGGCGTCGGCGAACACGACGTGGCGATCGTGCTGGGTTCCGGCTGGGCGCCGGCCGTGGCCGCACTGGGCCAGCCGATGGCGATCCTGCCGATGGCCGACGTGCCCGGATTCACCCCGCCGTCGGCGGCCGGCCACACCGGCCAGGTGCTCTCGGTGGCCATCGGTGGGCACCGCGTGCTGGTGCTAGCCGGGCGGGTGCACGCCTACGAAGGCCACGACCTGCAGCACGTCGTGCATCCGGTGCGCACCGCGTGCGCGGCGGGTGCACGCGTCGTCGTGCTCACCAACGCCGCCGGCGCGGTATGCGAAGACCTCGCCGTCGGCGAGCCGGTGTTGATCAGCGACCACCTGAACCTGACCGCGCGGTCACCGTTGGCCGGAGCCCAATTCGTCGACATGGTCGACGCGTACGCCCTGCGACTGCGGGCGCTGGCCCGCGAGGTCGACCCGGGGCTGGCCGAAGGCGTGTACGCCGGACTGCCCGGCCCGCATTTCGAGACGCCTGCCGAGATCCGGATGTTGCGCTCGCTCGGGGCCGACCTGGTCGGCATGTCCACCGTGCACGAAACGATCGCGGCGCGGGCCGCCGGCGCCGAGGTACTCGGCGTCTCGCTGGTCACCAACATGGCCGCCGGGATCACCGGCGAGCCGCTGAGTCACGTCGAGGTGCTCGAGACCGGTGCCGCCTCGGCGGCCCGGCTGGGTTCGCTGCTGGCCGACCTGGTCGCACGGCTGTAGCGGGTAGGCGTGACACGCGCCGGCGACGATAGCAGGGCAGTGCGACCCGGAAAGGCAGGAGGAGCGGCGCCATGACACCGCAAGACTGGATAGCGCACGACCCCGACCCGGTGACGGCAGCCGAACTCGCCCGCTGCGATCGGGCCGAGCTGGCGAAACGGTTTTCCGGTCCGCTGACCTTCGGCACCGCGGGTCTGCGTGGGCCGGTGCGCGGCGGCCCGGATGCGATGAACCTCGCGGTGGTGATCCGCGCAACCTGGGCGGTGGCGCAAGTTCTCGACGGCCGCGGGCTGGCCGGCTCGAGCGTGATCGTGGGCCGCGACGCCCGGCACGGGTCAGCCACCTTTGCCGCAGCGACCGCCGAAGTGCTTGCCGCCGCTGGATTTTCAGTGACCATGCTGCCATCGCCGGCGCCCACACCGGTGCTGGCATTTGCGGTGCGCCACACCGGCGCAGCGGCCGGCATCCAGATCACCGCGTCGCACAATCCACCCGCCGACAATGGCTACAAGGTGTACCTGGACGGTGGAATCCAGATCGTCTCCCCCACCGACCGCGAGATCGAAACGGCCATTGCCGCAGCACCATTCGCCGACGAAATAGCCAGGACACCGGTGCAGCCCGTCGGCTCCACGCTGGTCGAGCAGTACATCGACCGGGCCGCCGGCGTACGACGCTCGAGCTCGGGCCCGATTCGCGTGGCGCTGACGGCTCTGCACGGTGTCGGCGGCAACGTGGCTGTCGAAACACTGGGCCGCGCCGGCTTCACCGACGTGCACACGGTCACCAGCCAGCTCGCCCCAGACCCCGACTTTCCCACCGTCAGCTTCCCCAATCCCGAAGAGCCGGGTGCCACCGACGCACTGCTCACCCTTGCCGCCGAGGTCGACGCCGGCGTCGCCATTGCGCTCGATCCCGACGCGGACCGGTGCGCCGTCGGCGTACCCACACCGGCCGGCTGGCGGATGCTTTCCGGTGACGAAACCGGTTGGTTACTAGGCGATTACATCTTGTCGCAGACCCAGACCGCCCACCGCGTGGTGGCCAGCACAGTGGTGTCGTCGCGGATGCTGGCGGCGATCGCCGCGCACTGGGGTGCACAACACGTCGAGACCCTGACCGGTTTCAAATGGCTGGCCCGAGCCGATGCCGACCTGCCCGGCAGCACGCTGGTGTACGCCTACGAGGAAGCCATCGGGCACTGCGTCGACCCCGCTGCGGTGCGGGACAAGGACGGCATCAGCGCCGCGGTGTTGTTCTGCGATCTGGTCGCAACGCTCAGGCAATCGCAGCGCTCGGTGCTCGACGCGCTCGATGATTTGGCTCGGCGCTTTGGGGTGCACAGCGGCGCTGCCGTGCCACGTCAGATCTCCGACGCCCACGAGGCCGCGGCGCTGATGCGCCGACTGCGGGCCAAGCCGCCGGGCACCATCGCCGGTTTCGACACGGCCACAACGGATTTGCTGCCCAGAACCGACGCGTTGATTTTCACCGGCGGTGACACCGGCACGACGGCCCGAGTCGTCGTCCGACCGTCGGGGACCGAGCCGAAGGTCAAGTTCTACATCGAGGTCCGCTCCGGCGACCGAGCCCGCGCCGACGCGCTGCGCGACGAGCTAGCCGAAGCTGTCCGACGTTGGTAGGTCAGCGCGGTCCGAACTGCCGATCGCCGGCGTCACCGAGACCGGGCACGATGTACGCTTTGTCGTTGAGGCCGTCATCGATGGCGGCAGTGAACAGGCGTGCCTGCGGCACCGTTTTCTCTAGTGCCGCAATACCTTCCGGGGCCGCGACGACACACACCACAGTGACGTCGACCGCGCCCCGGCTTTGCAACAAGCCGACGGCATGCGTCATCGAGCCGCCGGTGGCCAGCATCGGGTCGAGCACGATCACCGGCCGGCCGCGCAGGTCGTCCGGCAGTGACTCCAAATACTGTGTGGGCAGCCCGGTTTCCTCGTCGCGGGCGACGCCGACGAACCCCACCGACGCTTCCGGCAGCAACACTTGGGCCTGATCGACCATGCCCAGCCCGGCTCGCAGCACTGCCACCAACAACGGCGGCCTGGCCAGCCGCGCACCGGTAGTCTCGGCCAACGGGGTACGCACGGTGACGCTTTCGTGCGGCACGTCGCGGGTCGCCTCGTAGACCAGCATCAGCGACAGCTCACCCAACGCGGCGCGGAATCCGGCGTTGTCGACGGTCTCGTCGCGCAGCGTGGTCAGCCGCACCGCGGCCAACGGATGGTCAACGACACGCACGTCCACGCGACAAGACTCTAGCCCGCCGACGATGCAGTGGGGGCACCTCCCAGCCGCGCAGCGGCGAGGGGGACGCTCAGGCGCCGAAGAAGTTGAAGATGTCGAACCCGTAGCCGACTAGGTCGATCAGCGGCTGCCCGGAGATCAGCGGCGAGCCGTTCAAAATGGCGTCCGGGCCCAGCGACGGAACGCTAGCCGTCGCGTCGGTCCACGCGGTGAGCAGCGACGCGTCCAGCTGGTTGGTCAGGTGGTAGCCCGACATCAGCGAGTCGACGAACGACGCCGGCAGCGGCAACTGACCGGCATCGGCCAGCAGGGCGTTGATCGGGCCGATCACCGTCTGCGCCGCGGCATATTCCATGCCGGCCAGCATCTGCAGCGGATCCATCTTGGGGATGAAACCGTCGACACCGGAGGCCACCAGCTGACCCGTCGCGTCGACCGTCCAGGGACCGGCAGCGCCGATCGGGTCGACACCGTTGACGTCGATGCCGGCGCCCGGATCACCGGGGTTGCCGTAACCCCAGTCGTCGAACAACGTCGCGAACGGGGCGAAGGAATCGTAGAAGAACTGCCCGGCAGGCCCGCCGTCGTACATGAACGCCAGGGTCGGCAGCGGCGCGGGAATGTCGTAGAAGGTGGTGTTCCCGATGCTGCCGAGATCGATCATGTTGGTGGTGTCCAAGTTCACGCCGGGGGTCGGGTCCGGGTAATAGGGGTGCACCGTCTCGATACCGATCAGGGCGTTGAGGTCGGCGAACAGGTTAGAGGGGTCTTCGGGAAAGTCGGCGTAGCCGTCGTACTCACCGGTGTAGATGTCGGTCGCGATCCCGGTGGTCGGGGTGTCTGCCAAACTCAGCGGGATGTCGAGGAACGGCACCTGTTGGGGCTCCGGGCTCAGGCTGAATTGCCCGACGCCGTCGGGGAATGGGAAGCGGTCCAGGATGCCGCCGATCGGGCTGTTGGGGTCGCCGAGCAGCGTGACGCTCAGGTCGTGCAGGTTCACGCCGGCCGGCGTGTGGTTGAGCAGGTCGTTCATCTCGATGGTGGCGATGGTGGCGCTCTGCGAGTAGCCCAACACCGCGACATCATTTCCGGCTTGCAGTGCCGGGACGATCGTGCTGTTCAGATCGCCGATTCCGGCGTTCAGCGACTCGCCGAAACCCAAATCCGGCTCGGTGGAACTGCACACGATCGGGCAAAACTGCTCCGGTGTGGTCAGGGCCTGGAAGGTGTAGCCGCTGTCCTGGCTGAGGTACAGCGATTCGACTGAGCTGAGGTAATCGGCGTCCGGGGTGGGATCTCCGGTGCCGCCCATGATCCAGCCCTCGTCGGCGAGCAGCCTGGCTTCGGCGATCAGCGCTGTCACCTCAGACGGGAAGGCCCACAGTCCGATCGACATCGCACCCGTGACGGCGGCGCAGCCGATCGCCAAAGCACGCAAACCCGGTACTGCCATCCCGTCCTCCCCGGTGATGGCAGACATCATGCGCCGATCGGGCGCCGGTCATCGCGCAATCCGCAACTTTGTCGCCGCGCGCTTCCCCGCTCGACACGCGGACGCGTGGACCAAGGAGTGCGAGCGGGACTCCTATACTGCGGGCATGCGGCGCCGAGGATGGCGATATGACAAACCACATCGGGCGGTCAGCCTATTCGGCGTACTGGCGGTCTCCACGGTGTTGATGTCGTGGCCGTCGGCTCATCACGGCCCCGAATCCGCTCCGGTGGACTTCAGAGCGGCCGCGGTTCCGACCCCTGCGCACGTCGTCGTGGTGGTCGAAGAGAACCGCTCGCAAACCAACATCATCGGTAACAAGGCAGCGCCCTATATCAACCAGTTGGCGGCAAACGGTGCCATGATGGCGCAGTCCTTCGCCGAAGCGCACCCCAGCGAACCGAACTACTACGCGTTGTTCGCCGGCAACACATTGGTCAACGACAACGTCTGCCCGGTCAATGCGGGCAACACGCCCAATCTCGGCTCGCAATTGCTTGGCGCCGGTTACACCTTTGTGGGCTACGCGGAGAGCCTGCCCGCGCCGGGGTCGCAGGACTGCCGGGCGGGCAAATACGCCCGCAAGCACGTGCCCTGGGCCAGCTTCACCAATATCCCCGCTACGCGGTCGCTGCCGCTTACGGCGTTCCCGGCTCCGGCGAATTACGCCAGCCTGCCGACCGTCTCGATGGTCATCCCCAACCTCGACAACGACATGCACGACGGTTCGATCGCACAGGGCGACCAGTGGCTCTATCAGAACCTGTCGCAGTACGCGTCCTGGGCACGAGCCAACGACAGTCTGCTGATCCTGACCTGGGACGAGGACGACAACACGTCCCGCAATCAGATACCGACGGTGATCTACGGCGCCGGCGTCCGCCCCGGCACCTACGACCAGCCGATCAGCCACTACAACGTGCTGTCCACCCTCGAGCAGATGTACGGGCTGTCCAAGCTCGGCTACGCGACCAGAGCGCCCGCGATCACCGGCATCTGGGGTGCCTGACCCCGGCGCTGTTCGCGATCGTCGCTATTGTGTGCCGCATGGCTGCTGACCTCGTGCCAATCCGTTTGAGCCTGACCGACGGCGACCGCTACACCGTATGGGCGCCCCGCTGGCGCGACGCCGGTGACGAGTGGGAGGCGTTCCTCGGTAAGGACGAAGAGCTGTACACCTTCGAGGCCCCGGCCGACCTGGTCGCGTTTGTGCGCACCAACACCGACAACGACCTCGTCGACCACCCGGCGTGGCAGGGGCTGACCGAGGCGAATGCCCACAAGTTGGAGCCCGCCGACGACAAGCATTTCGACCTGGTTGCGGTCGAAGACGTGGTCTCGGAAAAGCCGACCGAGGAGTCGGTGGCCACGCTGGCCAACGCGTTGACGATCGTCTCGTCGATCGGATCGGTGTGCGAACTCCCGGCGGTGATGAAGTTCTTCAACGGCAACCCGACGCTGGGCACCCTCAGCGGCGGCATCGACCACTTCACCGGCAAGGCCGGACTCAAGCGCTGGCACGCCATCGCCGACATCGTCGGGCGCAGTTGGGATGACGTGCTCGGCGCCGTCGACAAGATCGTCAGCATTCCGGACGTGGACAGTAAGGTGTCGGAGGCCGCCGCGGCCGAGTTGGCCGAACCGGTCGAAGAGGAAGAGCTCGAGCCAGAGGCCTCCGACGGAGAATCAGAGCCCGAGGCCGTTGCCGACGAGGCCGCCGCCGTCGAACGGGCAGCCGGCGACGAGGTGGTGCTCGGCGGTGACCAAGACTTCTGGTCGAAGGTCGGCATCGACCCGATCACGATCATGATCGGTACCAGCACCTTCTACACCTTGCGCTGCTACTTCGACGATCGCCCAATCTTTTTGGGCCGCAACGGTAGAATCAGTGTGTTCAGCTCGGAGCGCGCGCTGGCCCGCTACCTGGCCGACGAGCACGACCACGACCTGTCCGACCTGAGCACCTATGACGACATCCGCACGGCGGCCAATGACGGCTCGTTGCACGTCGACATCACCGACGACAACGTCTATGTGCTGAGCGGGCTGGCCGACGACTTCGCCGCCGGCCCGGACGCGGTCGACCACGAGCAGCTCGATCTGGCCGTCGAGTTCCTGCGCGATCTCGGGGTTTACTCCGAAGACAGCACGGTGGACAAGGCGCTCGGGATCGATGAGCCGTTGGGCAAACTGGTCGCCTACGCGCTGGACCCCGACTCGACGGGCAAGCCCACCGCCCCTTACGCCGCAGCGGTGCGGGGCTGGGAAGACCTGGTGCGGTTCGCCGAGTCGCGGCTGCGGCGCGAATAGCGCCGCACGCCTGCGACGATTTTCGGTACCGGCGTCGCGGCTGCGGCGCGAATAGCGTTGACTAGGCCGGGAAGTTCACGTCTTTGGTGACGGCTTTCCACTCCTCGATCGACGCCGACGTCGCGGCGATCTTGTCCCGCATCGCCTTGAGCACGTCGCGACCCAGCAGCAGCCGCAGCGGGGGCTCGTCGAGCTTGGTCACCATCAGCACCGCCTCGGCCACCCGGCGCGGGTCGCCCGGCAGGTGGTCGGCGAACTGCTTGATCAGATCCTTACGCGCTGCCACGTCTTCGTAGTCGGCGATCGGGGTGGCCGACTCTTTCATCGATCGCGAGGCCCAGTCCGTGCGGAACGCACCCGGCTCGATCGCGGTGACCTTGATACCCAGCGGGCGGACCTCGGTGGCCAGCGCCTCGGTGACCGCCTCCAGAGCGAATTTCGTCGACGAGTAATAGGCGTTGGGCGGATTGGCCACCAAGCCGGTCATCGACGAAATGTTGACGATATGCCCCGACCGGCGGGCGCGCATCGCAGGCAGCACCGCCTTAATCATGTCGACCGAGCCGAAGTAGTTGACGTCGAACAACTTTCGGACCTCGAGATCCTCGCCTTCCTCGACTGCGGACAGGTAGCCATGCCCGGCGTTGTTGACCAGCACGTCGATGCCGCCGATCGCCTGCTCGGCCGCCGACACCGCGGCGGCGATCTGACCGGCATCGGTCACGTCGAGGGCCACCACCACGGCCCGGTCGCCGAACTCGTCGGCGAAGTCCCGCACCGCCTCGACCCGCCGCGCCGTCACCATCACGCTGTTGCCGTCCTGCAAAGCGGCAAGCGCAATTTCACGGCCAAAGCCGGTGGAGCAGCCGGTGATCAACCAGCGCGCCATCTCAGGCCGTCCCTTCCGGCAGGCGCCGCAGGTACGCCTGACGCCGGTCGGCCAGTTGACTCGCCCGCTCCTGGGTGCTCATCCGCGGCAGATGCGGCACTTCATCATCGAGCCGGTCCAGCTTGATCACTCGCCCTCGGGCGCCGAGATCCGCACGCGGCCCGTCCTTCCCGAACTCCGCCATCCGCAGCGTCAGGATGCCTTCGGTCAACCCGTCGGCGTCGATCCAGTTCGCCACGCCCGGGTCGACGGGTGAGATCACGTAGCTGTAGCTGCCGTCGTCGTTGGGATGAGACTGCGCCTTGTTGAGGCTGCCGGTGCGATCGACCAGCTCCAGTGTGGTGCCCCAGATGTTGCTCAGCGGAACGGTGAAATATTCGGCACCGCCATCGCTGACATCGACGACGAACGCTTCATCCTCTCCCAAGTCGAACCGGCCCATAACATAAACCTGATTGCGCATTGCGCCGGCCTTGTCGGCGGACCAGGCCAGGTTGAAATGATTGGGCGGCATCTTGTACACGCCGTGACTGAGCTTTCCGGTGAAGTTCGCGAAATACGCCATCATCGACGCGGTCGCCTCGGCCTGCTCATCTAAGGTACGTGCGTGCGCTCCGCTCGGTCCACCGAGTCGTTGTATCTCATAGTGATTCGGGTCATCGCGGGACCAGTCCAGCAGCACATCGCGGATGTAGAACTCGTGCGCGGCGGCGGTGCTGCGCACATGGTTGGGCCGCCCGTCGGCGGGATCGGCATCGACGGTGATGGTGAAGCTGCCGTCGGAATCCACCTGCATGGTGCGGCCATTGAGCACGTCGACGGTGCCCATCTGCGCGTCCCACAGCGTGAAGTAGTTCTCGGTCATGCGGTGCTTGCCGACCCGTCCGTGAATTTCGTACCGCTCGTCGCCGGAGATCGGAATGACTCGATACACGCTGTCGGGATTGTCTATGCCCCAACGTGATCCAGGTATGCGATGGCCATCCACCGGGTGCGCCAGCCGGGTGATGCAACTAACCTTGGGCCGCAACTTGTCCTGATTGGACGACCACACCGCTGCCGAGAACATCACCTCGGCGAACGCGTCGTCGAACCGCTCACGCATCGCCGGTGACGCCTTGGCCCGGCCCAGCCAGGTTTCGGCGACGGTGCGATAGGCCGCTTTGACGGTCGGATGCTCGATCAGCTCGAGCGCGGCCAATTCTTGTTCGTGTTGAGCTGCCGTGGCGACCGGGTCGTCGTGCATGACTCTCCTCACTTCCCGATGTACTGTTCGAAATGCTTGTGGTACAACGCAAACCGTTCATCGACGTCCTCCGGCCGCAGGCCGTAGTCGTCCAGGGTGTAGGCCGGGCGTGCCGCCTCGCGGGGACGCTCCCGCAGCCAGCGCCGCATCGCCGACTCCGCCTCGCCGGTCAGCGGCAGGTCGATGGCGTCGTAGACACGGGCCACTTGCCCGATCGGGTCGTCGACCGCATCGTCGAAGCCGATGTCGGTGACCCGGGTCGCACATTCTTTTTCGGAGGTCCAGTGGTTGCGCACCGCGATCGCGCGGTCATTCGTCCAGCCCATCCGCTGCAGCCACTGAGCGCCGACTCGATGCGCATCGACGCGGTCGGCATGCATCGCGTGCAGGGTGGCGTTGAGGCTGGCACCCGAGGCGATGGTGGCGCACGGGTCGCGGTGCATGTGGACGACGTGCAGGCCGCCGAACCGGTCCCGCAGGGCGTCCAGATAACCGAGGTGAGCCGGTGACTTGAGCACCCAGCGCATCGCAGACTCGCCACGTCGGCGTTTCTGCCACTGCAGAAACTGCAGCATCCGGTGCAGGTAGTCGTAGGCGGGCGTGAAGTCCTGCCCGTCGAGCCAGGCTCGGTAATTCGGCAGGTGGGCGCCGGACTCCGGCACATGCGACAGGAACGCATCGGCCAGGAACACGATCTCCTCCTCCGCCTCGCGCGCGTACATCGGATGGATGACGAACAAATCCGGGGCCAGTTCGCGCGACTTCGCCTCGCGCGCTTCGCTGATCGCGATGCGCGGGTCATCCTTGCCGCACCGCTGGTCGAGGCGCGGCGCCACCTCGACGACCTCCCAGCCGTAGGCACAGTGAAAGCGCGGGTCCGCGGCCAACAGTCGCTGCAGCAGCGTGGTGCCGCTGCGCATCATCCCCACAACGACCACCGGATCGTCGATCCGCTCCTGGAGAATCTCGGGATGGCGACGGATCCACTCTTGGGCGCGCAGTCGCATCCGCAGGCTGTGCACGATGCCCGAGCGCAGGATGTGCCCGCCGACCACAGTCAGCTCGGCGGCCGCGTAATCGTCCAGCAGCACACCCAACGGCGGCTCGAATTCCCCGGGCCCCCAGTCGGTCAAGGCCTCTTTGCGGATAGCGTCGGCCTGCACACCGGCCAGGTCGAAGGACTGTGTCACGCGATCAGAACTTCAAGTGCTGGCTGACATCACCGACCTGGTCGACGAACATGGTCCGGCTGTCGAACCACCACACGCCGTCCAGTCGGTGAAAGGTGTCCTTGTAGTGCCCGGTGACGATCACCTGCAGCGGCAGCGTGTCGGTGGCCTGCGTGACGCAGTAGTACGACCTGCTGGCCGCGCTGCCGTCGGCTTCGTCGATCTCCAACTGCACGTTGC
>NZ_JAVKSG010000025.1:0-47482 GCF_039583785.1 Mycobacterium sp.
GGCGAGGGCGCCGAGAGCCTGATCGGGTTCGTGGTCGCCGCCGGGTTGGTCGGCGTGCTCACCGGCCTCAGCGCCGCAAGTTTCAAGCTGCTGCTGCAGCGTGGCGCCCGGCTGCGCGACAGCCTGGCGGTCTGGGCGCACGCCAGCTGGGTGGGACTGGTCATCGTCGTGCTCGTCTGCATGGCCGCCGCCGCGGTTGCGGCAGCCCTGGTACACCGGGTCGAACCGCACGCCGAGGGCAGCGGCATCCCGCGCATCGAAGCGATCGCCGACGGCCGGGTACGGCCCGACCGGTTCCGGATCCTGCCGGTCAAGTACATCGGCGGGCTGCTGGCCATCGGCAGCGGGATGGCGCTGGGTCGGGAGGGGCCCTCGGTCCAGATGGGCGGGACCGCGGCGGTCATCGTCGCCACCCTCACCCGGCGTAACATGGCGGACCTGCGCGTGCTGGTCGCCGGGGGCGCAGCGGCCGGACTGGCCACCGCATTCGACGCACCCATCGCCGGCGGAGTGTTCGTGCTCGAAGAGCTGGTCAAGCGGTTCGACCCACGCACCACGATCGCCACCCTGGTGGCCTCCGCGTCGGGGTTCGCCGCCGCCCGGTTATTGACGCGGTCGGACTATTACGAACTCCCCATGACGGCGTTGGCCGACCCGCGGCTGGTGGAGTCGGGCTGGGTCGTCGCGATCGGGATCGTCACCGGACTGCTCGGCGTGCTCTACAACGGGGCGCTGATGTTCGCCTTGAAACGGGCCGACGCCAGCCGGCTGCCGAAAGAGGTCCGCGCCGGCGCGACCGGTGCAGTCGTCGGGCTGCTGGTCTGGGTGGCGCCGGATCTGGCCGGCAGCGGCGACAACCTGACCCAGCACGCGCTGCTCGGCCACGGCGCACTGCTCGCGATCACCGGTGTGTTCGTGCTGCGGTTCGTGCTCGGAGTCGTCTCGTATGCCGCCGCCACCCCCGGCGGACTGTTCGCGCCCATGCTGGTCCTCGGGTCGCAGTCCGGGTTGGCCGTCGGGCTCATCGCGCAGCATCTGACTCCGCATGCCGTGCCGAGCCTGGCCGCGTGCGCGCTGATCGGGATGGCCGCTTTCTTCACCGCGTCGGTGCACGCCCCGGTGACCGGACTCATCCTCGCCACCGAGATGACCGGTAACACCAACCAGCTGCCGCCCATGCTCGGCGCATGCGCGATCGCGATGCTGGTGGCCGTCGCGCTGCGATCTCAACCCATTTACGATCGACTCGCCAATCGGTCGGCTCGGGCGGCGCAGAACAGCGATGCCGCGCACAGCTGAGCGAAGTCTGAGGTTGGCGCAACAGTTTGGCGAAGATCCCTTGCGGCGGAAATTCTTCGTCGTAGGCTCGTCACTGATGAGCAAGTCAGTGCAACGAGGCGCGCGCGACCGGCCGGACGCAAAGACGCGTGCCGCCGAGACCGACCGTATCCAGGTGGCACAATTGCTCACCGATGCCGCCGCTCAGGGCAAGCTGCAGCTGAGCGATTATGAGGACCGGCTTACCAAGGCCTACGCCGCGCAGACCTACGACGACCTCGACCAGTTGCGGTCGGACCTGCTCGGGTCGTCGGTGAGCCCGCAGCGCGGCGGTGCCACCAAGCCCGCGCCGTCGATGTTGCTGCTGGCGATCATGAGCGCGTTCGAGCGCCGCGGCCGGTGGAATGTGCCCAAGAAGCTGACCACGTTTGCGCTGTGGGGTGGCGGTGTGATCGACCTGCGCTACGCCGACTTCACCTCGACCGACGTCGAGATCCATGCCACGTCGATCATGGGTGGGCAGACCATCCTGCTGCCGCCCGAAGTCAACGTCGAAATCAAGGGGCACGGCGTGATGGGCGGGTTCGACCACAACGTCGCGGGCCAGGGCACGCCCGGCGCGCCGACCGTACGGATCCGCGGCTTCTCCTTGTGGGGCGGCGTCGGCGTCAAGCGCAAGAATCGCAAGAGCCAGAGCTAGTTACCGCCGGCGGGATCGCAGGTAGTCACCGACCACCGCCGCGCCCAGGCCGTCGAGATCGGGATCGACCACCCGGCCCTCGACCCGGCGCGCGACCTGGTCGATGAACCGGGCCAGCCCAGGATCATTGCCCAACCGGAAAATGGTCACCTGTGCGCCCAATCGGGCCATTTCATCGAAGCCGCGCACGGTGTTGGCGATCGTCCGCGGATGCGGCGGATAATCGAAGAAAACCGAGGAGCGCCCGGTGCCGTCGACGTCTTCCAGGTGCGCGGTCGGCTCGCCGTCGGTGACCACCAACAGAACAGGCTGGGCGCCTGCATGCCGGCGCAAATGCCGGCCGGCCAGCGCCAGCGCGTGATGCAGGTTGGTGCCCTGCTCGTAGACACCCTCGAGGCCCATCAACTCGGCGCTGGTCATCGTTCGCGCATAGCGGCCAAACGCGATGATCTGCAACGCATCCGAACGAAACCGGGTGCGCACCAAGTGGTCGAGCGCCAGCGCGGTCTGCTTCATCGGCAGCCAGCGATTCTCCATCACCATCGAGAACGAGGTATCCACCAACAGCGCGACGGCGGCCTGGGTGCGGGTCTCGGTCTCGGACACCTCGACGTCGTCGACAGTGATGCGCACTGTGACATCGGGCCCGGCGCCCCGCGTGCCGGCTTGCCGCAGCACCGCGTTGGTCAGCGTTCGGGTGACGTTCCACGGCTCGGTGTCGCCGAACTGCCAGGGCCGGGTGGCGCCGGTGAGCTCACCCGCGGCGCCGGCACGACGCAGTTCACGTTCGCCGTGACGACTGGAAAGCTGTTGCGCCACATCACGTAACGCCGTCTCGCCGAGCCGTCGCATCGCCTTGGGCGACAGCCGCCACTGACCGTCCGAGCTGCGGTCCAGGAAACCCTGGTTGACCAGCGCGCGCTCGAGCTCGGACAGCGTCCGGGCATCGACGGCGGCCTGGTCGCCGAGCTGGCGGGCCAGCGCGTCGAGGTCGACATCGTCCATCGTCGCGCCGGGGTAGCTCTGCGAGAGCTGCTCGGCGAGTTGCTCCAGCTCGGCGATGTCGGACAGCGCCTGCGCACCCTCGCCCATGCCGAGCGGGTTGTCGCCGCTGAACTCCGACGAGCCGTCCCAGTCCTCACCGGGCCGGGCCGCCTGCAGATGCGTATCCAGCCGCTCCAGCGCCTGCATCAGTGCCGGCGATCCGAATGCCTGCTGCGCCAACGCATCCAGCTCGGCGCGCTGGTCCGGGCTCAGGCTGTTGCGGAACCGCTGCGCGGCCGCGGCACGCTTGGCCAGCGAATCCAGCAACTCCTCGACATTGCGCGGGTTCTCCGGGAAGAACTCGCCGTGGGCGTTCATGAAGTCCTGAAAATCCTGCTGCGAGTCTTCCCCGCGTGAGTGCTTGTCCAGCAGGTCGTTGAGGTCGTTCAGCATGTCGTTGACCCGCTGGCGGTCCTCGTCGGTGGCGCCCTCCAGAGCCTCCTTCATGCCGGCGAAACGCTGGTCGAGCATCTCGCGGCCGAGCAGATCCTTGATCTGGTCGTAGGATTGCCGGGCCTCGTCGCTGCGCCAGCCATACTCGGAGAGTTCCTGCACCGCTTTAGCCGGCGACGGCGACAGCGAATCCAATTGCAGTTCACCGAAGCGGGCGTCGTCGTCCAGCGCGCGGGCCAATTCCTTGCGCTCGGCCAGCACCGCCTCGTCGAGCAGCTTCTTGATCTCCTGTAGCGTGCCGTCTAAGTTGTTCTCGCGCAACAACTCTCGACGACGACGGTTCGCCTCGGCGGCCAGCCGGTCAGCCCCTGTCACACTCTTGGTGCCGCGGCGCAGTAGCTCGGACAGCGCCCGGCGCGGCGAGGTGCCACCCATGACGTCCTGCCCGATCTGTTCGAGCGCCTCGCGCAGATCCACCGGCGGCGCCAACGGATCCGGCCCGCCGGTGTACGCGGAGTACCGCGACGAGTGGCCGCTAGCCATAGACGGTTTCGCCTTCCCCGGAAGCTTTGTCGATGCGCTTGGCCAAATACAGTGCCTCCAAAGCCAATTCGAGCGCGGCAGCACGCTCGCCCTCGGATTCGGCGCCGAGTCGCGCAGCGATCGCGTCGATGACCGGCAAATTCGGCAGCGCCGCCAGCACGTCCTTGGCCGACACCCGCTCACCGGTGGTC
The DNA here is from genome assembly GCF_039583785.1 of Mycobacterium sp. Lineage (GTDB taxonomy): Bacteria > Actinomycetota > Actinomycetes > Mycobacteriales > Mycobacteriaceae > Mycobacterium. The sequence continues at coordinate 4,150 of NZ_JAVKSG010000025.1, forward strand.
ACCGCCGAGCCACCCTCAACGGCGGACACTAGCGGGCCGACGTCGATGCCGCCGAGCGCCCGCGACGCGGTGTCGGCGGTGGCGCGGCGCAGCAGGTGCTCCAACACGGCCTGCTCGCGGCCTTCCTCGCCGGACTCGAACTCGAGCTTGCCGCGCAACACGTCGATCACCGTGCCCAGGTCGACCACCCGAGCCACCGGGTCGGTCTCCCCCAGCAAAGCGCCGCGATGCCGGGCGGAGGCCGCGACGGTCTCGGCGGCGGCGATGGCGAAGCGCGCCGACACCCCGGATCGCTGATCGACCGAGTTGGATTCCCGCAGGTAGCGGGCGAACCTGGCGATCACCTGGGTCAGGTACGCGGGGACCTGCGCGCTCAGGTGCGCCTCCTGGGTGATCACGTTGACTTCGGCGTCGAGTTCCAGCGGGTAATGGGTGCGGATCTCGGCGCCGAACCGGTCCTTGAGCGGGGTGATGATGCGGCCGCGGTTGGTGTAGTCCTCGGGGTTGGCACTGGCGACCACGAGCACGTCCAGCGGCAGCCGCAGGGTGTAGCCGCGGACCTGGATGTCGCGTTCCTCCATCACGTTGAGCATCGACACCTGGATGCGCTCGGCCAGGTCGGGCAGTTCGTTGACGGCGACGATGCCGCGGTGCGCCCGCGGGATCAGGCCGTAGGCGATGGTGTCGGGGTCGCCCAGGCTGCGGCCCTCGGCCACCTTGATCGGGTCGATGTCGCCGACCAGGTCTGCAACGCTGGTGTCGGGGGTGGCCAGCTTCTCGGTGTAGCGCTCGCTGCGGTGCCGCCACTGGACCGGCAGGTCGTCGCCGAGCGTGGCGGCCTTGCGAATCGACTCCGGGGTGATCGGCGAATACGGGTGCTCGCCGAGTTCGGCGCCGGCGATCACCGGCGTCCACTCGTCGAGCAGGTTGGTCAATGCCCGCAGTAACCGGGTTTTGCCCTGGCCGCGCTCGCCCAGCAGCACGAAGTCGTGGCCGGCGATCAACGCCCGCTCCAGCTGCGGCAACACGGTGTCCTCGAAGCCGAGGATGCCCGGCCAAATATCGTCACCTTCTGCCAGCGCTGTCAGCAGGTTTTCCCGGATTTCTTGCTTGACACCCCGTTCGCGGTGCCCGGCGGCACGCAGTTCACCGACGGTGCGGGGCAGATTGTTCGCAGCGGTCACCACACCACGCTACTGACAAATGGAAAGACCGGGCAATCGCTGGGATTGCCCGGTCTTCCGAGGTGAGATGTGGGCGACTAGCTCATCGTCACCGTTGCGTGCTCATCGCCTTCTTTCCAGGTGATGGTGCCGTGCTCGAACGTCGACTTGTAGGTTCCGTCCGGCTCCTTCATCTCGTCGGCGGTCGGGTAGCCCAGCTTGCCCTGCGAGGCCTGGTTCTCGTTCCATGCGTCGCGAATCTTGCCCCAGACCAGGTAGACAGGGTCGCCATTCTGCATGATCAGGACGCCATCGTCGAACTGCTGGTAGACGCCGGTGTTGTTCAGGGTGTTCTTCTGGTTGTCGTAGGGCGCGCCCAGTTCCTTCTTCTGCTCCTCGGTGAGGCTGTCGTACTTGGCCAGGATCGGTCCCTCGATGGTGTACATGGTGCCGTTCTTGCCGGCGATCTGCGTCGGGCTGGGCGTGGCCGCCGCGCTGGTCGACGGCTCCATGGCAGCCGAAGACGTCATCGCGGACGATGACGAGGACGCCGCCGAACTCGACGAGGAACTGCTCGAGTTGTTGGACTGGTGGCATCCCGCACCGAGCAGTGCGAATGCTGCAAGGGCGACTGAGAACGACGCTGTTCTTTTTGTTATCGCACGCATTATTTCCTCTCGAATACCTTTCGAATCGCACCGGACTCGCCCCGGTTGACGTGCCCGAATGGTGACTCTATGCCGATTTAATCTTGCGCGGAAGAGGTTTCTGACGAGCCGGTCAGCAAATTGCGGCGCTTTGCCAGACGGTCGGTCGGTGTTCAAATACGCGTTTTTCAGTCGCCCCGACGACTCACATCACCGGCCGCCCTCACAGCTCACCGTGGTCAAAGCCCACCGTGATCACAGCGCAGCTAACCGATAGCCTCTCCTACCATGAATTCCCTCGACTGGCGTGAACGTCCCGAGACCGCACACTTCGGCCCCGCGTCGTGGCAGTCCAGCCTGCTCGCCATGCTGACCGCGATCTTCGTCCGACCGCTGCTGGGTCTGCTCACCCTGATCGGTTTGGTCGTCAATCGCATTAGCCCCGACGCCCTGCAGCGGGTGCGCCTGGACGGCATCGACGGGCCCCTGAAGCTCATCCGGCCGCTGCCCGGCACCGACATCGCGCGCGTGGAGCTTCCGCACTGCCCGGCCGAATGGGTCGTCGCCCCCGAGGCTCGCGCGTCAGAGTCGCTGATCGTCTACTTCCACGGCTCGGCACTGGTGACCCTCGGGCTCAACTCCCATCGCCGCTTCGTCAGCCGGCTGTCGCAGGCGACCGGCGCCAGGGTGCTCAATGTCGGCTATCGACTGGCACCGCAGGCCAGCATCGAGGAAGCCGTCGCCGACGGGTTGGACGGCTACCGCTTCGCGTTGGCGCAGGGGTTCGCGCCCGAGCGCATCGTGTTGGCCGGCGACTCGGCCGGTGGTCTGATGGCTGCCGAGGTCGCCTTGGCGGCGCGCGACGGCGGACTACCGGTGCCGGCCGGACAGGCGCTGATGTCGCCGCTGACGTCGGCGGACATGGACTTGAAGTACCGGGCCCTCAAGGACCACCGCGACGTGATGTTCCCCTTCATGACGGTCAAGTTCATCTACGACGTGTTCGCCACCGTGAACGGCACCCGGCCGCCGCCGGTGATGCCGCCGGAGGCCGACCTGCGGGGGCTGGGGCCCTTCCTACTACAGGTGGGCACCCACGAGATGCTGCGGGGCGACACCGTCGTCTTCGCCGATCGACTGCGCACCCAGCACGTCGAGGTCTGGGTTCAGCAGTGGCACAAGGCCATGCACATGTTCCAGCTCGGCTTCGACGTCAACCCCGACGCCCGCCGCGCGGTCGACGAGGTCGCGGCGTTCGTCCGTTACGCGACGACCGTGCAGGACGACTGCGCCGCTTGAGCTGTCTAATGGGCGAAGTGCCGCGCGCCAGTCAGGTAGAGCGTCACGCCGGCTTTTTGTGCGGCGGCGGTCACTTCGTCGTCGCGCACCGAGCCACCGGGGTGCACGATCGCCGTCACACCGGCGGCCGCCAACGTCTCCAGTCCGTCCGGAAACGGGAAGAACGCGTCGGACGCGGCGACCGCGCCGTGCACCCGAGCGCCGCCGCGTTCGACCGCCAACCGCGCCGCGTCGACGCGGTTCACCTGGCCCATGCCGATACCGATGGTGGCGCCGCCGCGGGCGATCACGATCGCGTTGGATTTCACCGCGCGACAGGTTCGCCAGGCGAAGACCAGGTCGGCCACCGTGGCCGGGTCTGCCGGCTGGCCGGCCGCCAGCGTCCAGTTGTTCGGGTCGTCGCCGGGCGCGTCGATCTGGTCGCGCTGCTGCACTAGTAGCCCGCCGCTGATCTGACGCCGCTCAGTCGTGTCACCCTCCGGCTGAGCGGCCACCAACACCCGGACGTTCTTCTTGCGGGCCAACACATCGACGGCGCCCGGCGCGTAGGCCGGCGCGACGATCACCTCGGTGAAGATCGTGCTGACGTATTCGGCCATCTCGACGCTGACCTCGGTGTTGGCCGCGATCACCCCGCCGAATGCGCTGAGCGGGTCGCATTCGTGGGCCTTGCGGTGTGCGTCGGCGACCGATTCAGCCGAGACGGCGATGCCACACGGGTTGGCGTGCTTGATGATCGCGACGCAGATCTCGTCGTGGTCGAACGCCGCCCGCCAGGCCGCGTCGGCGTCGGTGAAGTTGTTGTACGACATCTCTTTTCCGTGCAGCTGCTCGGCATGCGCCAGGCCGGGCCAGCCGCTGTCGTCGACGTAGAGCGCGGCCCGCTGATGCGGATTCTCGCCGTAGCGGAGCTGGGTCGAGCGTCGCCACGTCCCGGCCACCCACTCGGGGAAGGCCGCGGCCGGCTCCTCGGGCGCCAGCGTCGACTCCATCCAGCCGGCCACCGCGACGTCGTAGGAGGCGGTGTGCCGAAACGCCAACGACGCCAGCTTTTTTCGCTCGGCCAGCGTGAAGCCGCCGCCGCGCACCGCGGCCAGCACCCCGTCGTAGCCCAGCGGGTCAGTCACCACGGCGACGCTGGGGTGGTTCTTGGCCGACGCGCGGACCATCGACGGTCCGCCGATGTCGATCTGCTCGACACATTCGTCGACGCCCGCGCCGGATTCGACGGTCTCACTGAACGGGTACAGGTTGACCACCACCAACTCGAACGCCGCGATGCCGAGTTGTTCCAGCGCGGCGGCATGCTCGGGTTTGCGGAGGTCGGCCAGCAGGCCGGCGTGCACCCTTGGGTGCAGGGTCTTGACCCGGCCGTCGAGCACCTCGGGGAAACCGGTGAGCTGCTCCACCGGGGTCACCGGAATCCCCTTGTCGGCAATGGTTTTCGCGGTTGATCCGGTCGACACGATCTCCACCCCGGCGTCGGCCAGCCCTTTGGCGAGCTCGACCAGACCGGTCTTGTCGTAGACGCTGATCAGCGCGCGGCGGATCGGCCGCCTCTCGTCGCTGCTACTCATCCGATGGTCGCCTTTCGTCCGCTCCAGGTCACGCCGCCGGTCGCCACCGCGGCTATCACATCCACCAAGAGTCGCCGTTCGGTGACCTTGATGCGTTCGTGCAACGTCTCTTCGTCGTCGTCGTCGAGCACCGGAACAGCCTGCTGGGCCAGTATCGGGCCGGTGTCGGTGCCGGCGTCGACCAGATGCACTGTGCAACCGGTGACCTTGACGCCGTGGGCCAGCGCATCGGCCACCCCGTGCACGCCCGGAAACGACGGCAACAGCGCCGGGTGTGTGTTGATCGTCCGGCCCACGAAATTCGAAAGAAATTCCGATCCAAGAAGTTTCATGAAGCCGGCGGACACGACGAGGTCCGGCGAATGCTCAGCGGTGGCCTCGGTGAGTGCGGCGTCCCAGGCGGCACGGTGCGGGTAATCGGCCAGTCGCACCGTGAAGGACGGCAGCGACGCAGCGGCGGCGATGTCGACGGCCGCGCAGTCGCGATCGACGCCGACGGCCACCACCCGGGCCGGATAGTCGTCGACGGCGGCATCCAGTAGGGACGTCAACAGCGAACCGGTGCCCGATGCCAGCACCACCAATCGCGCCGGTGCGCTGGGAGGCACACGGAACGACTGCTGCACAGGTCAGAGCCTAGCGGTCCTCATCGTGAGGCAGATCGACGCCCGACGACTCCGCGTCGCTGTCGCCAGCCCCGGCCAGCGGGTCGGCGGGCACCGGCGGCTCGTCGCGCGCCGGCGCAACGGGGACCGGCCTGGACTTGCGCGGGCGACGTCTGATTCCGCCGGCCATCACGACGGTGAGCGCGCCGATCGCGGTGAACCACAGGAAGATCGCGAAACCGAATGTCCCCTGGTCGATTCCGACGTCGCCGAAGTTGCCCAGCTGGCCACCGCCGGCGTAACCGAGCAGCGCCAGGGTCAGCGCCGCCAGCAGCGCCGCAATGCCGACCTTCGCCATCGCGTCCGACAGCGGCAGTGGCCGTCGCGCACACTGCTGCCCGAGCGCGACCGCCGAGGCCGCCCCGACAATCAGCAAGGCCACCCACACCGGGCCCAGCGGCGGGTGCGGCGCCGCGGCCAGCACCGGCAGCGCAGGGATGTCACCGCCGAAGACGGTGAACGAGCTGAACGTCGCAAAACCCAGGTGGGCGCTCGATCCCACCGCCATCGCGGCGGTCGCCACGATCACGTTGGGTATGTAGAGCACCGACAGCAGCGTCAGGCTGAACTGACCGAAGATCGAATTGGTGATGCCGTACAGGTCCTGCATCGTCGCCCAGTGCACGACCAGCGAACAGGCTGCGATCATGCCGGACAGCCCGAGCAGTGCGAGAACGCCGGCCATTGCCGCGCGCAACGAGTCGGGCAGCCAATCCGGCAGCGGCGACGCGGCGAGTGCCCGGCGGCCGACCTGCGACCCCACCCCGATCATCGCGCCGATGGCGTGCACCACCAGCACGCTCATGAAGGCGCGCAACGCATCGGGTGTCTGCAGTTCGGTGATCACCGAGGCCGCGTCATGGATGACGGCCAGCGCGATCGCGGTGAACAGCAGCGGACCGCCCAAGGCCGACGCGACGATCCATCGGGTGACCAACCACGAGGTCGTCGGAGCGGTGGCGTGCGCGGTGCTGCGCGCAGTCCCCCACACCATCAGCAGCACCGGCAGCAGCGGCATCACACCCAGCTCGCGGCCACCGATCGAGATCGGCACCTGATGCACGCCGAGCCATATGCTGGCGATCGCGCCCAGCGCGCCGGTCATGTCGCTGTTGGCAATCACCAACTGCAACAACGTCACCGCGGCGATGGCCACCAGCGCCACCACTGCCGGTCCGAACGCGACCCGCAGGAGGTCACGCGACTGGCGGGCGCCCGGGGTTCGACTGTCCGGGGTCACGGTTCGAGGACGTTACCGACCGATTCGCCGTGCTGGCGAACCGCCACGCTAGCGGTCGCGCACACTCAGGACTGCGCGGGGCCCGACGGCGAGGACGGCGCCTGCGGCTGCTGACCCGAGCCGTACGCGTGCGGGGAACCACCCTGGTCGGTAGCGCTGCCCTGCCCTTGGGCGCTGGAGCCGGACGACGGCGGCGGGCTGAAGCTCGGGAAACCCGTCGGCGGAGTGGCCGATCCGTGCTGGGACTGCGGTCCCTGTTGCGCGCCGAAACCGCCGGTCGTCGGGCCCGACGGGTAGCCGCCGTACTGTGATCCGTAGCCGGACTGCTGGTATGCAGCTTGCTGCTGGCCGTAGTAGCCGCCGTACTGGCCGAAGTACTGGTCGTACTTGGGACGGGGTGCCGGCGCGGTGATCACACCCGCATCCAGCAGAAGGGCGCCGATGGCCAGCGCTGCCTGCACGACACTGGCCGTGACCGCGATCCACAGCCCGGTGCCGCGATCCATTGCGTCTATGGTGTCCTGGATCAGCAGCAGCGAACCCAGCAGCGCGGCCGTGGCCACCGCGGCGAGGTGGTTCTTGGCCTTGGGCAACAGGCTCATTCCGGCCAGCAGACCGGCCAGCAACACCAGGTCGATCGGCAGGGTGCTGCCCTTCTCGACGAGCTCGTCGCCGTTGGGTAGCAGGCGGGAGACCATCGGGAAGTAGCTCGCCAGATAGGTCAGCACACCCAGCACCGCGACTGCGATGGTCAGGTAGTGCTTGAGGTTGCTCTCGGTGTCCTCGGAATTCGTGGCGGGAGGCCCGTAGGCGCCGGGCGACTGCGCGGGGGGATATCCGGCATTGCCGGGCGGGTAAGTCATGGCTTCTCCTGTGCCTTCCGGTGCGGTTGCGGCACCACTGTGGTGCGGCGCTGGTTACTCCCGCGCGCCGCTTCTGGAGAGGCTACCGGTAAGCGCCGGGTCAACGCCGTGCGCGGCGGCCCGCGCGGGCTGTGCAATGCGAGCCAATCCACCACGCTAGCCCATCTCGAGCGCGGCGTCGGTGCAGGCCTTGGCAGCCGGCAGCCGCGCCCGGTGGTTGCCGGCAAGATTGGAACACGTTCTAATTCATCCATGGACTACGGGCTTGTGCTGTTCACCAGCGATCGCGGAATCTCCCCGGCGGCAGCTGCCACTCTTGCCGATACCCACGGATTTACCACGTTCTATGTGCCGGAACACACCCACATTCCGGTCAAGCGCGAAGCGGCCCACCCGACTACCGGTGACGAGACACTGCCCGACGACCGCTACCTGCGCACGCTGGATCCCTGGGTGAGCCTCGGCGCGGCGTGCGCCGTCACGTCGCGGGTGCGACTGGCCACCGCGGTGGCGCTCCCGGTCGAACATGACCCGATCACGCTGGCGAAATCCATCGCGACGCTGGACCACCTCTCGGGCGGACGGGTCAGCCTGGGCGTTGGGTTCGGCTGGAACACCGACGAACTCGCCGATCACGGCGTGCCACCCGGCCGCCGCCGCACGATGCTGCGGGAATACATCGAGGCGATGCGGGCGCTGTGGACCGACGAAGAGGCCTCCTACGAGGGTGAATTCGTCAGCTTTGGGCCCAGCTGGGCGTGGCCCAAGCCGGTGCAGTCGCACATCCCGGTGCTGGTCGGGGCGGCCGGCACCGCGAAGAACTTCACCTGGATCGCCCGCAGCGCCGACGGCTGGATCACCACGCCCCGCGACTTCGACATCGACGAGCCGGTGCAGCTGCTGCAGGACACCTGGGCCGCGGCGGGCCGCGACGGCGCCCCGCAGATCGTCGCGCTGGACTTCAAGCCGGTGCCGGAAAAGTTGGCGCACTGGGCCGAGATCGGTGTCACCGAGGTGTTGTTCGGACTGCCCGACAAGTCCCACGATGAGGTGGCCGCCTACGTCGAGCGGTTGGCCGGCAAGCTTGCCGCAGCGGTCTAGCCACTGACACTGACAGGAGGTGCACCGTGAGCGGGCAGGGCAGTCACTTCCCCTATCGCTACGAGACCCGGCTGGCTCCGCTGTGGCTGGCTTTTCGGGCCTGGCCGAGCACGCAGGGCGTCACCGTCACCGACGACGGCCGGCTGATCGTCCGCTACGGGCCGTTCCGGGTCGATGCGCCGCTGTCTCAGATTCAGGATGCGCATATCACCGGCCCGTACCGGTGGTGGACCGCGGTGGGTGCGCGGCTGTCGCTGGCCGACGACGGACTGACGTTCGGCACCAACGCAACTCAAGGCGTGTGCATCCACTTCGAGCCGCGGATCCATCGCGTGATCGGTTTGCGCGATCACTCGGCACTGAGTGTGACCGTCGAGGACTGCGAAGGCCTGGTCGCTGCGCTGACTCGCTAGCCGAGCGACGCGCGGTTGATCTCCTCGTCGGTCGACTTCACGGTGATCCTGGCACCCAACGGGTCGCCGTCGGTCATCAACGCCACCAAGTCCTCGTCCTCGGTGAGCGCCATGAACCGCGAGCCGTCGGCGTCGAGCCGGCCGATGATGACCCCGGTCGTCGTCGGCCAGTCGTAGCGCACGGAGTAGGTCTCAATGGTGCCCGCGCCGTTGGGGTTTCGAGTGACCGGCACCTTCGGCAACGCGGCGATGTCCTGCTGCAATGCCGTGCTGCGGTCGGCGGCCCAGTCGCCGGGTTCGGTGGAATACACGCCCACCGAATACTTGCTCATCACCCCGCCGTTGGCGCCGACCAGCCCGAACGAGCCCGGCTTGTCGCGCATGGCGGCCACAGTCTCGGCGATACCGTGCAGCGAATAGCTGTTGCCCGGGCCACCGAAATACGGCAGACCACCGGTGAGCGTCAGACCACGCGGGTCGTCAGCGGCGAGCCCGAAGCCATCGCACACCGCGAAGACCGGGAACGGAAAGCAGCTGTAGAGGTCGAACGTCGTCACGTCGTCGATGCCGATGCCAGCACCCCGAAGCGCTTCTGCCACCGCCTGTTTGGCGGAGTAGCTGATGTGTAAATCGACGCGGTCCAGCAAGTCCTGCTCAGTCTGATCGGCGTGCCCGCGCAGATACACCCGCTTGTCCTCGGGCACCCCGAGCCGGCGGGCCGCCGACACCGACATCACCAGCGCGGCCGCCCCCTGGTTGACGGTGTCGCGCGCCACCAGCAGCCGCGGATACGGGTCGCAGATCATCCGGTTCTCGTCGGTGACGGTTTCGATCTCCTGCACCGAACGCTCCACCGGCGACGACGAGAACGGGTTTTTCGCAGCGACTTTCGAGAACGGCGCAAATAGCTCGGCCATCTTCCGGCGATAGTCGGCGACGCTGAGCCCGAGCCGTCCGCGGCGAGCGTTGTCGAGCAGTCCGTACTGCACGGGCGCCCCGGTCAGCCCGTGTTTGGCGGTGTACTCGCTCATGTACTGCTCGAAACCGTATCCGCGGTCCTCGAGCTGGCCACCGACGTGCTCGGTGAAGTTCGGCTTGTCGTCGCGTCCGGCGAAGTACTTCGCTGTGGACCCGGGCTCGGACCCGAGGATCAACGCGACCTCGAGGTCACCGGCGGCGATCGCCCCGGCGAACTCCGTCATCAACTTCTGCGGACCGTTGCCGCCGATCGACTCGAGCACCGCACGCGCCGGATTAGCGCCGACGCGCTCGGCGACCGACCGCACATAGTTGTCGGAGCAACCGAACGGCGGCGTGTTGAACGGGGTGCAGATCTCGAATTGACGCAGGCCGGCAAACACCTCGATGGCATCGGCCACCGTGCTGACGTCGGTGCCGCTGTCAGCGAGCGCGGCGCGCACGGCCTCGGTGGCCAGGTCGACCGCGGACATGCCGCGATATCCGGGATCGTCGATGCGCTCGGTGAACTGGCCCACTCCGACGACAACGGGAGTGCGAGGATCGATGGCGCCGCTCCTCCTCATTGGCGTCGCTCATGCGACGCACGGATGAGTCGCTGGCGCGGGCCGACCGCCATTACAGGCCTCCTGAAAAGTGTTACTTCGTCAGGCTAACCGAAACCTGTAACGTGTTCCAATTTTGGCTTGCCAGATGGCGAGCGCCTACAGGCTCGCCAGGATTTGCCGGGCGAGCGCGGCGGTCTCCGACGGAGTCTTGCCGACCTTGACCCCAGCGGCCTCCAGCGCGTCCTTCTTGGCCGCTGCGGTGCCCGACGAGCCGGACACGATGGCGCCGGCATGGCCCATCGTCTTGCCCTCGGGCGCAGTGAATCCCGCGACGTAGCCGACGACCGGCTTGGACACGTTGGCCTTGATGTAGTCGGCCGCACGCTCCTCGGCGTCACCACCGATCTCGCCGATCATCACGATCAGCTTGGTCTCGGGATCATTCTCGAACGCTGCGATCGCATCGATGTGGGTGGTGCCGATCACCGGGTCACCGCCGATCCCGATCGAGGTGGAGAACCCGAAATCGCGCAGCTCGTACATCATCTGGTAGGTCAGCGTGCCGGACTTGGACACCAGGCCGACCGGTCCGGGCCCGGAGATGTTGGCCGGGGTGATGCCGACCAGCGCCTGGCCCGGAGTGATGATGCCGGGGCAGTTCGGGCCGATGATCCGGGTCTTGTTGCCCTTGGACTCGTTGTAGGCCCACGCATAGGCGCTGTCCTGAACCGGGATTCCCTCGGTGATGACGACCAGCAGCGGGATCTCGGCGTCGATGGCCTCGATGATCGCGTCCTTGGCGTAGACCGGCGGTACGAAGATGATCGAGACGTCGGCCCCGGTCTTCTCGATGGCCTCTTTGACGTGGGCGAACACCGGCAACTCCACCGGCTCGTCGTCGACGTTCTTGTGCGCGACGGTGGTGCCGGCCTTACGCGCGTTGACGCCGCCGACGATGTGCGTACCGGCCTTGAGCATCCGGGCGGTGTGCTTGGTGGCCTCGGATCCGGTGATGCCCTGGACGACAACCTTGTTTTCAGCGGTCAGGAAGATAGCCATAAGTCATTGATTCCTTTGCTCAGGCGTTCGCCAGCTCGGCGGCCTTGTCGGCGGCCTGGTCCATGGTGGGCACCAGCGTCACCAGCGGGTGGCCGGCTTCGGTCAGAATCCGCCGTCCTTCGTCGACGTTGTTGCCGTCCAGCCGCACGACGAGCGGCTTGTTGGCGTCGTCGCCCAAGATCTCCAGCGCCTTGACGATGCCGGTGGCGACGGCGTCACACGAGGTGATGCCGCCGAAGACGTTCACGAACACGCTCTTGACCTGCGCGTCGCCCAGCACGACGTCCAATCCCGCGGCCATCACCTCGGCCGAGGCGCCGCCGCCGATGTCTAAGAAGTTGGCCGGCTTCACCCCGCCGTGCTTCTCGCCGGCGCAGGCGACGACGTCGAGGGTCGACATGACCAGTCCCGCGCCGTTGCCGATGATGCCCACCTGGCCGTCGAGCTTGACGTAGTTGAGGTCGTGCTCCTTGGCTTTGAGCTCCAGCGGGTCGGTGGCGTCACGGTCCTCGAACTCGACATGGCCGGGCTGGCGGAAGTCGGCGTTGCCGTCGAGGGTGACCTTGCCGTCGAGCGCCAAGATCTGGCCTGGGTCGTCCTCACCGCGGGAGGGAGTGCGCACCAACGGGTTGACCTCGACCAGGGTGGCGTCCTCGCCGACGAACACCTCCCACAGCTTGGCGATGGTCACCGCCGCGGCGTCGAGCACCTCGGCCGGCAGGTGGCCCTGCTCGGCGATCGAGCGGGCGAACGCCACGTCGACGCCGGTGACGGCATCCACCGGAACCTTGGCGAGGCGCTCGGGCTTGGTGGCCGCGACCTCTTCGATCTCCACGCCGCCCTCGACCGAGCACATGGCCAGGTAGGTGCGGTTGGCACGGTCGAGCAGGAAGGAGATGTAGTACTCCTCCGCGATGTCGCTGGCCTCGGCGACCAGCAGCTTCTTCACGACGTGGCCCTTGATGTCCAGGCCGATAATGTCTTTCGCGTGGTTGTACGCGTCATCGGGGGTCGCGGCGTACTTCACACCGCCGGCTTTGCCTCGTCCACCGACCTTGACCTGCGCCTTGACCATCACCGGACGCCCGATCTCTTCGGCGATGGCTTTGGCTCCATCGGCGGTGTCAGTCACCCGGCCGGGCGTGGTTGGGACGTTGTGCTTGCTGAACAGCTCTTTTGCCTGGTATTCGAAAAGATCCATGGGCTCACTTCTGTGTGTCGGCCTATTTGCAAGCGAGTCGAGGTTTTCCGTCACCCGCTTGCGGGAACTGTATCGAGACGGGCTGTTGGTTCCACCGTCGGCATCGGTGGATGTGTCAGACCTCACTGAGCCCCGGGAAGTGATTCAAATCACATTCCCCGATCAATTGCTGCCTTGGCTTGCCACGCGTCGCGCTCGACGGTTAACGTCTCAGGGTCCAGATCACGTTATGGTTACGGCGCGAAGGACCCATCACGTTGGCCCAGCAAATCCCGGCTCGGTCTCCTGAGCAAGGAGCGCTCTCGGCGTCGCGCAAACGCAGGTCGACCCTTCACTGCAACGAAGTCACGGACATCATTCCGTTCAACGAGTTCGGCAGACTCGCCGATTGCGACTTCAGCGAAAACTCCGCTTTCGAGAAAGAAGCCCAGGTCCTCGGAGCGCCGGAGCTCGACGACCGCGACGACACCGACAACCTTCGCGTTCTCGACCTGATCGGTCCCAGCGTCTTCGAGCGTCGCCTGAGCCCGCTCGAGCGGGGCGCGAATCGGGCCCGCAGCGAATCGGTCGCTCGCGCGCAGCACCGCAAACAGCTCTCGGGGCCCACTCGCGGCCGGGTTTTGATCGGCGCGGTGGCTGCCGGTGCCGCCGCAGCGGCCGCGCACTCGGCCGCCGAGATGCCTCAGCACTCCAAAGCCGCGACCGTGCTCGCCGCCCGGTCCGCCACGACCGGCCCGATCAGCATCTCCGACGGCGGCATGCAGGTGGTCACCGTGCAGCCGGCCGCCAAAGTCGCCGTGCACAACGCCGAACTGGCCCACGGGGTCGCGTTTGCTCAGGAGCGCGCCCAGCGTGAGGCCCGGCTCCAGCAGCCGCTGTTCGTGATGCCAACCAAGGGAATGTTCACCTCGGGCTTCGGCTACCGGTGGGGCGTCCTGCACGCCGGTATCGACCTGGCGAACTCGATCGGCACCCCGATCCGCGCCGTCTCCGACGGCGTCGTCATCGCCGCCGGCCCGACCGCGGGCTACGGCATGTGGGTCAAGCTGCGGCACGCCGACGGAACCGTCACGCTCTACGGGCACGTCAACTCCACCATGGTCAGCGTCGGTGAGCGCGTGATGGCCGGCGACCAGATCGCCACCATAGGCAACCGCGGCAACTCCACCGGCCCGCACCTGCACTTCGAGGTGCTGCTCGGTGGCAGCCAGCGAGTCGACCCCGTGCCGTGGCTGGCCAAGCGCGGCCTGTCCCTCGGTACCTTCGCCGGTTGATGTGACCGAGCCGAACAATCCCGGTCCAGCCAATCCCGAATCGCGCATCATTCGGCGCGCGCCCACCGGTAGGCTGCCGCAGGCCGTTGACTACTTCGGCACCACCCACATCCCCCAGCCATCGGGCCTGTCGCAGCAGCAGTTCGCGCCGCGCCCCGAGCTGGCACGCGTGCCCTTCGGTGAGCCCAGCCGGACCACAGCGGTGGCTGCCGCGGCCGTCAGCATCATCAGCGGTTGGGCCACGTCGGTCGTGGCGACCGAGCTGATCGCCGGCTGGTGGCATTCCGATCGGCTGTTCTGCGTCGCGGTGGCGTTCCTTGCCCTGGTGTTCTCGGCCGCCACCATCTCCGGGGTGATCCTGTTGTTGCTGCGGCAACCGCTGAGCCGCTACCTGATCGTGGCCGGCGCCGTGGTCGCGATCCTGACCTATCTCGGCGTGTTCATCGCCGGGGCACGGGTGGCCTGGGTGGTGCACACCCTGCCGCTGCTGCCGATCACCAGCACGGTGCTGACGCTGATGCCACGCACCCGCGATTGGCTGCTCGAATACTAGAGCTTGGCCACCGGGGCGTGGTTGTGCATCAGCTTGACCCGCCCTGAACTGCCGAAGTCGATCAGCGACATCGCCGACTCGCCGATGCCGGACACCTCTTCCACACGGCCCAGCCCGTACTTGTCGTGGGTGACCCGGTCGCCGGGCTCGAGCACCAGCGGCGGACGCTTGCTGGCTCCGCCACTTCGGGCCGGCGACGGACGCGGCGCGCCGAACCGGCCGGCCCCGACGACCGGTGCGCGCAGCGACGGGGTGGGGTCGGTGCGCCGCCAGTCGATCAACTCCTGCGGAATCTCGCGCAGGAAACGCGATTCCGGGTTGAGCATCGGCTGTCCCCACGACGACCGGACCTTGGCCCGGCTGACATAGAGCCGCTGCCTCGCCCGGGTGATCCCGACGTAGGCCAGTCGACGCTCCTCGGAGAGCTCGGCTGGATCGCCCAAAGCCCGCATGTGCGGGAACATTCCGTCTTCCCAACCGGTGACGAACACGACGGGAAACTCCAGCCCTTTGGCGGTGTGCAACGTCATCAGCGTCACCAAACCGGCGGTCTGTTCCGGAATTTCATCGGTGTCGGCCACCAGCGATACCCGCTCCAGGAACTGCGCCAGCACACCGGTGTCCGGCACGTCCTCGTCGTCGGGAGCGTCGTCGAGGGCGGCGGCGTTGGCCAGGTCGGTCGCGAATTCATGTGCGACGCTGACGAGTTCGTTCAAGTTATCCAGCCGGGCCAGGTCCTGTGGGTCCGACGACGACTCCAACTCCGTCCGGTATCCGGTACGCTCGAGCACCGCCTCGACCAGTTCGCCGAGGTCGTCTCCGGACGACGCGAGCCGGGTGCGCAGTTCCTCCATCATCTCGACGAAACCGGCAATTGCCTTGGCGGACCGGGTGTTCAGCAATGCCACCTTGCCTTCGGCAGCGGCTTCCAGCGCGTCGGCGAAGCTGGACCCGGTGTTCTCGGCGTACACCGCGACGCACGCCTCGGCCCGATCACCGATGCCGCGTCGCGGTGTGTTGAGGATGCGCCGCAGGCTGACCGCGTCGCCGGGATTGTCCAGCACCCGCAGGTAGGCGACGACGTCGCGGATCTCCCTGCGTTCGTAAAAGCGCACTCCCCCGACGACTTTGTACGGGATGCCGGCCCGGATGAACACCTCCTCCAGCGACCGCGACGAGTTGTTGGTGCGGTAGAAGACGGCCACGTCGTTGTAGGTGATGTCGCCGCGCGAAGCCAGCGCATCGATTTCCTCGGCGATGAACCGTGCCTCGTCGTGCTCGTTGTCGGCGACGTAGCCGACGATCAGCTCGCCCTCGCCGGCGTCGGTCCACAGCCGCTTGTCCCGACGGGCGGGATTGCGCGAGATCACCGAGTTGGCCGCCGACAGGATGTTCTGGGTGGAGCGGTAATTCTGTTCGAGCAGGATCGTGGTGGCGTTCGGGTAGTCGCGCTCGAAGTCCTCGATGTTGCGGATCGTCGCGCCGCGGAACGCGTAGATCGACTGGTCGGCGTCACCGACGACGCACAACTCGCCCGGTGGCACACCGTCGTCGCCGGGTTCGAGGTCGCGACCCACCAGCTCGCGCACCAGCACGTACTGCGCGTGGTTGGTGTCCTGGTACTCGTCGACCAGGATGTGCCGGAAACGGCGGCGGTAATGGTCGGCGATCGCCGTGTTGGCCTGCAGCACCGCGACCGTCTCGCCGATCAGGTCGTCGAAGTCCAGCGCGTTGGCCAACCTGAGCCGTTGCTGGTACTCGGCGTAGACGGCGGCCACCGTGCGCGCCAGATCGTCGGCGAGGTCAGGCTGGCCGGGGTCGGACAGCTTGGCCAGCGCCTGCTGCGGATCGATCAGCTCGTTCTTCAGGTTGGAGATGGAGTTGGCCAGCAGTCGCGGCGAATACCGCTTGATGTCGAGGCCGATGTCCTTGCCGATCATCTGCAGCAGACGGCGCGAATCGTCGGCGTCGTAGATCGAGAAGTTGGAGTTGAGGCCCGAGATCAGCGATGCCTGGTTGCGCAGGATCCGCACGCAGGTCGAGTGAAACGTCGACACCCACATACAAGACCCAGCTCGAGCTCCTATGAGCGTCGCCACCCGCTCGCGCATCTCCGCGGCGGCCTTGTTGGTGAAGGTGATGGCCAGCACCTGGCCGGGTCCGACGTCGCGGGCGGCCAGCAGGTAGGCGATCCGGCGGGTCAGCACGGCAGTTTTGCCCGAGCCGGCGCCGGCCACGATCAGCAGCGGCGAGCCCTCGTGCAGCACCGCCCGCCGCTGCTGTGGGTTCAGGCCGTCAAGCAGCTGATCAGTTTGGGATTCGGTCACGTGCTGCACACTCATCGGATCTCAACCTACCGCCGTCGGACGACACCTTTGCGCTGGAACGCCCGCAAGTGGCACACTCAGTTTCGTGCTCAATGCGCAGTGGCGATTTTTCTACGGGTACCGGCCAGCGGTGCCCGTGGTTTAGCTGCTTCCCAGAGCCCCGCGGTCCGCTTATCCGGATCCGGGGCTCGTCTCTTGTGTGAGGCCCCAACCGGATGAAACCGCAACCACCTCCACACCGTCCACACAACGAGATTTCGGAGCCTGAGATGACTATCGAGACAGAACACCCCGCCGACATCGACGAACTGCGGCTGGAAATCGACCGGCTCGACGCCGAGATCCTGGCCGCGGTCAGGCGCCGCGCCGAGGTGTCCCGGGCGATCGGCAAAGCCCGGATGGCATCCGGTGGCACCCGGCTGGTGCACAGCCGCGAAATGCAGGTCATCGAGCGCTACAGCGAACTCGGCCCCGAGGGCAAGGACCTGGCCATGCTGCTGCTCAGGCTGGGCCGCGGCCGGCTCGGTCACTGATCCGGCCGGCTCGACGCCCGTTCACTGGGCCTTCGGCGCCGGCGACGTCGCGTTCTGGTCGAAGTGACTAAGGTCGAGGGATGACTGCGGTTGAACAGATTCCCGACATTTCAGTGACTCCGGCATGGAGTGCGCTACAGCAGCACCACCGACAGATCGGCGAGACGCAGCTGCGTGATTTCTTCGACCAGGATCCCGATCGCGGTCGCGAGTTCAACCTCACCGTCGGAGACCTCTACATCGACTACAGCAAACACCGCATCAACCGCGACACCCTGAAACTGCTGATCGGCCTCGCCCACGCGGCCCACCTCGAGCAGCACCGCGACGCGATGTTCGCCGGGGCGCACATCAACGTCTCGGAAGACCGCGCCGTGCTGCACACCGCGCTACGGCTTCCGCGCGACGCAACCTTGACCGTCGACGGCCAGAACGTGGTCGCCGATGTCCACGAAGTGCTGCACAGGATGGGCGATTTCACCGACCGGCTGCGCAGCGGCGAATGGGTCGGCGCCACCGGTAAGAGGATCAGCACCGTCGTCAACATCGGCATCGGCGGTTCGGATCTCGGCCCGGTGATGGTGTACCAGGCGCTGCGGCACTATGCCGACGCCGGCGTCTCGGCCCGGTTCGTCTCCAACGCCGACCCTGCCGATCTGATCGCCAAGCTGTCCGATTTAGACCCTGCCACAACGCTTTTCATCATCGCATCGAAGACCTTCACCACGTTGGAGACCCTGACCAACGCCACCGCGGCGCGGCGCTGGCTGACCGATGCACTCGGCGACGACGCGGTGGCCAAGCACTTCGTGGCCGTCTCGACCAACGAGAAACTGGTCGAGGAGTTCGGCATCGACACCGCCAACATGTTCGGGTTCTGGGACTGGGTCGGTGGACGGTACTCGGTCGACTCGGCGATCGGGCTCTCGGTGATGGCCGTCATCGGCCGAGAAGCATTCGCGGACTTCCTGTCTGGCTTCCACATCGTCGACGAGCATTTCCGCACCGCGCCGCTGGAGTCCAACGCGCCGGCGCTGCTCGGCCTGATCGGGCTGTGGTACTCGGACTTCTTCGGCGCGCAGGCGCGTGCGGTGCTGCCGTACTCCAACGACATGGCCCGCTTCGCCGCCTACCTGCAGCAGCTGACCATGGAGTCCAACGGCAAGTCGGTCCGCGCCGACGGCAGCCCGGTCACCACCGACACCGGTGAAATCTTCTGGGGCGAGCCGGGAACCAACGGCCAGCATGCGTTCTACCAACTCCTTCATCAGGGCACCCGCCTGGTGCCGGCGGACTTCATCGGCTTCAGTCAGCCCACCGATGACCTGCCCACCATGGACGGCACCGGCAGCATGCACGATTTGCTGATGAGCAACTTCTTCGCTCAAACGCAGGTGCTGGCGTTCGGCAAGACGGCCGAGGAGATCGCCGCCGAGGGCACCGCCGCAGATGTGGTGCCGCACAAAGTGATGCCGGGCAACCGACCGACCACATCCATCCTGGCCACCCGGCTCACCCCGTCGGTCGTCGGCCAGCTGATCGCGCTCTACGAGCATCAGGTGTTCACCGAAGGGGTGATCTGGGGCATCGACTCGTTCGACCAGTGGGGTGTCGAACTCGGCAAGACACAGGCCAAGGAGCTGCTGCCGGTCCTTACCGAAGACGCCTCTCCGGCACAGCAATCCGACAGTTCGACCGACGCGCTGGTGCGCCGCTACCGCGCCGAGCGAGGTCGCGCTGACTAGGCACCCTGCGCCGAGAGTGAATCTCACGACGCGACACGCCGCGTAGCCGTCGCGGGATTCACGTTCGGCGAAACGTCTGTCCGCGTCATCCGGCTACTTCAGCAGCCGCGACATCCGCCGGTCGGCCAGCACCTTGCCACCGGTCTGGCAGGTCGGGCAGTACTGAAACGACTTGTCGGCGAACGACACTTCGCGAACCGTGTCGCCGCAGACCGGACAGGGTAAGCCGGTGCGGGCGTGAACCCGCATGCCGGAACGCTTCTCGCTCTTCAGCGTGGCGGCCTGCTGGCCCACCGATCGCGACACCGCGTCGGACAGCACCGTGATCATCGCGTCATGCAGGGCGGCGAGTTGGGCCTGGTTGAGTTTCGCGGCGGTGGCGAACGGCGACAGCTTGGCGACGTGCAAAATCTCGTCGCTGTAGGCGTTGCCGATGCCGGCGATCACTTTCTGGTCGGTGATGACGGACTTGATCCGGCCGGTGTTGTTGGCGAGCACCTCGGCTAGGCCGTCGGCGGACAACTGCAGTGCGTCGGGACCTAGCGCGGCGATGCCGGAGACTTTTCCCGGGTCGTCGACGAGCCACACCGCCAGCCGCTTCTGGGTGCCCGCCTCGGTCAGGTCGAAGCCTGGCGAATCGCCGGGTGGGCCGAGGTGGACGCGCAGAGCGATCGGACCTTTACCGGGTTTGAGCGGGACCGCAGCAAGCTTGTCCGACCAGCGCAGCCAGCCGGCCCGGGACAGATGGGTGATCAGGAACAGCGTGCCGGCCCGCATGCCGAGGTATTTTCCCCAGCGGTCGGCGCCGGTGACGGTCAGGCCGTGCAGGGCGTTGATCGGCGGGGCGAAGGTCTTGAGCACCGACAGCGCGGCGACGTCGACGCGGCCGACGGTCATTCCGACGGCGTGTTGGCGGAGGTAGTGGGCCAGCGCCTCGACTTCGGGCAGTTCGGGCATAGCTCCAGTGTGCCGGTCAGCGCCGGGCGGGGCGGACGACTAGCGACAAGAACCAGCTGACGATCGACAGGGCGATGGCGGCCTTGATCGCCGTCCACCAGAAGTGGTCGATGGCCAGGCCCCAGTGGGTGGTGTTCGCGGTGATCCGGGCGGTGATCCAGAGCATCAGGGCGTTGACGACGATGTGGAAAAGACCCAGCGTCAGGATGTAGAGCGGGATCGACAGAATCTGTACGACGGGCTTGATGAAGGCGTTGACCAGACCGAATACCACCGCGACGGCGAAGATGATGCCGATCCGCTGCAGGCGGGTGTCACCGCCGACGAAGCTCAGCCCGTGGACGAATTTGGTGACCACCCAGAGCGCGAACCCGGTGACCACAGCGCGGATGACGAAGGCTCTCATGCGCTGAAGCTACTCGCCGGGGCCCACCGTGAACGGCCAAACCCTGGTAACCGGCGGCCAGCGGACCCGTACCACAAGTATCCGGTACCGACGGTATTGACTTCTTTCTGCGCGCTCCTTACCGTCTGAGTAACGCCGACGAAGGAGCCTCAGCCATGACTAGTGCGGTGAAGCCTGCGGGACGAGGTCGCGAGGATTTCGCGGACCGATTGCTCAAGGGTTCGGTCAAGAAGTCCTATGCACCGGTCGTCGATATCGACTGGGACGCACCCTTGGACCCGGACAAGTTCTACCTGCCGCCCCAGGTCGTGTCCCTGTACGGAACACCGATGTGGGACAGCATGACTCGCGCTCAGCAGATCGAGTTGTCCCGCCAGGAACTGGTGAACACCCTGTCCGCCGGCATCTGGTTCGAGAACATCCTGAACCAGGCGCTGCTGCGCAAGATCATGCACAAGGACCCCACCAGCCGGTCCACCCACTACGCATTGACCGAACTCGGCGACGAGACCCGGCACATGGTGATGTTCGGCAAGGCCATCGAGCGGGTCGGCGCCAAACCGGTGCGCCCTCGCCTCTACCACCGGATGATCATCAACACGCTGCCGTTCTTTTTCCGCGGCTCGGTGCTCTGGGTGGCCGCGTTGATCGGTGAGGAGATCTTCGACTCCCTGCAGCGGCAGATGATAGACGACCCCGAGTTGCAGCCGATCATCCAGCGGCTCATGCGAATTCACGTCACCGAAGAGGCCCGCCACATCCAGTTTGCCCGCGACGGGCTGCGCAAGCGGGCACCGCAGATGCGACGGCCCGAGCGGTGGTTCGTCGGCAACATCAACGGGCTGGGCGGCTGGTTCTTCCGCTATCTGTTCACCAACAAGGTCCAGTACGCGCGCGCCGGAATGGCCGTCCGCGAGGCGCGTCGGCTGGCGCGCAACAGCCCGCACCGCCACGACGTGCAGGTGGCCGGCTTCAAACCGTTGGCGGAGTTCCTGGACGAGGTCGGGTTGATGGGCCCGTTGGCGCGCCGCGGCTGGACGCGGACCAAGTTCCTGTGACCCAAACTCCAGTGACCCAGCGGATCCACAACGTCGTCCTGGTCGGCGACGGCGACGCCGCCACCGCGTTGCTGGCCACCGGCATCCATGACTTCGTGATCTTCGACCGCGAGGTGGTCAGCTCGGTATTCGACGACGACACCGACACCTGGACGCTGACGACCGAAGACGGCGAGACCTGCCACGGCCGCGTGGTGGTCTCCTGCGAATCGCCGTTCGTTCCGCTACTTCCTGATCTGTCGGGCCGCAGAGACTTTCGTGGCTCTGCGATGCACGCCGCCATGCCCTCCACGTTCTTCGACCCGGCCGGCACCAGGGTCGCCGTCATCGGCGCCGACTCCAGCGCCGGTGAGCTGATCGAACGAATGGCCGGGGCGGGCGCGACGGTCGAGGTCTTCCCGCTCGCACCACGGCGCACAGTCCAGCGGCTGCGACGCACCCAGCGCTTCACACGGCGTCGCCGCATCGAGGTGATCACCCCGCCGATCGAGGAGGTGACCGCGGTCGGCGTTCGCACCGTCGACGGCCGCCATCACGACGCCGATGCGATCGTCTACGGCACCGGGTTCGCGGTGCGAGCCGGGCTGCCGCACGACACGCTGGTGGGCGCCCACGGCATCAGCATTCAGCAGGCGTGGGTCGATGGCGCCGAGCCCTTCCTCGGCCTCGCGATGCACGGTTTCCCGAACTACTTCACGGCCACCGGGCCGCAGTTCGCGACAGCGATGCCCTACGTCGTCGGGTGCCTGCAGCTGATGGGCCGGCACGGCCGAATCGAGGTCCGCCGCAGCGCGCAAAGCGTCTTCAACGAGCGGGTTCACCTGCGCGCACCGTCGTGGCACCTGGATGCCTCGGCGTTCGACCTATCGTCGCCGGGTGCAGCCGACGACATCTACCGTGGCCTGGCAACCCTGAGCACCTCAGACAATTCCGAGCAGGTTCGCGTTGCGCTGAACGGCCACATCGAACCCTTTGATGGCCAATACCACTGGCAGGGAACAGTTTTCGGCCAGCTATCCGACGAATTCAAAAAAGCCCGCTCGCTCACCGTGACCGTCGGCGAGCGCAGCGCCCCGGCTCGCATCACCGAGCAGACGCCGCAGGGCACGCACTCGATCGCCGGCGCCGGTGAGCCACCGTTCGCGCTCGCCGGTCTCGCAGTTCGTCTAGCCATCCGCGAGTGGCCTGGACCCATGCCGCGGTAAACGGACTCGCCTTCCCACCCCGTTGAGTACTTGCAGAACGGTGGCAGGCGTACGGGCAACCGAAAACACCCCGCTCAATGTGGTGGCCGTCGGCACCTCGGCCGGCGAGGTCGAGGCCCTGAGAAGCACGATGCTGTCGAGGGCGAACCTCTGGCATCCGGAACCATCCGTGTCGCGGTACCGGATCGGCACCTGGTGGTCGACGGCCACCGAACGTGCCTAGTATTCGTCCGGTATGCGCAGCAAACCGAGGTGAGGAGACGGTGTGCGGTTCAGCTACGCGGAAGCAATGACGGATCCGACGTTCTACATTCCGCTGGCAAAGGCCGCCGAGGCGGCCGGCTACGCCAGCATGACAATCCCGGACAGCGTAGCTTACCCGTTCGAATCGGATTCGAAATATCCGTACACCCCCGACGGCAACCGCGAATTCCTGGACGGCAAGGCCTTCATCGAGACATTCGTCCTGACCGCCGCTCTGGGCGCGGTGACCTCGACCCTGCGGTTCAACTTCTTCGTCCTCAAGCTCCCGATCCGCCCACCGGCGCTGGTCGCGAAGCAGGCCGGCTCGCTGGCGGCGCTGATCGGCAACCGGGTGGGCCTCGGCGTCGGCACCAGCCCGTGGCCGGAGGACTACGAGCTGATGGGCGTCCCATTTGCCAAGCGTGGCAAGCGCATCGACGAATGTATCGAGATCATCCGCGGCCTGACCACCGGCGACTACTTCGAATTTCACGGCGAGTTCTACGACATCCCCAAGACGAAGATGACTCCTGCTCCGACACAACCGATTCCGATCCTGATCGGCGGCCACGCCGACGCCGCGCTGCGACGGGCGGCGCGCGCCGACGGCTGGATGCACGGCGGCGGCGACCCGGCTGAACTCGACCGACTCATCAAGCGGGTCAAGCAACTTCGCGAGGAGGAGGGCAAAACCGGCCCGTTCGAGATCCACGTGATCTCGGTCGACGGCTTCACCCTCGACGGCGTCAAACGTCTGGAAGACAAGGGCGTCACCGACGTGATCGTCGGTTTCCGAATTCCTTACATCACCGGTCAGGACACCGAACCGCTGGAAACCAAGATCCGCAACCTGGAGATGTTCGCCGAGAACGTGATCGCGCAAACCTAGCGGCGGGCGCTTTTCCAACACGCGGTCCATCTCGTTGATCAACGATCCGTCGATGGCGTTCATCCGGTCCGGCCGGTTCAGCGGCACGCCGGCGATGTTGCCTTCGGGTGTTTCGAACTGCACAGAAGTCATCGGGCAACCGTAAGGAAACGTTCAGCCGCCCCGCCTAGCATTGACCCCAGAGCCGAATCGGAGAGGTCCGCATGGCGAGAACAGCACGTGACAGCTGGGATTTGGCGAGCAGCGTCGGTGCCACCGCCACCATGGTCGCGGCCGCGCGCGCAGCGGCCAGCCGTCGACCCGACGCGGTGATCGACGACCCGTTCGCCGAGCCGCTGGTCCGCGCGGTCGGGCTGACGTTCTTTACCAAAGTGGCCAGCGGCGAACTCGACTTCGCCGACGTCGACGGCGACGAAGGCTTTCCCCGGATGGTCGACATGTTTGCCGCGCGCACGCTTTTCTACGACAACTACTTCGCCGAAGCGACCGGCACCGGCGTGCGCCAGGTGGTGATCGTGGCCTCTGGACTCGACGCCCGGCCGTACCGGCTGTCCTGGCCCGCCGGCACGACGATCTACGAGATCGACCAGCCCGGGGTCATCGCGTTCAAGAATCGGACGCTGTCCGAGATGGGCGCGCTGCCCCGCGCGGAACACCGGCCCGTCGGCATCGACCTGCGCGAAGACTGGCCCGCAGCACTGCAGGACGCCGGCTTCGACGCCGGCCAACCGACGGCGTGGCTGGCCGAGGGCGTGCTGATCGGGTTTCTGCCGCCGCAGGCCGAGGTCCGTCTGCTGGACAACATCACCGCGCTCTCGGCGGCAGACAGCAGGTTCGCTGCCGACTACGGCACCGTGCGTAGTCAGACGCCCGAGCAGGAGCGGCAGGCGCGGATCCTGACCGACCGCTGGCACGAGCACGGCCTGGATTTGCACATTCCCGACCTGACTTACCCCGGCGAGCACACCGACGTCACGGCGTATCTGCAACAGAACGGATGGGACGCCACCCGATCGGGGCGCGACGACCTGTTCGCCGCTGCCGGCCTGGCACCCCTGGACGCCGACGCACAGAACAGCGCGCCCGCCGCGATCAGATTCGCCCGGGCAGTCAGGCTCTAGCCACGCTTGGCCAACCATTCGGCCTGCATCGCCAGCAACCCCATCGCGGGCAATTGCGGTGTGTTCGAGTCGAGTTCGCGATAGTGCGTGTAGACGTTGATGACCACCCGCTCCGCGTCGAGCCAGTCTGCGTACTGCCCGAGGTCGATGGCGTCGGCCGCCTCCACGAACGACAGGCCTTTGCGATAGCCGGCTTCGGCTTGTTCGGCGACATGAGCGAGATAGCCGCGCACCGCGCGGATTCCGTCGGCATCGGTCACCGGGCCGTGACCCGGAACCACCGTCGGAGCGCCCAGCGCGATCATCGCGTCGCACGCCTTGACCCAATTGCCGATCGGCCCAGCCCACACGATCGGTGTGCAGCCGATGAACAGCAGGTCCCCGGCGAACAGCACCCCGGCGTCCGGCACATGCACCACCGAGTCGGCAGCGGTGTGCGCCGGCCCGAGGTTGAGCAGCTCCACCACCCGGCCGCCGACCTCGATGGTGAGTCGGTCGTCGAAGGTCTGGTCGGCGTTGCGTAGCGTGATGCCACTGAAATCGAAGGGCCCGAATCGTTCTCGCAGATACGGTGTCGCGACGAGGCCCAAGTCGGTGTTCTTGGCCATTACCAGCATCTCGGGCGCAATGCCGTGGGCGATCTCGTCGGCGGTGCCGGTCGCGGCGATTATCCGCACGCCCATGTCCAGCAACTGGTTGCCGTGAGTGTGGTCGCCGTTGGAGTGGGTGATCAGCGCATCGGTGATCGGTGCGCGATCGGTGATCGGCGCCATCGCGTCCAGCATTTCGCGGGTCAACGGCAAATCGAACAGTGTGTCCACCAGCAGCGACGCCCCGTCACCCACCACCAGACCCGCGTTGCTCCATCCGAACCCACCGTCCGGCAGCATCCAGGCCCACACGCGTTCGGCGACCTCATGCAGCCCGCGGGTGTACGGGATTTTCGCCGGCGCCGGGTTGACCCGCCGCTTGGCGGGTCGGGCGTCCGGATTGGGCCGCGGTGACAGTGGTTGCGGCGCCGGGGTTTTGCGAACCTTTTGACGTGTCTCGCCCAAGCCTTCCACTCGCAACGCGACGACGTCGCCGTCGTGCAGCCAACCGCGGAAGCTCTCGGGCGCCAGCGGGTCGAGATGCTCGACCAGCGTGCAGGTCGGCACCGTGCCGGAGCCGAACACGTCGCCCGGGGTAAGCATCACGCCGCGCGACGCGTACGAGATGACTTCGGCGAAGCTCCAATCCATCTGCGCGGTCGAACCGGATCCCACCACCTCATCGTTGACCAGCGCGGTGACGTCCAGGCTCAACGTGCCGTCACGGCGATAGGGCTCGAGTTCGTCGGGGGTGACCAGGTACGGGCCCAGCGTGACGCCGCTGTCCTTGCCCTTGGCCTGGCCGATCGCGAGTTGCCCTTCCAGCTGTTGCAGGTCGCGCGCCGACCAGTCGTTGAAGATCATGTATCCGACGATCGCCTGTTCGGCGTCGGCGACGGACAGGTCTTGGCCCGCGGTGCCGATCACCGCGGCAATCTCCAATTCGAAGTCCTGCCAGACGCTCCCGGGCGCCATCGGCGCGTCATCGTAGGGACCTAGAACGGTTGTCGGACAGGCGAAGTAGAACGCCGGGATCCGGTACCAGGTGTCCTTGAGCACCCGGCCCCCACCCATCGCCGCCTGACAGTTGCGCATGTGGTCGAGGAAGCAGAGGCTGTCCCGGATCGACGGCGGACGCGGGATCGGGGCCATCAGCGTCACCTCATCCAGCGGTACCGTCGTCGCCGAACGCAGGGCTTCCGTCCCGGCCTCGGCCAGAGTCCCGCTCGCGATCAGGTCGAGCAGGCTCACGCCGGGCTGCAGCGGGTGGATCACGTCGCCGGCCAGCACACCAGTCCGCGGGCCACTGTCGTCTCGAAAAGTAAGCCACCGCATCGGGATACCGTAATCGACTATCACCATCACCGTCGTCGAAATCGGGGTCACCGACCCACCGCGTTCCTGCACACGAGCCGGGTTCACCGTCGGTGCCGACCGCACCACCCAGGTCACGCGCTCGGGGTGTCGGTCCGCTCGGCGATGATCTGAAGCCCCTATTCTCGGCAGGTGAGCGAGCGCGAGCCTGCCGACGACTTGGTGATCATCCACACCGACGGTGGATGCCGACCGAACCCCGGCCCCGGCGGCTGGGGAGCGGTGCTGCGGCAGCGTCAGCACGTCCGCGAGATGTGCGGCGGCGACTCCGGCGAGACCAGCAACAACCGGATGGAGTTGACCGCACCGATCATGGCGCTGGAGGCACTCACCCGACCCGTGAGGGTGCACCTCTACACCGACAGCACCTATGTCCGCAACGGCATCACCAAGTGGGTGGTCGGCTGGGAACGCAACGGTTGGCAGACCGCCGCGAAGCAGCCGGTGAAAAACGTTGATCTGTGGAAGCGGCTTCAGCTGGCCTGCGCGCGCCACCGGGTCGAGTGGTTCTGGGTCAAGGGGCACTCGGGGATCGCCGACAACGAATTGGCCGACGAGCTGGCGACCCGGGGCCTGAGCGACGCGATCGGCTCCTACTCCCGGGCCACTTCGCCGGGTTCTTTGTCCGGCCGCAGCCCCCTCCAGCTGGGTTGACGCAGCCGGCCGTCCGACGTCCACTCGCTGTACCGGACCTCGCCTACCAGCGTCGGCTTCACGAACGTCACTTTCTTGGCATCTTGAGTGGAAAGCCTTGCCGCGAAGGGTGATTCGTCGGCGTGCAACGGCTCCAGCACCTTCTTCAGGTTGGCCAGGTCGCGCTCGGTGAAGCCGGTGCCGACACGTCCGACGAAATGCAGTCCATCGGCACCCGGTATGCCCATCAGCAGCGAACCGATCCCGCCGCTGCGTCCACCCTCGCCGGCCCGCCAACCTCCGATGACCACTTCCTGGGTGTTCCAGTATTTGTCTTTCACCCAGGACGCCGAACGACGGCCCGGCTGGTAAGTCGAGTCACGCTTCTTGGCGACCACGCCCTCCCACTGCCGCGCGCGCGAATACTCCAGTGCCTCGGCACCGTCGCCGGGCAGCAAGCCGGGCACATTCAGACCACCGGCCGAAGCCAATGTTTCCAACAGCTTTCGCCGGTCGCGGTACGTCGCCCGCAGCAGTGATCGCCCGTCCAGATACAACAGGTCGAACGCCCGGAACTCGATGCGGGTGGCGCGCGCCCGGTTCTGCATCTCAGAAAACCGCGGCACACCGGACGCATCGAACGCGACCACCTCGCCGTCGAGTACGGCGTGATGATCGACGAGCCCGGCTGCCAGCGAACGCAATTGCGGAAACTCCGCAGTCAGGTCACGCCCGCTGCGCGATCGCAGCCGCACCTCGCCGTGGTCGGCGTCGACCAGCAGCCGGTAACCGTCCCACTTGGCCTCGAATGCCCACTGCGGGGCCGCCAGATTCGCCACCGAACCATGCGTGGCCAGCATCGGTGCCAAGTCGTCGAAGTCGAAGACGTGCTGGTCTTTCATCCGGTGCGCCAGCCACTGGTTGCCGTCGGTCTGAATCAGGGCGTAGCGGCCTGAGATTCGCTGCCCGTGCAGTGTGACGATGACCTCACCCCTGTCGCCGCCGTCGCGAAACTTCTCGGTGTCGTAGGTGCCGGAATCCCAGATGGTCACCGTGCCGCCGCCGTACTCCCCTTTCGGAATCGTCCCCTCGAAGCTGCCGTACTCCAGCGGATGGTCCTCGGTGTGTACCGCCAGATGGTTGACCGCGGTGGTCTCCGGCAGATTCTTCGGCACCGCCCACGACACCAGCACGCCGTCTCGTTCGAGGCGGAAATCGTAGTGCAGCCGGCGGGCGTGATGCTCCTGGATGACAAAGCTGTTACCTTGTCCGGCAACCGGTTTAGTGATCAGCATCGGCTCCGGCGTCTTGTCGGCGTCGCGCATGCTGCGGTACTTGGCCAGCCGGTTAGGGACAGGTGCGTCGGCGTCCAGCGGGGCCAGCAGATCCCCGTCGCGTTCGAGCCGCTCGAGCACCTCGTCGTAGCGCAGTTGGCGAAGCTTATTGTCGTCGAGTTCATCCCAGCTGCGCGGCGCGGCGACGGTCGGATAGGCGCGGCCGCGCAGCGAATACGGCGCGATGGTGGTTTTCGAGCCGTTGTTCTGGCTCCAGTCGAGGAATATCTTGCCCGCCCGCACGCTTCTGGCCATTGTCGACGTGACCAACGTGGGCATCGACGATTCCAGTTGCTGCGCGACGCGTTTGGCCAGCACCGCCGCACCGCGGCTGCTCACCGGTGTGTCCAGCGGGCTGTAGAGGTGCATCCCCTTGCTCCCGCTGGTCAGCGCAAACGTCGCGAGCCCGATGTCGGCGATCAAATCACGGACGGCCCGGGCCACCTCGGCGAGCTGCGCCATCGTCACACCCTCACCCGGATCGAGGTCGAAGACCAGCCGGGTGGCCGGGCCGGGTTTGAGCTGTTCGCCTTTGCGTGCCCATACGGCCTCGAAACGCCATTGCGGCACATGGACTTCCAACGCGGCCTGCTGGGCGATCCAGGCCAGACCGTCCACGCTGTCGATGATCGGATACGTCGTCGTGCCGGACCGGTGAGCGATGTCGCCGCGCGGCAACCAATCGGGCGCCGAAGTGGCCAACTGCTTTTCGAAAAACGACGACTCTTCGACGCCATTGGGCCAGCGCTTCCGGGTGACCGGACGGCCGGCAATATGGGGCAGCATCACCGCGGAAACGCGCGCGTAATATTCGAATACGTCGGCTTTGGTGGTCCCGGTGGCGGGGTATAAAACCTTGTCGGCGTTCGTCAACTTGACCCGCAGCGGCATGTTTGTCAACCTACGCCGCCGGTCTCACGTCTCACCACCGCTGCCGTCTGTCCTCGACAGCATCTCGTGGCGGTTGGCGCGCCACGGGCCGGACAAGATCGCGGGTAGCTTCGGTGTTACCACCGCAAGGGTTGCCCATCGCGCATCGACGACCCCGAGAAGGACTCGGCGTCGGTATCGTGATGTGTGTGTCTGCCGACGAGGGCCATAGCCGCACAGTGACATTGGTCGACGCGCCGACATATGACCGCAGCAGCGTCAGGGTAGGGATCGCGCACATCGGTGTCGGCCACTTTCACCGCGCCCATCAGGCTGCCTACCTGAACTCGCTGCTACAGCAGGGCCTGGCCAAGGACTGGGGCATCTGCGGGGTAGGGGTGATGCCCGCCGACCGGACCATGCGCGACGTCCTCAACGGTCAGGACGGGCTCTACACCCTGATCCTGGAGAACCCCGACGGCACCCGCGCAGCGCAGGTGATCGGCTCGATCATCGACTATCGCTATGGCCCCGACGATCCGGAGGCGGCGTTGGCGGTGCTTGCCGCGCCGACCACCCGGATCATCTCGCTGACCGTCACCGAGGGCGGGTACCGCGACCCCGACGGACCGGCATTCGCGTTGATCACCGACGCGTTGGCCAGGCGCCGCAAGCAGGGAATCCCCGCGCCGACGATCGTCTCCTGCGACAACATCGAGAACAACGGCGGGGTAGCGAAACGTACCGTGCTGACCAGAGCCGAACGCGTCGATCCCGCATTGGCCGAGTGGGTGGGCGAGCATGCCCGGTTCCCGTGTTCGATGGTCGACCGCATCACCCCGGCAACGACTTTGGAGATGGCCGCGGAAGTGCGACGCGCCTTCGGTGTCGACGACCGATGGCCGGTGGTGGCCGAGTCGTTCAGCGCCTGGGTGATCGAAGACGACTTCGCCGACGGCCGGCCGCCGCTGGAGCTGGCGGGCGTGCTGGTGGTCGACGATGTGCGTCCCTATGAGCTGATGAAGCTGCGGATGCTCAACGCGGGACATCAGTGCCTGTGCTACTTCGCCCACCTGTGCGGCTTCGAGTTCGTCCACGACGCGGCGCGGGATCCGCTGTTCGCCACATACCTGCGCTCCTACTTGGAGAACGAGGCCATCCCGACGCTGCCGCCGGTGCCCGGGATCGACCTGCATCAATTCGGGCAGACACTGATCGAGCGGTTCGCCAACCCGGCCGTGCGTGACACCGTCGCGCGGATCTGCGCCTACTCCTCAGACCGCATCCCGGAGTGGCTGTTGCCGGTCATCCGCGACAACCTGGCCAACGACGGGCCGGTCGCCCTCGCGTCGGCGGCGGTGGCCAGTTGGGCCCGCTACGCCGAGGGCGTCGACGAGCGGGGTGAACCGTACCAAGTGCTCGACCGGTTGGCGGATTCGCTGGTGCCGATCGCCCGGTCGCAGCGCGAGAACGCGTGCGCGTTCATCGAAAGCACCGCGGTGTTCGCGGATCTGGCCGATCAGCACCGGTTCGTCGAAGCCTACCGGTGGGCGCTGGATTCGTTGCACGGCAAGGGAGCTCGCGCGACGATGGCGGCGTTGGCGCAATGAGTCGCGGGCTGGTGATCGGCGAAGCGCTCATCGACATCGTGGGCCGCGACGAGCATGTCGGCGGTAGCCCGCTCAACGTCGCCGTCGGACTGGGTCGGCTGGGTCGAGACGTCGACTTCTTGACTCGAATCGGCAACGACCCGTATGGCCAGCGCATCGCGACGTATGTCAATGCTTCAGGTGCGCAGCTTGTCTCGGGAAGCCAGGCCGCGGATCGGACGTGCACCGCGCGGGCGACTGTCGCCGCCGACGGATCGGCCGACTACGAATTCGATCTGGACTGGCAGCTGGACGGCACACCGACGGTCGCGTCGCCAATTCTTGTGCACACCGGATCCATTGCCGCGGTGCAGGAACCGGGGTGCTTTGCGGTGGCCGCGCTCGTCGACGCCTACCACCTGACGGCGACGGTGAGCTTCGACCCGAACGTGCGGCCGTCGTTGATTGCCGACGCGCGACTGGCCCGTCAACGGATCGAACATCTCGTCGAGCGCAGCGACATCGTGAAAGTCAGCGAAGAGGACCTGCACTGGGTCGACGCCGATCATTCGCCCGAGCAGATTGCGCACACCTGGCTGGCGTTGGGGCCGGCGATGGTGGTGGTGACATTGGCCGACCAGGGTGCGATGGGGTTCTGCGCGGCCGGTGCGGGCCGCATGCCGGCCCAGGCAGTGCGGGTGGTCGACACCGTCGGCGCGGGTGACTCGTTCATGGTGGGCCTGCTCGACGCGCTGTGGGGACTTGGCCTACTCGGCGCCGAGCGACGTGCCGGGCTGGCCGCGATCGGCGTGGACACCCTGACCGAGGTGTTGGAGGCCGGTAGCGCCACCGCGGCGCTGACCGTGGCGCGACCGGGCGCTGACCTGCCGGATCGGGACGCGCTGACCGCCGCGGCGCAGCAGCGATAGACGCGTAGCCGGCCAGCCGGGTGGGCATACTGACAGCATGCGTGCGATCTGGAAGGGCTCGATCTCGTTCGGGCTGGTCAACGTCCCGGTCAAGGTGTACAGCGCGACCGAGGACCACGACATCAAGTTCCACCAGGTGCATGCCAAGGACAACGGCCGCATCCGGTACAAGCGGGTGTGCGAGGTCGACGGCGAGGTCGTCGAGTACCGCGACATCGCCCGAGCCTACGAATCCGACGACGGCCAGATGGTGATCATCACCGACGACGACATCGCGACGCTGCCCGAGGAGCGCAGCCGCGAGATCGAGGTGCTGGAATTCGTGCCGGCCAGCGAGCTCGACCCGATGATGTACGACAAGAGCTATTTTCTCGAGCCAGCAGGCACGTCGACGAAATCCTATGTGCTGCTGGCCAAGACGCTGGCCGAGACGGATCGGGTGGCGATCGTGCACTTCGCGTTGCGCAACAAGACCCGGCTTGCGGCGTTGCGGGTCAAGGACTTCAGCAAGCGCGAGGTAATGGTGATCCACACGCTGCTGTGGCCGGACGAGATCCGCGATCCCGATTTCCCGGTGCTGGACAAGAACGTCGAAGTCAAGCCGGCGGAGCTGAAAATGGCCGGGCAGGTCGTCGAGTCGATGGCCGACGACTTCGACCCCGACCGCTACCACGACGACTATCAGGCCCAGCTGCAGGAGTTGGTGCAGGCCAAACTCGAAGGTGGACAAGCATTTACCGCCGAAGAGAAGCCGAAGGAGCTGGACGAGACCGAAGACGTCTCGGACCTGTTGGCCAAGCTGGAAGCCAGCGTCAAGGCGCGCTCCGGCGAGGCTGCAGCCAAGAAGGCGCCTGCCAAAAAGACAGCTGCGAAGAAGTCGCCAGCGAAGAAAGCCGCCGCCAAGAAGGCGTCGGCCAAGGCCGCTTCCAAGTCCTGAGCGGGCCGAACGCGCTGCGCGGAAGTGCTGATGCCCTGCAACTGGCTGGGCCAACAGGTACCGCAGGGCACCCCGGGCAGCTGGCGCCAGCTCAGCCGTCGATGTGCGAGGGCGGGTCAGCCAAACCGAGATCCCCGGGGTGCTGGTCAGGACCCATTACGTCACAGTGCCTTTCGGGTACCAGGAACGAACTGGCGCCGCTATAGACCAACTGAGTAGCTGCGACGCAGCGCTGCCAGGTGCCGTCGGGCTGGACGGGTCCATCGCACTTGCTGAGAACGGGTGGTCCGCCGTACTGGCAGCCGGCGCTGGCCGCCGGCGCTGAGGCGAGCATCTCCGCGGCCATCAGCACGGCAGCCGCTCCTCCGACCATGCAGCGCAACATGGTTGCCTCCCGTTGACAGCCCAGCTCGCGAACAATGAGACTACCGCTTCTGCATGCTGAGGCGATCAGAAAGGCGCCGGAGATTAGCCGGGCGGCGCGGGTGGCGGTGTGCTGGCCGGTCCGGGGGCAGCCGCATTTCCGTGCAAGCACTGCTGATATTCCGGAGTACCGGGGACGTTGTCAGCGCCGCAGCTGCAATCATGAACTTGCGCGGGGGTGGGAAGCGAATTGCAAAAGTCGCTACCAGCCGAGGCCGATGGTGCGGTCGACATAACGGCAGCGGCCAAGGCTGCCGCTGCACCACCGACCGTGGCCATCAATACTCTCGTCGTCATTGTGGGATTCCATTTCTCTGGAAGACGGCGGCATCTCGCCGCCGTTGGTTGCGCCAGCCGAATACTAGGGTTTCAAGGGAAAAGTCGCAGACGCGATGCGTTAGCGACTGGCTACAGGCCGCGAGTGACTAGAAAGGTGGTGGATCGTCATCGGACGCGGCGGGTGCGCTGCCGGATCATCTCCGCGCCGAGCATGTGTGCGAACGGGCCCGGATCCCGTCGGCGAAGACGGTGCCCGCCAACTAGAACGTGTTTCAGAAATGGGGTTCCGTGGCCGCCGACGCCTTGCTACGGTGACGCCCGTGATCCTCGATAAATTCAGACTCGACGACCAAGTCGCCGTCGTCACCGGTGGCGGGCGTGGTCTCGGCGCAGCCATCGCGCTGGCGTTCGCCGACGTCGGCGCCGACGTCGTCATCGCCTCCCGCACCCAATCCGAACTAGAGGCCGTCGCCGAAAAAGTCCGCGCCGCGGGCCGGCGGGCCCACATCGTCACCGCCGACCTGGCCCAGCCCGAAGCGACCGCCGAGCTGGCCGCGAAGGCCGTCGAGGCGTTCGGGCGACTTGACATCGTGGTCAACAACGTCGGCGGCACCATGCCCAACGGGCTGCTGACCACGTCGACGAAAGACCTCAAGAACGCGTTCACGTTCAACGTCGCCACCGCCCACGCGTTGACCATCGCCGCAGTCCCGCTGATGCTGGAGCACTCCGGCGGGGGCAGCATCATCAACATCACCTCGACGATGGGACGGGTGGCCGGTCGCGGGTTCGCTGCCTACGGCACCGCCAAAGCCGCACTCGCCCACTACACCCGACTGGCCGCGCTGGATCTGTGCCCGCGGGTCCGGGTCAACGCGATCGCGCCGGGTTCGATCGCCACCTCCGCGTTGGACATCGTCGCCTCCAACGACGCGCTGCGCGAGCCGATGGAGAAGGCAACGCCCCTGCGCCGACTCGGGCAACCCGACGAGATAGCCGCCGCCGCGGTGTATTTGGCGTCTCCGGCGGGTGCCTACCTGACCGGCAAAGTGATCGAAGTCGACGGCGGCATCAGCTTCCCCAACCTCGACCTACCGATTCCGGACCTGTGACCATGGCCATTCGAGTCGTCGCGATCGGCACCGGCAACGTCGGCGTCCACGCGCTCAAAGCACTGATCACCAACCCGGACTACGAACTCACCGGGGTATGGGTGTCCTCGGATTCCAAAGCCGGCAAAGACGCCGGTGAGCTTGCCGGCCTTGATGTTTCAACCGGCATAACGGCATCCACCGACCTCGACGAGGTGCTGGCCACCGGCCCGCAGTGCGCGGTCTACACCGCGATGGCCGACAACCGGTTGCCCGACGCGCTGGAGGACTACCGGCGCATCCTGGCCGCCGGCGTCAACGTCGTCGGCAGCAGCGCCGTCTTCCTGCAGTACCCGTGGCAGACGCTACCCGACAACATGCTCAAGCCCATCGAAGACGCTGCCCGAGAGGGTAATTCGAGCCTCTTCGTCAACGGCATCGACCCCGGCTTCGCCAACGACCTGATTCCGCTGGCGCTGGCCGGAACCTGTCAGAGTGTCCAGCAGATCCGCTGCATGGAGATCGTCGACTACGCCACCTATGACAGCGCGACCGTCATGTTCGACGTGATGGGCTTCGGCAAGCCGCTCGACGACATCCCGATGCTGCTGCAGCCTGGAGTGCTGAGCCTGGCCTGGGGATCGGTGGTGCGCCAGCTTGCCGCCGGACTGGGCGTCGAACTCGACGCGGTCACCGAGCGGCAGGAACGGGTTCCGGCGCCTGAGGACTTCGACATCGCGTGCGGACACATTCCCAAGGGCAGCGCCGCGGCGCTGAGATTCGAAGTGCAGGGGCTTGTCGACGGCCATCCAGCGGTCGTGCTGGAACACGTCACCCGGTTGCGCGATGACCTGTGCCCGGACTGGCCGCAGCCGGCCCAGCCCGGTGGCTGCTACCGGATCGAGATCACCGGTGAACCGTCGTATGCCATCGACGTCTGCCTGAGCAGCCCCAACGGCGACCACAACCATGCCGGTCTGGTGGCGACGGCGATGCGCGTCGTCAATGCCATCCCCGCCGTGGTTGCCGCGCCCGCCGGAATCCGGACCACGCTGGACCTGCCGCTGATCACCGGTCGCGGGCTGTATTCGCCCGCCTAGAAATTTCGGCTAACCTCACTTTCTTATTCGCTCGACGGAAAGTAGGTGAGGTGGCCGAGGACACCCGTGCGCGGCTCAAAACCGGGTGGTATCTGCTCGGGCCCGCCTTCGTGGCCGCCATCGCCTACGTCGACCCGGGCAACGTCGCCGCGAACATCAGCGCGGGCTCGCAGTTCGGCTTCGCGCTGCTGTGGGTCATCGTCCTGGCCACCGCGATGGCGGGCCTGGTGCAGTACCTGTCGGCGAAGCTCGGCCTGGTCACCGGACGCTCGCTGCCCGAGTCCATCGGCGCAAAGCTGAGTCGTCCAGTCCGGCTGGCGTTTTGGCTTCAGGCCGAGCTCGTCGCGATTGCCACCGACGTGGCCGAGGTGATCGGCGGGGCAATCGCGCTGCACATCCTGTTCAAGCTGCCGCTGCTGCTCGGCGGGGTCATCACCGGTGTCGTGTCGTTGCTGCTGCTGCGCGTTCAGGATCAGCGCGGGCAGCAGATCTTCGAGCGCGTCATCACCGGGCTGCTGCTGGTGATCGCCATCGGCTTCACCGCCAGCTTCTTCGTGGCGACGCCGCCGCCCGGCGACGTGGTCGGCGGCCTGGTCCCACGATTCCTCGGCAAGGAAAGCGTGCTGCTGGCCGCGGCCATCCTGGGCGCGACGGTGATGCCGCATGCGGTGTACCTGCATTCCGGGTTGACCCGGGATCGGCACGGTCACCCGGAGCCAGGCCCCCAGCGGCGGCGGCTACTGCGCGTCACCCGCTTGGATGTCGGGCTGGCCATGGTGGTGGCGGGCGGGGTGAATGCCGCCATGCTGCTGGTCGCCGCGCTGAACATGCACGGCCACGGCGACATCGGTTCGATCGAGGTGGCCTACACCGCTGTACACGACACCGTGAGCCCGGTGATCGCCGCGCTCTTCGCGATCGGCCTGCTGGCGTCGGGCCTGGCGTCGGCGTCGGTGGGCGCCTATGCCGGCGCGATGATCATGCAGGGTCTGCTGCACCGGTCGATCCCGATGGTGTGGCGGCGACTGGCGACGCTGGTGCCCGCGCTGTTGCTCCTGGCTCTGGGTTTGGATCCGACGCGCACGCTGGTGCTGTCCCAGGTGGTTCTGTCGTTCGGCATTCCGTTTGCTCTGATTCCGCTGATTCGGCTCACCAGTGATCGTGAGCTGATGGGAGCGGACGCCAACCACCGCGTCACGACGGCCGTCGGTTGGGTGATCGGCACGCTGATCAGCCTGCTCAACGTCGTGCTGATCTACCTGACGATCAGCGCCAAAGGCTAGGCCGGGCCTCGGAATTGTCGTCCTCGCGCCGGTGACTTCCGCGACCCCGCAATGCGATCAGAAGTCGTTCGCGGCCCAGCAAATAATTCGCTCCGCTAACATCGACCTCGTGACGCAACGCCGCCGTCATTCCTACTTCGCGTACGGGTCCAACCTGTGCGTGCAGCAGATGGCGCAGCGGTGTCCCGACGCCGCCAATCCACGCCGTGCCGTGCTCTCCGACCACGACTGGCTGATCAATCAGCGCGGGGTGGCCACCGTCGAACCGCTGCACGGGACAAAGGTGCACGGAGTCGTCTGGGACCTGTCCGACGACGATCTGGCCGCCCTGGACCGCGCCGAGGGTGTTCCGGTCCGCTACCGGCGCGACGAGTTGACGGTGCAGACCGAGGACGGACCGTCGGAGGCGTGGGTCTACATCGACCACCGGGTGAGCCTGGGGCCGCCGCGACCCGGCTATCTGGAACGCATCATCGACGGGGCACTGCATCACGGGTTACCTGCGCACTGGATCGACTTTCTGCGCAGATGGGAGCCTTCGCGCTGGCCGCGCCGCCGGCCGCGGCCGACAACATCTGCGCCGCAATCGCTTTCGGAACTACTTGCCGAGGACGACGTGGTCGAGACCAGCCGGCTGCGGTCGCGCTTCGGTTTCCTGGCAATTCATGGCGGCGGTCTGGAACAGATGACCGACGTGATCGCCGCGCGCGCCGCCGATGCGGCCGACGCGTCGGTGTACCTGATCCGGCATCCCGACCGCTATCCGCACCACCTGTCGTCCGCGCGCTTCGTTCGCGAGGAGTCCGTGCGTCTGGCGGAGTTTCTGGACCACGTCGACGTCGCGGTGTCGTTGCACGGTTACGGACGCATCGGGCGCGCCACCCAGTTGCTGGCCGGCGGCGGCAATCGCGGGCTGGCCACCCACGTCGCCGCACATCTCGACCTGCCCGGCTATCACGTCGTCACCGACCTCGACGTGATCCCGCCCGAGCTGCGGGGCCTGCATCCGCGGAACCCGGTCAACCAGACCCGTTATGGTGGAACACAATTGGAATTACCAATCCGAGTCAGGGGCATCAGCCCCCGCAGCCCACTACCCGGTGCCGACGGATTGTCCTCGGTGACCGCCGACCTGGTGCAGGGCCTGGCAACCGCGGCCCGTTCCTGGCAATCACCGTCGACATAACCACACAATCGGAGGTGGCCGATGGCCGACAAGGCCTTACGCTTTTCGCTGGGCATTCACGCAGCCAAGTCGCTGACTGCTCTGCAGGACAAGGTGAAGCGCTACGAGGACGTCGGCTTCGATGCCCTGCACCTGCCCGATCACCTCGGCGCCCCGGCACCCTTTCCGGTGCTGACGGCGATCGCCTCGGCGACTTCGCGGGTGCGGCTGGGCACCTACGTGCTCAACGCCGGGTTCTACAAGCCCGCGCTGCTGGCTCGCGATGCAGGCGAAGTCGACCAGCTCAGCGGCGGACGCCTCGACCTGGGCCTCGGGGCCGGCTACGTCCGCGAGGAATTCGACGCTGCAGAGCTGCCATACCCCACCGCACGGCAGCGCGTCGACTACCTCGAACACGTCACCACCTACCTGAAGAAGCATCTGCCCGAGGTGCCAATCCTGATCGCGGGCAACGGCAATCGGCTGTTGACGATCGCCGCCCGGCAGGCTGACATCATCGGGTTGACGGGTGCCAGCTCCGGCGATGCCGCCGACCCGCTCGCCGAGCGGATCGAGTTCGTCCGCAATGCCGCGGGCGACCGGTTCGCCGATCTTGAGCTGAACCTCGCGATCACCGCCGTACCGTCCGGCGACTCCGAGCAGCCCGACCTGGCGCTCACCCGCAGGTACGTCCAACTGTCCGACGAGCAGTTGCTGGCCCTGCCCTCGGTGCTCAGCGGATCGCCGAGCGGCATCGCCGACACCTTGCGCGGCTACCGCGAGAAGTACGGCCTGACGTCGTTCACCTTCCAGGAAAACCACGTCGACACCATCGCGAAAGTCATAGCCGAGCTCCACTGACCGCCGAATTCCGTATGGTTGTTTGATGCGCTATAACCCACCCCCCAACTGGCCGAAGCCTCCCAAGGGCTGGGCGCCGCAGGCGGACTGGTCGCCGGATCCTTCGTGGCCGCCGCCGCCGCAAGGCTGGCGCCTGTGGATCGAGGACGAAGTGCCGGCGCTGGGGCAGCTCAAGCACGACGGCGACGACGGCGAATACTTCGGCGACGAGAACGCGTGGGCCGACGACGCGGGACCGGCACCGGTCGCCGACGAGCTGGATGCCGCGGTGGCGACACCACCGCCGCACCCGACCGAGGTCGCGCCCGAAGACCTGGCGGTGCAACACCTCGGGCAGTACGCCACGGTCAAGTGGGACGACGATCGCCACTACACGATCGGCACGATCCTCGCCGTCGCTGCCGACGCGGCGGAGGTGCGGCTCACGCTGGACGGCATCGACGAGCCGATCGCGTTTCGGCGCGAGACGCCCGGCAGCCCACGGCTGTTGGTCTGGATGTAAGAGCGCGCCGGGACTACGCCGCCGCCCGGTCAGCGGCTGGCTCGGTGGCGCGCCACCATGCGCCAGCCGATCGCAATTGCGACCAGACCCGCGAGCGCACCCAGCAATGGCAGGGCGCCCAGGGCATCGACCTGATTGGCCAGCCAACCTTGCACCGCCCCAACACCCTTGATGATCGGGTCATCGGGACTGGCGTCGGTGAAATAGACCCGGATCTCGTAGTAGCCGTAGTAGGTGACGTAAAGACCGGTCATCAACACGACGATGCCGGCGATCCGGCCGACGTGCGGGAGGATGCGACGAAGCGTGCCAGTCGCCGCCGACCCGGCCAGGGCCACCGCCAACGCGGCTACCCCGACGGTGATCGTCATGCCGCCCGCATAGGCGATGAACGCCAGGATGCCGGTCAGTATCGAGCCTCGGTTGAAGGTCACGCTGATCACCGCAAGAAACGGTCCGATGGTGCACGACAGCGATGCGATCGCATACCCCACGCCGTAGCCGTACATCGATCGCAGCTGCGCGGTCGGCGCCCCACGAGACAGCCGGGGAAGGATGACGGTGATGTCCTTGCCGGCCAACAGCCACACCGCCAGCGTCACCAGCAAGACACCGATGACGACGGTCGCGAACGGCATGTACTTCTGCGCGGAGGCGATCAGCGGCGACAGCAGCAGCCCGAAGACGCCGAACACCGTGACAAATCCGGCGGACATCGCCACCGTTGCCGTGCCCGCGCGGACCAACGCCGCCTGCCGTGACGACTCGGTGCCGCCACCGGCGATCACCAACCCCAGGTAGCCCGGCAGGAACGCGAAACCACACGGATTCAGCGCGGCCACCAGCCCCGCGCCGAGGGCAAAACCGATCGAGTCGATCATCGGTTGGATATGCCCGATACCCGCTCTGTGAGATCGGCCTCCGAAAGCGGACCCTTGACGAGGACGACGCTGCCGTCGGGGTGGATGAACGCGAACGCGGGTTGCCGGGTGACGCCGAAAGTGGCCCAGACCGTCCCGTCGGTGTCGGCCAACTCGGTGAAATCTCTCACCTTGTACTTGTCGACGAATTCTTTCATGGCGGGCACCTGATCCTGACCGGCAACTCCGACGAAGGTGACACCCGGGTGGGCCGCGGCGACCCGGCCGACCATCGACGCCTCGCCTTGACACGTCGGGCACCACGGTGTCCAAAACCACAGCACCGCGGGCTTACCCATCAGGCTTGCCCCGGTGAACTCTTGTCCGTCAAGTGTTTTCGCGGTAAACCGCAGTTCCGGGGGAACGGTTCTGCCGTCGGGCGACTGGGCGGCAGCGGCACCCGAAGTGGCTCGGGTCGCCGCTGACGGCGCCGGCGGCGAACCGCACCCGGCGGCCAGCGTCGCGCCGACAGCGAGCGCGGCGACAATTCGACGATTAATCACGCCGACTCCGTTCGGCCGGTCGACCGGTGGATGTCCAACAGTTGGTCCACCGACCACTGGTCGTCGGCGTGCCGCCCGTAGTGCACGGCGACCACCGTTCCGTCGGGATCGATGAGGAAATCAGCCGGCATTCCCAAATGGGTTGTGCCATCGGTAGATCCGACGCCAGCACTATTCGGGTCACCCCGGTGCCGAAACGCGCTTGCATACCCTCGAGCGGCAGCGCCCCACGCCCGCGGATCTGCGACGGACCGCAGGCCCTTTTCCACTCCGAACGCACGGTAGTGAACCATCTCGGGGTCGGCGATCACCGAGAACGGCAGCAAAGACTGGTAACCCCGCAACTCTTCGGCTGCCGAGTGGAAAAACACCACTTCGTTGATCCCCGCATCCGCGACGTCCCGATGCCGGTCGGCGAAGCTGCGTAGATGCAGGTGGCATATCGGGCAGCCCGCGAATCGTCGGAACTGCAGGTGCGTGCGTCCCGGCGACGCCGGAATCGCCACGGCCTTGCCGTTGATGGTCTCCAATCGGAGAGCCGGAATAGTTGCGCCGCTGTTTAACTGGGTAGACACAGGCGAAAGCCTAGCGCGCATGGGCACCGCCGTCGAAACCCGTTTGTCAGCGCGATGACAGTTTGCATCTGGTCTTGCTGAGCACCCGCGCGCCGGTCGGCGGCCCCCGGTGAACTCGACGTGGACACAGCAGTCCCAACCCGCGTCGCCGGTGGAACGCTCCTATCGGTCTTGCTGGTCCACGACGCCGGGAAGCTTGTCGACGCGGCGTCATCACATCCGACCAGTCGCTGGCGAAAAACACCGCGCCGCTCGGATACGGCAGGACGTACATCGCCACGGCCCGGCGACCGATGGCATGCGCCCCTTCCCGCGTGGACTAGCGTCGCCAACGCCGCCACCACGGCGTTGGCGCCTTCTCACCGCGGGCTGCGGCCAGCACCTGCCGCACAGTCGGATTGACCATGGCCCGCGCACCGATGAAAACCGTTGGTACGGTTTCGTTTCCGTCAGCGACCGACCGCACACGCGCGGCGGCTTCGGGGTCTTCCCAGATGTTGACTTCGCGAAGGTTGAGCCCGCTTGCCCGCAGCGGCTTCAACAGCATGCGACAAAATGGACAGCCGGGTCGCCAGTACACCTCGACCACCGGATCCGTTCTTTCCGGGTTGGTCATTGCACCCTCCTCCTTGTGTACTGCTCCTCGCCGGGTCGCGGTCAGCTGGAATACGACGGACTCAAGCCGGCGTCGTGATAGGGGCAGTATCGCGGACGCTATCCGAGGGACCAGCCTGCACGGTGCCCTCAGCGGCCCAGGACACCCGAATGCCCATGCTCAGGCTAGAGTTTTGTCATCTGGCTGACCATTTACGCCGATAAGCGACCGGCGATCTTAGGTCGACGATGTCTGCCAGCGGGCCCAGCGCTGCAAGCGGCCGTGACCGACATGATGCAGTTCGGTCGTCGTCATTGTCAGGAAGGTGACACCCCGGCCAATATGGTGGCACGGTTGTGTAACGCTGCGTACCCGACGCGCCCGAGCTACCTGCTTTCCCATAGTTGCCGTTGGGGACGCTGCGGCATGACACATAAACAGCTGGGCGCTCGTCGATTGTCCTGACGCGAGTTCGCCGGAGCCGGTGAACACCGAACCTTTGAAGAGGAGATGCCCAGACAATGCAGACAGACGAGTTACCCGAAAACGCAGCACCGACGTTCGATCAGCTCCGCGCGGTCTACGTCAATTGCACTCTGAAAAAGTCACCCGAACTCAGCCACACCCAGGGTCTGATCGACGCCAGCGCTTCGTTGATGGCCAGACACGGAGTCGCGGTCGATCACATCCGAGCTGTCGATCATGACATCGCCAC
>NZ_JAVKSG010000026.1:0-34102 GCF_039583785.1 Mycobacterium sp.
GGAAACATGCAGATCAGACCGGTGCTGTCGTACGGCTCACTCCATCAAGCCCCAGATAGCCAGGAAACTCCCGCTAGCGGGATCAGCGGATCGGCTTATCGGTCCACGGGCTGTAGTCGGCAATCAACTCCTGCTGCGGCGGTCGCTGCCCGTCGGGCACATGCCGCAGGTTGATCCGGATCCGGTACCAGATCGAACTCGGGCCACGCATGCCGTCGACCAGCACATCGGCCGGCTCCAAGCGTTCGGCCGCGGCGGGATGCCGCTGGCGCCAGGTGTCCAGCGCGGCCATCGCCTCGTCCTTGGTCTTGGTGCGGGCCACGTCGATGAGCGGCATCACCGACTGGCGACGTCCGCTCCCGTCGCGGCGCGCGCTCTTCGGTGCTTTCTCCGCGGGACCGAGTTCCGCTGCCAGCGTGAGCAACTGCTCGAGC
Source organism: Mycobacterium sp. (assembly GCF_039583785.1). Taxonomy (GTDB): domain Bacteria; phylum Actinomycetota; class Actinomycetes; order Mycobacteriales; family Mycobacteriaceae; genus Mycobacterium. Next base: position 435 of record NZ_JAVKSG010000026.1, read on the forward strand.
CTGCCGGCGGCCCCTTCGTCGGAGTCCATGCCTTCCCAAGGGTCGCCAATGTCGGTGTAGCGCCGCGGCACGGTCGCCACCGTGAAGTCGGCGGGGTCGCAGTCGGCGACCTCGTCCCACCGCAGCGGTGTGGACACCCGCGCATCAGGGGTGGCCCGCACCGAGTACGCCGACGCGACAGTCCGGTCCTTGGCGTTCTGGTTGAAGTCGACGAAGACGCCCTGGCGTTCCTCTTTCCACCAGCGACTGGTGGCCAACTCGGGAGCGCGCCGCTCCACCTCCCGCGCGACGGTCTGCGCGGCCAGTCGCACCTGCCGGAACGACCAGGCCGGCGCGATGCGCGCGTAGATGTGGAAGCCGCGCGAGCCGGACGTCTTGGGCCACGCGGTCAGCCCGTGATCCTCGAGCACTTCGCGGGCCACCTGCGCGACGTCGAGCACCTGTCGCCAGGTCACGCCGGGCATCGGGTCCAGGTCGACGCGCAGTTCGTCGGGATGGTCGAGGTCGTCGGCGAGCACCGGATGTGGGTTGAGGTCGATGCAGCCAAGATTGATCGCCCAGGCCAAGCCGGCCGCGTCGTAGATGACCGCCTCCTTTGCCGACGTGCCGCGCGCGTAGCGCAGTTCGGCGACGTCGACCCAGGCGGGCCGCTTGGCCGGCGCGCGCTTCTGGAAGACGGCCTCCTGGTCGATGCCTTTGACGAACCGTTTCAGGACCATCGGCCGACGCGCCACCCCGCGCAGCGCGCCGTCGGCGACCGCCAGGTAGTAGTGGATGAGGTCGAGCTTGGTGTGACCGCCCTGCCCATCCCGATCGGGAAAGACCACCTTGTCCGGATGAGTGATGGCGACCTGGCGTCCGCCCACGTCCAGCGATACCGGGGCCATGGGTTCATGCTAATTCGGCAAAACTTTTCGGACCCGGTGCGACGTCCGTCACATAGGGTGAAGCCATGCCTAATCTCATCGATCTGCCCGGGCAGGCGGTAGCCAAGATCCAGCAGTATGCCGAGCGGGGTGTGTTCGAACTGCATTACCTGCGCAAGATCATCGAATCCGGCACCTTTAGGTTGGAGAACCCGCTGAACTACGCCGCGATGGCCGCCGACATCGCGAAATGGGGCGAGATCGGCATGCTGCCGTCCTTCAACGCCCGACGGACACCGAACCGCCCGGCGATCATCGACGACGACGGTGAACTCACTTACTCCGAGCTCGACGAAGCGGCGAACGCGGTTGCCCACGGGCTGCTGGCCAAGGGAGTCAAGGGCGGCGACGGGGTCGCGATTCTGGCGCGCAACCACCGCTGGTTCGCCGTCGCGGAATTCGGGTGTGCCCGGGTCGGCGCCCGCATCATCCTGCTCAACAGCTCGTTCTCGGGCCCACAGATCAAAGAGGTGTCTGAACGCGAAGGCGCCACGCTGATCATCTACGACGACGAATACACCGAAGACGTCAGCAAAGCCGACCCGCCGCTGGGCAAGCTGCGGGCGCTGGGCACCAACCCGGACGGCAGGGACTCCGGCAGCACAGACGAGACGCTGGCCGATCTGGTCGCCGCCCACAGCAAGTCACCGGCGCCGAAAGCCACCAAGCATTCGTCGATCATCATCCTGACCAGCGGCACCACCGGCACCCCGAAGGGCGCCAACCGCAGTACCCCGCCGACCCTGGCGCCGATTGGCGGCATCCTGTCGCACGTGCCGTTCAAGGCCAACGAGGTCACGTCGTTGCCGGCGCCGATGTTCCACGCGCTGGGTTTCCTGCACGCCACCATCGGCATGTTCCTGGGGTCGACGCTGGTGCTGCACAGCAAGTTCAAGCCGGAACAGGTGTTCGACGACATCGACAAGCACAAGGTGAGCGCGGTGGTCGTGGTACCGGTGATGCTGTCGCGGATGCTCGACGCCCTGGAGAAAATGGATCACAAGCCTGACTTGTCGAGCCTGCGGATCGTCTTCGCCTCGGGTTCGGCGCTGGGCGCCGACGTCGCCGAACGGGCGCTCAAGGACCTCGGCCCGGTCGTCTACAACATGTACGGCTCCACCGAGATCTCGTTCGCCACGATTGCCGGGCCCGAGCACCTCGAGTTCAATTCCGCGACAGCCGGGCCACCGGTCAAGGGCGTCAAGGTCAGGATTTTCGACGAGAACGGCAAAGAATTGCCGCAGGGCGAAGTCGGCCGGATCTTCGTCGGGACCACCTTCCCGTTCGAGGGCTACACCGGCGGTGGCGGCAAGCAGATCATCGACGGCTTGCTGTCATCCGGTGACGTCGGCTACTTCGACGAGCACGGCCTGCTCTACATCAGCGGCCGGGACGACGAGATGATCGTGTCCGGGGGCGAGAACGTCTTTCCGGCCGAAGTCGAGGACTGCATCAATGCGCACCCCGACGTGGTGGAGGCCACCGCGATCGGCGTCGATGACAAGGAGTGGGGTCATCGGTTGCGGGCCTTCGTGGTCAAGAAGGACAGCGCAAACCTCGACGCAGACGCCGTCAAGAAGCACGTGAGGGATCAGCTGGCCAAGTACAAGGTGCCGCGGGACGTGATCTTCCTCGACGAGCTGCCGCGTAACCCGACCGGGAAAATCCTCAAGCGCGAGCTACGCGAGATCGACGCCGACTAGCTCGGTGGTCGCGAAACAGAAGCCAGGGCTGCGTTTCTCCGAAAACCGCAGCCCTGGTTTCTGTCTCGCGCAAGCTCAGCCGTCGAAACCGGTTCCGCCGTCGAGTTGTTCGCGCAGGATGTCGATCTGGCCGGTGTGGCGGGCGGTTTCCTGGATCATGTGCAGGTAGATCCAGCGCAGCGACACCGTCGTCTCGAGCCGGCCGTGCCACAGCTCATGGTCCAGTGGATAGTGTGCGGCGATCCGGCGGGATTCCTCGCACTGCGCCTGGTACTCGCAGACCAGGGTCGGCAGTAGCTCGTCGGGCTGCAGCTCGAACTCCCAGGAGCGCTGGTGGGTGCGACGGTTGTCGTCGAGCCGTCCTGCCAAGAACTGCTCGAACCAGCCGTATTCCACCCAGCGCAGGTGCTTGACCAACCCGCCCACCGTCGTCGGCGACGGGACGAGATGCCGGCGTACGTCGGCCTCGGAGAGACCGGAAACCTTGCGTACCAAGATGTCTCGGTAGTCGTCGAGGAAGGCTTCCAGGGTGTCTCGCTCGCCGGTGACGTCCCGCTCGCGGCGATGGGGGCTCTGCGCGTCTGCCATGACCGCGAAGCTAACATGGCCGCTTTGGCCGCGCCGCTCGCGGATGCTCCGGGTCACCTCGGCGGATAGTGAGACCGAACGTGTCAAGAGTGTCCAGAACAAACGACCGCTGCGCCGGGTTATCCGCTTGCGACGAGGGCCGGTGGCGAGCCCCAGTGACCAGGGGCCGCGATCATATCGGCGGGTGGGCCTACGGGTCGCGGGGCAGCCCCAGCAGCCGTTCGGCGATGATGTTGAGCTGAACCTCCGACGTGCCGCCGTAGATCGTGGTGGCCCGGCTGGCCAGCAGGTACTCTGCCCACTTCCCAGGTAGCTGATGAGGATCGCCGATGGCGCCGTCGGACCCGAACGACGACACCCCGAACTCGGCGTAGCCCTGCCCGGTGCGCATCGACAGCAGCTTGGAGATGGCCGCCGACGGCATCGCATCGCCACCGGCCAGGGTCAACAAGGTCGAGCGCAAATTGAGCACCTTGGCGGCGTGGCCCTCGGCGATCAGTTGCCCGGCCCGGTTCTGCGCGATCTGATCGAACTGCCCGTCTCGAAGGAGGTCGACGAACTCGTCCAAACTCGCCAGGAACGGCGCTTCGCTGCTGCCGATCGAAACCCGTTCTGCGGTCAGCGTATTACGGCTGACCTCCCAGCCGCGGTCGACCTCGCCGAGCACCAACTCGTCGGGGACGAACACGTCGTCGATGAACACGGTGTTGAACATCGCGCCACCGGTGAGCTCACGCAGCGGCTTCACCTGCACGCCTGCACTGCGCATGTCGAGCAGGAAGTAGGTGATGCCGTTGTGTTTGGGCGCGGAGGTGTCAGTTCTCGCCAGCAGCGCGCCCCACTGCGAGAACTGTGCCGCGGTGGTCCAGATCTTCTGACCGGTGATGCGCCAACCACCGTCGACCTTGGTCGCCTTGGTGCTCAGGCCGGCCAGGTCGGAGCCCGCACCGGGCTCGGAAAACAGCTGACACCAGATCATCTCGCCGCGGAACGTCGGCGGCAGGAAACGCTGCTTCTGCTGGTCGGTACCGAACGCGACGATCGACGGCACGATCCAGGCGGCGATGCCGATCGGTGGCCGCCTGACCCGCCCGGTGTTGAACTCCTGGGCGATGATGACCTGCTCGACCGGGTTGGCGTCACGCCCCCACGGCTTCGGCAGATGCGGCAGCACCCAGCCGCCCTCGGCGATCGCGGTGTTGCGCTCCTCGCGCGGAATCTCCTTGAGCCCGGCCACTTCTGCGCGGATCTCCGCACGCAGCTTCGCGGTGTCGGGGTCCAGGTCGATGTCGAGGTTGCGCATGCCGGTGCCGGTGGCAGTGTCGACCACCCGCTGCGGGTATGCGGTTTTGCGCCCGAAGCCGGCGGCGATCACCAGCGCCCGGCGGTAGTAGACGTTCGTGTCGTGCTCCCAGGTGAACCCGATCCCGCCGTGCACCTGGATGCAGTCCTGGGTGCAACGCTGGGCTGCGGCCGGCGCCAATGTCGCGGCCACCGCGGCGGCGAACTCGAACTTGGACCCCGCAGTGTCCCAGCTATTTTCGCTGGCCTCATCGACCGCGCGGGCCGCATCCCACACCGCAGCGGTGGCGCGTTCGGTGTCGGCGATCATCTCCGCGCACTTGTGCTTGACGGCCTGGAACTGACCGATCGGCCGGCCGAATTGCTCGCGGATCTTGGCGTAGTCCGAGGCGGTGTCGGTGGCCCACCGCGCGACACCGACCGCCTCGGCCGACAGCAACGTGGAAATCAGCGCCGTTGCCGTCGCCACGCTGAGGTTGCTCAACACGACGTCCTCTGCGACCGCGATCGCGTTGGCGCGCACATGTGCGAGCGGGCGTAACGGGTCAACGCTGGTGACCGGTTCGATCTCGACCTGATCGGCGCGCAACACCACCCACTCTTCGGCACTGTCGATCGCCACCGGCAATACCAGCAGCGATGCTTGCGCCGCCGCGGGCACGGCGCGGACCTCGCCGCGAATCACCAAAGAGTTGCCCTGCCGTGTCGCGGTCAGCCCGGAATCCAGCGCGTATGCCGCGATGACGGCGCCGGACGCCAGGTCGGCGAGCAGCTCGGCGTCCGGGTCGTGCGCCGAGATCAGCGCGCTGGCGATCGCCGACGGCACGAACGGGCCAGGAACGGCGCCGTAGCCGAATTCGGCCAGCACAATGGACAGCTCGAGGATCCCAAACCCCTGCCCGCCAATGGATTCGGCGAGGTGCACGCCCTGCAGACCTTGGTCGGCCGCGGCCCGCCAATACGGCGGCGGGTTGTCGATCGGTGTTTCCAACGCGGCGTGCAACACCTCCGACGGCGCTACCCGCGCCACCAGGGATCGCACAGAGTCGGTCAGGTCTTGGTGCTCAGGGTTGATTGCGATCGGCATTGGTCGCCTTCCTTGGAATTCCCGGGTCCTGTGACAGCTCGACTTCCAAGCTAACAACCGGTGGGTTGGTTGACCACGTGGGTCAGCGCCACCTTTTGGCAATCCATTTGGCAATCGTGTCAGCTTGCTCGCTGCGCGCACCGGGCGTGGTGAAGTAGTGGTCGGTGTTGATCGAGCAGCGGGATTTGTCGGTGCTGGCCAGCGCGTCGTGGATGCGCTGCGCGTCCGAGGGGAAAACGCCGGTGTCGGCATCGGCGTTGATCACCAGCGCCGGGCAGGTGATCCGGGCCAGGTGCGGCTCGGCCCGGGTCTGGGCGGTGCGCAGGCTCCACATCGCCAGCCAGCTGCGCAATGTGCAGGCCGCGGCAATCCCGTGCGCCGACCGGTTGGCTTTGGCCGGCAGCCCGGCGTAACACATGTTGGGCTGGCGCTGAGTCGGCTCGATCATCGGGTCGACCATCCGCGGATCGGCCCATGTTCGCATCACGGTGAACGGGCGATCTGAAAACCCGGCCGCCCGAACCCGTTTCAGCTCCTTCTCGACCCAGTCGGTGATCGCGTGGTTGCGGGCGACCTGCGCCGCGCGATAGCGGGTGAGGAAGTCCGGCGAGAAGGGCGGTCCGTTGCGCTCGTCGAACAGATCCAGGTCGGGGTCGGTGGCGATCGGATCGTTCTCATCCACGACGGAGCCGTCCATCCACGCCGTCAACACGTCCGGGCGGCCCGGGTGCGCCGCGCTGGCCACGTACCCGTCGGCGGGTGGCAGATCGGTCAGTCCGGCCGCTGGACGCATGCCGGGCACCGGCGTCACGTGCGGGCCGGTGGCCTGCGCCTGATAGGCGGCCAGCAACGAGCCCCCGCCGGAATTACCCAGCAGCACAATCGTTTCGACCGCCTGGGTATCGCGCAGCCAGCGCACTCCGACACCGATGTCGACCAGGGCGTGGTCGAGCAGGAAGCTACTCTCGAATCCGCGGAATCGAGTGTTCCACCCGAGGAACCCGATACCGCGGGTGGCCAGGTAATCGGCCAGGTAATGCTCGGAGAAGTCGGTTTGGTAGTGGGCAGCGATCACCGCGACTTTCGGTTTCCGCCCGACGCCGCGGTAGTACAGCCCCTGGCACGGGTGACCGCCGGCGCCGGCGCGTCGGCCGGTCGGCGACGGCAGACCGATGAATTCGCGGACGACTCCGGGGGTGCCGGCGGTGCGGGTCACCTCAGTGGCCCTCCTTGTAGTAAATGGCTCGGTAGATGATAGTCGGCCGGCGCGGCGATGCAGGCGTGGTCGTCGGGCTCACCGGTCGAGCCGGGCCTCCTTTGTCGCAGGGATCCCGTCCATCCCCGGAACGGCGTTTGCTCTGGAATAGACCTGAATCTGATGTTAGATTCAGTTCCTGATCTCCGCCGCGGAACGGGGGCTCGGGGATGATAAAGCCGCATAACCTCAATTCCGAATTCGAGCTCGGCGGCATCAACCATGTCGCGCTGGTGTGTTCGGACATGGCCCGCACCGTGGACTTCTACAGCAACGTCCTGGGCATGCCGTTGGTGAAATCGCTGGATCTGCCCGGCGGCGCCGGACAACACTTCTTCTTCGACGCCGGCAACGGCGACTGCGTTGCCTTCTTCTGGTTCGCCGAGGCGCCCGACCGGGTGCCGGGCTTGTCGTCGCCGGCCGCCATCCCGGGCATCGGTGAGATCACCAGTGCGGTGAGTACGATGAACCACCTGGCATTCCATGTGCCGGCCGAGAAGTTCGACGCCTACCGGCAGGGACTCAAGGACAAGGGTGTGCGGGTAGGGCCGGTGCTCAACCACGACGAGAGCGAGCGTCAAGTTGCGGCCACCCTGCATTCGGGTGTTTACGTGCGGTCGTTCTACTTCCAGGACCCCGACGGTATCACGCTCGAGTTCGCCTGCTGGATCAAGGAATTCACCGCGAATGATGCCCAGACCGTGCCCAAGACCTCGGCCGATCGCCGGATCCCGGCCGCCCGCTAGCGTCAGTCGCGGTACAGCCTCGGATCGGCCAGCTCGTCGAGCAGCGACGCGAGTTGGTCGACCAGTTGCTCCGGTCCGAGCCGCACCTCGCCGGACAGCCAGGCGCTGATCGTCTGCCCCACCCCGCCGACCACGAAATGTGCGGCGGCCTTGATCCGTTCGTTCTCCGGTACCCGCAGCGCATCCTCGACGTAGCGACCGGACAGCATCGCGAACAGGGTGCTGGACTCGGCCCGCTTGCGTACCAGCACCGCGTTGGCCAGTTGTGCGCTGAACAGCAGCCGCCCGACGCGCGGATCGCCACCGATGGTGCGGACGATGTTGGCCATACCGGCCCGGGTCTGCTCCTCCGGCGGCGCGGCAGCGACCGCGGCCTGTGTGGTGGCGGCCAGTTCCGCGATCACCCAGTCGAACACGGCCGCGACGAATTCGTCCTTGTCGGCGAAGCTTTCGTAGAAGTAGCGAGCGGCCACGCCGGCCTGCCGGCAGAGCGCCCGCACGGTCAACTCCGCGGAGTCGAGGCCACCGAGCAGGTCGAGGCCTGCCTCCAGCAGGCCGGCCCGGCGGCCCGCCAGCCGGTCGGCGGCGTCGACGCCGCGGTACGGCCGCGCATTCGTCGACGGGGCAGCGGCCATGGGTCCCATCTTGACACTGGTCCCCGTCGCACGGCAATATCAGGAAACACGTGTTCTCACAATTAGCGGGCAGGTGGGCGATGGCGTTCAGTGAACCGATCAGGCACGTCGAGCGGACGGTGAGCGGGCCGCCGATCGGCAGCCGTCGGCCCCGGCGCACACCTGCACTCGACGACACGTTGATGGGCATGGCGTTGCTGCTCGGCCCGGCCAACGTGATCATGCAGCTGGCCCGGCCCGGCGTGGGCTACGGCGTGCTGGAGAGCCGGGTCGAAAGCGGCCGCATCGACCTGCATCCGATCAAGCGGGCCCGCACCACGTTCACCTACCTCGCGGTCGCGATGGCGGGCACCGACACCCAGAAGGCGGCGTTTCGGCGCGCGGTCAATCGGGCTCACGCGCAGGTGTATTCGACGCCGGACAGCCCGGTGCACTACAACGCGTTCGACGTCGATCTGCAGCTGTGGGTGGCGGCCTGCCTGTACAAGGGCGGGCTGGACTTCTACCGCATGTTCATCGGTGAGATGGACGACACCGACGCCGACCGGCATTACAAAGAAGCAGTGGTGCTCGGCTCGACGTTGCAGGTGCCACCGCAGATGTGGCCCGCGGATCGGGTCGCGTTCGACCGCTACTGGAACGACCAACTCGACAAGGTGCACATCGACGACACGGTCCGCGACTACCTGTATCCCATTGCGGTGGGCCGGATTCAGAAGCTGCGGCTGCCCGATATCGTACGGCGGCAGCCGGAGAAGCTCGGTCTGCTGCTGACCGCCGGCTTTCTGCCGCAACGCTTTCGCGACGAGATGCAGTTTGCCTGGGACGCCACCACCCAGCGGCGTTTTGACCGGGTGATCGCTGCGCTGCGCACGGTGAACAACGCGATGCCGCAGTTCGTCCGGCGGTTCCCGTTCAACCTCCTGCTGTGGGATCTCGATCGGCGGATCAAAGCCAGCCGCCCGTTGGTGTAGCGGGCGATACCCCCTACGGGAACGGGGTCTTGTGCCTACGACATCCTGTCGTATTGAATGCCGCCATGGCGGGATTGGGCGACGTAACTGCGCTGTTGAGCGGGCGTAGGGTCGGTTGACGTGCGTACAGACGACGACAACTGGGACATCACGACAAGCGTCGGTTCGACCGCGTTATTCGTGGCCACCGCTCGAGCATTGGAGGCGCAAAAGCCGGATCCGTTGGCCAACGACCCGTTCGCCGCAGTTTTCTGCCACGCAGTGGGCGGCTCGGCGGCGGATGTGTTGGACGGCAAGAACCCCGACCATCAACTCAAAACACCGGATTTCGGTGAGCATTTCGTCAACTTCCAAGGTGCTCGCACTCGTTACTTCGACGACTATTTCCGGCAGGCCGCCGAGGCTGGGGTTCGGCAGGTCGTGATCCTGGCGGCAGGTCTGGACTCGCGTGCCTACCGGCTGTCCTGGCCCGATGGCACGACGATCTTCGAGCTTGACCAGCCGCAGGTGCTCGATTTCAAGCGTGCGGTGCTTGCCGAACAGGGTGCCATACCTAACGCCGAACGCCGTGAGATTGCGATCGACCTCCGCGACGACTGGCCGCAGGCACTGCGGGACAGCGGCTTCGACGAGACGCAGCCGTCGGCATGGATCGCCGAAGGCCTGCTGATCTACCTTCCTGCCGCCGCGCAGGAGCAGCTGTTCGCCGGCATCGACGCGCTGGCCAGCTCGGGCAGCCAGGTGGCCGTCGAAGACGGTGCGCCGATGCCGACCGAAGCATTCGACGCCGCCGTCGAGGCCGAGCGCGCGGCTCAGGCAGAGGGGGACGAGCGACTGTTTTTCCAGCTGGTTTACAACGAGCAGCACGCGCCCGCGGAGCAGTGGTTCGGCGAGCACGGCTGGAACGCGGTCGCGACGCCACTGGCCGACTATCTAGCTGAGGTGGGTCGCCCGGTGCCCGGGCCGGACACCGAAGCTGGGCCGATGTTCGCCCGTACCACGTTGGTCAGGGCGGTCAAGACGTGAGATCCCGTTGGCGTACAGTCATGCACTAATGACACTCATTTTCATCAAGCCGCGGCCGAAGGTGGCAAAACGATCCATTCGTCGCATCGCATCACGCCAGCCGCCCGACGGCGTCGACACGCGGTTTGAACTGCGGCGCTTGTGCTTTGGCGACCACGTGATCGAGGCCACGCGTCGGATCTTCAGGTGCGTCTCGACACGTAGGTTATGCAATGCTAACTTCACTCAAAGTTAGCTTAGGCAATGCTACCTCCGAAGGGGAGACTGAGGCGTGGAGACCGCTGACACCGGCAGTGTCGCCACCCGGCCGACAACTGTCCGGGTGGACGACGACGTAACGAGTCGATTCGCGACCTGCTGCCGCGCGCTCGGGCTGACGATCTATGACCGTACGCGCCCGGCCGACCTGGCCGCGGCCCGATCCGGGTTCACCGGCCTGGTCCGCATCGCGCACGACCAGGCCGACGCATGGGTCGGGTTGGCCGCCGCAGGCGACACGTCTTTGCATGTGCTGGAAGCGATTTCGCACAATGCGGCCACGGCCGGCGTGTTGCAGCGCCAGGTCGAACTGACCGAGGGTGCGCTGGGGTTTCGCTACGACACCGGGCTGTACCTCAGGTTCCGGGCGACCGGGCCGGACGATTTCCACCTCGCCTACGCCGCGGCGTTGGCCGGCGACGGCCGGTTTGCCGCGGCACACCAACTGGCCAGTGACGTCAGCCGACGTCAACCGAGCTCGCGGGAGGCCCGCTGGGTGGCCTCGACGATCCACTACCGCGCCGAGCGGTGGGCTGACGTAGTCAAACTCTTGTCGCCGATCGTCAACGACACCAATCTCGAAGCCACCTTCGCGCACGCCGTCAAGATCGCGCTCGGCATCTCGCTGGCCCGGCTGGGCATGTTTGCCGCTGCGCTGTCCTACCTTGACGAGCCGGACGGCCCGGTCGCCGTTGCCGCGGTCGACGGGGCATTGGCCCGGGCGCTGTCGCTGCGCGCCGACGGCGACGAGGACACCGCACGCGAAGTGCTGCAGGACCTGTACGCCGCCAACCCGGAAAACGCTCAGGTCGAAGAGGCGCTGACGGACTCGAGCTTCGGGATTGTGCCCACTACCGCGGACCGGATCAACGCGCGCATCGACCCGTGGGACGTCACCACCGAGCCCAAGCCCGGTGACTTCGTCGACCCCGGTGCGCAAGAGCGCAAGGCCGTTTTGCTGTCTGAGGCCGAACGCGAGCTCGACGAGTTCATCGGGCTGGAGAAGGTCAAGGACCAGGTCGCACGACTCAAGAGCGCGGTGGCGATGGAGCTCGTGCGCAAGGAGCGCGGGCTGGAAGTCGCCCAGCGCACCCACCACCTGGTTTTCACCGGCCCGCCCGGGACCGGCAAGACCACGATCGCCCGTGTGGTCGCGAAAATCTATTGCGGCCTTGGCCTTTTGAAGAAAGAGAACATCAAAGAGGTGCACCGTGCCGATCTGATCGGTCAGCACATCGGCGAAACCGAAGCCAAGACCAACGCGGTCATCGACAGCGCGCTGGACGGTGTGCTGTTCCTCGACGAGGCCTACGCGCTGGTTGCCACCGGCGCCAAAAACGACTTCGGCCTGGTGGCCATCGATACCTTGCTGGCCAGGATGGAAAACGACCGCGACCGGTTGGTGGTCATCATCGCCGGTTACCGGGCTGACCTGGATCGGTTCCTGGACACCAACCAGGGTCTGCGATCACGGTTCACCCGCACCATCGACTTCCCGTCCTACCAGCCGGCCGAACTCATCGAGATCGCCAATTTCATGGCCACCCGGCGCGACAGCACCTTCGAGCAGCCGGCGCTCGACGACTTGGAATCGCTGTTCGCTCACCTGGCCAGCACCACGAAGGCCGACTCGGTGGGGGTCGAACGACGCGGACTCGACATCGCGGGTAACGGCCGATTCGTCCGTAACGTCGTCGAAAAGTCGGAAGAGGAACGGGAATTCCGGTTGGACCACTCCGAACACGCGCAAACCGGTGAGTTCACCGACGAGGAGCTCATGACGATCACCGCCGCCGACGTGGCCAACACAGTCCCGCCGCTGCTGGAAGGTCTGCGACTGGAGATGCCGGCATGACCGCCCCCGAATCGCCCGACGACCGGCGTTCCTTCGCCTCGCGAACCCCGGTCAACGACAACCCGGACAAGGTTGTCTACCGCCGCGGCTTCGTCACCCGCCACCAGGTGACCGGTTGGCGATTTGTCATGCGCCGCATCGCTTCCGGTGTTGCCCTGCACGATACCCGGATGCTCGTCGACCCGCTGCGCACCCAGACGCGCGCGGTGCTGATGGGTGTCGTTGTCTTGGTCACCGCCCTGGTGGGCTGCTTCGTGTTCTCGCTGATCCGGCCGAACGGGTCGGCGGCCAACAACGCGATCCTGGCGGACCGGGAGACGGCCGCGTTGTACGTGCGGGTGGGCGATCAGCTGCATCCGGTGTTGAATCTGGCATCGGCCCGACTGATCACCGGCAAGCCGGACAACCCGACCATGGTGAAAAGCGCTGAGCTGGACAAGTTTCCGCTCGGAAACCTGATCGGCATCCCGGGCGCACCGCAGCGGGTGGTGCAGAACACCCGCAAGGACGCCGACTGGACGGTGTGCGACGCCGCCAGTGGCACGGCCGCCGGGGTCACGGTGATCGCCGGTGTTCCGGACAGCGGCGGCGCCCGGGCCGCGGCGGTCGACGCGGGCAAGGCCGTCCTGGTCGGCAACCCCACCAGCGCCTGGCTGCTGTGGGACGGTCGGCGCAGTCGGATCGACCTCGCCGACCACGCGGTGACCAGCGCGCTGGGCTTCGGTACCGACGTTCACCTGCCGCGGCCGATCGCCGCCGGCCTGTTCAACGCGATCCCCGAGTCGCCTCCGCTGGCTGCTCCTGTGATCGCCGGTGCCGGTAGCCCCGCCAAGTTCCCAGTGCCCGCCCCCATCGGCGGCGTCGTGGAATCTCACGGGCTGGAGAATAATTCGCCCAACTATTACGCGGTGCTGCCGGACGGCCTGCAGCAGATCTCGCCGGTGCTGGCCGCGATCCTGCGCAATGCCAACTCCTACGGCCTGGATCAGCCGCCGCACCTGGGCGCCGACAAGGTGGCCAAGCTGCCGGTGTCGCGGCAGTTGGACACCGGCCGCTACCCCGAGCGGCGCATCAGTCTGCTGGACGCCGCGCACGATCCCGTGACGTGCGTGCACTGGAGCAAGGCGTCCGGCGCTGCCGCGAATTCGCTGACGCTGCTTGCCGGTTCAGCGCTCCCAATTCCTGACTCGGTGCACACCGAGGACCTGGTCGGCGCCGGTGCGGGCGGAATCGCCAGCCGGGTCGCGATGGCCCCGGGCACCGGGTACTTCGCCCAGACTGTCGGGCAGAACGCATTGTCACCGGCGGCGGGGTCGCTGTTCTGGATTTCCGACACCGGCGTGCGGTACGGCATCGACAGCGAAGCCGGCGTCACCGCAAACGCGAAAACCGCTGATGCGTTGGGGCTGACGCCTCCTGCAACGCCGATTCCGTGGTCAGTTCTGTCGTTGTATGCCCCTGGGCCGACGCTGTCGCGGGCCGATGCGCTGCTCGCACACGACGGACTGGCGCCCGACTCCCGACCTGGCCGTGCTGAAGCCGAAGGGCAAAACCGATGAGCCGCTTGATCTTCGAAGCACGCCGCCGGCTGCCCTCGCCGGTGACCCGCAAGGGCAGCATCAACATCGAAGCACCCCCGGAACTGGCGCGGGTGATTCCGCCGTCGCTGCTCAAGCGGGCGCTGCCGGTGGTGATCGTGTTGCTGATTGTCGGGATGATCGTCGCGATGGTCGCGACCGGGATGCGCCTGATCTCGCCGCAGACGTTGTTCTTCCCGTTCGTGCTGCTGTTGGCCGCCACCGCGTTTATCCGTGGCGACAACAAGTCGCGCACCGAGGACGTCGACGCCGAGCGGGCGGACTATCTGCGGTACTTGTCGGTGGTCCGGGACAACATCCGGGCGCAGGCGGCCGCGCAACGCGAGGCCGCCGAGTGGTCACACCCGGAACCGGCCGCCCTGTCCGCCATCCCAGGTTCGCGACGCCAGTGGGAACGCGACCCGCAGGACGGCGACTTCCTGGTGGTCCGCGCCGGCGTGCACACAGCTGCGTTGGACACTGCGCTCCGGGTCAACGACAGCGCCGACGAGGTCGACCTGGAACCGGTGTCACATAGCGCATTACGCAGTCTGCTGGACATCCAGCGCACGGTTCACGACGTCCCGACCGGTATCGACCTGACCAAGCTGTCGCGCATCACCGTGCTCGGCGACGAAGACGAGGTCCGCGGCGCGCTGCGGGCATGGGTGGCGCAGGCGGTGACGTGGCACGACCCGACCGTGCTCGGGGTGGCGGTCGCCACACCGGACCTCGAGTCGCCGGCCTGGTCATGGCTGAAATGGTTGCCGCACGTCGACATTCCGGCCGAAGCCGACGGGGCGGGCCCGGCCCGCTACCTGTCGACCAAACCCGACGAGCTGGTTGCGCTGCTCGGGACGACGCTGTCGGACCGCCCGGCGTTTGCCGCTGGATCGGCAGATATGTTGCGGCACTTGCTGATCATCGTCGATGACCCGGACTTCGACCTGAGCGCCGCACCATTGGCGGCCGGTCGGGCCGGGGCGACCGTGGTGTACCGATCGACCACTGCTCCGCATCGGGAGCAGTATTCCGATCCCGAACGGCCGATCCTGCGAATCACGGACGGTAGGATCGAGCGCTGGCAGACCGGCGGCTGGCAGGGCTACATCGACTGCGCCGACTCGCTCGGCGTCGACGACACCGTGCACATCGCGCGCCGGCTGTCCCGGTGGGACTCCAACCCGTCGCACAGTGGCCTGCAGTCGAGTGCCACCCGCGGCGCCAGCTTCACGACACTGCTGGGCATTCCGGACGCGTCGCGACTGGATGTCCCGACGATGTGGGCGCCGCGGCACCGCGATGACGAATTGCGGGTGCCGATCGGTGTGACCGCAACCGGTGAGCCGCTGATGTTCGACCTCAAGGACGAAGCCGAAGGCGGCATGGGCCCGCACGGCTTGATGATCGGTATGACCGGCGCCGGTAAGTCGCAGACCCTGATGTCGATCCTGTTGTCGCTGTTGACGACTCATTCCGCGGACCGGTTGATCGTGATCTACGCCGACTTCAAGGGTGAGGCCGGTGCCGACATCTTCCGCAACTTCCCCCAGGTCGTCGCGGTGATCTCGAACATGGCCGAGAAGAAGTCGCTGGCCGACCGGTTCGCCGACACGCTGCGCGGCGAAGTCGCCCGTCGGGAAATGATGCTGCGCGAAGCCGGCCGCAAGGTGCAGGGCAGCGCGTTCAACTCGGTGACCGAGTACGAGAACGCGGTCGCTGCCGGGCACGACCTGCCGCCGATCCCGACGCTGTTCGTCGTCGCCGACGAGTTCACCTTGATGCTGGCCGACCACCCCGAATACGCGGAGTTGTTCGATTACGTTGCGCGCAAGGGTCGCTCGTTCCGGATCCACATCCTGTTCGCGTCGCAGACCCTGGACGTCGGCAAGATCAAGGACATCGACAAGAACACCTCGTACCGGATCGGTCTGAAGGTGGCCAGCCCCGCGGTGTCGCGGTCGATCATCGGTGTGGAGGACGCTTATCACATCGAAGCGGGTAGGGAGCACAAGGGCGTCGGCTTCCTGGTGCCCGCGCCGGGGGCCGCCCCGATCAAATTCCGCAGCACCTACGTCGACGGCATCTACAACCCGCCGCAAGCCCCGAAAACACTGGTGGTGCACTCGGTTCCCGAGCCCAAGCTGTTCACCGCGGGCCGGGTCGAACCCGACCAGACCACTGTCATCGCCAAGAACGGACACGACGAGCCGATCGCGCCGTCACGCAAGCTGATCGCCACCATCGGCGACCAGTTGGCGCGTTTCGGCCCCCGCGCCCCCGAGCTGTGGTTGCCGCCGCTCGACGAGGTGATCCCGCTCAGCGCGGCGCTGGCCCGGGCGTCGGTGCCACGCGGCGAGTGGCGCTGGCCGCTCGGTGAGATCGACCGGCCGTTCCAGATGCGCCGCGACTCGCTGGTGTTCGACGCCCGCTCCTCGGCCGGCAACCTGCTGATCCACGGTGGCGCGAAGTCCGGTAAATCGACTGCGTTGCAGACGTTCATCTTGTCGGCGGCGAGCCTGCACTCGCCGCGCGAGGTGAGCTTCTACTGCCTGGACTATGGCGGCGGTCAGCTGCGGGCCCTGGAAGACCTGGCGCACGTCGGCAGCGTCGCGTCCGCGCTGGAACCGGAACGCATCCGTCGGACCTTCGGCGAGCTCGAGCAGCTGCTGCGCATCCGTCAGCAGCGGGAAGTCTTCCGCGACCTGCAGGGTCCGGACGACGGCCTGGGTCAGGTGTTCCTGGTCATCGACAACCTGTACGCGTTCAGCCGGGACAACACCGATCAGTTCAATACGCGAAACCCATTGCTGGGCAAAGTGACTGAACTTGTCAACGTCGGCTTGGCCTACGGGATCCACGTCGTCGTCACGACACCGAGCTGGCTCGAGGTGCCGTTGGCGATGCGCGACGGACTCGGTATGCGACTGGAGCTCAAGCTGCACGACGTCCGCGACAGCAACGTCCGGCTGGCCGGTGCACTGCACCGCCCGGCCGAGAGTGTGCCCGCCGAACAGCCGGGTCGCGGTCTGACCATGGCTGCCGAGCACTTCTTGATCGCCGCGCCCGAGCGCAAACAGGTACCCGCGATCAATGCCCTGCACGAGGGGATCGCCGCACCACCGGTGCGGCTGCTGCCGAAGAACCTGGAGCCCGCCGCACTCGAACCGGTGTACGGCGGCGCCGACCGGATCGTCATCGGTCAGCGCGAAGAAGACCTGGCCGCAGTCCAACTCGACTTCGCCCAGAATCCGTTGTTGATGGTGCTGGGTGACACCCGAACCGGTAAGACGACCTTGCTGCGGCACATCATCCGGACGATCCGGGACAACTCGACCCCGGACCGGGTGGCATTCACCGTGTTGGATCGCCGACTGCACCTGGTCGACGAGCCGTTGTTCGCCGACAACGAGTACACCGCGAATATCGACCGGGTTACCCCGGCGATGCTCGGGTTGGCCGGGCTCATCGAGAAGCGACGGCCGCCGGCAGGTCTGGATACCTCGCAGCTGTCCGGTTGGTCATTCGAAGGCCACACGCACTATCTGATCATCGACGACGTCGACCAGATCCCGGACACTCCGGCGATGACGGGACCTTATGTGGGGCAGCGCCCGTGGACCCCGTTGATCGGGCTGTTGGCCCAAGCCGGCGATCTGGGCCTGCGAGTCATCGTCACCGCCCGCGCCAGCGGTGCCGCGCACGCGCTGATGACCAGCCCGCTGCTGCGTCGCTTCAACGACCTGCAAGCCACCACGTTGATGCTGTCGGGTAATCCGGTGGACGGCGGGAAGGTTCGCGGTCAGCGATTCGACCGGCTGCCAGCCGGGCGGGCGATCCTGCTGACCGACAGCGACACCCCGACGTACGTGCAATTGGTCAATCCGCTTGTCGAGGAAAGTGTGAGCGCCGACGGCGGTCGGTGAGCTTCAACAGTAAGAGGAGGGGTCATGACACTGCGAGTTGTCCCAGAAGGTTTGGCGTCGGCCAGCGCCGCCGTCGAGGCGATCACGGCCCGACTGGCGGCCGCGCATGCAAGCGCCGCACCGGCCATCACGGCGGTGGTTCCGTGCGCGGCCGACCCGGTGTCGCTGCAGACCGCAGCCGGGTTCAGCGCTCAGGGATCCGAGCATGCGGCGGTGGCGGCCGAAGGTGTCGAGGAACTCGGCCGCGCCGGTGTCGGCGTCGGTGCGTCCGGTGTGAGTTATGCGGCGGGCGACGCCGCTGCGGCCGCGACATACGGCGCCGGCCTGTAGACGATGACCGCGCCGGTGTGGATGGCTTCGCCGCCTGAGGTGCATTCAGTGCTCCTCAGTAGCGCTGCGGGCCCGGGCATGCCGATGGTGCCGGGCGCATGGAGTCCGGCGGCATCGGAAGGGGAGGGGGAGCGTAGCTGAATGTCTCTGTGTGGCAATGGTTTATCACGTTAAGAAAGGATTTCGAGGATGAGTTTGTTGGATGCTCACATTCCGCAGTTGGTGGCGTCGGAGTCGGCGTTTGGCGCCAAGGCGGGTTTGATGCGCTCGACGATTAGTCAGGCCGAGCAGGAAGCGTTGTCGGCGCAGGCGTTTCATGCCGGTGATTCGGCAGCGGCGTTTCAGGCCGCGCATACCCGGTTTGTGGCGGCAGCGGCGAAGGTGAATTCGCTGCTGGATATCGCTCAGGCCAACATCGGTGATGCGGCGGGCACGTATGTGGCCGCGGACACTGCTGCGGCGAGCAGCTACCCGGGCTTTTGAGCCGCTACCTACCTAGTCGAAAGGGTTTGTGATGTCCCAGATCATGTACAACTACCCGGCGATGCTCGCGCATTCGGCGGACATGGCCGGTTATGCCGGTACGCTGCAAAGTCTGGGCGCCGATATCTCCGCCGAGCAGGCTGCGTTGCAGTCGGCGTGGCAGGGTGACACCGGGCTCAGTTATCAGGCATGGCAGGCGCAGTGGAATCAGGCGCTGGAGCAGTTGGTGCTGTCGTATCGGGCGATGGCGAGCACGCACGAGAACAACACCACCTCGATGCTGGCCCGCGACTCGGCCGAAGGCGCCAAGTGGGGCGGCTAGTCCCGCGACGTCGATGACCAACCAGCCCAACGCCGTCGAGCTGACCGTCGATCAGGCGTGGTGCATCGCGGAAACCATTGGAGCGGGAACGTTCCCGTGGGTTCTTGCGATCACCACGCCGTACACTGATGCCGCCGAACGGGGTGCGTTCCTCGCAGCCCAGACCGCCGAACTGGCCCGCATGGGCATGGTGTCGGCCGATGGCGCCATCAATGCCGCGGTAGCCGACTGGATTCGGGTGGTGTGCTTTCCGCAGCGGTGGCTGGACCTGCGCTATGTCGGATCCGCCGCCGCTTCCGGGGGGGACGATCTGCTGCGCGGGATCATCGCCCGGCGCGGCAGCAAAACTGTGGTGGCACTGCGCAACGCGCAGCTGGTCACCTTCACCGCGATGGAGATTCACGACGCCCGCGCGCTGGCGCCGATTCTCGGTGTCGGGCTGGCGCAGCGCCCGCCGGCGCGATTCGGCGAATTCAGCCTGCCCGCCCAGGTCGGGGCGCGGGCCGACGAGCGGCTGCGTAATGGTGCGTCGCTCACTGAAGTCCTTGACTACCTGGGAATCCCGCAGTCGGCGCGGCCTGTGGTCGAGTCGGTGTTCACCGGGCCACGCAGCTACGTCGAGATCGTCGCGGGTTGTCGCCGCGATGGCCAGCACGCCAGCACCGAAGTGGGCATCAGCATCGTCGACACCACCGCGGGCAGGGTCCTGGTCAGCCCGTCGCGCGCCTTCGACGGCGAATGGATCTCCACCTTCAGTCCGGGTACCCCGTTCGCCGTCGCCGTTGCCGTCGAACAACTCACCGGCCAACTACCGGACGGCCATTGGTTCGAGAGCAACCGGCTCTCCCGAGACTTCAGCAGCTGCGACCCGCAAACCGTCTGACCCAACACCTGAGCAGTCGTCATTCACGAAGAGAAAGAGAAGCAATGTTGCGCAGAATCCTGAGGAGTCGGTGATGTCCAGCACTGTCATACCCATCGTGCGGGTCGCCATCCTTGCGGACCGTCGCCTGACCGAGATTGCTCTGCCCGCGGACCTGCCGCTGCGCGAAATCCTGCCGGCTGTCCAGCGTTTGGTCGTCCCGGCCGTTGCGGATGACGAACCGGCCACTCCCACGCGGCTCAGCCTTGCCCCGATCGGCGGTGCGCCGTTCAGCTTGGACGCGACTCTGGGAACGGTCGGCGTCGTCGACGGCGATCTGCTGGCGCTGCGGCCGGCGCCGGTCGGACCTGCCGCGCCGGGCATCGTCGAAGACATCGCGGACGCGGCTGTCATCTTCTCGACATCGCGGCTGAGGCCGTGGGGCGCCGCGCACATCCAGCGTGGTGCGATCGCAGCACTGGTCGGATTGATCTGGACCGCAACCGGTCTGGGGGTTGTCTATCGGGCGGCCACCGGGTTGCCGGCCGGGCCGATCGCCGTCGGTGCCATCGCGCTGCTGACGGTGGTGGTCGGCCTGGTCACGCGCTCGCCGCGGGCCGCAGCGGCCTTGTCCGCGGCGGCCTTGGTGCCGATCGCCGCGGCCTTGGCATTGGCGGTGCCGGGTCACTTCGGCACCCCGCAGGTGACGCTGGCAGCGGCCGGGGTGGCCGCCTGGTCGGTGATCTGCCTGATTCTGCCCAATCGCGAAAACCGCGGCTTCATCGGCTTTTTCACCGCAACGACAGTGCTGGGTGTGGGCGCCCTGCTGGCCGCGGGTGCGAGCTCGCTGTGGCAGCTGCAGCTGGTGACGCTAGGTGCCGGCCTCATTGTGGTGGCGTTGCTGGTGACCATCGAGGCTCCGCAACTGTCCGCGCTGTGGGCCCGTTTCCCGCTGCCAGTCATTCCGGCTCCTGGTGACCCGACCCCGTCGGCGCCGTCGTCGCGGGTCCTCGCGGACCTGCCGCGGCGGGTCCGGATCAGTGACGCGCACCAGACCGGTTTCATCGCCGGCACCGTGTTGCTCAGTGTGACCGGGTCGCTGGCCATCGCGTGGCGGCCAGAGGCGTTGTCGCCCTGGGGTTGGTACGTGATCACCGCGACCGCGGCTGCCGCTGCGCTGCGAGCCCGGGTCTGGGATTCGGCCGCCTGCAAGGCGTGGCTGTTGGCACAGCCGTTCCTGGCGGCCGTCGGATTGGTGGTGCTCTATACCGCGACCGCGGAATACCTGACTGCCCTAGTGATCGCGGCGGTGCTCGCGGTCCTGGTGCTGGCGTGGGTCGTGGTCGCCCTGAGCCCGACCATCGCCTCGCCGGAGACCTACTCGCTGCCGCTACGCCGGCTGGTCGGGTACGTCGCGTCGGGAATCGACGCGTCGCTGATCCCGGCGATCGCCTACCTGGTCGGACTGTTCGAATGGGTGCTCAATCGATGACTTCTGCTCGCACTCGGCGATTCGGTTGTCTGGCAGCGGCGTTGGTTGCCGCGCTGTGGGCCTGCCCGCCCGCGCTGGCGGTCGACCGCCCTCATGTCGACCCCGGTGCAGCACCGCCTCCCGGTGCGCCCGGTCCGGTGGCGCCGATGCAGAAGAGTGGCGAGTGCAGCGTCACCGGGGTCATCTCCGGCACCGACTTCAAAGCAGTACCCCCGAGCCAGCAGAGCCTGGATCCGTCTGCGGCGTGGCGGTTTTCCCGCGGGGACGGGCAGCTGGTCGCCGTTCTGGACACCGGAGTGCGGCCGGGGCCCCGGCTGCCCGGTGTGCAGCCGGGCGGTGACTACATCGGATCGACCGACGGGCTCATCGACTGCGACGGGCGCGGGACCGCGGTGGCCGGTCTGATCGCCGGCCAGCCCGGCGACGACGGCTTTGCCGGGATCGCACCGGGCGCCCGGCTGGTGTCGTTGCGGGTGACCTCGTCGAAGTTCGCGGCCCGCGGTGCGGGCGGCGATCCCGCCTTGGCGAAGGCGGTCGTCGACGTGACCGCGCTCGGCCGGGCGATCGTGCACGCCGCCGACCTCGGCGCCCGGGTGATCACCGTTTCGGGGATCACCTGTGTGCCCGCCGACCGCAACGTCGACCAGGGGGCACTGGGGGCGGCAATCCGGTATGCGGCCGTCGACAAGGACGCGGTGATCGTGGCCGCGGCCGGCAACATCGGCGCCGCCGGCGCGGCCAGCGGATCGGCGTGTGATTCCAACCCGCTCACCGACGTGAGCCGCCCCGACGATCCCCGCAACTGGGCTGGCGCCACATCGGTGTCGGTGCCGTCGTGGTGGCAGCCGTACGTGCTGTCGGTCGGCTCGCTGACCCCCGGCGACCAGCCGTCGAAATTCACGATGGCCGGGCCGTGGGTGGGCATCGCCGCGCCCGGCGAGAGCATCGTGTCGGTGAGCAACCGCGACGACGGCGGACTGGCCAACGGCCTGCCGAACGAACATCAGCAGCTGGTGCCGCTGGCCGGCACCAGCTACGCCGCCGGTTACGTGGCCGGCATCGCCGCATTGGTGCGCAGCAAATACCCGGAGTTGACCTCCACCCAGGTGGTCCAGCGGATCACCGCGTCCGCGCACAACGGCGCCCGAGTGCCGTCGAACGTGGTCGGTGCGGGCGCGGTGGATCCGCTGGCCGCTCTTACCTGGGAACTTCCCGCTGCCCCCCGCAGCGACAGGTCGCCGGTGAAACATGTTGCGGCGCCGCCGGAACCAGCGGCGAAGAGCCGGTGGCCCCGGATCGTCGCATTCGGCGGAACCGCCGCTCTCGCACTGGCCGTCGTGGCTGCCGCCGCGATCGCCGCACGCCGACGAAAGGAATCAGCACTGTGAGCGCGCACCGATCCACCTCGCCGCCCACCGGACGGATCACGTTGGTGCTGTTGGCCGCCACGGCCGCAGTCGTCGCCTACCCGTGGCATTCGGTGCGCGAGCGCTGGGTGCTCGGCGTCGCAATTTTTGCGGTGAGCGTGCTGCTGGCGCGATGGCGGGGGCTGCCCGTCACTACGATCCTGTCTCGCCGACTTGCGATCCTGCAGCCCAACCGGGGTGCGCATCGGGCCGCGGAATCGGTGACCGACGTGCGGACCACCGCGCTGCTGCGGGTGGCGCCGCCGCTGGGCGCTGCCGACCCGCTGCCGCTGCCGCTGATCGCCGGCTACGCGCAGCGCTACGGCCTGCGTGCCGACGCCATCCGCGTCACCAGCCGCGACAGCACCTCAGAGCTCGGCACCCGAGAACGGCAGACCTGGATCGGCGTGACCCTTTCTGCGGCGGACAATCTCGCGGCGCTGCAAGCTCGTTCGCCGCAGATCCCGCTGCACGAAACGGCGGAGGTGGCGGCACGGCGACTGGCGGACCATCTGCGCGAGAGCGGCTGGACCGCTGCCATCGCCGATCCCGACGATGTTCCGTCGCCCCTCCCGCCGTCGGCCCGTGAGACCTGGACCGGAGTCAGCGACGGCGACTCGAATCACGTTGCCGCGTACGGCGTGCAGGTCGACACGGCGCTACCCAACACGCTCGCGGCGATCTGGTCGTACCCGGTACGGGAGGTCTGGACGGCCGCCGAGGTCGCTGGCTGCGGCGACGACCAGACCCTGGCGGTCGCCTGCGCATTCCGCACCGACGCCAGCCCGGCCGCGAGCGGTCCACTGCCCAGACTGATTTCCAGATCCGGCATCCAACGGCAGGCGCTGACGGCACTGGACCCGCTGTCGCATCGGCGTCTCGACGGGCACGTCGTGCTGCCCGAATCGCTGCTCCTCGAGCGGCTGTGCTGGGCCGCCACCGCCCAACCACAGCCGGTTGCGTAACTTAGCCGAACAGCGCTACTCCGATCGCCGCGACTTGCCGAGCCTTGGCGGGGGCCTGTCCCAGCCAGTCCGTTCACCACTGCTGCGGCAGGCCGGGCGGGCCGTACTGCGGCGGCGGAGGCGGTCCGGGCGGCCACGGTCCGCCACCCGGAAAATTGCCGGGACGCGGGCTGCCGCCCATCAGCCGCGGCGACAATCCCAACAACACCCGGAAGGCGGGGACGAACATCAGGCCCCCGGTGACCGTGATGACCAGACCTGTAATCAGGTCGTAGGTGACCCGACTCGTCGCGCCGTATCGAGCCTCGACACCGATGGACAAGACGAGCATCACGATGCCGCCACCGAGGATCACGAACTGCCCCATGTGCCTCGCGACTAAGAGCATCACAGCGCCCGCGGCGACCGCGAGACACGCGGCAATGATCAGGAAGAGGCATGCGACCAGCGCCACCGGAATGGTGGGAACCATTTTCTCGATCTGATGTCGGCACAGGTTGGCGTACTCGCCGCCGAACCGGTTGCACACATCTGTGGCCCGGCTGACCGAACTGTTCAGGTTGATCCAGAGTGTCAGCGTGAGGATCGCGCCGAGCAGCCCCAGCAGCCCAATAGCCGCCAGGCTGATCCAGCCGATGGTCTGCTGTGACGTCGGAGCGGGTACCGGCGGGTACGGCCCGCCCCACTGCGGCGGGCCGTACCCAGGCTGGCCGTAGCCTTCCGGACTCGGCGGGCCTGCGAAACCAGGCCCCGGATCGTCGGGTGAGGGCCCCCACTGGGGAGGAGGGCCCGGCGGCGGTGGTTGCACCCCGGCATCGTAACCTCCTTGGGGCCACCGGCTCGGGATTTGCTAGGCGCTGGGCAGGACGGTGCTGGTGATCACGTCGCGGGGCGCGGTGGCTGTCCCCAGTGATTTTCCGACACGAATTCGGACAGTGGGCGTCCCAGCGCCCAACCGTCCACTTCCAGGGACGGCCGGTCGGGGAAATCGGGCACCGGGCCGAGGCACAGGATCGCGACCGGCTCGGCGTCGGCGGGCATCGACAGCAGCGACGCCAGCCTCGGCGGATCGAACAGCGACACCCAGCCCATCCCGAGGCCCTCGGACCGTGCCGCGAGCCAGAGGTTTTGGATGGCGCAGGAGACCGATGCCAGGTCCATCTGCGGCATGGTGCGCCGACCGAACACGTAGCTGTCTCTGCCGTCGGACAGCGACACGACGAGCAACTCCGCGCAATCGAGAATGCCTTCGACCTTGAGCGCGAGAAATTCTTGTGCTCGCGGACCCAGCGCGTGCGCAGTCTGCTGGCGTTCCTCGTCGACCAGCGTGCGAATTCGCTGCCGCAACTCGCCGTCGGTGATCCGGATGAATCGCCAGGGCTGCATCAGGCCGACATTGGGCGCGGCATGGGCCGCCTGCAACAAGCGGGCCAGGACCTCTTCGGAAACTTTGCTGTTCGGGACGAATCGCCGCATGTCGCGGCGCTCGGCGATGACGCGGTAGATCGCCTGCCGTTCCGGTGTGCTGAATGCGTGATCGTCCACAGTTCCATCGTAGGAAGCGCGGTGGCCAACGACGCCCATTAGACGCGCCGGGCCGCGGGCGGCCAGACTTGCCGAAAACCCACCGAAGGGACGGCCCCATGAATATCCCCGAGTCACTGGAAAAGTTACCCGCCAATGGCACCCGCTCTCACGTGTACGGCGAGCCTTACCGGACGGCGGATGGCGCCACGGTGATCCCTGTTGCCAAAATTCGCGCCGGCTCGTCAACGCCGGTCGGCGTATTCGTCATCCACGGCGATACAACCCAGTGGATTGCCGCTGTCGACTTGGATCGGATAGCGCTGATCGGTGTCATCACCGGACTGGTAGCGGCGGCGCTGGGCAGTCTGGCAGTGCTGCGCCGCCCGCCGTGGCCGGACTTGTCGGCAACCTCGGCGGTATGGACAGGTTGTTCCCGCACGCGCGGTAGGTGACACCGGATTGCCGTGCATCCCAACGAGCGTCGACCTTGACCGGCATCAGCGCGACCGCTTTCCCAGCCGCAGTCGGTAGCGGACCACACCGGCCAGGATGACGGCCAACGCCGCCAGCATGCCGACGTCCTGCAGCCAGACCCCTGCCGTGTGCCGCCACAGCCGGTCCACGGGCAGCCCGGCCTCGACGCTGTTCAGGTCGGTGGTCGACGCCGAGGCCGCGAAGCCCCACCGCGCGGGCACGAACCAGGACAGCTGGTCGAGAACCAGCCGTCCCGTCACCGGAATCAGGCCGCCGGCCAGCACCATCGACACCATGATCGTCACCACCAGCATCGGCAACACCTGCTCGGTGGAGCGGGCCAATGAGGACAGCGTCAGGCCCACCATCGCCGAGGTGATCGCCGTCAACGCCAGACCCAGGTACAGCTCCAGAACACCTGCCGACACGCCGTGTCCCAGCAGCGCGCCGCCATGCGCGGGGGTGCCCTTGCCGATGGTCATGATGGCGACCATCACCGCGGTGCCGACCAGCGCCGCGCTGCTGTAGACGACGACTTTGGCGGCCAGATAGGCCGACGGGGACAAGCCGACGGCCCGCTCACGTTGATAGATCATCCGTTCGCCGACGAGGTCACGGACGGTGAGCGCGGTGCCCAGAAATACCGCGCCGATGTTGAGCAGGATCAGGATGTCGCCCGGTTCGTCGGTTGCGCGGGCGGGGCCCAGGCCGGTGTTGCCAGGTACCGCCAGCGACAGCACACCGAGAACGAACGGGAGTATCGCCAGGAACGCGAAGTAGCCGCGGTCGGAGGCGATCAGCCGGATCTGCCGGCGTACCAGCGTCCACACCTGCCGCCACGAACTGGTCCGCGGCGGCCGTCCCAACGGTGCCGCGCCGGCGGTAGCCGACAGCCGGCGCGTGGAAGCGGGATGGCGGGACAGATATGCGCGATGCGCGCCGTCGGGATCAGTGCTGACGCGGGCGAAGATGTCGGCCCAGTCGGTGCTGCCCAGCACCGGCCCGACCTGCGCGGGCGGGTCGACGAATGCGGTCTTGCCGCCCGGCGCCAACAACACGATCTGGTCGCACATGCCGACGTAGGTCAGCGAGTGCGTGACGACGATGACCACTCGTCCCGCGTCGGCGAGCTGCCGCAGCATCGTCATCACCTGACGGTCCAGCGCCGGGTCGAGCCCCGACGTCGGTTCGTCGAGGATCAGCAGTGAGGGGCCCGTCAGCAACTCCATAGCCACCGACGCGCGTTTACGCTGACCGCCGGAGAGCTTGTCGACGCGCGTGTGTTTGTGCGGCGTCAATTCCAGCTCAGCGAGCACCCGCGCGACGACTTCGCGACGATCGTCGGCAGTGGTGTCCGGCGGTAGCCGTAGTTCCGCGGCAAAGTTGAGGGCTTGCTGGACGGTGAGCTGACGGTGCACGACGTCGTCCTGGGGCACAATCCCGATCCGCGAACGCAGCGACGCGTACTCGGCGTGTACGTCATGCCCGTCGAACGCGACCAGGCCCGCGCTGCACGGCAGCGCGCCGCCGATCAGCTTGACCAGCGTGGACTTCCCGGCACCGGACGGCCCGATCACCGCGGTCAGCGTCCCCGGCCTCGCGGTGAAAGACACGTCCTGCAGCAGCTGGTGTCCGTCGATCGTCAACGCCAACCCCTGTGTGGTCAGGCCGCGGGTGCGGGCCGCCGTGGGCAGGGCAACCAGGGTGTTGCCGGTCGCGAGCAGGTCGGTGTTGCCGATCGTGACCACGTCGCCGTCGCGCAGCATCGCGCTGGTGATCAGAGCGCCGTTGACGAAGGTGCCGTTGCTGCTGTTGTTGTCGCGGATCGCCAGTCCGGCCGGGGTGAACTGCAGCATGGCGTGTACGCGCGACGCCAGCGCGTCCTCGACGACGATGCTGTTGTTTTTGGCGCGTCCGATTGTCGCCGAGCCCTGGGAACGGGCCGGCGCCGGCCGACTCGGCGGCTGCGGCGGTGCCGGAAGCGGCGTCGGCCACGACTGCGCTCGGGTCGGTGGCGCCGCGGGTGGCAAGGGCGGCGGCACCGGCGGCCGGCCCATCGGGCGGAACACGGCCGTCTCGGCACTGTCACTGTGGGGTGGCGGCGAAGTCGGGACCGCGACCCGGAACGTCAGCTCGGGGCCATGTGGGCTGCCCAGCGCGACGCTCAGCCGGTCGCGGATCGTGATCATGTTGAACGGCGAATCGTCGACAAAGATCCCGTTCTGGCTCTTGTCGACAACGACCCAGTGGCGGCCGTCGAACCGCAGAATCGCGTGTACCCGCGATATCAGCGTCAGGTCCTCGGGATCGACGTCGTGGAAACAGATGTCGCATTCGCGGTCACGGCCCACGATGACGTCGCGGTCGTGCGGGAAGGTGTACATCGCCGAGCCGAGCCAGACCGTCAACGGCGGCACGCCGGCGCAGCTCGCCGAGGCAAGCCTGCTGGTATGGCCGTCGCTGGCGGGTGGACGGGTGTGTTCTGTCGGTGACATCTATGGCTTTCTATAGCCGGGGATCCGGCGGGCAACGCTTACGAACATATCGGTGCACCAGCGCCGACAGGTGACGAGCGCTGCGTCGCGGCCGCTCGGTGACCTGATCGACGCTAAACCTTGACTTGACCGGTCGATCGGCCAGCGCCGACGATAAAGCGGTGCGCCGACTGCTGGGTCTATTGTGCGCTGCGGTGTGCGCAGCCGTTGTACCCATGGCGACCGCTCCGAAGGGGGGTGCAGTCGGCGCACCTTGGTTTGCTCCGTCGGTCGGCAATGCGACTCAGGTGATTTCCGTTGTCGGAACCGGCGGTTCGAACGCGAAAATGGATATCTATCAGCGAACCGCTGCCGGCTGGCAACCGGTCGAGGCCGGCATCCCGACCCATATCGGATCGGCAGGTCTGGCGCCCCAAGCGAAGAGCGGATACCCCGCGACGCCGACGGGAGTCTTCGCCCTGCCATACGCATTCGGGACCGCGCCCAATCCCGGTGGCGGTCTCAAATACGTTCAGGTCGGGTCGAATCACTGGTGGAACGGCGATGACGGCAGCCCCACCTTCAACACCATGCAGGTCTGCCACAAGGCGCAGTGCCCATTCGACACCAATGCGAGCGAAAACCTCGAAATTCCGCAGTACAAGCACGCGGTCGTGATGGGCGTCAACCCAGACCGGCAGCCGGGCAAGGGTGCGGCATTCTTTTTCCACACCACCGACGGCCGCGCGACCGAGGGTTGTGTCGCGATCGACGACGCCAAGCTGGTTCAGGTCATTCAGTGGCTACGCCCCGGCGCGGTCATGGCTATCACCGGGTAACTGATTGCGGCCCAACGATTCTGATCAAATCGCCAGCGCGCTACCCGGCGTCACGTGCAAGTCCAGGTTTTTCAACGACAGTGTGGCGTCGTAGGTCCGGTCGTATCCGGTCGCGCTGATCCGCCAACCGTCCGCGGTGCGGCGGTAGCGGTCGTGATAGAAGCCGGCACCGATCAGCATGAAGTCGAATTCGGCCACGATGACGCGGTCTTGCAGATACCAGGTTCCGGTGGCCTCGTCGCCGCTCACCTCGATCTCCGGATGGGTGACGCGGTGTTCGGTGATGACGTTCGGGCCCAACTGCGAGCGCATGTACTCGACGAGGTCGGCACGGTTGGTGAAGTGGTGTTCGGCACCCATCGACGACCCGTAGTCGCCGATGACATCCTCGGTGAGGGTGTCGGCGAAGTCGTCCCAGTGCTTGGTGTCCAGTCCACGCAGATAGCGGTACTTGATCTGTTCTATCGCAGCGACGTCGGCGTGCCAGGCGTCGTGTTCTTGGGAACTCATCTCGTCATTGCAGCACATGTCGGCGGGCCGGTCAGCGCCGCCGAGATCGAAACCAGTGCGACGTTCTCCGGCGTGGTTCACATGTCGCCGCGGTCTGGGCCGATCTAACAACTCAGATAGTGGGTGACCATCTCGATCAGCGCGTGCCGCTCCCGTTGCCAGTCGATCGGCGTCCCGACGATCATCTGTGCCAACACCACACCGCGCAGCGTCGCCCAAATCACATCGGCTACACCATCATTGGCGGGGTCGTCGGTGATCAGCCGGCCGAGCTGACCGATCGCTGCGTTCAACTCCAGCAGGTGCCGACGCGACGGACCGCCACGGTTGGCCCGCAGGATCTCGAAAGCTGCCATCGACGTCGGGCTGCTGTAGCAACTCCAAGCGACGTTGACGACGACCTCGATACGCTCCCGCATCGGCAGTTCGGCGACGTCGGCTGACGAAAGGCTGTCCAGCAGCCGGGCCACCCCGTCGTCCACGACGGCCATCAGCAGGCCGTTGCGGTCGCCGAAGTGGTACTGGATCACGCCCCAGGTGACGCCCGCCCGTTCGGCGACATGTTTTGCCGTTGCCGCGGCAAAACCTTCTTCCACGATGCAGCGGACGGTTTCTTCGATGATCTTCGCGCGAGTGTCGTCGCCGCGCTTACGAGGCGCATTCGTCCGCCGGGTGGGGCTGGCGGGGGCCTTCGAGCCTGCGACGATAGACATTGTTGACTTTATAACATAGTCAGCTTTATTTTCACCTGGTGAGCCGATCCCGCTACGCCCAACTGTCCCGTGAGCAGCTCGCCGTTCTGCTTCCCGAGCTGCTACTGATCGGGCAGATGATCGACCGCTCCGGCATGGCCTGGTGCATCCAGGAATTCGGGCGCGACGAGATGGTGCAGATCGCGATCGAGGAGTGGGCCGGGGCCAGCCCGATCTATACCCGACGCATGCAGCGTGCGCTGAACTACGAAGGTGTCGACGTGCCAACGATTTTCAAGGGCCTGCAGCTCGACATCGGCGCACCGCCCCAGTTCATGGACTTCCGCTATACCATTCACGACCGCTGGCACGGCGAATTTCACCTCGACCACTGCGGCGCCCTGCTCGACGTCGAGCCGATGGGTCACGACTACGTCTTCGGAATGTGCCACACCATCGAGGATCCGACGTTCGACGCCACCGCTGTCGCGACCAATGCGCGTGCGCAGGTGCGTCCCGTGCACCGCCCGCCCCGGGTGCCGTCGGACCGGCATCCGCACTGCGCGTGGACGGTGATCATCGACGAGTCTCACCCGCCTGTCGAGGGCATTGCGGCGCTGGACATGGTGGCCGAAACTCGCGCTGCCAATTGGGAACTCGATGCGATCGACCGCTCCGGCGACGGGCTGTCCGACTATTCGGGCCCGGTGCTGTCCGACTTCGATTTCGGTGCCTACTCGCATTCGGCTCTGGTGCGGATGGCCGACGAGGTCTGCCTGCAGATGCACCTGCTGTACCTGTCGTTCGCGATCGCGGTGCGAGCCCGCGCGGGATCGGACATCGAGCTCGCCGATTCGATCTGCACTCGTCAGCTGATCGGTGTCGCCGGCCTCGGCGCCGAGCGCATTCACAAGGCGTTGGGCCTGCCCGCCGGGACCGACGGCATACGAAAGGTTTTCGAACTGCATCCGCTGATCAATCCGCTGGGATACGTCAACGCCGAGACGGGCGACCAATTGACCGTTCACCGATCGCCGGCGCACGACGACGCTGCCTGGATTTCGCTGTGCGCACCGGACTCGATCCAGCCGCTCCAGGCCATCGCCACGGCCGTCGACCCTTGCATCGGAGTCCGGGTCACCGGAACAAGCACCGACTGGACCGCGGAGCTGGCCGAAACCGACAGTGCGGCAAAGGAGCTGCCCGAAGTTGCGATCGCCAAAGTCAGCGGAGGCGCGACATTCGAGTTTCAGCCGCGAAAATCACTGCCCTTGACCGTGATCTGACGCGATTCGATCTGTCAAGTGAGTCGGCCGTCTCACTTCGGTGACGCAACCGCATCGACCGGATACCGATGATGTTGTGCCCGATGGCCGTAGCGCGGCCCGCCGTTATCGTTAGCGCTGGCCACCAAACGCTGCCAACGAAAGTATCTGAGTCATGTATGACCCCCTGGGGTTATCGATCGGGACCACAAACTTAGTCGCGGTCCGCAGCGGTAACCCGCCTGTGTCGCGCCGCGCTGTCTTGACGCTTTTTCCAGATCGCGCGCCGGAATTAGGCCTGCCCGATGAAGATTTAGCAGACTCGGACATCGACGATACCGGCACCCTGATGACCGGTTTCGTCGAGCGAGTCGGTGGATCGAAGCCCCTGAAGTCTGCTGACGGCTCGATCCATGACCCGTCCTTGCTACTGGTCGAGGCTCTGGATGCACTGATCACCGAGGCCGGTGGGGAAGCCGCGACCTCGAATATCACGATGGCATTTCCGGCGCACTGGGGTTCGGATGCGTTGCGGAGCATGCAAGGCGCCCTCGACACCCACGCCGACTTCGTGCACGGCGGTATCGCGCCGCGGCTGGTGCCGGATTGCGTCGCCGCACTGACCGCGCTGAGCTCTGATTCTCGACTGCCCGCCAAGGGCGTGGTCGCGCTGTTCGATTTCGGCGGAAGCGGCACCAGCATCACCCTTGTCGACGCCGCATCGGACTTCACTCCGATCGCCGACACGCTTCGCTACGAAGACTTCTCCGGCGACCTGGTGGACCAGGCACTGATGGTGCACGCACTGGGCGGCGCCGCGGTCGTCGGGCAAGTGGCCGGCCTGCGACATGAATGCCAGCTGGCCAAGGAACGGCTGTCCAGCGAAACGGCGACCGAACTGGCCCTCGACCTGCCCGGCCAGCGCAGCCGCCTGGCGATCAGTCGGGCCGAACTCGACGGCCTGATCGAAGGGCGGCTCGAGGGCTTGTTCGCCACATTCGACGACATGTTGCGCCGCAACAGGATTCGTTGCAAAGGCCTTGCGGCCGTCGCGATTGCCGGTGGTACGGCCGAGATTCCCGCTGTTGCCCGGCTTCTTTCGGCGCACACCGAGACCTCGGTGATCACCGCCGATCAACCCGCGCTCGCGACGGCAGTCGGCGCCGTGACGCTCTCGGCCCGACAGCCCATCGCCGGGCATGATCAGGAACGTGAGAAGGCGATGAGCGCGACGCTGGTGGGCGCGTCTACCGGCAGGTGCGCGACTTCGACCAGCGAACTGCCCACCACCGGGCGATTCGTCCTGCCGACCGACGCGCTCGGTACTCCCACCGGCGCGTTCACGGCGTCGACCGGAACGTTCGACATCCCCACCGCCGAAGCACTTTTCGACGACCCATCGGAACGCCTGACGGAGCTGGCCTGGTCGCAGGCCGACGATTCCGGCGATGAGCCCGTCGTGTATTCCGGCGAGCCGTATGACACCGACGACAACCGTGCGACGCCGTCGCAGCTGATGCAGCTACCGAAGGTTGCGGCGGTCGACCCGGTGCGGCCGCGCCGAATACGGCTGCCCCAGCTGTTTGTGGGGCTGGCCGCGCTGGTGTCGATGGTCGCGATCGGTGGCGTTGCCTTCACGTTGACCAGTAGCAACCGGGCGCCGACGCTGCCCAGCAGCAGCACCACGGCACCGCCGCCCCCACCGCTGAGCTCGCGACTGCCGTCACCGAGCACCACACCGCCGCCCCCGCCGACCACGGCGGAGCCGTCCGCGATCGTCGCTCCGCCACCGACCAGCGAGGCGCCGCCGCCCCCGCCCCCGCCCCCGGCTCCGGTCGAGACCTACGAACCGCCGCCGCCACGTACCACGGCGCAGGCGACGACCACCGTGCCGCAGCCGACGACCACCACGCCGCAGGCCACGAGCACCACCCCGAGCACCACCCCGCCGCCCCCGCCGCCCCCGCCGCCGAGCACCTCGACGGCGCCGGCCATGACGACGACGTATTTGAACCTGCCGTTCGTGCCGGTGCCGATCCCGGTGCAGGTCCCCGCGGGCCAGGGTGGGGCAAGCCAGCAGCAGCCACCGAACCCTTATCAGCAGCAGAACCCGTACCAGCAGAACCCGTACCAGCAGAACCCGTACCAGCAGAACCCGTACCAGCAGAA
>NZ_JAVKSG010000026.1:34202-47356 GCF_039583785.1 Mycobacterium sp.
CAGCAGAACCCGTACCAGCAGAACCCGTACCAGCAGAACCCGTACCAGCAGAACCCGTACCAGCAGAATCCGTACGGGGGCCCGGGCTACGGCTACTAGGGTGTGGTGCCAGCCAGTCGAAATGCGCACACTGGGTGTATTCGGTGTGCGCAGCCAGGAGGCCACAATGGACGACCACGGTCGGTTCGGATTCGAGCCGGAAGATTTCGAGCAGATACTTCGCGACGCGACCGAGGGTCTGCGGGACGCATTCGAGGGAGTCGGTCGGTTTTTCACCGTGCCCAGCGGGCGGGCCGGGTGGTCGTCGGTCTTCGAAGACCTCGCACGCCGCACCCGGACCAGGCCGGAGACCACCGGCGAAGCCGGTGACGGGGTGTGGGCGATCTACACGGTGGTGAGCGCCGACGGCGGTGCCCGTGTCGAGGAGGTGTACGCCACCGAGCTCGACGCTCTGCGGGCGAACCAGAACAACACCGACGCCACCCGCAAAGTTCGGTTCCTGCCCTACGGCATCGCGGTCAGCGTCCTCGACGATTCGGGCGAGACGTCCTAAGCCGTTGCGCCCGGGAGCCGCGACGCCGGTCACGTCGCTGCGGAGTTGGCGATCTGTCCGGTGCGTCACGCTTGGGGGGCATCGAGTGTGCGACCAGGGCGTCGACACGCCGACGTGAACCAACCCGGGGTACACGCTCAAATCCATAGCCGCACAATCGATCCTGTACATACGCAATCGACGCCGAGTGACGGCTGGCTGACCCGTGCCGGCGAACGAAAGTGGAATCGAACAGCGCGCGTCACAGCGAAACGAGTGCCACCGGTGGGATCCTCGACCAAAGCAGCTCAGCCTGGTGAAAAGTTGGGCGTCTACTCCCATTCGCTTGGCGGTAGGCGCAGCCGGAGCCGGGGACAACCGACTCTGGCGCTGACTCGAGGCCGGTAGGGTTTGCCCTAGAAACATACGTACAAATGCCGTACATTACGGTTGGCGAGTCAATTGGAGGTGTCATCGTGGCAGTCAAAGCGAAGCGCTTCGAGCTTCGCGCGGAGGAGGCGACCCTGGATCGTATCCAGCGAGCTGCGAATGTCGTGCATGAGCAAACCTCGGAATTCGTCCGGAAAGCCGCGATCCAACGTGCCGAGGATGTCCTGCGCCAAGAGCTGGTAACGGTGATGGAGCCCGAACAGTTCGACAAGCTGATGTCCGCGCTCGATGTTGCCGACGCCGCACCACGACTAGCGGCAGCCGCACGCAAGCCTGCGGTGTTCACGCGGCGCTGAGTGATGTTCGAGTCCGCACGGCTCGACGACGACCACGCCCTGGCAGGGTTCGACTGTGGTCAGGACTCGCTGAACGGCTGGCTGGTCGAGCACGCCCGCCGTGCCGACAGTAGCGGAGTGGCACACGTCTATGTGTGGACCCGGCAAGGGGAACCGAAGGTCTGCGCCTATTTCGCCATCTGTCCCACCGAAGTTGCGCGGAAGGGCGATGGCGTGCCGGCGTCAATGGCGGGGGGTTATTCCCGTGTACCCGGATATTTGATCGCCCGTCTGGCAATAGACGCATCGCTGCGTGGTCACGGATACGGCGAGCAGCTGCTCCTGGACGCAATTAGGAAAGCCGTCGCAGCGTCGGAGATCGGTGGAGGACGGCTCATCGTCGTTGATGCGCTAGACGACGAAGCCCAGTCGTTTTACGAGCATTACCATTTCGTCCCCGTCCGGTACCGCGAGCGTCGTCTGGTGATGAAAGTGTCCACAGCGGCTAAAGCACTCGGCGAGCGCTGGCACGACTCGTGAGTATCACCTCACCTTGGTCACGTCGCTGCGACCTCTTGGTGTTCTGTACGCCACAATGGGGACCATGTCCCTGAGCCTGGTCGGCCGTGTCCTTTTCGCAACACTGGCGACTGTCGGCGCACTGTGGAGTGCCCCGCTACCGATCGCCACCGCGCAACCATGTCCCGACGTCGAAGCGGTGTTCGCCCGCGGTACCAGCGAGCCACCTGGCGTCGGCGGCATCGGTGAGACGTTCGTCGATGAGTTGCGCACCGCGATCAGTCCCAAGTTGCTGGATGTGTACCCGGTCAATTACCAGGCCAGTAGCAACTTTTCTGACCGCATCGAATTCGCCCGCAGCGTCGTCGACGGAATCACCGACGCCAGCAAGCACATCGAAGCAACCGCGGCGAACTGCCCCAAGACCCGGATCGTGCTCGGGGGGTACTCGCAGGGCGCTGCGGTGGCCGGCTTCGTCACTTCGGCGTCGATCCCCGCCGGGATTCCCGAGCAGTACCGCTCGTTTTTGCCCAAGCCGATGCCGGCCGAGGTTGCCAATCACGTTGCGGCGGTGACGCTCTTCGGTGAGCCGTCGTCTGCCTGGCTGCAGAACTATGGCGCGCCGATCGTGACCATCGGCCCGCTGTACGTGCCCAAGACGCTGGAATTGTGCGCCGCCGGCGACACCATCTGCAACGGGGATGCCGGAGCGCTGCCGACCTTCGCGCACACGACCTACTCGGTGAACGGAATGACCCAGCAGGCAGCGGATTTCGCCGCCAGCCGGCTGTAGCGGTCAGTCCGGCTGGTTCATCACCGGCGTGGCGAACAGCTCGGCCATCTCGTCTTTGGGTCTGTCAGGCACGGAATAGCCTCATCTCGTCGCTCACCAGGTGACCGGCAGCTCTTTCATGCCGTAGATGTCGGCGTCCTTGAACTTCAGCTGGTCCGCCGGCACTGCGAGTCGCAGCCTGGGAAGCCGGCGCGCCAAGGTCGAGAATGCCACCTGCATCTCGACTCGCGCGAGGTTGGCCCCGATACATTGGTGGGTGCCGTAGCCGAAAGCCAGATGTCCGCGCGCATTTCGCTCGATGTCGAGCTTTTCGGGCTCGGCGGCGCAAGCGGTGTCCCAGTTGCCGGCAGGCAGGTTCATCAACACCCGCTCGCCGACGCGGATCAGCTGACCACCGATCGTGAGGTCTTCGATCGCGACGCGATCCACCTGCGCGTGAACGATGCTCAGATACCGCAGCAGTTCCTCGACGGCGCGCGCGATGACGGTGCCATCCCCGGTCTGGCCGAGCAGCTCGAAGACATTCGGATGCTCCAGCAGCGCAACGGTTCCCAACGAGATCATGTTGGCGGTGGTCTCGTGACCGGCCAGCATCATGATCACGGCGTTGACGGCGACAGTGTCGCGAGTGAGGTGGCCGGTTGCGACGTAATCGGTCAGGAGGCGGCTGATCAGGTCGTCCCCGGGTGCGCGCTCCTTACGCGTTACCAGTTCCTGGATGTAGCGGTACATCTCACCAAAGCCGTGGGCACGTTGCTCTTCAGTCGAGTTGACGTCCAGCCCGACGCTGGTGTTGCGCTGGAAGAGGTCGAGGTCCTGCGGCGGGACACCGAGCAGCAGCGCGATCACCAAAGACGGCACCGGCAGGCCGAAGTCGCGCACCAGGTCGGCGGGTGGTCCGCCGTCGATCATCTCATCCAGGTAGTGGTCGACCAGATCTTGAATCTGCGGCCGCATCGCCTCGCAACGGCGGAAAGTGAATTGGCTGGTCATCATCCGCCGCAGCCGGTGATGCTCGGGATCGTCGATGCGCGCGAAAATGAGCGGTGCACTGTCGTCCTCCGGCGGCGTGACCAGATCGGGGAGAGTCGCGGCAGACAACCGCGGATCGACCAGCGCCGCGCGGATGTCCTGGTAGCGGCTGATGCTCCAGACGGGCTCGCCGTTCCAGATCGCCCGCCGCAGGCCCGGCTCTGCTCGCCAGCTCTCGAACTCGGCAGGCGGCGCCAGCGGGCACCGCCCGGTGCGCCGCATCGGGATTACGGGCAGGTCGGAAGTCGTTGCGGCCACCGGCGTCCCTCCTTAAGTGTCAGATAGCTGCCAATTGCACCGAGCGTAAAACGCGTCTTAGTGACGGTCAACTGTCAGTTAGGCTCAAATCGTGACCGCGGTGAGCGATCGGCCGTTGCGTGCCGATGCCGCGCGCAATGCCGAGCGAATCCTGCGGGCCACCCGGGACGTCTATGACGAACTCGGGCCGGATGCACCCATCGAGGCGATAGCCCGTCGGGCCGGCGTCGGTGAGCGCACGCTCTACCGCAGATTTCCGACCAAGGCCGAGTTGGTCCGGGCCGCGCTCGACCAGTGCATCGCCGAAGACCTCACGCCGGCGATCGAGACGGCCCGCCGCGCCACCGATCCGCTGGACGGCCTCGCTGAGCTCATCGATGCGGCAATATCGCTGGGCGCGCGCGAGCACAACTTATTGACCGCCGCGCGCAGGGCGGGTTCCCTGACCTCGGACGTGTCGACCCCGCTCATCGAGGCGCTCACCGAGCTCGCCGAGCGCGGCCAGCGGGCCGGTGCCGTTCGCGCCGACCTGGCGGCCGCCGACCTGCCACGGATGATCGCGATGTTGTACAGCGTGCTACAGACGATGGATGCCGGCAGCGACGGCTGGCGCCGCTACGTCGCACTGATGCTGGACGCGATATCGGCCGGCGAGCGACGTCCGCTGCCCCCGGTCGCTGTCCTGCGCTTCGAGCCGGAATCGAGCAGCTGGCCGGTCTAAAGCAGGCGCTTTACCTGCAGCGTCGTTATCTGATCGTGACTAATTCGCAATTTCCTCGTAAGCTGCGGCCGTGGCTCGTCACGAGTTAGCCAGCGGTAGGCGTAAATCGCCGGGCGTGATGGCTGCGGTTGCCGCCCCGGCCGCCGTCATATTTGCGCTCGGGGGGAGCACCCACGCCGAGGACCATCACGGCAAGGCCGCCGCACTGGCTGATGACACCGCGCCGTGTTGCCACCTGCAGATGACGGCCGGCATGCCGATGGCATCGTCATGGTCCGCATCCGGTGTGCAGGCTGGCGGCGATGTCGCCGAAACGGCGTCCGCATCGCGTGCATCGCGCTGGCATGTCGCCGCCAAGAACGCCCCGCAGGTTCTGATCGCGGATGTCGCGCCGGAACGTGGCCTCCAGGTCAAGACCATCCTGGTGGCCCGCACCATCAGCGCAATCTTCCCGGAGATCAAGAGCATCGGCGGCGTCCGACCGGACGCTCGTCCGTGGCATCCTCGGGGTCTGGCCATCGACGTGATGATCCCCAACGCGTCCAGCGCGTCCGGCATCGCACTGGGCAACCAGATCGTCTCGTTCGTCCTCAGGAACGCGGACAAGTTCGCGCTGCAGGATTGTATTTGGCGTGGGACGTACTACACGCCCGGTGGCCCGTCCGGATCCGGCTATGGCCACTACGACCACGTGCACATCACCACGCACGGTGGGGGATATCCCACCGGCCGCGAAGTCTACCTTCGCTGATCCCAGCGTCAAAGCTGTAGGCCCACCAGGCTACCGATACCGAATTGTGATGTAACGTATCAAACATCAAGGGCTGGTTCGGGTTTCGGCTGACCGCCAAACCAGGCTGAACGTCTCTATTTGGAAACGCTCCGGTGCGGCGTGGTGCGTCTTCGACACTGGTCTATTAAAAATGGGTTGGCCGTGAGAATCGCGGTCGCGGTGCGGCTGCACCGGTGTTGATCTGCGGGCACCCGCCTGGCCGTGATAGGGAGAGTTGACGTCGATGACAGACCGATTCGGCATTAAAGTTGTTGCCGGCGTTGGATTATGCGGTGCCGCGATAGTGCTGAGCCCACTTGCGGGAGCCTCCCCGTTGAAGACGGGCGGCGGCGCGTGCATGTATGGAGCGGCAGGTGAAGTCGGCGCGCCGGCTGCCGCTGGTGCCGCCGGAGCAGGTGGTGCTGCTGGTGCCGCCGGAGCAGGGCCTGCCTGCGTGCCGGCAGGCGCACCGATCACCGACATGGCCGGTGCACCCGTGGCCGCGCCGCTACCCGCCGGAGCTCCCGTCCTCGGTGGCGCTCCCATCCCGGGTGGACTTCCGATTCCCGCGGGCGCTCCCATCCCGGGTGGACTTCCGATTCCCGCGGGAGCGGGAGCCCCACTGCCCGTTGCGGTTCCGGCTGGTGCTCCGCTGATCGCGCTGGGCGGACTGCCGGGCGCACCGATCGCGGACATGGCCGGTGTTGCAGGTGGCAAGGGTGCGCCATCGGGCGCGGCGCCGACGAGCGGCCCGCTGCCCGGCCAGCCGCTGCCGCCCGGCCCCGCTGAGTGAGAACACAAAAAAGGTCCTCCGGCTCGCGGCGCCCGACTCACGGTTAACGAGGACCTAACCGTTACCGACAGCAGTGACAGCCAAACAGTCCAGGAATACGTTGCGCGCCAAGACCAAGCCAAGGTTCTCGGCCGACAACATCCGCGCCGCCCGAACGCAGTTCTGCTGGGTACTGCTTGTCTGGTTCGAGACAACAAAATGGCCCGGTGATGCTTGGGGTACTCAGGAGAGAGTATCGATCAGTTCTCCGACGGTATGGCCCGATTCCAGGGGGTGGCGTAACCGGCCGTTAGGGTTGACGGTGTAGCTGTTGCGCCGGCCCATCTTGGTCTTGGTCAGGTAACCTTCGGCGACCAGGTCGGCCAGGATGGCCTGCACGGCGCGCTCGGTGATGCCGATTCGCAGGCTCAGGTCCCTCGTGGTCAGCGATTCCTGGTGGGCCAGGCACAGCAGCGCATGAGCGTGATTGGTCAAGAATGTCCAGCCGCGGGTTCCGGTGTAGCCGTGCGCGATCGGGGTGTCGGCCGCCATCGCCGCATGCGCAGGAGTTGGCCGTGTGCGGGGGGCAACAGGCTTACGGGGTGGCTTCGCGGCGACCATCAGAGTCATCGTAGTACGGATCTTTTCGCGTATTGCATTTCCGGTAGCGTCGAACGCGGCTTTGTCGCCCGGGTCCTCGTTGCCCTGATGAGGTCGGTCGACGGACTCGAGGATCCGGGACGGCCCTGGCGGTTGCGGGTCTTGGTGTCTTTGTTACGGGTTGCAGGTGGGACACCAGCGGGGGTCGGCCGCCGTCGTGGGCAGGGGGTGGCTGTGGCGCTGCGGGCAGCGGGCGCAGCCGTGGATCTCGGCTCGCGGCAGATCGGTTTGGGTGGCGCAGATGCGGCATGCCAGACCGCGTTCGACGTCGATGCGGCCGTATCCGGGAGTCGCGCACCGGGGGCACGCGGTGGCCAATCTGTCAGCGAGTGCTCGGGCGAGCCGGATGAGTGCGGCTTGACGGGTGGGGTTGTGGTGGGCGCGCAGATCGGGTTCGACGATCGCGTGTCCGTCCGTGGATCGGGCGGCGGCGATGGCGATGGCCGCCGATAGTTGTCGGATGTCGTTGATTCCCTTGGTGATTGCCGCCGTATCGTCGCCTGATGACGGCCGCACGATACAGGCTTGGGCTGGCCAGCCCTGGCTGATCGGGTCAGGGAGGTCGGCGGCGGCGCGCACGCGCCGACTGCTGCCCGGCACCGACTGTATGCGCAGGCCTTCGATGATTTCGAGGTTGCGGGTGTCGTCGACGAACAGCGCGATCTCTTCGTGGCCGGGCCAGCCGGTACCCGGCAGCGGGCCGTAGGTTGCTTCGGTGGCCAGCCCGTAGGGGGTGTCGGCGGCGGACATGGCCAGGTGTGCCTTGGCGCGTGCGGCGTC
Organism: Mycobacterium sp.; assembly: GCF_039583785.1. GTDB lineage: Bacteria > Actinomycetota > Actinomycetes > Mycobacteriales > Mycobacteriaceae > Mycobacterium. Next base: position 41,767 of record NZ_JAVKSG010000026.1, read on the forward strand.
GCGGGCGGGCAGGGTGCGCGGTCGTTCCCCGCTGAAGGTGCCGAACCGGTCGGTGTCTAGGTCCGGTGGTGTGATCAGACGTGCGCCGAGGACGTCGGCGAATGCCGGGGCCAGCTGGTGCTGCTTGCCGTGGCGGGTGCCGATGGCCACGACCTGTTCCTGGTAAGGGCCGCCCTGGGCTCTCGCGGTGCTCGCGAGAGCCCGACGTTGCCCCATGCGTGCGCTGTCGCTGCTCAACTGCCTTCTTCCATCCGACATGACCTATGCACGATCCCCAGTATATGCGAACTACAATTCATAAATATTGACACGTGAGTTGCAAAACACGTAATATGTTTCGCTATGAGGGACTGCGCGCGGCGGGTGCACGAAGTGCGGGTGGGGCGATGAGTGTCGTCGTGATTGCGGTGTTGGTCCTGCCGCTGGCGGCGGCGGCCGTCACTGCTGTTACCCGGGGGCGCGATCCCCGGTTGACCGGCCAGTTGGGCGCCGGCGCCACCGGGGTGGGTTTCGTGCTCAGCGTTGCGCTGGCGGTTCGTGTCGCCGGGCATTCCGAGGTGTCGGCGGTGCTGACCAACGGTGCTGGCGCGCTTGTGGTCGGGGTGTCGGTGGACCGGTTGACCGTGGTGTTGTTGCTGCTGGTGTACGTGATCGGCACTGTGGCGCAGGCCTTTGCGGTGCGTTATCTGCACGGCGATCCCCGCGCCGGGTGGTTCAGCGTTTCAGCGTGCCTGCTGACCGCCGTCACCGGCGCAATGGTGACATCGACCACGCTGGTGGGAATGGCCGCCTGTTGGACGGTTGGGGGTGTGGCGCTGTGCCTACTGCTGTCGACCTATTCGCATGTGCCGGCCGCCCGGCTGGGCGTCACCCGTACTGTCACGGCGTTGGTGATCGGCGATTTTGCGCTGTGGGGCGCGGTCGCAATGGTTACCGCCCGTGTCGGCACGGTGGAGCTGCGCGAGCTGGGCGCGGCCTTGCAGGGTCAGTCGGCGGTGTTCATCGGGGCCGCGGCCGCGCTGGTGGTGGTAGCGGCTTTGTCGCGCTCGGCGCAGATCCCCTTTCACCGCTGGTTGCCGGCAACGCTGGCCGCGCCGACGCCGGTGTCGGCGTTGCTGCACGCCGGTGTGGTCAACGGCGGTGGGATGTTGTTGGTGCGCAACGGATATCTAGTGGGGCAGTCCGGGTTCGCGATGGTCCTGGCGGCGGTGGCGGGCGGTCTGACTGCGGTCTATGGCACCGCGGCGATGCTGGCCAAGCCGGACGTCAAGGGGGCTCTCGTCTACTCGACCACCGCCCAGATGGGCTTCATGATGCTGACCTGTGGCGTGGGTCTCTACGGTGCCGCGGTGTTCCATCTCGTCGCCCACGGCATGTACAAGGCAACCCTGTTCCTTAACTCCGGGGCGGCGGTGGCGCGGCGTGCGCACGCGTCGCGGTGGGCGCCGGCACCGGAGATCACTGCGCGCACCAGATTCGGGTTGCTGGCCGCCGCGCTCCTGCTTCCCGCGCTGGCGTTGACTGCAGCGCTGCTGATCGTGCCGCAATCAGCGGCCGAACACGGCTCGGGGGCAGTGCTGTTGGTCTTCGGCTGGGCCACTGCGGCAGCGGCCACCGCCGGCTGGTTGCGGCGACGCCACAGCCCCTTCGCCTTGATCACGGTATCGGCGACGCTGGTCGCGGCGGCAGCCGGTTACCGGGTCCTGGTCGCCGGCTTTACCGGCTTCATCGACCCAGCGCTTCCCCCGACCACCGCACCCCAGGTGGCGGTCTGGGCGGTGGTGATCGCAGCCGTCGCGTTGGCGGTGCTCGCGGTGCTGCGTAAGACGCCCACCGGCGGCCGGGTCGGATCTTTGCATCGGTCGGTCTACGTGGCCGCGCTCAGCGCCGGACACGTCAGCGTCCCGCATAGGCCGCTGCGGGAGGCCACCATCTCACTGTCAGTCAGAGGAGCGCATCAGTGACCGATACCGCTAACCCCGTCACCATCGCTGCGCGCCGCACGCATGTGCGCACTCAGATCGCGCTGGCCTCACGCGTGCTGCCGACGTACTACCCGCTACGCACGTTCATCGCGGTCAATCCCCTTGCCGGCCTGGAGAGGATGCCGTTCGAACAGGCGATACACCGCGCCGGTGACCTCTACGGCATCCGGGGCGTCCTGCCCTTGCAGCACTTCCGTGCGCTACACCGCGACGGCCGGATCACCGACGATGACCTTGACAGTGTGCTGCGTCGGCGCTGCCCTGGTTTGCTCGACGGGCCGGCGATCCGGTTCGGGACGACCACGCTGACCCCGACCCAGATATTGCGTGCCGACCTGCTGCACGGCCACCCCACACCGGATCCGGTCCGGCGCAGCCGGATGATCAGCGAGGTCGTCTTGCCGCACATCGCCGGCTCCGTCGATGACCACACCGTCAAGTGGTGCGCAGCGTTTATCGGCGCCGATTCGGCCGGTTGGCCGATGCCGGACCGCGAACACGGTTTCTACGCCGCCTGGCGCGCGTTGGCGTGGCGGGACCCGGCGCTGGGTCCTCGCGTGCGCACAGCACTGCGCGCCGCGCCGGTGCGGGCCGACGACGCCGTGCTGGACGCGCTGGACGCGCTGGATATCGGCGACGAGAACCGTATTGCCTGCCTGCAGGCGCACCTGACGCGGCTACCCGGATGGGCCGCCCATGTGCGGTGGCACGCCGAGAATGCCTCAGGAATCGATGTGACCGAGTACCTGGCTGTGCGGCTGACCTACGAGTCGGCGCTATTGGCCGAGGCCGCCCCGGGTGGCGCCGCGCCGGTCGACGACGCGCTGCCCACCGTTGCATCAGCACGCCAACGCGCCGTTGACCTGACCCGCCTCGGGCACATCGCCGAGCTGTCTGAATCCGAGTTAGCTTCTGTGGCAAGGGTTTTAGCCGCGCTTCCAGCCACCGCTCGGGAGATGGTCTGGCAGCAGGCCTACGAACATCACTACCAGCGCGAGCTGCTCGCCGCGCTCGCCGGCGCGCAACCCGCGCCCGCGGAGCTCTCCCGGATCCAGGTCGTCACCTGTATCGACACCCGCTCGGAGGGTCTGCGCCGTCACCTTGAGACCCGCCCCGGAGTCGAAACCTTAGGGTTCGCTGGTTTTTTCGCGGTCGCGATCCGGTTCACCGACCTGCTGGGCGGTGCCCCCAACGACCTGTGCCCGGTGCTGATCTCGCCAGATCACCTCGTCAGCGAACTGCCCGCACCCGGTGCCGGGGCCGGCGCCGGACGCCGGATGGCCGGCATGGGCGTGCTGGCCGCCGGGGACTCGGCGATACACACCGCGGAGCAGACACCGGCCGCCCCGTTCACCCTGGCCGAAGCCGCCGGCTGGGCGGCCGGGCCCTGGGCCACCGTCAAGACGCTGGCGCCGCGGGTGGCCGGTGCGCTGCGCCGCCGTGCGCGCGACATCATCGCCCCGCCCGCTGACACGGTGCTCAGCGTCAACGACAGCGTCTCCCTAGATCAGCGGGTGCTGTTCGCCCATGCCGCGCTGACCACGATGGGACTGACCCGCGATTTCGCCCGGTTGGTGGTGATGTGCGCGCATACCAGCCGCACCGAGAACAACCCCTACCAGGCGGCGCTGGACTGCGGCGCCTGCGGCGGCCAGCCCGGTGACCCCAACGCCCGCACAGCCGCATCGATTCTGAACAACCACGACGTCCGTACCGAGCTGCGCCAGCATGGCATCAACATCCCCGACGACACCTGGTTCCTCGCCGCGCTGCACGACACCGCCGTCGACGAAGTCAGCGTGCTCGAACGCCACCTCATCCCCCCGGCGTTTCACGGCGACATCGAACGGCTCGAGGAAGACCTCCGCGCGGCCGGTCGCGCCCTGGCCGCCCAACGGTGCGCCTTGCTGCCCGGCGCGCCACGGGCGAGTTCTCCGAAACGGGCCGCGCGCCACGTCCGCGTCCGCTCCGCGGACTGGGCGCAGGTCTACCCCGAATGGGCGCTGGCCGGCAACGCCGCGTTCATCGTCGGACCCCGTTCACTCACCCGCGGAGTCGACCTGCGCTGCCGCACCTTCCTGCACTCCTACGACGCCGACATCGACGCCGACGGTGGTGGGCTGGAAATCATCCTCACCGCTCCGCTCGTCGTCGCCCAATGGATCAACAGCCAGTACTACTTCTCCACGGTGGCCCCCGACGTCTTTGGGGCCGGCACCAAGACCATCCACAACGTCGTCGGCACAGCCGGGGTGATCGCCGGATACAACAGTGACCTCAAACTTGGGCTGCCCTGGCAGTCGATCGCCGACGGGGCCCGGCTCATGCACGAGCCGATGCGGCTGCTTGCCGTCGTCCAAGCACCCCTGGAACGCATCGACATGATCATCGACCGCAACCCCATCCTGCAGCAGCTGTTCGGCAACGACTGGGTCGCACTGACCGCTCGCAACGACAGCGTGGCGCCTTGGCATCGCTGGACGCACGCCGGATGGCAGCCCAACACCCAAACCCTCACCGCCGAAACGCAACACGAAACGGAGATCTCGCTATGACACCACACGGACTGACCAACATGACCAAACTGGAGGTCATCGTCGGCGGCGAGGATTCCCCCGCAGTGGCCGACCTCTTCCGCAGCAGCGGCGCCAGCGGCTACACCAGCGTGTCCGGCGTCTCCGGGCTCGGCCACGCCGGACACCACCAAGGGCGACTGCTGTTCAACCAGAAGGCAGCCCTGGAACTGCTCATCACCGTCGTGTCACCACAGCGCGCCGAAGCCTTGATCACCGGCCTGCGCGAGTTGCTCGACTCCACGCCCGGAGTGATGTTCGTGACCGACACCTATGTCAGCCGTCCCGAGTACTTCACCTGAGTCTCGGTCAACACCCCTCAAAGGAAAGGAAGATCCCAATGCCGACACCAACCACTGCCTGGCACACCCTGCGCATCGGCAACGAAAATTGCTACACATCAACACGTTCACATCGAAACACCGCTTCAGCGCAGCCGCCAGTGGCCCTGGTGTTCCGGTGCGCTGATGCCGGCCCCGCCAGCAACGTCATCTTCGGGCAGAGCTTCACATCGATCATCGAGGTCAGCATCTGGGGCCATGTCATCGACACCGGTGTGCTCGCTACCGTCGACCACGCCGTCGGCACACTGCAGGTGCCCCTGATCTTGGTGTTGGGACACCAGAACTGCGCTGCCATGCACACCGCCCTGAAAGTGTGGAACGACGGACAAGACCTTCCCCAGTCGGCCACCCGCGCGGCAGTCGAACAAGCCACCACATCGATCCTGCACCGCGCATCTGGTGCAGTCAGCGCCGATCTCCTCGAAGCCGGACACGTGGTCGAAGCCGGACTAGCACTGCTACAAAAGTCGCCGGTACTAGCCCGCGCAGTCGACACCGGCAGGTCCGCCGTCATCTGCGCCCTCACCGAAGACTCCGACAACGGGCGAGTCCGGGTATGCGCCACCATCGGAGACGTCGACGACCAGACCCAGGATCTGCTCGAATGCGTATGAATGCCAGGAGGTGAACATGCTGATCGCATGCACGCACGCACTCGCCACGATGAACACAAACCCCAATTCGTCAG
>NZ_JAVKSG010000027.1:0-45932 GCF_039583785.1 Mycobacterium sp.
CCTAGAATACTCCGCAGTAGTACGCCATTACATGTCTCGAGGGGAAACACACAGGTGGCAGGTCGCTTCAACAGGTTTCAGCATGGCGGCCGCCGGTGGCTTGCCGTGCTGATGGTGCTGCTCGCCGGGCTCGGCGTGGCGGCCTGCAGCGGCAACGGTGCGCATTCGGAACCCAAAGCCATCATGGACAAGGCCACGCCGTTCAGCGACCTGATGGTCCCCAAACTCACCGCATCGGTCACCGACGGCACGGTCGGCGTCGCGGTCGACAGCCCGGTGACGGTGACCGCGGACGACGGCGTGCTCGCGTCGGTCGAGATGGTCAACGAAAACGGTGCGACGGTCGACGGTCAGCTCAGCCCCGACGGCGTGCACTGGTCGACCACCGAGCGGTTGGGGTACAACCGGCTCTACACGCTGACTGCCAAGGCACGCGGGCTGGGCGGCGTGGCCACTCGCCAGCTGTCATTTCACACGCATTCGCCGCACAACCTGACAATGCCGTACAGCACGCCGCGCGACGGCGAGGTGGTGGGTGTCGGCGAGCCGGTGGCGATCCAGTTCGACGAGAGCATCGCAGACCGCACAGCCGCCGAGAAGGCCATCGAGGTGACCGCCGATCCGCCCGTCGAGGGTGCGTTCTACTGGCTGAACAACCGCGAAGTGCGTTGGCGCCCGGAGCATTTCTGGAAACCAGGGACCAACGTCAACATCGCCGTCAACACCTACGGCGTCGACCTCGGTGACGGGGTGTTCGGCCAGGATAACGTGCGCTCGCACTTCACCATCGGTGACGAGGTCATTGCGACGGCCGACGACAACACGAAAATGCTCACGGTCCGGGTCAACGGTGAGGTTGTCAAAACCATGCCGACGTCGATGGGTAAGGACAGCACGCCCACGGCCAGCGGGACCTACATTCTCGGTGTGCGATTCGCGCACATGATCATGGACTCGTCGACCTACGGCGTTCCGGTCAACTCGCCCAATGGATATCGCACCGAGGTGGATTTCGCCACCCAGATGTCCTACAGCGGTGTCTTCGTGCACTCGGCCCCGTGGTCGGTGGGCGCACAGGGACATACCGACACCAGCCACGGCTGCCTCAACGTGAGCCCGAGCAATGCGCAATGGTTCTTCGAACACACCAAGCGCGGCGACGTCGTCCAGGTGCTCAACACCATCGGGCCGCCGCTGTCGGGCACCGAAGGTCTCGGCGACTGGAACATTCCGTGGGATCAGTGGCACGCCGGCAACGCCAAGGCGTGACACCGATTCGCAACATCACATTTGTTGTTCAGCAACCGAAGTGGTCGCGATCATGGCGGAAGTGACCGACCTCGTCACCCTTGGATCGTGTGCGACGGGCCGTGGGTCTGGCCGCAAGGGTGTAAGGGTTCGGCGAAAATGAAAAAAAGGTCAGAGGGCAAAAATGCCCTCTGACCTGCCGGGTGAGTGACGGGACTCGAACCCGCGACATTCAGGATCACAACCTGACGCTCTACCAGCTGAACTACACCCACCATTGCTGCCGGCCGCCGAGGCGACGCACAGCGCCGTCGATACTAACTGCTCGAGCCCTCCGCGGGCGAATCCATTTCCTGCGACGCGGGCGAGTCGACCTCCAACTCGTCCGCGACAGCGGCGATCTGGCTGGTCGTGGGCCCAGGCGGCGGCACGAACGCGGTGCCCCGGTAGTACTTCAACTCGCGGATGGATTCGTGAATGTCGGCCAGCGCGCGATGCGCCAGGCCCTTGGCCGGCTGGCCGTAGTAGATCCTCGGATACCACCGGCGGCAGAGCTCTTTGATCGAGCTCACATCGATCATCCGGTAGTGCAGAAACGAGTCCAGAGCCGGCATGTCGCGGGCGATGAAGCCGCGGTCGGTGCCGATCGAGTTGCCGGCCAGCGGCGCCGTTCTCGCCTGTTTGACGTGTTGACGGACGTAGGCGAGCGCTGCGGCCTCGGCGGTCGCCAGGTCCACGGTGGACGCGCGCACCTCATCGATGAGCCCAGAGCGGGTGTGCATCGCGGTGACCACATCGATCATCGAGTTCAACGCCGCGTCCTCGGCGTGGATGACCATGTCGAGGCCGTCGCCGAGAATATTCAGGTCACCGTCGGTGACCAGGACGGCGATCTCGATCAACTTGTCCGAGCCCAGGTCAAGACCGGTCATCTCGCAGTCGATCCACACCAATTCGTCCCGCACAGCATTCACAGTAGGCAAAGTTAGCTGGTGGCCCTGCAGCCACCCCGTCTGAGCGCGACAGCCAGTAAGGTCGTGCGTGATCTTCGACCACGGCACCAGGGCAGAGGCAAGGGTCTTATGAGCACGGAATCGACAGCGACCCCCGCACAGCAGATCGCGGCCGGCTACGCCGTCGGAGGGCAGGCACTGCAGCTGGGCACCGTCGTCGTCGACGGCAAGGCGGACCCGACCGCGCAGATCCGCATCCCGCTGGCCACCGTCAACCGGCACGGCCTGGTGGCCGGCGCGACCGGTACCGGTAAGACCAAGACGCTGCAGGTGATTGCCGAGCAGCTTTCGGCGGCGGGCGTTCCGGTGCTGATGGCCGACGTGAAAGGCGACCTGTCCGGTTTGTCACGCCCCGGCGAGGGCAGCGACAAGCTCGCCGAGCGTTGCAAGGAGACCGGCGACGACTGGCAACCAACCGCCTACCCGGTGGACTATCTGTCGTTGGGGACCAAGGGCACCGGCGTTCCGGTGCGGGCCACGATCGCCAGCTTCGGGCCGATTCTGCTATCAAAGGTATTGGGGCTCAACGCTACTCAGGAATCGACCCTGGGGTTGATCTTCCACTACGCCGAGCAGAACAACTACGAGCTGCTGGACCTGAAAGACCTGCGTGCGGTGATCGCCAAGCTCACCGGCGACGAGGGCAAGGCCGATTTGAAGTCGCTGGGCGGGGTTTCCGCGCAGACGGCCGGGGTCATTCTGCGCGCTTTGGTCAACTTGGAAGCCGAAGGCGCCGATACGTTCTTCGGGGAGCCGGAACTGAAGCCCAAGGACCTGCTTCGGTTCGACGACAAGGGCCGCGGCGTGATCTCGTTGCTGGAGCTCGGCGCTCAAGCGGCACGACCGGTGCTGTTCTCCACCTTCCTGATGTGGGTGCTGTCCGATCTTTTCCGGACCCTGCCCGAGATCGGTGACGTCGACAAACCCAAGCTGGTGTTCGTCTTCGACGAGGCCCACCTGCTGTTCAGCGAAGCGTCCAAGGCGTTCCTGGCGCAGGTCGAGCAGACGGTCAAGCTGATCCGTTCTCGCGGCGTCGGGGTGTTCTTCTGCACGCAGCTTCCCACCGACGTGCCAAACGAGGTGCTCTCCCAGTTGGGCGCGCGCATCCAGCACGCTCTGCGTGCGTTCACTCCCGACGACCAGAAGGCGCTGACGAAGACCGTCCGCACCTACCCGAAAACCGATGTCTACGACCTTGCTTCGGTGTTGACGGCACTGGGCATCGGGGAGGCGGTGGTCACCGTGCTCTCCGAACGCGGTGCCCCGACCCCCGTCGCATGGACCAGGTTGCGCTCGCCGCGGTCGTTGATGGCCGCCATCGGTGATGAGGCAATCAGCGCCGCCGCCAAGGGCAGCCCACTGCAGGCGGCCTACGGCGACACCAGAGACCGCGAATCCGCCTACGAGAAGATCGAAGCCGAAAAGGCCAAGGCTCAAGCCGAACAACCCGTGCCGGCACCCGGGAGATCCAAGAAGGCGCCGGCGGCCGCCAAAAAACCTGGCTGGTTCAGCCGATTCGTGAACAGCCGCGGCTTCCAGACCTTCCTCAGGGCGGTGGGCACCGAGCTGATCCGCAACATGATCCGCGGCGGCAGCAAACGCCGTCGGTAGCTCAGCCGCCGCCCATCTTCTTGTAGAAGCGCCCGACGATCGGCGCGACGATCGCGCGTGGTGAATATTGGCTTGCTGTCGACATCGCCTTGGACGTCACGCCGGGTACGATGCGCATCTTGTTGCGAGCCAACGCATCCAGCGATTTCTTCGCGGTGTACTCGGTCGAGATCCATAAGAAATTCGGCACCAGCTTCTCGACGATCGACGCGTCGGCCGGGCCCGGCAGTTCGGTGCGCACCGGGCCGGGGGCCAAAACGGTCACGTGCACACCGGTGGCGCGCAGTTCGCCGCGCAGTGACTCGCCGAAGGTGTTGGCGAACGCCTTGGTCGCCGCGTAAGTCGCGTTGTAGGGGATCGGCGAATTGCCCGCGGCCGAACCGGAAATCAAAATACCGCCGGCTTTGCGCGAGATCATGCCCGGCAGCACCGCCAGCACCATGTCGTGCACCGCGACCGCATTCAGCTGTACCTGGGCCCGCTCGACGTCGGGGTCGAGCGTGGCGACCGGCCCGAAGGTGGCGGTGCCGGCGTTCGCGCACAGGATCGAGATGTCGCGGGTGGCCAACTCGTCGACCAGTTTCGCGCGATCGGCGGTGTCGGCGAGATCGGCGGGGCGCACTTCGACAGTGACGCCATACTTTTCACTCAGGCTGCCGGCCAACGCGTCGAGCAGATCTTCGCGCCGCGCCGTAATGATCAGACTGTGGCCGCGAGCGGCCAACTCGGTGGCCAGCGCTGCGCCAATGTTCTGTGAAGCTCCGGTTACGACTGCGCGAGCGTCGGGACTGGGGGCGGGTACCGGCATGCGCCAATGGTAGACAGGCCCACGATGTCTGAATCCAGCAGTCAGGTTTCGCGGGGCGCCAAGCGGTCGCAAGCGGTGGTGTGGGCGCTGTGGGACACCGGTTCCGCGGGCGTCAGCGCAGTTGTGGTGACGTTCGTGTTCTCGGTGTATCTGACCGGCGCCGTCGGCAAAGGCCTGCAAGGTGGGGTCACGCCGGCGAGCTGGCTGGGCCGCGCACTGGCGATCGCCGGGCTGAGCATCGCTGTGCTGGCACCGGTGATCGGTGTCTGGGTCGAGAACCCGCGGCGGCGGAGCCTCACCCTGACGGCGTTGACCGGCCTGGTGGTCGCGTTGGTCAGCGCGATGAGCCTGATCCGCGAGCGACCGGACTACCTGTGGGCAGGGTTGACACTGCTCGCGCTGGGTGCGGCGTGCGGCGACCTGGCCAGCGTCCCGTACAACGCGATGCTGCGCCAGCTCACGACGCCGCAGAACTCCGGGCGGATTTCCGGCTTCGGCCTGGCCGCCGCGTTCGTCGGCAGCGTCGGTCTGCTGCTGCTGGTCTACTTCGGTTGCATCGACGGCAAAGGCTCGCACCGCGGATTCCTGCACCTGCCGGTCGGCGACGGGATGAACGTCCGCATCGCAATGCTGGTGGCCGCCGGATGGTTCGTGACGTTCGCGACGCCGCTGTTGCTGACCGCGCACAAGTTGCCGTCGTCGAACGAAGCCGGCCGCACGCACAGCGCGCTGGGTGGCTATCGCAAGCTCTGGCGGGAGCTGGTCGGCGAGTGGCACCGCGACCGCAACCTGGTCTATTACCTGTTGGCCGCGGCGGTTTTTCGAGACGGCCTGGCCGGTGTGTTCACCTTCGGCGGGGTGCTCGGCGTCAACGCCTACGGGATCGCGCCGGACGATGTGCTGATCTTCGGGGTGGCCGCCAGCGTGGTGGCTGCGCTGGGTGCCGTCTTCGGCGGATTCCTGGACGACTGGATCGGCTCCAAGCCGGTGATCATCGGATCACTGGCCTGCATTATCGCCGCCGGATTGACCATGATGGCGCTGTCGGGTCCGCGGGCGTTCTGGGCCACCGGGCTGCTGCTGTGCCTGTTCATCGGGCCGGCGCAGGCGTCGGCGCGGACGCTGCTGCTGAGGATGTCCAGCGACGGCAAAGAGGGCGTGGCCTTCGGCCTCTACACGATGACTGGGCGGGCCGTGTCGTTCGTGGGGCCGTGGCTGTTCTCGGTGTTCGTCGATCTGTTCGGCGCGGTGCGCGCCGGAATGGGTGGGCTGTGCCTGGTCATGGTCGTCGGGCTGCTGGGTCTGGTGATGGTGCGGACCCCCCGCCGGATCGCGGTGGCCGACTGAGCGTCAGCCGTTGCCGTTGCAGATCGTCAGCCCGGCGCCGCTGTGCGAATTGATCTCCACCCCGTCCACGGTGAGCGTGCACGTGACGTCGTGGCCGATGTTGACGATCGTGACGCTGGGTGTCCTGCTGCCGGACTCGGGCAGGCTGACTTCTTTGGTCCACGGCAACGCGACGTTGAACTCGGTCTGCATCATCGCGTCGTTGTCCACGTAGGTGATGCTGATCGCACGGCCGTCGCCGGTGACGCTGTAGACCACGGTCTGCATTGCGCCCGGCTCGGTGGGCTGACCGGGTGCGGTGGGGGCCGGTGCGGGTGCCTGGGCTGAATGCGAGGGTGAGTTCGGCACCGCCGGGGCGGGCCGCTGCGAGCTCGGCGTCGACGGCAGCGCCGGCACCGCGGTTTGCTTTCTGGCTGTGCCGTTGGCGACCACCAAGGCGATGACCAACGCGGTCACCAACAGCACAGCCGCGATCGCGACGACCCACAGCCAGCGCGGTGCCCCGGGTTTGGAGGGCTCGGGCTCCTGCGCTTGGTTCGGTGGCGGCTGACCCTGCAGCCAATACTGCGGCAGCGTGCCGGTGGGATTTGCCGCGGCGGGATCATCCGACCCGCCGGGATAGTACGACGGCGGATAAGACGGCTGGCCGCTGTGGGCCGGGTCGGTGTAAGTCCGGTACGGCTGGCTCAGTCGTTGGGTTTGCTCGGTCCGCTCTTGGGTTGACCGGTTGTATCCGGGACGACGTCGATCGCTCATGCCCACCTCATTTTTGCAGGGTACCTGCCGCACACCTACCGGTGCCGAAACGTCGAATCGCCAGTGAAAATGCTGGTCAAATCGGCGCGGCGGCCACGCTCAACGCGGCGACCGTCATCGCCCGCATCACCGCCCGCGACCGTGCGGCCCGGCTGTCGGCCGGTTTGAGGCTGTGCGGGGTGGAGTTCAGCAAACCGAACGCGGCGTGCGCCATCAGCCGAGCGTCGGTTTCGGCGAGTCGGGGCTCGAGTTCGCGCAGCACACCCACCCACACCTCGACGTATTGACGCTGCGCGCGTCGCACCTGGCGTTCCGCGGCGGCCGGCAGATAGCCGAGGTCGCGGTCCTGGATTCGGATCAGGTCTGGCTCGGCCAGCGCGAAGTCGAGGTGGAAGTCGATCAGGCCGTCCAGCGCCGCGGCCGCGTCGGCCTCGCGCGACTGGACTTCTCGTGCGCCGCCGAGCAGCCGGGTGCTGATTCCGACGAGCAACTCGACCAGCAGCGACTCTTTGTTGGGAAAGTGCCGGTAGATCGCGGGTCCGCTGACTCCGGCTGCGGCGCCGATGTCTTCGAGCCGCACCGCGAGAAAGCCGCGCTCGGCGAACAGCCGCTCGGCGGCGGCCAGCAGTTGCAGGCGACGGTCCGATTTACGGCGACTGCGTGGGTTTGGCGCCGGGGTGGGATCACCATGGTCGGCCGGAGCGGTCGCTGCCATCCCGCCTCCCTGGACAGTTTGGTTAATCACCACTAACATATCATGAGTTAGTGACCATTAACCGAAATTGGCGTGTAACCGATGACCTCACCGGCGGAGAACCGCGCCGCGCACACCACGCTTGTCGAGCAGCTGCGCGGCAAGCTTGCGACGGCTGCGCTGGGTGGTTCGCAACGGTCCCGCGCCCGTCATGTCGATCGCGGCAAGCTGTTACCACGCGACCGCGTCGACGGGTTGCTTGATCCCGGTAGCCCACTGCTCGAAATCGCGCCGCTGGCCGCCGACGGCATGTACGACGACGAGTGCCCCGGCGCCGGCATCATCACCGGAATCGGCCGGATCTCCGGCCGCGCATGCATGATCGTGGCCAACGATGCGACGGTCAAAGGTGGTACCTACTACCCGATTACGGTCAAAAAGCACCTGCGCGCCCAAGAGATCGCGGCGCAGAACCGGCTGCCCTGCATCTATCTGGTCGACTCCGGCGGCGCGTTCCTGCCGCGGCAGGACGAGGTGTTCCCAGACCGCGAGCACTTCGGCCGAATCTTCTACAACCAGGCCAATCTTAGCGCGCAGGGTATCCCGCAGATTGCCGCGGTATTGGGCTCGTGCACAGCGGGTGGGGCGTACGTCCCGGCGATGAGCGACGAAGCGGTGATCGTCCGCAACCAGGGCACCATCTTTCTGGGTGGGCCGCCGCTGGTGAAGGCGGCCACCGGCGAAGTCGTGTCGGCCGAGGATCTCGGTGGCGGAGAACTGCATTCGAGGACCTCGGGCGTCACCGACCATCTCGCCCAGGACGACCGCGACGCGTTGCGGATCGTCCGTCGCATCGTGTCGACACTGGGGCCGCGCGAACGGCCGATCTGGGACGTGCTGCCCGCGGTGGATCCGATCGCTGATCAGTCCGAGTTGTACGACGTGGTCCCCGTCGACCCCCGGATTCCCTACGACGTGCACAACGTCATCAATCGGCTCGTCGACGGCGGCGAATTCCTAGAGTTCAAGGCCGAATACGGAACCACGCTGGTCACCGGATTTGCCCACATCCACGGCCACCCGGTCGGCATCGTGGCCAACAACGGGGTGCTGTTCTCCGAATCCGCGGTCAAGGGAGCACATTTCATCGAGCTGTGCGACAAGCGGATGGTTCCGCTGCTGTTCTTGCAGAATATCTCCGGATTCATGGTCGGCCGCGAATACGAAGCGGGCGGTATTGCCAAACACGGCGCGAAGATGGTGACCGCGGTGGCCTGCGCACGGGTGCCCAAGCTCACCGTGGTGATCGGTGGGTCCTACGGCGCGGGCAACTATTCGATGTGCGGGCGGGCGTATTCGCCGCGCTTTCTGTGGATGTGGCCGAACGCGCGGATCTCCGTCATGGGCGGTGAGCAGGCGGCCTCGGTGCTGGCGACGGTGCGCGGGGAGATGACCGCCGAGGAGGAAGAAGCGTTGAAGGCCCCGATCCGCGCCCAATACGAACACCAGGGCAACCCGTACTACTCGACGGCCCGGCTCTGGGATGACGGTGTGATCGATCCCGCTGACACCAGAACGGTTGTCGGGCTTGCGCTTTCCGTGACATCGACGACACCGGTCGACCCGGTCTCCTACGGTGTCTTCCGGATGTGAGCGCGATGGGATTCCACACAGTTCTGGTTGCCAACCGCGGCGAGATCGCCGTCCGGGTGATCCGCACGCTCAAGGCGATGGGCATCCGGTCGGTCGCCGTGTACAGCGACGCCGACACCAACGCCCGGCACGTCGCCGAGGCGGATGTGGCGATCGCAATCGGCTCGGCAGCGGCGCGAGACAGCTATCTCAACATCGCCGCGATCGTCGACGCGGCGGTGCGCGCGGGCGCTGCGGCTGTGCACCCCGGGTATGGCTTCCTCTCGGAGAACGCCGATTTCGCAGCCGCGCTGGAGAAGGTCGGAATCGCGTTCATCGGGCCGCCGGTGGGTGCCATCCAGACCATGGGCGACAAGATCGCGGCCAAGTCCAGGGTGTCGGCGTTCGGGGTGCCGGTGGTTCCCGGTATTGCGCGGCCGGGACTCGGTGACGACGATTTGATCGCCGCTGCCGACGAGATCGGCTATCCGGTTCTGGTCAAACCGTCCGCCGGTGGCGGTGGTAAGGGCATGCGGATGGTCGAGCGGCCGGCCGACCTGCCGGCCGCGTTGGTCAGCGCTCGCCGCGAGTCGGCCGCCGCATTCGGCGACGACACACTGTTCCTGGAGCGATTTATGCTGCGCCCCAGGCACATCGAAGTTCAGGTGCTGGCCGACGCGCACGGCAACGTGGTGCACTTCGGCGAGCGGGAGTGCAGCCTGCAACGCCGGCACCAAAAGGTCATCGAGGAGGCGCCGTCACCGCTGCTCGATGCGCAGACCCGCGCCCGGATCGGCGCCGCGGCGTGTGACACCGCCCGCAGCGTGGATTACACCGGCGCGGGCACGGTGGAATTCATCGTCTCCGCCGATCGACCGGACGAGTTCTTCTTCATGGAGATGAACACCCGGCTGCAGGTCGAGCACCCGGTCACCGAGTTGGTGACCGGCTGGGATCTGGTCGAGTGGCAGGTCCGGATCGCGGCAGGGGAGCGGCTCACCGCCGACCAGGCCGATATTGCGTTGCAGGGACACGCGATTGAAGCACGGGTCTACGCTGAGGATCCGGCACATGGCTTCCTGCCCACCGGCGGCGACGTGCTGGCGGTGACGGAACCCGCTGCGGCCGGTGTGCGTGTCGACTCGGGCCTGTCCGCCGGCATGGTGATCGGCAGTGACTACGACCCGATGCTGGCGAAAATCATTGCCTACGGCCCGGATCGGGCCGCGGCGCTGCGAACGCTGGACCGGGCGTTGGCCGACACCGCGGTGCTCGGCGTCGTCACCAACATCGAGTTCGCCCGCTTCCTGCTGGCTGACCCCGACGTTGTCGCCGGTCGGCTCGACACCGGGTTGCTGGATCGCCGTGCCGGCGACTTTGTGGCAGCCGAGCCCTCCGATGCACAGTTCGTCGCCGCGGCGGCCTTTCGATGGTTGCGACGCTTTCCCGCGCCGGGCGCCGATCTGTGGGCCGTGCCGTCCGGCTGGCGCGTCGGGCGTCGGGCATCGGTGAGCATCCGGCTGCGATCCGGCGAGCGCACCGACCACGTTCACATCGGCGGCAGCCCGGACGCCGCCGAAGTACGCATCGAGGATGGCGAATCTGGGTTGTTGCAATCGGATTTGACGGGTGACCAGCTGACGGTGACGCTCGACGGGCTGCGCGTCACCTACACGGTCGCCGCGCAGGACAGCAAGATCTGGCTGGCCGGTGGCGGGGGTGTCGCGGTGCTCGAGGAGGTACGCGAAGCACCGGTGCGCGAAGACGAGGAGCGCAGCGGCGACGCCGAGTTGACCAGCCCGATGCCCGGCGCGGTGGTCGCGGTCGGCGTCGACGACGGCGCGGAGGTCGAGGCGGGCACGGTAGTGGTGACCGTCGAGGCGATGAAGATGGAGCATGCGTTGACGGCGCCCGTCGACGGGGTGGTCGAACTTCTCGTCGCGGCCGGCGATCAAGTCAAGGTGGGCCAGCCGCTGGCCCGCATCGTGACGAAAATGGAGAAAGATGCCTGAGTTCCTGTCGACCGGGACGCTGCCGGACGAATACCAACAGCTGGCCAAGACGGTCCGCGACTTCGCCCAGGGCGTGGTGGCGCCGGTGGCTGCGCGGCACGACGCCGAGCACTCCTTCCCCTACGAAGTGGTGGCCGGCATGGCCGAGATGGGCCTGTTCGGTTTGCCGTTCCCCGAAGAGTGGGGCGGCATGGGCGGCGACTACTTCGCCCTGTGCCTGGCCTTGGAGGAACTGGGCAAGGTCGATCAGAGTGTGGCGATTACGCTCGAGGCCGGCGTCTCGCTGGGCGCCATGCCCGTCTATCGGTTCGGTACCGACGCCCAGAAGCGGGAATGGCTGCCGCAGTTGGCAAGTGGCCGCGCCCTGGGCGCGTTCGGTCTGACCGAGCCCGGCGGCGGTACCGATGCCGGCGCGACCAAGACCACTGCGCATCTCGACGACGGCCAGTGGGTGATCAACGGGTCCAAGCAGTTCATCACCAACTCCGGCACCGACATCACCAAGCTGGTGACCGTCACCGCGGTGACCGGCGCGCGGGACGGCAAGAAGGAAATCTCGTCGATCCTGGTTCCGACGCCCACCGCGGGCTTCACCGCCGAGCCGGCCTACAACAAAGTGGGCTGGAACGCCTCCGACACCCACCCGTTGAGCTTCGACGACGTGCGGGTGCCCGAGGAGAACCTGCTCGGGGAACGCGGCCGCGGCTACGCCAACTTCCTGCGCATTCTCGACGAGGGGCGCATCGCGATCGCCGCGCTGGCATGCGGCGCCGCGCAGGGCTGCGTCGACGAGAGCGTCAAGTACGCGAAGGAACGGGAGGCGTTCGGCCAAGCGATCGGCCGATACCAGTCCATCGCGTTCACCATCGCCCGGATGGAAGCGCGCGCGCACACCGCGCGCACGGCGTACTACGACGCCGCGGCGCTGATGCTGGCCGGTAAGCCGTTCAAGAAGCAGGCGGCGATCGCCAAACTGGTCGCCAGCGAGGCCGCGATGGACAACGCCCGGGACGCCACCCAGATTCACGGTGGCTACGGGTTTATGAATGAATTCACGGTGGCTCGGCATTACCGGGACAGCAAGATTCTCGAGATCGGCGAGGGGACCTCTGAAGTGCAGCTGATGTTGATCGCCCGCGAGGTTGGCCTGTGAGTGAAGGCGACGAATTTCGCGAGGTCGTTCAGCGGGGCCTGTGGTTCGAGGAATTCGAAACCGGCGTGCGCTATCTGCACCGCCCGGGCCGGACCATCACCGAGGCCGACAACGTGTTGTTCACGACGTTGACGATGAATACCCAAGCGCTACATCTTGATGCCGCGTTCTCTGACGCGCTGCCGCCGTTCAATCAGCGGCTGGTGAACTCGATGCTCACCCTGTCGACGCTGGTCGGGTTATCCGTTGCCCAACTGACCCAGGGCACCATCGTCGGCAATCTCGGCTTCTCCGAAATCGCCTTTCCCAAGCCGCTTTTCCACGGTGACACGCTGTACGCCGAGTCGGTCATCGTCGAGAAGCGGGCATCCAAGAGCCGGCCGGGTGAGGGCATCGTGACGTTCGCGCACACCGGCCGCAACCAGCACGGCGACGTGGTCGCCACCGCCAACCGCAAGACCCTGGTACGCATGCAAGCCGCGGAGGCGGCGAAAGGGCAGCTCTGATGGGCTTGAGCAACCCCGGCCCGGCGTGGCTGTTCTGCCCGGCCGACCGCCACGAGCGTTACCACAAAGCCGCGGCCGCAGCCGATGTCGTGATCCTCGATCTCGAGGACGGCTGCGCGGCCGCCGACCGGCCCGCCGCGCGCAGATCGCTCATTGAGGTCCCGCTCGACCCGACCCGCACCGTGGTACGCGTCAACCAATTCGGCACCGAAGACCAGGAACTCGACCTGCAGGCTCTCGAGAACACGCCGTATGACACCGTGATGTTGCCGAAATGCGAAGCGGTCGAGCATGTCAGCGCGCTGGTGCCGCTGAACGTCATCGTGCTGGTCGAATCCCCGCTGGGCGCGCTGGCCGTCACCGAGACCGTTCAGGTCGACAACGCGATCGCGGTGATGTGGGGCGCCGAAGACCTGTTCGCGGTCCTGGGCGGCACCGCCAACCGCTACCCGGACGGGACATACCGCGAGGTGGCCCGCCATGTCCGCGCGCAGTCGCTGCTGGCGGCCAAGGCGCACGGACGTCTCGCGTTGGATTCGGTCTACCTCGACATCAAGAACCTCGACGGGCTACGCGGTGAGGTCGACGACGCGGTCGCGGTCGGATTCGACGCGAAGGTTGCTATCCACCCCAGCCAGGTGCCCGTCATCCGGGCCGGCTACGCCCCGTCGGCCGACCAGGTCGAGTGGGCCCGACACGTTCTCGCGGCCGCCGTCGATGAACGCGGCGTCTTCGCATTTGAGGGCATAATGGTGGATGCGCCCGTGTTGCGGCGAGCCGAGCGGATCGTGCACCTGGCAGGTGAAGCCGGCTCGTAGCAGCCTCGGTATCGGGGTTTGCTCTGACGTGCCGCACGCCAGCGCATAGGAGGCGGCATGGCCGAGGTTTCGCACCCGCCAATGACTGTCGACATGCAGCCGGTGCAACTCATCGGCCCGGATGGCACGCCGACGGCGGAATCGCGTTACAGCCGCGAACTTCCCGCCGAGACACTGTGCTGGCTCTACGAGATGATGCTGGTCACGCGCGACGTGGACGCCGAATTCGTCAACCTGCAGCGCCAGGGTGAGCTCGCGCTGTTCGCGTCGTGCTGCGGACAAGAAGCGGCTCAGGTCGGTGCCGCCGGGTGCCTGCGCAAGACCGACTGGCTGTTCCCGCAATACCGCGAACTGGGGGTCTACCTCGTCCGCGGTATCGCGCCCGCCCAAGTCGGCGCGGCCTGGCGCGGAACATGGCACGGCGGACTGGATTTCACCGCAAAGCACTGCGCGCCGATCTCGGTGCCGATCGGCACCCAGACGCTGCACGCCGTCGGCGCCGCGATGGCCGCCCAGCGGCTCTGCGAGGACTCGATCACGGTGGCGTTTCTCGGCGACGGCGCCACCAGCGAGGGCGACGTCCACGAGGCGCTGAACTTCGCGGCCGTCTTCAAGACGCCATGCGTGTTCTACGTGCAGAACAACCAGTGGGCGATATCGGTGCCGCTGCACAGTCAGACGGTCGCACCGTCTATCGCGCACAAGGCAATCGGATACGGCATGCCCGGCATCCGAGTGGACGGCAACGACGTGCTGGCGTGCTACGCGGTAATGGCCGAGGCCGCGGTGCGCGCCAGGGCCGGTGCCGGGCCCACGCTGATCGAGGCGATCACGTATCGGCTCGGTCCGCACACCACCTCCGACGACCCGACCCGCTACCGCAGCCAAGACGAGCTGGACCACTGGCAGGCACTGGATCCGATTCCGCGCTACCGGGCCTACCTGAAACGCCGAGGACTGTGGACGCAGCGGCTGGAGGACCGGATCGCCGCACGCTCTCAACGGCTGCGCGCCGAGTTGCGCGACGCGGTGTTCGCCGCGCCCGACATCGACATCGACGAGGTGTTCACCGCGGTGTACGCGGAGATGACTCCGGGTCTCGAGGTCCAGCGTCAGCAGTTGCGCGACGAAATATGCAGGGAGGCATGATGACTCAGATCGCCGAACCGCCCACCTTCGAAGACGAAGCGCCGGGACCCACGTCGATGGTCACCGCCTCGCCGCTGACCATGGTCCAGGCGCTCAACCGGGCCTTGCACGATGCGATGGCCGCCGACGACCGCGTGCTGGTCTTCGGCGAAGACGTCGCCACGTTGGGCGGCGTCTTCCGGGTCACCGAAGGCCTGCAGGCGACGTTCGGATCGCAACGCTGCTTCGACACCCCATTGGCCGAGTCCGCGGTGATCGGCATCGCGGTCGGACTGGCGCTACGCGGATTCGTGCCCGTGCCGGAGATCCAGTTCGACGGGTTCTGCTATCCCGCTTTCGATCAGGTGGTCAGTCACTTGGCGAAGTATCGGACCCGCACCCGTGGCCAGGTCAACATGGGAGTCACGGTGCGGATCCCGTCCTTCGGCGGCATCGGGGCCGTCGAGCATCACTCGGAATCGACCGAGTCGTACTGGGCGCACACCGCAGGGCTGAAAGTCGTTGTGCCGTCCACACCGTCGGATGCCTACTGGCTGCTGCGGCACTCGATCGCGTGCCCCGATCCGGTGATGTTCCTCGAACCCAAGCGGCGGTACTGGGGCCGCGAAGCCGTCGACACCACCCGGGCCGCGCCGGGCATCGGGGAAGCCGTCGTGCGCCGCGCCGGCACCGACGTCACCGTGCTCACGTACGGCGGCCTGGTCGGAACGGCGCTGTCCGCCGCTGACATGGCTGCGCAGCAACATGGTTGGAGCCTGGAAGTGGTCGACCTGCGCTCGCTGGTACCTCTGGACTTCGAGACCGTGGCCGGGTCGATCCGCCGGACCGGCCGCTGCGTGGTGCTGCACGAGGGTCCGCGAAGCCTGGGCTATGGAGCCGGCCTGGCGGCCCGCATCCAAGAAGAGATGTTCTACGAACTCGAGGCGCCGGTGTTGCGCGCCTGCGGTTTCGACACCCCGTATCCGCCGGCGCGACTGGAAAAGCTGTGGCTGCCCGGACCGGACCGGCTGCTGGACTGCGTCGAACGCTCCTTGGGACAACCATGACCGATGACCGCATCAAGGTATTCGTCGTCCCCGATCTCGGCGAGGGCCTGGCAGAGGTCACCCTGACGTCCTGGCAGGTCGGCGTCGGCGACGACGTCGAACTCAACCAACCGTTGTGCTCGGTGGAGACCGCGAAGGCCGAAGTCGAGATCCCCAGCCCATATGCGGGCCGCATCGTCGAATTACGCGGGGCCGAAGGCGACGTGCTGCCGGTTGGGTCGCTGCTGGCCCGCATCGACGCCGAACCATCGGCAACCAACGGCCGGTCGCCGACGCGCACGCCGGTATTGGTCGGCTATGGCGCCGACGACGAGCTGGACAGCAGCCGCCGACGCCCCAAAGCCAAGCCCAGCGTCCGGAAGCTGGCCGCCGATCTCCTGGTGGACCTCCGCGACGTGCCCCCGGGCGCGGACGGGCTGGTCAGCCGCGACGCGGTGCTGGCCGCCGCGGGAGTCGGCGCCGAACGACCCGGGGTCGGCTACGACGTGCTTCCGGTCCGCGGCCTCCACGCGGATATGGCTGAGCGCATGGCATTGTCGCGCCGCGATATTCCCGATGCGCACGCCAGCGTGCAGGTCGATGGGACGGCCCTGCAGCGGCTTGGCGACGAGCTCTTCTCACCGTTCGTGCTCATCCTGCGGCTACTCGTCATCGCGTTGACGCACAGCAAGATTCTGAACTCCACCTGGGTAGCCGGCTCCGACGGCGCGCAGGTGCACTCGCACCACGCCATCCACCTGGGTTTCGCGGTCGCGACCCCGCGCGGGCTGCTGGTCCCGGTGATCGACAACGCGCAGCATAAGACCACCCGCCAGCTTGCCGAATGCGTGGCCCGGCTGATCCACGACGCCCGAGCCGGCACGCTCAAACCGGCTGAGCTGACCGGCTCGACGTTCACCGTGTCGAACTTCGGCGCCCTCGGGCTCGACGACGGCGTGCCGGTGATCAACTATCCCGAAGCCGCGATCCTCGGCATCGGATCGCTAAAGCCGCGGCCGGTGGCGGTAGAGGATGCCGTCGTCATCCGCCCGCAGATGACCTTGACGTGTGCCTTCGATCATCGAATTGCCGACGGCGCCAAGGTGGCCCAGTTCCTCTGCGAGCTCCGGGGATTGATCGAGTCTCCGGAGACGGCGCTGCTCGATCTGTAGCGGCTACCTGCGTTGGGCGGCGGCCAGTCGTGCCGCGAACTCCGGTGACTGAATCGAGTGGGCCTGGGGGCCGAGTTCGGTGTCCTTGGCCTGCTCGTGCAATTCGACGTCGAGCGAGCCCGGGCTGGCGGTCGCGCCCATGGTGGCTTTGGTCGCAAGCACCACCTCGCGCGGCGCGGCGGCCGGGCCGGCAGCCAACTCCAACGCGGCGGCAACCGGATCGTCGGCGACGCTGAGCGCAAGGCCGTGTTGTACAGCGGATTCGGCGTCAAAGCGGATCCCGAACAGCAACGCCGCGCGGGCCACCTGCGGGCCGACCCCGCGGTGCAGCATCCACGTCGCGCCGCCGCCCGGGTGAATCCCCAACTTCTGAAAACGGGCGTCGAACAACGCGTTTGGCCCCGCGATGCGCACATCGGCAGCCAGCGCCAGGTTCAGGCCCGCGCCCACAGCCGGGCCGTTGACCGCGGCGACCGTCGGTAGCGTGCACCTGCCCACGGCCATGAACCCGTCGTACAGCCGCCGCAATCCCTCTTCGGCCGCGCTGCCCAGCGCGCTCAGATCCGCTCCGGCGCAGAATGCCTTACCGGCGCCGGTCAGCACGACGGCGTGTACTTCGGAGTCGGCTTCCGCGCGCTCCACCGCTGCGCGCAACTGCGTCGACATGTCGCTGGTGACGGCGTTACGGCGATCCGGGTCGTTGACAGTGATCAGCGCGACGTGGTTGTCGGCGCGGTACAGAACCAGGGACATCGGGCACCTCCAGAGACTCGCGTTCCGGCTGAGAACATGCGCCACATGCATCCCATCGGCCACAGTGGCACCTGCAACGTGTGCCCCCGGCAGGATTCGAACCTGCGACCACAAGATTAGAAGTCATGTGCTCTATCCAGCTGAGCTACGGGGGCTGACGACTCCAAGCCCAGGTCAGTGTAGCCAACTCGCAAAGTGGGTACAGGCGTTGCGCGACGCAGTGCGAAATGTTGTTGGTAATGCCTCTGATTGGGTTACTGTGAGGCCCGCCACACACGTCCGCTACCGACGCCCATTGCGCGCAAGGCGAGCGGCGTGTGCTCAACGACGAGGGGTGGCAACGGCATGACCATGGCCTTTGATGTCAGAGTGCGATACCAGCGTGCGTGCGCCGAAATGCTGCGCCACGGATTGCAACTGGCGTCCGGGCCGATGGGCGCATACCGCACCGGTTCGCTGCTGCTCCGTGGCTCGCCAACGGTCGCAAGCTTCCTCGCCGGGTGGATCACTGCCGAATTTCCCCCGCACGTCGTCACCGGGCACGCGCTGTCCGGGGTGGCACCGCTGTCGAAGGTCGCCACGAGTTGGGCGGCTCAGCGCGCCGACCGGATCCTCACTGACGCGCTGCATGACGCGTTCGGGGACGAGTACCGCGATGTGGTGAGTCATCCGATCAGCGACCGGCCGGAGCGTCGCGGCGGGCTGCTGCACTCCGCCGGTGGCCACCGCCGTTACGCGGCCCAGACCTCGGACATCGTGTACGGCCCGGACGCCCGCGACAACATGCTCGACATCTGGCGTCATCGAGACATCAAGCCCGGTGACCGGGCGCCGGTGCTGCTGCAGATCCCGGGCGGCGCATGGACAGTCAACGGCAGGCGGCCCCAGGGCTACCCGTTGATGGGCCGGATGGCCGAACTCGGCTGGGTCTGCGTCTCCATCGACTATTGCAAGAGCCCTCGCAACGCCTGGCCGGCGCACATCGTCGACGTCAAGCGTGCGTTGGCCTGGGTTCGCGAAAACATCGCCGACTACGGTGGTGATCCCGATTTCATCGCGGTCACGGGCGGCTCGGCGGGCGGTCACCTGGCCTCGCTGGTCGCGCTCACCGCCAACGACCCGCGACTCCAGCCAGGTTTCGAGGACGCCGACACGACTATCCAAGCCGCAGCGCCCTATTACGGCGTCTACGACTTGACCGATCCCACGAAAATGCACGAGATGATGATGCAATTCCTCGAGCTGTTCGTGATAAAGCAGCGGTACGCGGACAATCCTGAACTTTTCGAACTCGCCTCCCCGATTTCGCATGTCCACCGCGATGCGCCACCATTTTTCGTGCTGCACGGCGAGAGCGACTCGGTGATCCCGAGTGTGCAGGCACGGGCGTTCTGCGGGGCGCTTCGCGAGGCCGGCGCCCCGACCGTCGGTTATGCCGAATTACCCAATGCGCACCACGCTTTCGACTTGTTCGCCACCGTCCGGTCGCGATTGGTCGCGGATACGGTCGCTGACTTTCTGGGTGTCGTCCGCGGCCGCCATCTGCGGTCGCGATCGAGGGCAGCGCGTAAGCGCGCCGTGCCGGCCGTCTAGGTCAGCACACCGCGCAAACATTTGACGGCTCGAATTCGGCGGAGCGCCAGGCTGATTCGCAGGGCGCCCAAGCCGTGTTCGATCTCGCACCCTGATCCGGACAATCGGCTACCACCGCCGCGTCAACCGGACTACCTTGGAGTTGCCCGCAGCGTCCCGGCCAGGGGTGCGCAGCCGATTCGAAACGGGAGGTCTGGGTGGCGATAGCGGCATTGACGCGGGGGGCTGTCAATGGCTGAGCAGGTCGACGCGGCCGGGTTGCCCACGGCGCTGGGGCCGGTCGATTACCTGCTGCATCGCGGCGAGGCCAATCCTCGGACGCGCTCGGGAATCACAGCCCTGGAAATCCTGGACCGTACACCCGATTGGGAGCGGTTTCGCGCCCGCTTCGAGAACGCATCCCGGCGAGTGCTGCGGCTGCGGCAAAAGGTAGTCGTCCCGACGTTGCCGACGGCCGCGCCGCGGTGGGTGGTCGATCCGGACTTCAACCTGGATTTCCACGTCCGCAGGATCCGGGTCGCCGAACCCGGATCACTGCGAGAGGTCTTCGACCTTGCCGAGGTGATGGTGCAGTCGCCGCTGGACATCGCCCGACCGCTGTGGACGGCCACGCTGATCGAGGGTCTTCCCGACGGCAAGGCGGCGACGTTGCTGCACCTGTCCCACGCCGTCACCGACGGTGTGGGCAGTGTCGAGATGTTCGCCCACATCTATGACCTTGAGCGCGATCCGCCGGCGCAGCCGACCCCGGACCAGCCCATCCCGCAGGACCTATCGGCCAACGACTTGATGCGCGAAGGGCTGAACAACCTGGCCGTCAACGTGGTGAAGGGGGCCGGTGGCGCGCTGTGGGGTGCGGCGTCGGTGGTCGGACGGACGGTCTCGCGCCCGGGCGCCACGCTGTCGGGGGTGCTGGGCTACGCGCGATCCGGTGCCCGGGTGGTCAGCCGGGCGGCTGAACCGTCTCCGCTGCTTCGTCGCCGCAGCCTGGCCACCCGCAGCGAGGCCATCGACATCCCGCTGTCCGATCTGCATCGGGCCGCGAAAGCCGGTGGCGGCTCGATCAACGACGCCTACCTGGCCGGCCTGTGCGGCGCCCTGGGGCGCTACCACGAGGCCCTCGGGGTGCCGATCGCGACGTTGCCGATGGCGGTGCCGGTCAGCCTGCGGGCCGAATCCGACGCGGCCGGCGGTAACCGGTTCACCGGTGTCAACCTGGCGGCCCCGATCGCCACCCTGGACCCGGTCACTCGCATGCAGAAGATCCGCTTGCAGATGACCCAGCGACGCGACGAGCCCGCGATGGACATCATCGGTTCGATCGCGCCGGTGCTCAGCGTGTTGCCGGGCCCGCTGCTGGAGTCGATGACGAGCTCGGTCGTCGCCTCCGACGTGCAGGCCAGCAACGTACCGGTCTATCCGGGTGACACCTTCCTTGTCGGAGCGAAAGTGTTGCGGCAGTACGGCTTTGGCCCATTGCCCGGGGTGGCGATGATGGTCGTGCTGATCTCCCGCGGCGGCTACTGCACCATCACCGCGCGTTACGACCGCGCCGCCATCCGCGACGAGACGTTGTTCGCCCAGTGTCTGCTGGACGGGTTCAACGAAATCCTGGCGCTGGCAGGTGATCCCGCTTTGCAGGCGGTACCGGCCTCGTTCGATGCGTCCGACACGTCGAAGCGATCGGTGGCGGATTCATGACGAGCGACCAGCTGAAGAAAGCGGCGCGCGATCTCCGGTTGCCCGGGTCGGTCGCCGAAATCATGGCCAGCCCGCCCGGACCGAAGATCGGCGCGTTCTTCGACCTGGACGGAACCCTGGTGGCCGGCTTCACCGCCGTCATCCTCACCCAGGAACGCTTGCGGCGCCGCGACATGGGAGTCGGCGAGCTCATCAGCATGGTCACCGCCGGACTGAATCATCAACTCGGACGCATCGAGTTCGAAGAACTCATCGGCAAGGCTTCCGGGGCGCTGCGCGGTCGCATACTGAGCGATCTGGAGGAGATCGGCGAGCGACTGTTCGCGCAGCGCATCGAGTCCCGGATCTACCCGGAGATGCGGGAATTGGTGCGTGCACACCTGGCCCGAGGGCATACCGTGGTGCTCAGTTCGTCGGCGCTGACCATCCAGGTGGCACCGGTGGCGCGCTTCCTCGGCATCCTGAACACGCTCACCAACAAGTTCGAGACCGACGACGACGGGGTGCTCACCGGCGGTGTCGTCGCGCCGATTCTGTGGGGGCCGGGTAAGGCCGCCGCGGTGCAGAAGTTCGCCGGCGAGAACGGGATTGACCTCAAAGACAGCTACTTCTACGCCGACGGCGACGAGGACGTCGCGTTGATGTATCTGGTCGGAAATCCGCGCCCGACCAACCCCGAAGGCAAGATGGCCGCGGTCGCCAAGCGGCGCGGCTGGCCGATTCTGCGGTTCACCAGCCGCAGCGGCGGAGGCATCACCGCGCAACTGCGCGCGCTGGCCGGGGTCGGCTCGGTGCTGCCGGTCGCGGCCGGCGCTCTGGGGATCGGATTGTTGACCCGCAGCAGGCGCCGCGGGGTTAACTTCTTCACGGCGACGTGGTCGCAGATGTTGTTGACCGCCAGCGGTGTTGAGCTCAACATCCTCGGCGAGGAGAACCTGACCGCTGAGCGTCCTGCGGTGTTCATCTTCAACCACCGCAACCAGGCCGACCCTGTCATCGTCGGAGCGTTGATCCGCGACAATTGGGTCGCCGTGGGCAAGAAAGAACTCAAGGGCGACCCGATCATGGGCACGCTCGGCAAGGTGCTCGACTCTGTCTTCATCGACCGGGACAACCCGGCCGCGGCGGTCGAGTCGCTGCATCAGGTCGAAGAACGCGCGCGGCAAGGGTTGTCGATCATGATCGCCCCGGAGGGCACCAGACTGGACACCACCAGCGTCGGCCCGTTCAAGAAGGGGCCGTTCCGGATGGCGATGGCGGTGGGGATACCGATCGTGCCGATCGTGATCCGCAATGCCGAGATGATCGCCGCCCGCAACTCGACCACGATGAACCCCGGAACGGTGGATGTGGCTGTGTTCCCGCCGATTTCGGTCGCCGACTGGACGGTGGAAACGTTGGCGGACCGGATCGCCGAGGTGCGGCAACTGTATGTGGACGCGTTGGCCGATTGGCCGGAAGACGAACTACCCGACCACGACGTGTACCGAAAGAAGCCGTCGCCGCGAAAGGCCGCGCCCGCGAAAAAGGCCGTGCCTGCGAAGAAAGCGGCAGCGAACAAGACCGCCGCCAAAGCGGCTCCGGACACAACGACCGAGGCCCAACCGAGTACGCCGCGGCCAAAGGGTCGACCATGACCACCGCGTCCGCCGACACAGGTTCACTCGGCACCAGCAACGACATGTTGGTGTTGGCGGCGTCGTCGTCACCGATTGAATCAGAGCTGCTTGCCGCGTGGCTGGCTCAGCAACGTGCCCGCCACCCGGAGACCAAACTCGAAGTGCTAGCGCTGCCCGGGCAGAATCCGACGCCGGGCGCCCTCGCACAACTC
This sequence comes from Mycobacterium sp., assembly GCF_039583785.1. Classification (GTDB taxonomy): domain Bacteria; phylum Actinomycetota; class Actinomycetes; order Mycobacteriales; family Mycobacteriaceae; genus Mycobacterium. Next base: position 22,823 of record NZ_JAVKSG010000027.1, read on the forward strand.
GTCGAGCAACTCGAGTTGGACGAAGACCGGTCGATCGTGCCGGTGCGCGTCTTCTGGATGCCGCCGGCCGATGCGACAGCACTGAACCGGGTCACGGCTCTGCTCCCTGGCCGAAATCCCTACCAGCCCAGCGAACGTCAGCAGCGCCACATCCTGCGGTCCGATCGCTCGCGCGCGCAGGTGGTGGTCGGTGAGTCTGCCAAGGTATCCGAACTTCGCCAGCAGTGGCGTGATATCACCGTCGGCGACAACCCTCGTGAATTCGCGCACTTCGTCACGCGTCGCGCTCTGCTGGCGATGGAACGCGCCGAATATCGAATCCTCGGGCCACAATACAAATCGCCGCGATTGGTACGCCCGGAGATCATGGCGTCCGCGCGATTCCGCGCCGGGCTGGAGAAGATCCCAGGCGCCGACCTCGAGAAGGCCGGAAAGATGCTCGACGAACTCGCCACCGGATGGAGCCGAGTATCCGTCGACCTCGTTGGTGTGCTGGGCAGGCTGTTCAGCCGCGGATTCGACCGCGAGATCGACTACGACGAGTACCAGGTGGCGGCGCTGCGCTCCGCGCTGGAAGCGCACCCGGCGGTGCTGCTGTTCTCGCACCGCTCCTACATTGACGGCGCAGTCATGCCGGTGGCGATGCAGCAGAATCGGCTGCCGCCGGTGCACGTATTCGCGGGTGTGAACCTGGCGTTTGGGGTGATGGGACCGCTGTTTCGTCGCGCCGGAACCATTTTCATCCGGCGCAATATCGGCAACGATCCGCTGTACAAATACGTACTCAAGGAGTACGTCGGCTATGTGGTGGAGAAGCGGTTCAACCTGAGCTGGTCCATCGAGGGCACCCGCTCCCGCACCGGGAAGATGTTGCCGCCCAAGCTCGGGCTGATGAGCTACGTCGCCGATGCCTATTTGGACGGTCGCAGCGATGACATTCTGCTGCAAGGGGTTTCGATCAGCTTCGACCAGCTGCACGAGACCGCTGAGTACGCCGCGTACGCCCGCGGCGGCGAGAAGCGCCCCGAGGGTCTGAGCTGGATGTACAACTTCATCAAGGCCCAGGGTGAGCGTAACTACGGCAAAATCTACGTCCGCTTCCCCGAGGCGGTCTCGATGCGAGACTATCTCGGCTCGCGCCGCGGCGATATCACCAACGACGAAGCCGTCAAACGGCTTGCACTGCAGAAGATGTCGTTCGAAGTCGCGAGGCGGATCCTGCAATCCACCCCGGTGAATGCGACCGGTCTGGTATCGGCGCTGCTGCTGACCACGCACGGTGTGGCTCTGACGGTCGGTCAACTACATCACACCTTGCAGGATTCGCTGGACTACCTGGAACGCAAGAACACGCCGATGTCCACCAGTGCCCTGCGGCTGCGCACTCCGGAAGGTGTTCGTGCAGCGGTGGATTCACTGTCGAACGGCCACCCTGTCACACGGGTCGACAGTGGTCGAGAACCGGTGTGGCGGATCGCTCCCGAGAACGAGCACACCGCCGCGTTCTACCGCAACTCGGTGATCCACGCCTTCCTGGAGACCGTGATCGTCGAGCTGGCGCTGGCGTATGCCGCTCGAGTCGACGGCGACCGGCTGGAGGCGTTCTGGACGCAGGCGATGCGGCTGCGCGCCCTCCTCAAATTCGACTTTTACTTTGCCGATTCTGCGGCCTTTCGTCAGAACATCGCCAACGAGATGTCGTGGAACGAGGGCTGGGAAGCCCAGGTAACCGCCGGCCCCGCGGAGATCGACGCGATGCTCTACGCCAAGCGACCGCTGATGTCGGACGCGATGCTGCGGGTGTTCTTCGAGGCCTACGAGATCGTCGCCGACGTGCTCCGCGATGCGCCGGCCGACATCGGTGCCAAAGAGCTCACCCAGCTGGCGCTCGGTGTCGGCAAGCAGTACGTCGCGCAGGGTCGGGTACGCAGCAGCGAGCCGGTGTCGACGCTGCTGTTCGACACCGCGCGTCAGGTGGTCGCCGACCAGGATCTAGTCAAGCCGGGGCCGGACCTGGCCGAGCGTCGCGTCGCGTTTCGTCGCGAATTGCAGGCCATCCTGCAGGACTTCGACCATGTCGCGCAGATCGCCCGCCAACAGTTCGTTGCCCGCGAGGTCGAGGCCCGCGGTGCGGGGCGGTCGTAGCTAAGGGGCCCGTACCCTTTGGGTATGACGGGTCCTCCGGCCGCACGGCACCGGGCGGCGGTATGGCCGCTGCTCATCGGGGTGGCGACGCTGGCCGGGTGCACGGCCGCGGGGATCGGGCTGCTGTCGCTGGCGGCTGCGTTGACCGCGACCGGACTGCCCAATCCAGGACCGGTGACCACGATCGGGCTGCCCTTCGTCCGGGCCGCCGGCGAGATCGCCGCGGTAATCGCCGTCGGGTCCTTCCTGACCGCCGCATTTCTAGTCCCGCCGCAGGACAATGGCGTTCTCGATGTCGACGGTTATCGCGCGTTGCGGGTGGGGACGGTGGCGGCCGGGGCGTGGACGGTGTGCGCCGCGCTGCTGGTGCCGCTGACCGTTTCCGACGTATCCGGGCAGCCGTTCACCGCTCACCTGAACCCCGCGAGCCTGTGGTCGCTGGCCGGCATCATCAACATCTCCTCGGCGTGGCGATGGACCGCGCTGCTGGCTGCCGCGCTGACGGTGGCCAGCCTTCCGGTGCTTCGGTGGTCGTGGACGCCGTTGCTGCTGGGCGGCTCGCTGGTGACGTTGGTACCGCTGGGGTTGACCGGACACTCGTCGGCCGGCGGCTCCCACGACTTGGCCACCAATAGCCTGCTGATTCATCTGTTCGCGGGAAGCCTCTGGGCCGGTGGACTGCTGGCGCTACTGATGCACGTGGCCCGCGGCGGGCAGCGCGCCGATCTCGCCGTGCGGCGATTCTCGACGATCGCCTTGTGGTGCTTCGGCGCTATGGCACTCAGCGGCGTTGTCAATGCGCTGGTCCGGATCCGCCCGTCGGACCTACTGTCCAGCGAATACGGGCGACTGGTCGTCGTCAAATTCGTGGCGCTATGCCTGCTCGGCGTCGCTGGCTGGCGCCAACGACGCAACGGAGTTGTTGCACTGCAAGATGATCCGACCTCGCGAACCCGCTTCGTCCGGCTGGCAGCCATCGAGGCGGTGCTTTTCGGCCTGACGTTCGGCGTCGCGGTCGGCCTGAGCCGCACCCGGCCACCGCCGCTGTCGCTGCGCATCCCGTCGACCACCGTGGTCAAAATCGGCTACGACTTCGACGGCCCGCTCACTCCGCTGCGGATGCTGTTCGACTGGCGGTTCGACCTCCTCTTCGGCTCCGCGGCGATCGTGTTCGCCGCGCTGTATCTGGCCGGAGTGCGGCGGCTGCGTCGCCGCGGCGATGCATGGCCGAAAGGTCGGACCGTCTCCTGGCTGCTGGGCTGTGCGACGCTGCTGTTCGTCAGCTCGTCGGGAATGGGCCGGTACATGCCGGCGATGTTCAGCGTGCACATGGCTGCGCACATGACGATGTCGATGCTGGTCCCGATCCTGCTGGTGTTGGGCGGCCCGGTCGGACTGGCGTTGCGGGCGCTTCCGGCCGCCGGCCGCGGGCAACCGCCGGGCATGCGCGAATGGCTGCTGGCCGCTTTGCACAGCAGGATCTCGAGGTTCCTCACCAACCCGATAGTTGCGACGGTCCTGTTCGTCGCCGGGTTCTACGGGCTGTACCTGGGTGGCCTGTTCGACGTCGCGGTCGGCAGCCACGTCGGGCACGTGGTGATGAACGTGCACTTCCTGCTCAGCGGCTACCTGTTCTATTGGGTGGTTATCGGTGTCGACCCGACGCCGCGGCCGATCCCGCCCCTGGCCAAGGTCGCAGTGGTTTTCGCGTCGCTGCCATTGCACGCATTTTTCGCCATCGTGCTGATGGGCACGGACAAGGTGCTCGGCGAGAATTTCTATCGGTCGCTGCACCTGAGCTGGCATACCGACCTGATGGGCGATCAGCGGCTCGGCGGTGGAATGGCCTGGGCTGCAGGCGAAATACCGTTGGTCGTGGTGATGATCGCGTTGCTGGTCCAGTGGACACGCAGCGACGAGCGAACCGCCCGGCGACTGGATCGCGCGGCAGACCGCGACGACGACGCCGAGTTGGCGGCCTACAACGCGATGCTCGCCGAGTTGGCGCGGCAAGACCTCCAGCCCTACGAGGGTGCCGTGAAGCAGAAACCGGGGCTGTGATTTCGAGCGAATCACGACCCTAGGTTCTGGTTCGCGGATGCTCCCTGCTGTCCACACCTGGCACTTTCTGCACAGCGCCGCCACGCCGGCCGGGAAGACCGGCTGTCATGTCGGGGCCTGCGCGGTAAATGGGGTGCAGCACAGGCGGCGCTGCGCCGCCACCGAGGAAAGGGAACAAGCAATGTTCGAAACACCGCTGACCGTGGTCGGCAACATCGTCAACGACCCGATACGTCGCGCAGTCGGCGACCAGGAGGTGATGAAATTCCGGGTGGCCAGCAATTCGCGACGCCGGGGTGCCGACGGCACATGGGAGGTCGGTAACTCGCTGTTCGTCACCGTCAACTGCTGGGGTCGGCTGGTCTCCGGCGTGGGGGCTTCGCTGCGGAAGGGCTCGCCGGTCATCGTGGTGGGACATGTTCACACCAGCGAGTACGAAGACCGCGACGGTATTCGGCGCTCGACGCTGGAGATGCGTGCCGGCTCCGTCGGCCCCGACCTATCTCGCTGCATCGCCCGCGTCGAGAAGGTGGTCTCATCCGGACCGGACGCCGCGGCCGGCGCAACGCTGGAGCCCGGAGCAGCGGTCGAGCTGCCCGGCGCCGAGGATGTCAACCGGGCTCACAGCGCAGACACCGCGGCTGCCTAGGATGGGGCGCGAGCAATACCTCGCAAACCAGGAAGGCAACACCGCGGCATGGCTGAGTTCATCTACACGATGAAAAAGGTCCGCAAGGCGCACGGCGACAAAGTCATCCTCGATGACGTCACCTTGAGCTTCTATCCGGGCGCCAAGATCGGTGTCGTCGGCCCCAACGGGGCGGGTAAGTCGAGCGTCTTGCGGATCATGGCCGGGTTGGACAAGGCCAACAACGGCGAGGCCTTCCTGGCCACCGACGCGACCGTCGGCATCCTGTTGCAGGAGCCGCCGTTGAACGAAGAGAAGACCGTTCGCGGCAACGTCGAAGAAGGGCTCGGCGACATCAAAGTCAAGCTCGACCGCTTCAACGAGGTCGCCGAGCTGATGGCCACCGACTACTCCGACGAGCTGATGGAGGAGATGGGTCGGCTGCAGGAGGAGCTCGACCACGCCGACGCGTGGGATCTCGACTCGCAGCTCGAGCAGGCGATGGATGCTTTGCGTTGCCCGCCGCCCGACGAACCGGTGACGCACCTATCCGGCGGTGAGCGCCGCCGGGTGGCGCTGTGCAAGCTGCTGCTGTCCAAGCCGGACCTGCTGCTGCTCGACGAGCCCACCAACCACCTCGACGCCGAGAGTGTGCAGTGGCTCGAGCAGCACCTGGCCGCCTACGAGGGCGCGGTGCTGGCCGTCACCCACGACCGCTACTTCCTCGACAACGTCGCCCAGTGGATTTTGGAACTAGACCGCGGCCGCGCCTATCCCTACGAGGGCAACTACTCCACGTATTTGGAGAAGAAAGCCGAGCGGATCGGGGTGCAGGGCCGCAAGGACGCCAAGCTGCAAAAGCGGCTCACCGAAGAACTGGCCTGGGTTCGCTCCGGCGCCAAGGCCCGCCAAGCCAAGAACAAGGCCCGGCTGGGGCGCTACGAGGAGATGGCGGCCGAAGCCGAGAAGACGCGCAAACTCGACTTCGAAGAGATTCAGATCCCGACCGGCCCGCGACTGGGCAACTTGGTCGTCGAGGTCGAACACCTCGACAAGGGCTTCGAGGGACGCACGCTGATCAAGGACCTGTCGTTCACGCTGCCCCGCAACGGCATCGTCGGTGTCATCGGCCCCAACGGTGTCGGCAAGACCACACTGTTCAAGACGATCGTCGGGCTCGAGCAGCCGGACAGCGGCGTCGTCAAGGTCGGTGAGACCGTCAAGCTGAGCTACGTGGACCAGTCGCGCGGCGGGATCGACCCGAAGAAGACGGTCTGGCAGACCGTCTCCGACGGACTGGACTACATCCATGTCGGGCAGAACGAGATCCCGTCGCGGGCATACGTGTCGGCGTTCGGCTTCAAGGGCCCCGACCAGCAGAAGCCGGCCGGGGTGCTGTCCGGCGGTGAGCGCAACCGGCTCAACCTGGCGCTCACCCTCAAAGAGGGTGGCAACCTGATCCTGCTCGACGAGCCGACCAACGACCTCGACGTCGAGACGCTGGGCTCGCTGGAGAACGCGCTGGAGAAGTTCCCCGGCTGCGCAGTGGTGATCTCCCACGACCGCTGGTTCCTCGACCGGACCTGCACCCACATCCTGGCGTGGGAAGGCAATGGCGACAACGAGGCCGAGTGGTTCTGGTTCGAAGGCAACTTCGGTGCCTACGAGGAGAACAAGATCGACCGCCTCGGAGCGGAGGCGGCGCGTCCGCACCGGGTGACTCACCGGAGGCTCACGCGCGACTAGTGTCGCGAGCATGCCAGCGTCGGAATACCTACGTCAGGAGCGGTCGCCATGACGATTGATGCGTATGCCTGGACGACGTTCACTGACAGCGGCGAGATTCCCACCTGGATCTCGAACGCCTACTCCGACAGCTACCAAGGCCCGCACCAAGACGATGCCCACGCCGAACCGGAACCGGCTTCGGCGCCCGTGCTGACACCGGCGCTACTCGGCGCCCAGTACCGGCTCGGTCTACATCGACGGGCGGGGGAGAGCCGGGTCGCGGTCTACTCACCCGATGACCCGGGTGGTTTCGGTCCGGCACTGCACGTGGTGACCGACGACGGCGCGATGCTGATGGATTCGGTCACGGTGCTGCTGCACCGGCTCGGGGTGGCCTACGCGGCGATCATGAACCCGGTCTTCCAGGTCAGCCGCGACGGCGCCGGCGACCTGCTCGCCGTTGCCCCGAAAGACTCCGGCGACGGGGTCGACGAGACCTGGATCCACGTCCAGCTGGCACCATCGGTGGACCGCGACGCCCTGCACGAGGCCGAGCGCCTGCTGCCGCGGGTTCTCGCCGACCTCCGCCGGGTCGCGGCGGATGCGACAGCGATGATCTCGGCGCTGAATGACCTGGCCGACGACGTGGAAAGCGACGCGAACGGTCACTACCCGGGCGCCGACAACGCCGACGTCGCGACGTTGTTGCGTTGGCTTTCCGCAGGCAATTTCACATTGCTGGGGTATCAACGCTGCCCGGTGCGCGACGGCCGGGTCTCGGGTGACGCAGCGACGGCCAGCCTCGGAGTATTGCGGCGGCGCAAGGCTTCTCGCCCGCGGCTGACTCTGGACAACGAACTGCTCGCGCTCGCACAGACTGACGTGGCCAGCTACCTGCGCTTCGGTGCCTACCCGTACGTCTTCGCCGTCCGTGAGAACGCCGACGGCGACATCTTCGAGCATCGCCTCATCGGGCTGTTCACGGTCGCGGCGCTGAACGCCGACGTCCTGGAGATCCCGATCATCTCCGGCCGGGTCCACGAGGTACTCACCATGGCTGACCTGGACCCCGGCCACCCTGGCCAGCTGCTGCTCGACGTCATCCAAACCGTCCCGCGCACGGAGCTTTTCGCGCGCAGCGCCGAGCAGCTGCTGGCGATGGCCAAGTCGGTGGTCGACCTCGGATCGGGCCGTCGTGCGCTGCTGTTCCTGCGGGCCGACCGTCTCGAATACTTCGTGTCATGTCTGGTTTACCTGCCGCGTGACCGCTACACGACGGCGGTGCGCCTGCAGATCGAGGACATCCTGGTCCGGGAATTCGGCGGGACCAGTCTCGAATTCACCGCGCGTGTCACCGAATCCCCCTGGGCGTTGCTGCATTTCATGGTGCGCCTGCACGACGCCGCCGACAAGGTCGACACCTCCGACGCCAACCGGGTCCGGCTGCAAACGCTGCTGAGCGAAGCCGCGCGCACCTGGGCCGACCGGATGCTCACCGAGGCGGCCGCATCTGCGGTCGAGCCCGCCGCGGCCGATCACTATGCGAACTCGTTTTCCGCGGCCTACCAACAGTTCGTCACCCCAGCCGACGCGATCAACGACATCGCAATCTTCGACGAGCTGACCGACGACTCGGTCAAGCTGGTGCTGTCCGACCATGACTATGACGGAACGGCGCGGCTGACATGGTATTTGGGTGGGCGAACCGCATCTTTGAGTGAGCTGCTGCCGATGCTGCAGTCGATGGGTGTCGAGGTGCTCGAGGAGCGACCGTTCTCCGTCACGCGTCCCGACGGGCTGCCGATCTGGATCTACCAGTTCAAGATCACTCCGCAACCTACCGTTCCGCTGGCGCAGCCCGGCCCTGAGCGGGAGGCGACCTCCCAGCGCTTCGCCGACGCGGTGACCGCGATCTGGGAAGGCCGCGCCGAGATCGACCGGTTCAACGAGCTGGTGATGCGCGCCGATTTGACCTGGCAGCAGGTTGTGCTGCTGCGCAGCTACGCGAAATATCTGCGGCAGGCCGGTTTTACGTACAGCCAGTCCCACATCGAATCGGTGATCAACGAAAACCCCTCCACGGCGCGGGCGTTGGTGGCGTTGTTCGAGGCACTCTTCGACCCGGATTCGCCGAGCTCGTCGAGGAGTCGCGACGCGCAGGCAGCGGCCGCGGCGGTCGCCGCCGACATCGACGCGCTGGTCAGCATGGACACCGATCGCGTGCTGCGCGCATTCGCCGAGCTGATCCAGGCGACGCTTCGCACCAATTACTTTGTCAAACAACAAGATTCGGCCCGTAGCCAGAATGTGCTAGCGCTGAAATTGGATGCCCAACTCATCGAAGAGCTTCCGCTGCCGCGTCCCAAGTTCGAAATCTTCGTCTACTCACCCCGGGTCGAAGGTGTGCACCTGCGATTCGGCTACGTCGCGCGCGGTGGCCTGCGCTGGTCGGACCGGCGGGAGGACTTCCGCACCGAAATCCTGGGCCTGGTCAAGGCTCAGGCCGTCAAGAACGCGGTGATCGTGCCGGTCGGCGCCAAAGGTGGGTTCGTCGTCAAGCAGCCGCCGCTGCCGACCGGTGCTGCCGCCGCCGATCGCGAGGCGAACCGCAACGAAGGTATCGCCTGCTACCAGCTGTTCATCTCGGGCCTGCTCGACGTCACCGACAATGTCGACCACAACACCCGAGAAGTAAGGGCCCCAGCCGAAGTCGTGCGGCGCGACGGCGACGACGCCTACCTGGTGGTGGCCGCCGACAAAGGAACCGCCACGTTCTCCGACATCGCCAACGCGGTTGCCGAGTCCTACGGCTTCTGGCTGGGTGACGCCTTCGCATCCGGCGGATCGGTCGGCTACGACCATAAAGCCATGGGCATCACCGCCAAGGGCGCCTGGGAAGCGGTCAAGCGGCATTTCCGCGAGATGGGCGTCGACACCCAAACCGAAGACTTCACCGTCGTCGGCGTGGGCGACATGAGCGGTGACGTGTTCGGCAACGGCATGTTGCTGTCCAAGCACATTCGGTTGCTGGCCGCATTCGACCACCGCCATGTCTTCTTGGATCCCGATCCCGATCCCGCCGCCTCGTGGCGGGAAAGACAGCGGATGTTCGACCTGCCCCGCTCCAGCTGGGAGGACTATGACACGTCGCTGATCAGCGCGGGCGGCGGGGTGTACAGCCGCGAACACAAGTCGATCCCGATCAGCGCTCAGGTCCGCGCGGCGCTGGGCATCGACGGCGACGTCACCGAGATGACGCCACCCAACCTGGTCCGCGCGATCCTGCTGGCGCCGGTGGATCTGTTGTTCAACGGCGGTATCGGCACCTATGTCAAAGCCGAAGCCGAATCGGACGCCGACGTCGGTGACAAGGCCAACGATGCGCTGCGGGTCAACGCGAACCAGTTGCGCGCGAAAGTTGTTGGCGAGGGCGGTAATCTGGGTGTCACGGCGCTCGGTCGGGTCGAGTTCGATCTATGCGGCGGACGGATCAACACCGATGCGATGGACAACTCCGCCGGAGTGGACTGCTCAGACCATGAGGTCAACATCAAGATCCTGGTCGACGCGGAGGTGACCGCCGGCAAGATCGATCCGGCTGCACGTGCGCAACTTCTCGAGTCGATGACCGAGGAGGTCGCCGCACTTGTGCTCGCCGACAACGCCGACCAGAACGATCTGATCGGCACCAGCCGTGCCAACGCACCGATCCTGCTGCCGGTACATGCCGACCAAATCAAGTATCTGGTGGCCGAGCGTGGGCTCAACCGCGAGCTCGAAGCCCTGCCGTCGGAGAAGGAAATCGCGCGCCGCCGCGAGGTCGGCATCGGGCTCACCTCCCCGGAACTCGCCACCTTGATGGCGCAGGTCAAGCTCACCCTCAAAGACCAGCTGCTGGAAACCGACCTGCCGGATCAGGAGGTCTTCGCGAGCAAGCTGCCGCGCTACTTCCCCTCACAGCTGCGGGAGCGGTGTGGGCCGGCGATCCGCTCGCACCAATTGCGACGCGAGATCGTGACCACCATGCTGGTCAACGACCTGGTGGACACCGCCGGCATCAGCTACGACTACCGCATCACCCAGGACACCGGCGTGCGCCCGGTGGATGCGGTGCGCACCTATGCGGCGACCGACGCCATCTTCGGGGTGGAACAGCTGTGGCACAGCATCCGCTCCGAAGGACTGCCGATCGCGCTGTCCGACCGGATGACACTCGACACCCGTCGTTTGATCGACCGCGCCGGACGCTGGCTGCTCAACTACCGTCCGCAGCCGCTGGCGGTGGGCGCTGAGATCAACCGGTTCGCCAGGAAAGTCGCGGCACTGACGCCGCGGATGTCGGAGTGGCTTCGCGGCGACGACAAGGCGATCGTCGCGAAGGAAGCCGCCGAATTCGCCCGCCAAGGCGCGTCGCAGGGCCTGGCCTACATGGTAGCCGTCGGCCTGTACCGCTACAGCCTGCTGGACGTCATCGACGTCGCCGACATCGAAGATCGCGATCCCACTGAGGTCGCCGACACCTACTTCGCGCTGATGGATCGCCTGGGTACCGACGGCCTACTTACTGCGGTATCCGAACTGCCGCGCGCCGACCGCTGGCATTCATTGGCGCGCTTGGCGATTCGCGACGACATCTACGCTTCGTTACGCTCGTTGTGTTCCGACGTGCTTGCCGTCGGCGAGCCCGACGAGACCGGCGAGGAGAAGATCGCCGAATGGGAGCACATCAGTGCGTCGCGCGTCGAGCGGGCGCGACGGACACTGATGGAGATTTACGGGAGCGGTCAACGGGATTTGGCCACACTGTCGGTGGCGGCGCGTCAGATTCGATCGATGACACGCACCAGGGGGCGAGGAGCGGCAGGGTGAGCTCCGCCGGTGACGATGCAGAGCGTAGCGATGAGGAGGAGCGGCGATTGAACCCGGTGGGTTTCGTCGCGCCGGTTCCGGTGCGGTGGTCGGACATCGACATGTACCAGCATGTCAATCACGCGACCATGGTCACGATCATGGAGGAGGCGCGGATCCCGTTCCTCAAACCGGCTTTCGAGTCCGACATCCTCGACATCGGCCTGCTGATCGCCGACGTGCGCGTCACCTACAAAGGCCAACTGCGGCTGATGGATTCGCCGCTGCAGGTGGCCATGTGGACGAAGCGGCTGCGGGCGGTCGATTTCACCCTCGGCTACGAGGTGCGGTCGGTCAACGCCGGACCGGAGTCGAAGCCTGCGGTGATCGGCGAGTCGCAACTGGCCGCGTTCAACATCGACGAACAGCGACTGGTTCGCCTGGCGCCACACCATCGGGAATACCTGCAGCGGTGGCTGAGGTAGCCGACCGGGGAGTCTGGCTCGGTCCGGACTCCGTCGCCGCCAACCGCGCCGACCTGGCCGCGTTCGTCGAGCGGGCGGCACGGCTTGACGCCGCCGCCGTCGTCCGGCTGCGTGCACGGTCGGTGGGGGAGTTCACCGCTTGGGCCGCAACGGGTTTGGACGTGCTGGCCAGCAGAGTAGTGGCCGGTGTCGTGCGGCCCGACGACTTGTCGGTCGGCGCCGACGAACTGGGGCGAGGGCTGGCAGCCGTCGACAGTGCCGGTTACGTCAACCCAGGCTTTCCGATGGATTCCGCCTGGCGTGGTGCCTTGCCGCCGGACTCCGGGTTCACCCATCTCGACGACGTGCCGGCCCGCCTGATGCTGGACCTGGCGCAACGCGGGTCGCAGCTGGCCAAGGAGCACGGCCGCGCTCAGGGGCCGCCGGTGTCACTGCTGGACCAGGAGGTGATCCGGGTCAGCGCGGGCGGCGAGAGTGTCGGCGTCCCGATGCGATGCGTATTTGCTTTGACAGCAATGGGTTTCCTGCCGCAAGAGGCCGACGCTGTCGATTCCGACGAGATGGTGCGGGTGCGCGTCCTGCGGACCTGGCTCCGCATCGACGCGCGGTTCGGCTCGGTGTACCGCCGCCGCGGCGACCCGGCGGTGGTGCTGCGCTGACTACGTCGAGTAGCGCGACCACAACGGCAGCACGTCGTGGAGGTGGTCCATGAACTTCTGCAGGCCCACCCGGTATTCGACATAGCCGTAGCGATCGACCGCGCGCGCCGGAAACGCGATGCCGACGCCGAACAGTCCGGGGGCCAGAATGCCGTTGTCGGGGTTGTAATCAAGGTGACCGTATTGTCTGGTCTCGGGCAACGTCCGGCGTTGCAGGCCGACGGTGTACACCGCAAGATCGCACTCGGCGAGCTTGTCGTCGAAGTCGGGCCCGTCGACCAGGCAGCGTTCCAGGCGGTCCGGCAGCACGCCGTCGATGTTCTCCCGGGCCCAGTCCGCGGCACGGCCCTTGAGGCCGGTGTCGTCGAACAGGATCCAATCATCAAGGTAGACCGCGTATTGCACAGGGCTGCGGTAGAAGTTGACGATCTTCGCCACCGGGTGACGGAGCAGGTGCGGAAGCGCGATCATCGACGAGTGCGATGAACCGAACACCGCCACCGTGGCGTCCTTCAGCGGTTGCCCGGTGAGCTTTCCCGGATCGAGGGCTACTTCGAGCGGAATCTCCTGCAGCTGAGTGTAGTTCAGCTTTTTCGGTGTCGCCCCCACCGCCAGGATCACATTGGACGACGCGATATCCTGCTGCGCTGTTTCGATCCGCCACTGCCGGTTCTCTAGGGTTAGGCCGGTGGCCATGGTTTCGAAGATCTCCACTCGCTCGCGCAGGTGATCGGTGATCCAGCTCAAGGGGTCGGCGACCAGCGCGAGGGCGCAGGTTTCCTCGGGGTCCGTTTCGGTCAGCGGCATCGCGGGTGCTTCGGAGAATCGGAATGCCTTGGCGCCATTCAGGTATTCCAGGAATGTGCCAACCTTGGTGTTACTGGACACCGACCGCCACTTGGTGCCGAGATCGCCGGCCGCGAACGACGGATCGATCCAGGCGATGTCTTCGTCGGCAACGCCGCGATCGAGTAGCTTCCCGACAGCAGCGATGCCCGCAGGCCCGGCACCGATAACCGTCCACGCGTACGTCATGCGTGATACACCAGCCACGCCGCCGCGTTCGCCGGCAGCTCGCCGTCGACCAATGGCGCGCTGGTCAGAATCGGCTCGCCGTCCGGCAACGGGATCGGCCGCTCGCCGGCGTTGAGCATGCAGCACAAGCCGTCGTCGCCGCGGGTGAATGCCAGCGCGTCGTTCGGCGCTTCGAGCCATTCGATGCTGTCACCGGTGAATTCGTCACGGCTACGCCGTAATTCGAGGGCACGCTGAAAGAACGACAAGGTCGAGTCGGCATCGAGGAGCTGCTTCTCCACGGTGAGCGACTCCCACTCCGGGGGAATCGGCAGCCAGGTGTCAGACGAGTCGGAGAAACCGAAAGGGGGAGCGTCGCCGCGCCACGGAATCGGAATGCGGCATCCGTCGCGGCCGCGCACGGTGTGCCCGGAGCGTTCCCACGTCGGATCGCGCAGCGCCTCGTCGGGCAACTCGACATTCGGCAGGCCCAATTCCTGCCCGTTGTAGAGGAATACCGCGCCCGGCAGGGCGAGCGTCAGGAGCGCCATCGCGCGGGCCCGGTCCAATCCGCGCTCGCCGCCGCCGTAGCGGGTGGGTGCGCGAACGACGTCATGGTTCTCCAATGTCCATGTCGGCGTGGCTTTTTCCATCGCGGCGGCGACCAGGGTGTTTTCGATCGCATCGTGGATCTCGCTGACGTCGAATTCGGCGCGCACCACCCGGAAGTTGAAGCCCAGGTGCAACTCGTCGGCGCGGACGTACTCGGCCCAGCTGGCGTTGTCGAACACCCACACCTCGCCGATCGTCACCGCCTCGGGGTAGTCGTTCATCACCCGGCGGATATTGCGGTGAATTGCATGCACGCCGGCGTGGTTGAACCGTGGGTCGCCGTCGCTGAGCATCCGCGGCCGCATCTCGACGTCGGTATCGGGCAGACCGGGCGGCTTGGCCATCCCGTGTGCGACATCGATGCGGAAGCCGTCGACGCCGCGCTCCAGCCAGAACCGGAGCGTCTTCTCGAGATCGTCGAAAACTTCGGGGTTCTCCCAATTGAGATCTGGCTGCTCGACATCGAAGAGATGCAGATACCACTGGCCGGGCGTGCCGTCCGGCTCGGTGACTCGCGTCCAGGACGGGCCACCGAACACCGACTGCCAGTTGTTCGGCGGCTGCGCCCCCCCGGGTCCGCGTCCGTCGCGGAAGATGTAGCGGTCGCGCGCGGAGCTGCCCGGTTCGGCGGCCAGCGCCTCGCGAAACCACGGGTGCTCGGAGCTGGTGTGGTTGGGCACCAGGTCCATGGTGATCTTGATACCGCGCTGATGTGCCGCTTCGATCAGTCGCTCCAGTGCGGCCAAGCTACCGAACAGCGGATCGATGTCGCGCGGGTCCGACACGTCGTAGCCGTGATCGGCCATCGGAGACACCATGATCGGGCTGAACCAGATCGAGTTGACGCCGAGCCGGTCCAGGTAGTCCAACTGTGCTGCCACACCGTCGATGTCGCCGACGCCGTCGCCGTTGCTGTCGGCGAATGAGCGTGGATACACCTGGTAGAACAATGCATCCGCCCACCACGGCCGCTGTCGAGCTGTGCTCATCAAAACGCCGAATTCACCATCGAGTGTGCCGCCATTTCCAGGTAGTCGAGCAACGCCTGGCGATGCTCGTCGTCGAGAGTTGTCGAATCGATGGACGCGACTGCGGTGTGCATGCACCGCAGCCAGGCGTCGCGTTCGAACGGACCGATCTGGAACGGCGCGTGCCGCATCCGCAGCCGGGGGTGGCCGCGCTGATCGGAGTACGTCCGCGGGCCACCCCAGTACTGCTCGAGAAACATTCGCAGTCGTTCCTCGGCGCCGGCCAGGTCGTCCTCGGGGTACAGCGGCCGCAAGATCTCGTCCTCGGCGACCAGGTCGTAGAACCGCGCCACGATCGCATGGAACGTCTCCGCACCGCCGACGGCGTCGTAGAAGGTCTCTTGTGGTTGTTCCATCGCCTCCATTGTGAGCCATGCCCCGCGTGGGCCATTGGCACCGGGTGTTCACCGGATTGACCAGCGGACACCGGTCAATTTGGCGTGCGTTGGCCGGCGAATCGTGGTGGACTGGGCAGCGGAGGACGAATGGCGCAGCGCACAAAACGCCGCAGCCACCACAGTTCGGGTGCGGCGGCAGGTCTCAACGGGCCCGCGACCGGCTCAACCCTGCACAGCGTCCGTACCGTCGACCTTCATCAGCCGGTGCTCGACGCCGGGTCTGTCTGGAACCGTCGACGGGTGCTGCTGCTGAACTCCACCTACGAGCCGTTGACGGCGTTACCGGTACGGCGGGCGATCATCATGCTGATCTGCGGTAAGGCCGACGTCGTGCACGACGATCCGACCGGTCCGGTGATCCATTCCTCGTCCAGGTCGATCGCGGTGCCGTCGGTGATCCGACTGCGCACTTTCGTCCGGGTGCCCTATCGGGCCCGGGTCCCGATGACCCGCGCGGCGCTGATGCACCGCGACCGGTTCTGCTGCGCTTACTGCGGAGCCAAGGCCGACACCGTCGACCATGTGGTGCCGCGCAGTCGCGGCGGCGAGCACTCCTGGGAGAACTGCGTCGCGTGCTGCTCGACCTGCAACCACCGCAAGGGCGACAAGTTGCTGACCGAGCTGGGCTGGTCGCTGCGGATGCCGCCGACGCCGCCCAAGGGTCAGCACTGGCGGCTGCTGTCGACGGTCAAGGAAGTCGATCCGTCCTGGGCGCGGTATCTCGGCGAGGGCGCGGCCTAGCGCCAGACGCAGCGCTGTGTAGCCGTCGGTTCGGCGGTGGGATACGGTTTTCGTCGTGAGCATGATGGAAATCCATCTCTACTTTGTGGGAATCCCGTTGTTGCTGGTAGCCCTGCTGGCGGTGCCGATCTGGTCACGCAAGGGGCCACACCCGGAGACTTACCAGCTGTCGAAGCCTTGGACTCATGCGCCCATCCTGTGGGCTGCCACCGACGAGGCTGTCGGTGATGGCGGTCACGGACACAGCGCATCCGAGTTCAGCGTGGGAGGTGGAGCAAGTGGCAAGTGGTGAACTAGCGACCGTCGCACCGCTAGAGCTGCCGCACGGCTCGGTGATCACGGCCAGTGGCCGCATCTCGGGTGTCACCGAGCCCGGCGAACTTTCGGTGCACTACCCGTTTCCTATCGCAGACCTGGTTCACCTGGACGACGCGCTGACTTACGGGTCGCGCGCCGCCGGTGCACGCTTCGCGGTCTACATCGGCGACTTGGGCAGCGACACCGGGGCGCGGGCGCGCGACATCCTGGCGAAGGTGCCGACCCCCGACGACGCGGTGCTGATCGCGGTTTCGCCGGACCAGCACGCGATCGAGATCGTCTACGGCTCGGCGGTCCGCGGCCGAGGAGCCGAGTCGGCCGCGCCGCTCGGTGTCGCCGCGGCGGCGTCGTCGTTTCGAGACGGCAACCTGATCGACGGTCTGATCAGCGCGGTCAACGTCACCAGCGCGGGTATCTCGCCGTCCTAGCGGCCAGGTCAGGCGTCGCCGCCGCCGTCGAATCGGCGGGCCCGCAGTGACCGTTCGATGCCGGCGCGGCCCTCGAGCACCAGCCGACGCAGCGCCGGCGGCAACGCGGAATCGCCGAGAAACGCGTCCGCCGCGGCGATGCCGTCGTCGCTGATGTCCCACGACGGATACAAGCCGACCACCACCGTCTGAGCGACCTCGCTGGACCGACGCTCCCAGATGCCGGGGATCGCGGCGAAATACCGCGCGCCGAACGGTTTCAGCAGCTCGCCCTGGCCAGGCTGAACGAAACCGGCGATGATCGAGCGTCCGACGATGTTGGCCAGCGTGTCGTCCTCGGTGACCTGGGTCCACGCCGATTCCTTCACGGCCGCCTGCGGTCGTGCGGCCGAGGCTTGCGCGCCGAGTCGCTTGCCCGCAGATGTCGGGTCGCGCAGGACCTCCGCATCGATGACGGGCGTCTGCGGGCCGTCGGCGTCGATCGCGCCCGCGGCGGCCAGCGCGGTGACGATCCGCCACCGCAGATCGGTGTCGACCGTCAGCCCGGCCAGACCCGAGTCTGCGGGGTCGCGTTCGAGCAGGTCGGTCAGCACCGACACGTGCTGAGGTGACAGCACCGACGTGCACAGCGCGTTGACGAATGCCAGCTGGTGGTCCGAGCCCGCCGCCGCGCCGCGGGCCAACTCCAGCAGCCGGTCGGCGAATGCCGGCCAGCCCTCGGCGCGGGCCCACCCGGGCTCGGCGTAGGAGCCCAGCGCGGTCTGCGCCTGCAGCAGCAGCCGCTGGGCGACACCGACCTCGGTTTCGGCCTGAATGCCACCCGACACCAGCGCCACGAAATCGCGGGCACGCAACTCGGCGTCACGAGTCATCTCCCAGGCCGCCGACCACACCAATGTTCGCGGCAATGGTTCGCCGATGTCGGAGATGCGGCCCAGAGCGGTGTCCAGTGACCCGGGGTCCAGCCGCAGCGAGCAGTAAGTCAGGTCGTCATCGTTGACCAGGACCAAACGACCCGCTGAAACCCCAACCAGTGCAGTAACGTCCGTGCTCACACCGTCGATGTCGAGTTCTTCGCGGTGCGACCGCGTCAGCTTTCCGCTGCCGTCGTCGTCGTAGATGCCGATCGCCAACCGGTGCACCCGCGTCTCGCCCGCGCCGGGTGCGGCTCCACTCTGGGCGACTGCGAACCGGGTGAACCGGCCCTCGGCGTCGACGTCGAAATCGGCGCGAAGCGTGTTGAGCCCGGCCGTTTTGAGCCACTGTCGGCCCCAGTCGGACAGATCGCGGCCCGAGGCCTTCTCCAGCGCGGTGAGCAGGTCGTCGAAGGTGGCGTTGTCGAACGCATGCGCGCGGAAGTAATCCCGCAGGCCGGTCAGGAAGTGCTCGAGCCCGACGTAGGCCACCAGTTGCTTGAGCACACTGGCGCCTTTGGCGTAGGTGATGCCGTCGAAGTTGACCTCGACGGCGGCCAGATCGGGAATGTCGGCGGCCACCGGATGCGTCGACGGCAGCTGGTCTTGCCGGTAGGCCCACGACTTCTCGGCGTTGGCGAACGTCGTCCACGCCTGCGTGTATTCGGTTGCCTCAGCCTGGCACAGCACCGAGGCGAAGGTGGCGAAGGACTCGTTGAGCCACAGATCATCCCACCACCGCATGGTGACCAGATCGCCGAACCACATGTGCGCCATCTCGTGCAGCACCGTCTCGGCACGCCGCTCATACGACGCCCGGGTCACCTTGCTGCGAAAGACGTAGTCCTCCAGGAACGTCACCGCCCCGGCGTTCTCCATCGCGCCGGCGTTGAATTCCGGGACGAACAGCTGGTCGTATTTGCCGAACGCGTACGGCACGCCAAAGTTCTTGTGGTAGAAGCCAAAACCCTGCTTGGTTTGAGTGAACAGCCGCTCGGGATCCATGAACTCCGCCAGCGTGGCGCGGCAGAACAGGCCGAGCGCGATCTCGCCGTGCTCGTCGCGGTAGACGTCGTCCCAGCGCGCGTACGGCCCGGCGATCAACGCGACCAGATAGGTGCTCATCTTCGGGGTGGTGGCGAAGGTGTGCACGCCGCCCGCGATACTCGCCGTCGCGCCGTTGGACACCACCTGCCAGTGCTGCGGCGCGGTCACCGAGATGTCGAAGGTGGCCTTGAGGTCGGGCTGGTCGAAGCACGCGAACATCCGCTTGGCGTCGGCGGTTTCGAACTGCGAGTAGAGGTAGACCTCGCTGTCGACGGGATCGACGAACCGGTGCAGACCCTCACCGGTGTTCGAGTAGCGGCAGTCGGCGTCGACCACGAGCATGTTGTGCTCGGCCAGATCGCTGAGCGGGATACCGACCGACTCGTCATAACCGGACACGTCGATGTCGCGGCTGTTGAGCGTCGCGCTGCGGACCGTCGCGGCGGCGATGTCGATGACGGTGTCCGCGCCGGGGCGGGCGTCGAACGTGACGGTCGTGGTGGAGCGGAAGGTGCGTTCGCCCGGCTTGCCCTCCCCGTCGGTGAGGTCCAGGGCGATTCGGTAGTTGTCGACGGTGACCAGCGCGGCGCGTTCGACGGCCTGGTCACGGGTGAGGTTGGGGAGGGCCACGTATCCAACTTAGGGCTTTGAGTCCCGGCGGCGGGAATTGGACCGTCGCAGCTAGGGTTGTGCCGGACGGCTAGCCGACCGTCGACGAGAGGATCTGAGCATGTCCGAGAAGTCAGTTGCCGATTTCTGGTTCGACCCGCTGTGCCCGTGGGCATGGATCACTTCCCGCTGGATCCTGGAAGTGGAAAAGGTCCGCGACATCCAGGTGAACTTCCAGGTCATGAGCCTGGCGGTGCTCAACGAGAACCGCGAGAACCTGACCGCCG
This sequence comes from Mycobacterium sp., assembly GCF_039583785.1. GTDB lineage: Bacteria > Actinomycetota > Actinomycetes > Mycobacteriales > Mycobacteriaceae > Mycobacterium. The sequence goes on from NZ_JAVKSG010000027.1 coordinate 42,773, forward strand.
AATACAAAGAGAAGCTCTCGAAGGCGTTCGGCCCGGTGCGGGTGGCGATCGCCGCCGAGCAGGCTCGCGGGTCAAAGATCCTGGCGCCGCTGTACACGGCGATGGGAACTCGGATTCACGACGAGGGCAACAAGGACCTCGACGACGTCATCAAGGCGTCGCTCGAGGAGTTGGGCCTGCCCGCCGAGCTGGCCGATGCCGCAACCAGCACCGAGTACGACGAGGAGCTGCGCAAGAGCCACCACGCCGGAATGGACGCGGTCGGCGATGACGTCGGCACGCCCACCATCCACATCAACGGGACGGCGTTCTTCGGCCCGGTGTTGTCGCGGATCCCGCGCGGCGAAGAGGCCGGCAAGCTGTGGGACGCCTCGGTGACTTTTGCGGCCTACCCGCACTTCTGGGAGCTCAAGCGGACGCGTACGGAGGCCCCCGAGTTCGACTAGAGGTGTTCGGCGGGGCAGGATCACGATCATGCGCGTCTACCTTGGCTCCGACCACGCCGGCTACGAACTCAAACAGCAGATCATCGAGCACCTGAAAAAGACCGGCCACGAGCCGATCAACTGCGGCGCTTACACCTACGACGCGCAGGACGACTACCCGGCGTTCTGTATCAATGCCGCCGTGAAGACGGTGGCCGACCCGGAAAGCCTGGGCATCGTGATCGGGGGGTCGGGCAACGGTGAGCAGATCGCGGCCAACAAGGTGCCAGGCGCTCGCTGCGCGCTGGCGTGGAGCGTGCAGACCGCGTCGCTGGCACGCGAGCACAACAACGCGCAACTGATCAGCATCGGCGCGCGGATGCACACCGCGCCGGAGGCGCTGACGTTCGTCGACGCTTTTCTCAGCACGCCGTGGTCGGCGGCGCAACGCCACCAACGGCGTATCGACATTCTCGACGAGTACGAGCGCACCCACCAGGCGCCACCGGTGCCCGGCGCCGACGGGGCGTAGTGCCCGAGGGGCACACGCTGCACCGGTTGGCCCGGTTGCATCAGCGTCGCTTCGCCGGCGCACCGGTGGCGGTGTCGAGCCCGCAGGGTCGGTTCGCCACCTCGGCAGCCGCTGTCGATGGTCAGGTTCTGCGACAGGCGACGGCCTGGGGCAAGCATCTGTTCCATCACTACGTGGGTGGTGAGACGGTCCACGTGCACCTCGGCTTATACGGAAAATTCACCGAGTGGGCGCGTCCGGACGGCGACGCCGTGCCCGAGGCGGTCGGGGCGGTGCGGATGCGAATGGTCGGCGCCGAATACGGCACCGACTTGCGCGGGCCCACGGTCTGCGAGGTCATCGACGAGTCTCAGGTCGCCGACGTGGTCGCCCGGTTGGGGCCCGATCCGCTTCGTCGCGACTCCGACCCGTCGCCGCCGTGGCAACGAATCAGCAAGTCGCGCAGGCCAATCGGCGCGTTGCTGATGGACCAGGCCATTATCGCCGGTGTCGGCAACGTCTACCGCAACGAGTTGCTGTTCCGTCATGGCATCGACCCGTACCGGCCCGGCCAGAAGGTTGGTGAAGCAGAATTCGCCGCGGCCTGGACCGACCTGGTGGACCTGATGAAGGTCGGGGTGCGACGCGGCAAGATCATCACGCTCCGCCCCGAACATGACCGCGGCGCGCCGTCCTACGGCCCTGGCCGGCCGCGTTCCTACGTCTATCGCCGCGCCGGTGACCCCTGTCGGGTGTGCGGAACCTCCATCCGCACGGCCGAGTTGGAAGGCCGCAACCTTTTCTGGTGCCCGACCTGTCAAACCTGAAGGCAGCGCGGATCAGGGCTGCTCGACGCCCAGGACCCGATAGATCTCGTTGCTCATGACCACGCTGCGCGGATCGGCGTTGGCCTTGGTCGGGTCGAAATGATTCATCACGTAGGCGTAACCGATCCGGTTCTCCAGGTCGACGAAACCGAATGAGCCGCCAAGGCCGCCATGGCCGAAGATCCACGGGTTAGGTCCGTTGACGCAGCGCTGGTTGAGCATGTAGCCCAGCCCCCAGCCGTGATCCGCGACGCGTGGGCCGAGCACCAGATCCGTCTCCAGCCCACCCTGACAGACCCGGATCAGATCCATGTGCTTGCGGCTGAGCAACGTCTCCTGCGCCAACGCGTTGTAGAACGTCGCCAGCCCGAGAGCCGACACCTGCCCGTTGGTGCCCGGGAATTCGAGCTCACGCCACAGGTCCAGATCGTTCGAACTCACCTCGTCGTCCGGCGCGAATCCCATCGACACGGCCAAGCCGGCCTTCGGGTGTTCGCTCAGCGAGGTGGGGTAGCCGGGCGCGTGCACGTCGGCGAGCATTTGGCGGATGTGCGGTTTGGCGACCCGATCGGCGCAGCGGTGTTGTTCGGCGCGAGGCGTGCCGATGTGGATCTCGGCGCCCAGCGGTTCGGCGATCTCGGTGCGCAGGTACTGACCCACCGTGCCGCCGGTGACTCGGCGGAAGATCTCGCCGAGGATGAACCCGAAGGTCGTCATGTGATAGCCCTGCGCGGTCCCCGGCTCCCACCACGGTTCGGCCGCGGCCAGTCGTTCGCAGACGAAATCCCAGTCGGTGACCTTCGTCCAATCCATCCGCTGACGCGGCCCGATCACCCCGGACCGGTGGCTCATCACCATGCCGAGCGTGATGTCCTGCTTGCCGGCCTGGGCGAACTCGGGCCAGTACCGGGCCACCGGCGCGTTCAGGTCGAGCTCACCGCGCTCCACGAGTTGATGAACGCAGGTGCTGGTCAGGCCCTTGGTGCCGGAGAGCACGGTGGACAGCGTGTCCACCTGCCACGGGCGCGTGCCGTCGGCATCGGCTGATCCGGCCCACAGATTGACGACCAGCTCGTCGTCGACCCAGGCGGCGACCGCCGCGCCAATTTCCTTGCCCTGCAGGAAGTTTTGCTCGAATGCCGCGCGGACGCGATCGAAGCGCGTCTCGCACGAACCGTGAATGGTGACGTCGGCGGTGGCACCTGGATGCTGAATGGTCAGCCTCCTCAGCTTGCCGGGTCGGGCCTCGTCGCCCGCTGGCCGACGTAGGCGCCTAAAGCGTCCTCAGCCTAGTCCGCCGCGATTTCCGGCACCTGCATGGAGCGGGCGACGGGAATCGAACCCGCGTAGCTAGTTTGGAAGACTAGGGCTCTACCATTGAGCTACGCCCGCGTGTG
>NZ_JAVKSG010000028.1:0-30407 GCF_039583785.1 Mycobacterium sp.
AGCCTGCTGACCACGTCCACAACGTCGTCGATCGGAGTCTCGGTAGGCACCGTCACAGTCACCTTTCCTACCACTGATGCCGTCGCCGCCGCGCGCCACGCTGCTCGCCGGGCTGGTTTGGGCGCGGGCGGCCAATCCGATAGCCTTAGCTGCCAATTCATTGGCGTCGGTCCGAGTGGCGGAATGGCAGACGCGCTAGCTTGAGGTGCTAGTGCCCTATTAATGGGCGTGGGGGTTCAAGTCCCCCCTCGGACACACGACTGAGGCGAGCGAAATGAACGCTTGCGTTCATTTCCGAGCTGATGGAGCGTGTTGAGCGGCCAAGCCGCGATCACACCCCCGGTGACACGCCGACACGGGCATCGACGTCAACGTCACCTCCGAGCGAAACCTCCACGACATTGGGACGCTGCTGGAGATGGTGGCGACGAAGCCCGAGTACCTGGTGGCGAGGTTGCGCGGACGGGGCGACACATTTTCCACGTAGTGCCATTGCCAGTCGCCTATTCGAAAGCGGTAACGGTCCTACCGGGTCCAGACTCGACGCATGGGTAGACCTCACCCCCCGCGCACTTTCCGCGACCGCCGCGCCGCCGGTCGCGTTCTCGCCCGGGAATTGACGTTGTATCGCGGGAAAGCCGGCCTGTTGGTGTTGGGGTTGGCCCGCGGCGGCGTGCCGGTTGGCTGGGAGGTTGCCGAGGCATTGGGCGCGGAACTCGACGTCTTCCTGGTCCGCAAGCTCGGCGTGCCGCAGTGGCCCGAGTTGGCGATGGGCGCGCTGGCCAGCGGCGGCGGTGTGGTGATGAACGACGACGTGGTGTCGAGCCTGCAGATCAGCGACGAGCAGGTGCGCCATGTCATCGACCAGGAGACCGTCGAACTACATCGCCGCGAACACGCGTACCGGGCTGGACGGCCGCCGGCCGATCCGCGTGGCAAAACCGTCATCGTGGTGGACGACGGGATCGCCACCGGCGCGAGCATCCTCGCGGCGGTGCGTACGCTGCGGGCCGCCGGCCCGGACTCGATCGTCGTCGCGGTGCCAGTGGGCCCGCAGTCGGTCTGCGACGTGCTGGCCGAGGAGGCCGACGACGTGGTGTGCGCGACCATGCCGGACGACTTCGACGCGGTGGGTCAGGCTTTCGCCGACTTCCGCCAGGTCAGCGACGACGAGGTGCGGGCGCTATTGGCAAGCCGGCCCGGTGCTTAAGAGTTGCTGTGGCCGTCGCCGACGCTGTCGGCGGCCGCGCCGTCCGCGTCCTCGACCGCATCCGCCGGGTAATCGGCGGCCTCGTCGTCGTGGTCGTCGTGCGTCGGTGAGTCGGGCGCACCGGAACCTGTCTCGCGGCGCTGACGTTCCTGCAGCGCGTCGACGATCAGCAGAATGACGCCCAGCACGCTGGCGCCGATGCAGACCCAGGCGACCATTTCATTGCTGGTGATGACCGCGAATACCAGCGCGGCAAGGCCGATCACCGCTAACACCAGCGAGATGATCAGCATTGGTTAACCTCCAGCGGACGGGGCGGCACTGTCGGCTGTGCAGGATAGCGACAGCTGCCGTCAGTGTCGCCGACCGACCTAGTTGTTGCCCCGATTGAACTGGTTGAACCCCGTCGATTCGTTGGTGGCGCCGGAATCCACCGGTGCCGCCGAGCCGCGCTGGCCCAGCTCCTCGAGCTGGGACTCCAGATAGGTCTTGAGCCGGGTGCGGTACTCGCGCTCGAAGGTGCGAAGCTGCTCGAGTCGGCCTTCCAGCACAGTGCGTTGCTGGTTGATCGTGCCCATGATCTCGGAGTGCTTGCGCTCGGCGTCGGCCTGCAGTGCGTCGGCCTTCTCTTGGGCCTGACGCAGCTGGGTCTCCGACCGGGTCTGCGCGTCGGCCAGCAGCGCGTCGGCCTTCTGGCGGGCCTCGGAGACCGTGGTTTCGGCCTCGCGGCGGGCCTCGCCCAGGATCTGGTCGGCGTTGGAACGAGCATCGGACAGCAGCTTGTCCGACTCGGCCTGGGCGGTGCTGGTCAGACGGTCGGCGGTGTCCTGCGCCAGGGCGAGCACACGGGCCGCCTTCAGCACCTCCTCCTCACCGAGTGACGAGGAGGTGGCTGGCGCAGCGACCGGAGCGGGCTGCGGCGGCTTGACCGGCTCGGGCTCGTACACCGGAATCGATTGGGTGGCCTGAGCACTGGTACCGCCATCGGTCCGGGCGCTGGCCAGTTCCTGGTCCAGCTCGGCAACCCGCTGACGCAGATCCGAGTTCTCCTCGATGAGGCGAGTCAACTCGTTCTCGACCAGATCGAGGAAGGCGTCGACCTCATCCTCGTTGTAACCGCGCTTGCCGATCGGCGGCTTGCTGAACGCCACATTGTGGACGTCTGCGGGTGTCAGCGGCATTCTTAGCCCCCTCGAGTGTGGACGGTCATAGCGACCAGGAAAGTGTAGAACGGGTTGAGCGTTGTCGTAGCCATACTGCAACTGCCGCCCATCCTGTCACACCAGACCCGCCGGTTGCCGAATCGGTCGATAAATAAGACCGACTTTCACAGACTAAAAGGTAACAAATCGGGCCCTCACGTGACCTAATATCCGGGCCCAGCAAACTGCCTCAGGCCGCAATCGGCGACGCCGCGGGCCGGCTCGGAGCTCAGGCCCCAGCGTGGTTGAACGCCATGGTCATGCCGATGAACGCGACCAGCAGCAGCACCATGATGGACAGGTCGAAACGCACGGCACCGACTGTGAGCTGCGGGATCAGTCGTCGCAGCAAGTTCACCGGCGGATCGGTGACCGACAGGATGATTTCCAGGACCACCACGATCAGCCCGCGCGGGCGCCAATCCCGACTGAAGGATCGGATGAACTCGATGACGACGCGCGCGATCAGCAAGAGCCAGAAGATGAACAGCGCAACCCCGATGGCGTAAACAAACCCGTTCAACGAGAGCCCGACCTTAGTGACGAAGATGTGACCTTGGCGACCGCCCACACCGCTTTCCGGCAGGGCAAAAGTCAGCCTACCGGCTCGGACGCTGAGCCGTCCGGCGGCTACTGGTAGCTGTAAAACCCGGTCTCGGCGATGCGTCGGCGTTCTTCAGGGGAGACATCGACGTCGGCAGGTGAGAGCAAGAACACCTTGGTGGCCACCTTGTCGAAAGAGCCGCGAAGCGCGAACGCCAAGCCGGCGGCGAAGTCAACCAGGCGCTTGGCGTCGGCGTTGTCCATCGACACCAGGTCCATGATCACCGGGGTGCCGTCGCGGAACCGCTCGCCGATGGTGCGGGCTTCGCTGTAGTCCTTGGGACGCAGCGTGGTGATCTTCGACAACGGGCTGCTCTCGTCGAACAGCATCGCCATCCGGCGCGGGTCCATCGCCAGGGCACCGCGGGTGGAGCCACGCAGCGATCCGAGGCGTGGCCGGGCCAGCTCGCCGCGGTCGTAGTCGGGTCCACGGAATCGCGGTTCGTCGGCGTAGCCGCCGCGGTAGCCGCCCGCGCCGAATTCGCCGAGCTCGCCGCGCGGGTCGTCGTACTCGCGACCCTCGTAGCGGCCAAACCCGTCGTCGGCGAACCGCTGGCGCGGGTAACCGCCGGTCCGGGCCGAGCCGTGGTCGTCGTAGTACTCGTCGTCGTAGTCCTCCATGGGCGCCATGCCAAAGTAGGCCTTGACCTTGTGCAGTGTGCTCATCGCTTGACCCTTCTAAAGCTCTGCGGACTTAAGACTCTGGGGATTGGGGTGTCTGTGATGAAGATGTGACTGGAGTGACTATTGACGGTGACGGTAGCCGCCTCCTGCCCAACAATGCGGTACCGACACGCACACACGTCGAACCATGTTTGACCGCTGTTTCGAGGTCGTTCGACATCCCGGCGGACAATCCGGCCGCGTCGGGGTGCGCCCGGCGCACCCGCTGGTGTTCCGACTGCAACCGCGCGAACGCCCGGTCCGGCTCCCAGTCCAGCGGCGGGATGCCCATCAGCCCAACCAGTTCCAGCGATTCGGCGGCATCGACCTGCGCGCAGATCTCGTCGACCGCCCCGTTGTCGCAGACGTCGACGCCGCCGCGGGAGACATCGCCGTCGAGGCTGATCTGGACATAGACCCGCAGCGGATTCGTCCGGTATCCGGCACCGAGCGCTCCCTCGACGGCGCGGTCGAGCGCGGTCACCACCCGGGCGCTGCTGACCGAGTGGGCGGTGTGTGCCCAGCCGGCCAGCGACCGGGCCTTGTTGCGCTGGATCTTGCCCACCATGTGCCAATGCCGGCTAATAGCAGCGCGATCGCTCTCCCCCGGGCCGTCCAGCAACCGATCGACTTCGGCGATTTTTGCCGCCGCTTCCTGGTCGCGGGATTCGCCGAAGTCGGCGCATCCCAATCGCGACAAAATCGCCACATCGGTTGCCGGAAAGAATTTGGTAATAGGCAGGAGTTGAATGTCGTCGGGTTTGCGGCCGACCGCTTCGGCGGCCGCGGCAAGCCGCGAGCGTAACGCCGACAAAGAGTCGGCCAACTCCATTTCCCGCTCAGGTCGGGGTGAAAGATGTGGCGCCACCGTCATTCCATCCACACCACCGAGGCCAGTCGCCCGGTCGGGGCGTCACGACGATGGCTGAACAGGTTGGTGTCGTCGACCGTGCACCGCGGGTCGACATCGATGGCGCTGACGCCCAAAGCCCTTAGCTGGCAAGCGATCCCGGCACGCAGATCCAACCCCGGCGTGCCCGCCGATGTGGTGGTGCGACTGCCCGGCAGTGCGGCCTCGACCTCGTCGGCCATCGCCGCGGGCACCTCGTAGTTGCGGCCGCTGACCGCCGGGCCCAGCAGCACCGAGATGTCCGACTCGCGGGCGCCCAGACCGACCATGACCTCGAGCGCTCGGGCCACCACCCCGTCGCGCGCACCGACCCGGCCGGCGTGCACCGCGGCGACAACACCTGCGCGCGCGTCGGCCAGCAGCACCGGAACGCAGTCGGCGGTCACCACCGCCAGCGCCAATCTCGACGTGCGCGTCACTAATCCGTCGGTGTTGTCGATCGAGGTGTCGCGTGGGCCGTCGACGACCTCGACGTGGTCACCGTGCACCTGGTTCATCCACACCACCCGATCGGCGCCCAAGCCGATGGCCGTGCCCAACCGCGTGCGGTTGGCGGCCACGGCGGCCGTGTCGTCGCCGACGTGGTCGCCGAGGTTGAAGCTGTCGAAGGGCGGCGACGAGACACCGCCGGCCCGGGTGGTACTGACCCGCCGAATGCGAACGCTCACTTGACCAGTATCCGGCGGGAACAAGGCCGCCATCACGTCGCGCGGCTAACGCCGCATGAACGGCGGTACGTCGACATCGTCGTCCTCGCCGCCGATGTCGAAGGTTGCGCCGTTGGTCGGTACCGCCACGCTCACCGCGTCGGCGGGCTCGAACAGGCTGGAGCTGACCTTGCCGTGTTTACCCGACGCAACGATTCCCGACGATGACCCAGTGCCGGCGTTGCTGATAACCGGCTTACGACCCGGGCCAGCGGCATCGAATCCGGCGGCGATGACCGTCACCCGGACCTCGTCGCCCAGCGAGTCGTCGATGACCGTGCCGAAGATGATGTTCGCGTCCTGGTGCGCGGCGTCCTGCACCAGTGAGGCGGCCTCGTTGATCTCGAACAGCCCGAGGTCGCTGCCACCGGCGACCGACAGCAGGACGCCCTGGGCACCCTCCATCGAGGCCTCGAGCAGTGGCGAGTTGATCGCGATCTCGGCGGCTTTGAGGGCGCGCCCGTCGCCGCGGGCCGATCCGATGCCCATCAGCGCCGTACCCGCCCCGCTCATCACGCCCTTGACGTCGGCGAAGTCGACGTTGATCAGTCCCGGGGTGGTGATCAGGTCGGTGATGCCCTGCACGCCGTTGAGTAGCACCTCGTCGGCGCTGCGGAAGGCGTCCATCAGCGACACCGCGGCGTCGCCCATCTGCAGCAGGCGGTCGTTGGGGATCACGATCAACGTGTCGCAGCTCTCCCGCAACGACGAGATGCCGTTCTCGGCCTGGGTGCTGCGCCGCTTGCCCTCGAAGGAGAACGGCCGGGTGACCACACCAACGGTGAGGGCACCTAGCTTGCGGGCGATGCTGGCCACCACCGGCGCGCCGCCGGTGCCCGTTCCGCCGCCTTCACCTGCGGTGACGAAGACCATGTCGGCCCCACGCAGCAGTTCCTCGATCTCGTCCTTGGCGTCTTCGGCGGCTTTCCTACCCACGTCGGGGTCGGCACCGGCGCCCAGTCCACGGGTGGAGTCACGACCGACGTCGAGCTTGATGTCGGCATCGCTCATCAACAGCGCTTGCGCATCGGTGTTGATGGCGATGAACTCCACGCCCTTGAGCCCTTGCTCGATCATGCGGTTGACGGCGTTCACACCGCCGCCGCCGATCCCCACGACTTTGATGACAGCCAAGTAGTTGTGCGGCGGGGTCATCATGTTGTCTTCCTCCCTGGTGGGACTGCTGAAAGCGAACCGGTTGGCAAACCTCAACCTCTAGTAAAGGGTTAGAGTTATGTCAGGTTGATCCGCGCAACCAGAACGGTATTGCCGTCGCGTACAGGATCGACGCAGGCGCGCCGAGACGCGTCGGGTGAATTTTCGCCGAGTGTGTGCCGCAGCTGATGCCCAGTTGCGCCGAGCGCGCGGCCAACTGCACGTTCGAAGCCGAGCGCGCGGCCAGCTTCACGTTCGACGAGGTGGGCTGTGCCTCTTACCTGATGGTCGGCAGATCCGGGCTGGACACGTCGTAGATCCGTCCGGGCCGGGTCAGCAGGGCCGCCAACTTCTGCGCTTTTTCCTCGGTCCGGTCGTTGGTCCCCCAGATCACCGTGCGCCCGTCGGTCAGGGTCAGCGTGATCGACGCGACCGAGGGCGCCGCGATTCGGCTCACCTGCGCGACAACTTCGGGCCGTAGCGCTGTCAGCACCGCGAGCGCGGCCTTGGTCGCGGGGTCGGCGGGTCCGGGATTGTCGACGTCAATATAGGGCAGCGCCGGTGGAGGCGGCGCGGTCGCGAAGTCGACGCCATCCCGGTCGAACAGGTGCGGTCCGTCGGGTAAGTCTTTGACTACCACCGGAACTCGCTCGATGATGGTGATCATCAGCGCCGACGGGTAGTCGCGTTGCACGTGCGCGCTGGCCACCCGGCGGATCGCCGCGACCCGGTCGGCGATGCCGTCGGTGTTGATCTGCAGCAGCGGAGTTCCCAGCTTGACGTGCGCGGCGTCGAGCACCTCTTCGCGGGTGACCGCTCCGAGGCCGTCGATGATGATGCCGCGGGCGGACATCAGGGGCGTGAAATAGAGGATCAGCCCCACCCCGGCGATCGCCACGATCAGCAGCAGCGACACCAGAAACAGCTTCAAACCCCGAACCGTCCCGCGCGCAGCGGGCTCGGGTGCGGCCGAGCCGCGACCGCCTGCCGCGCGTTTGGCTTCGCGACGGGCCTGTTCGATGGCCGTCGCGCGGGCTTGAGCCGCCCGCCGCGCGGCGCGTTCGCGGCGCTCCCGCCGTCGCGGGCCCTCGACCAGCTCGGGTTCGTCGGGCTTCTCCGGTTCCGCGGTGGCACTGTCGTTTTCGCCGGCGTCCGCGATCGGCTCGGCCGCGGTGATGGCGTCGGCGGGCTCACCGGGCAGCACACCGTCGGGCTCGGTCACCGCGACGCTCCCGGCCCGCTGCGGCTGCCCCGCACCCGCAGCGCGATGATGATCTCGGGCGCGAGCATCGTGACGTCGCCCGCCCCCATGGTGACGACGACGTCGCCGGGCTCGGCGGCGGCGGCCACCGCCTCGGCCACCGCGGACAGGTCGGGCAGGTACTCGACCGGGACGCCGACGTGTTCGGCGACGCTTGCCCCGCTCACCCCGGCGATGGGTTGTTCGCGAGCGCCGTAAACATCGAGCATGAACACCTGGTCTGCACCGTCCAGCGCGGCCCCCAATTCGGCGGCGAAAGCCTTTGTTCGCGAATACAAGTGCGGTTGAAACACCACCAGTGAGCGCCCGGCGCCAGCCTGCTCCAAGAGTGTCCGCACCGCCCCCAGCGTGGCGCGAACCTCCGTCGGGTGGTGCGCGTAGTCGTCGAAAACCCTTACTGCAGCCGCAGTTCCGATCAGTTCGAAGCGGCGGCGAACGCCCTCGAAACCGGCCAACCCGTCCAGCACGCATTCGACCGAAGCGCCGATCTCCACGGCGGCCAGTAGTGCACCCAGTGCGTTGAGCGCCATGTGCCGGCCCGGCACCGACAGTCGCATCACCCGCGGATGGGTTTCGCCGTCGAGTTGGATGTGCGCGGCCGCCGCGGTGCCCTGCTGTTCCCACGACAGCAACGTCCCGGCCGAAGCTCGGTCGGGTGACGAGCCGTACCTCAGCACCCGGATCCCCAGCGCCGCAACGCGTTCCGCCAGCGATGCCGCCCCTGGGTCGTCGACGCAAACTACCAGCGCGCCGCCCGGGGCGATGCGCTCCGCGAAGGAGTCGAACACCGCGATATAGGCCTGCGGGGTGCCGAAGAAGTCGAGGTGGTCGGCCTCGATGTTGGTGACAACTGCGACACTCGGGGTGTATTCAAGCAGCGAACCGTCGCTCTCGTCGGCCTCGGCGACAAAGCAGTCACCGCTGCCATGATGGGCGTTGGTGCCGGCCTCGCCCAGCTCGCCGCCGACGGCGAAGGACGGGTCCCGACCGCAATGCTGAAGCGCCACGATCAACATCGACGTCGTGGTCGTCTTGCCGTGCGTCCCGGTCACCATCAGCGTGGTCCGCCCGGCCATCAGCTTGGCCAGCACCGTCGGTCGCAGCACCACCGGAATGCCACGACGGCGGGCCTCGACCAGCTCGGGGTTGGTCTTCGGGATCGCGGCGTGGGTGGTGATCACCGCGGTCGGCCCGCCCGGCAGCAGGTCCAGCGAGGACGCGTGGTGGCCGATCCGGATCTGCGCCCCGCGGGCCTGCAGCGCGCGTACGCCGCGCGATTCCTTGGCGTCCGACCCGGAGACCTGTGCACCCCGGTCGAGCAGGATGCGGGCGATTCCCGACATGCCCGCTCCCCCGATGCCGACCATGTGCACGCGCTGCAATTCGGGCGGCAGCGACTGGCTCATCGGCCCGCTCTCCCCGTCCGCGCCACCTCTAAAACGACGCGGGCCACCTGCCGGGCCGCGTCCGGGTGACCGACCAGCGCCGCCGCCGTCGTCATCGCCGCCAGCCGAGACTCGTCGTTGAGCAACCCGGCCACCTGTTCGGCGACGAAACCAGGCGTCAGGTCGGCGTCGGCGACCAGGATGCCGCCGCCCGCGTTGACCACCGGCAATGCGTTGAGCCGCTGTTCGCCGTTGCCGATCGGCAGCGGCACATAGATCGCGGGCAGACCGACGGCGGTCACCTCGGCGACCGTCATCGCGCCGGACCGGCAGATCGCCAAGTCGGCGGCGGCATAGGCGAGGTCCATCCGGCTCAGGTACGGCACCGCGACGTACGGCGGATCGCCGGGTCGGGGGTCGCGCAGGTCGACGGTGTTCTTGGCGCCGTGCGCGTGCAGCACCGCAACTCCGGCGGCCGCCAGATCGCCGGCCGCCGCGGCGACCGCGCGGTTAAGCGACGCCGCACCCTGCGAACCACCGAACACCAGCAGCACCCGGGTGTCGTCGGCGAAGCCGAAGTGCGCGCGCGCGGTCGATCGCAGCGCGGCGCGATCCAGCGAGGTGATCGTCTCGCGAACCGGGACGCCGACCACTTCGGCACGGCGCAGGCCGGGATCGGCGACCGCGGAGAGAATGCGGTGGGCGCTGCGGGCCCCGACCCGGTTGGCCAGCCCGGCGCTGGCGTTGGCTTCATGAATCACCACCGGAACCCGGCGGCGGGGCCGCACGGGGCTGCGGGCCGCAAGGTAGGCGGGCAGCGACACGTAGCCGCCGAACCCGATCACCACGTCGGCCCCGACCTTGTCCAGCACGGCCCGGGTCTGCCGGACCGCGCACAGCACCCGTACCGGCAACCGGGCCAGATCGCCGGTGGGCTTGCGGGGCAGCGGCACCGGGGTGATCAACTCGAGGGCGTAGCCACGTTCGGGCACCAATCTGGTCTCCAGACCGCGCGCGGTGCCCAGCGCGGTGATGCGGACGTCTGGATCGAGGCTGACCAGGGCGTCGGCGACGGCCAACGCGGGCTCAACGTGGCCGGCTGTGCCGCCGCCCGCGAGCACCACCGACAACGACGAAGACCCGGTTGACCCAGTGGCCGACGACCCAGTGGCCGATGAACCCGTGACCGAGTCGTTCACCCGTGGCGCTGACCTTCCAGTGCTCGACGGCCGCGTCCATGACGCCGGCCGGTGTACCGCTGTCCGCCTCCATGATGCCCTGCCCTGTTGCCGCGGCTGTCCACAGCGGGCGGTCTGGCCTTGCCGGCAGCGCGGGCCGGTGGCGGCTTGCGCTGCGGCCTGGCCGGCGCAGGGTTGCTGCGCAACCGGTCGCGCAGTGCCTCGACCCGGGTCGGCGAATAGGGCTCTGGCAGCGGCAGTCGCAGGATGCGGGTCATCCGGTCGTCGCGGCCGGCGCGCAGCGCGGCGACCGCCTCGGGTTCGTGCCGGGCGGCGTTGGCCATCATGCCGATCATCAAAAGTGTTGTGGCCGTTGATGTTCCACCGGCAGAAATCAGGGGCAACTGGATTCCGGTGACAGGCAGCAGCCCGATCACGTACCCGACGTTGATGAACGACTGACCGATCACCCACAGGGTGGTGGTCGCAGTGAGCAGCCGCAGGAACGGGTCGGCGGAGCGACGCGCGATCCGCATCCCGGCGTAGGCGAACAGCCCGAACAGCCCGAGCAGCCCGAGCGCTCCGACCAGGCCGAGTTCCTCGCCGATGATCGCGAAGATGAAGTCGTTGTGGGCGTTGGGCAGGTAGTTCCACTTCGCGGTCCCCTGACCCAGGCCGTCGCCGAAAATCCCGCCGTTGGCCAGCGCGTACTTGGCCTGCCGGGCCTGATATCCCGAATCCTGGGGGTCTTGACCGGGGTCCAGCCATGACCGCACCCGGTCGGAGCGGTAACCCGCCGACACCGCGAGAATTGCGCCCGCCGCGACGGCCGCGAACAGCGAACTGAGGAAGACGCGCAGGGGCAGACCGGCGTACCACAGCAGGCCCAGCAGGATGATGCTCATCGACACCGTCTGGCCGAGGTCGGGCTGGGCCACGATGAGGGCCAGCGCGATGACCGCGGCAGGCACCAACGGGATCAGCATCTCCCGCAGCGAGGCCCGCTCCATGCGTCGCGCCGCCAGCAGGTGTGCACCCCAGATCGCGAAGGCGATCTTGGTCAGCTCGGAGGGCTGCATCGAGAAGCCGGCGATCACGAACCATCCGCGCGAACCGTTGGCTTCCTGGCCGATTCCTGGGATCAGCACCAGCACCAGCATGATGATGGTGCTGGCGAAGCCGGTGAACGCCATCCGCCGCATGAACCGAACGGGCAACCGCAGCGCCAGGTAGCAGGCGAACAGCCCGATGACGGTCCAGAGCACCTGACGGCCGAAGATCGTCCAGGCCGATCCGTCGTCGTCGTACGACCGGACCCCGGATGCCGACAGCACCATGATCAGACCCAGCGTGGTCAGCAGCGCCGCCACCGCGATGATCAGGTGGAACGACGTCAAAGGCCGGCCGAGCCAGGCACCGAACCGGGTGCGCGGCTCGCCGGATACCGCCGTGGTGACCTTGGCTTCCTCGGCCTCCGACGTGCCGCCCTCGGCCGTCTTCTCCGCTGGTTGGTCGGCCTTGGCTCCCCGACGCAACAGTCGGGCAACAGTGATCTTCACCCGCCGCTACCGGCGCGAGACGCGGACCGCGGCCGCGAACGCGTCGCCGCGCTCCGCATAACCGGTGAACTGGTCAAATGACGCACCGGCCGGTGCCAGCAGCACGGTATCGCCGGGACGGGCGAGGTCGCGGGCGGCGGCCACGGCGGCGTTCATGACGCCAGTGCCGACGGTCTCGTCTGAGTTGGGAACCACGTATGTCACAGATGAACCAGGAGACTCAGCCGTCGCATGCATATCAACATCCTCGCGTGCCACAACCTGTACGACGGGCACATCCGGCGCGTGTCGCGATAACGCCTCGGCAACCATCGCCCGGTCGCGGCCGATCAACACCGCCCCGACCAGCCGTGCTGCGACCCTTTCGACGGTCTGCTGCACCGACGCGCCCTTGAGCAGACCGCCGGCGATCCACACCACTTTCGGGTAGGCCAGCAGCGCCGCTTCGGCGGCGTGCGGGTTGGTCGCTTTGGAGTCGTCGACATAGCTGACCTGGTCGATCACGCCGACGAGCTCGGCGCGGTGCCGGCCCACCCGAAACGTCGACAGCGCCGCTTCGATCGCTCCGGCCGGTGTTCCGACACTGCGGGCCAGCGCGGCGGCGGCCAGGGCGTCGAGCACGCCCACTGGGCCCGGCACCGGGATGGAAGAGACCGGCGCCAGCGCCAAGCCGTCGGAGCCGGCTGGGCAAAAAACCCTGTCGGTCAGCATGCCGTCGCGCACGCCGAGTTCGCCGGCGGCGGGTTCGCCGAGCCGGAAGCCGACCCGGACCGGCGCGGGGGCCGCTGCCAACAGCTCGGCCGCCCGCGGATCGTCGAGCCCGGCCACCGCCACCCGGCCGCGCAGCACACCGGCCTTGGCGGCGGCGTAGTCGGCGAGGGTGCCGTGCCAGTCCAGATGGTCTTCGGCAATGTTGAGCAGCACCCCCGCCTCGGGCCGCACCGACGGCGCCCAGTGCAGCTGAAAGCTGGACAGCTCGATCGCCAGCACGTCGGCCGGCTCGTGCAACTCGTCGAGCACCGGGTTGCCGATGTTGCCGCACAGTCGGCTGTTCACCCCGGCGGCGACGAGCATCGCGTGCAGCATCGACGTGGTGGTGGTCTTGCCGTTGGTGCCGGTGACCGTCAGCCAGCGGCGCGGCGGGCCGTAGCGCCCGGCCTGGTCGAGCCGCCAGGCCAGCTCGACGTCACCCCAGATCGGGATGCCGGCGGCGGCGGCAGCGGCGGGCACCGGCGCGGTCGGCGGGAAACCAGGGCTGACAACCACCAGCGCGTAGTCGGCGATATGCGCGGCGGCGGTCGCGGAGTCGACTGTCGGCGTACCGGCTTGCGCGAATTGCTGACGGGTGGAGCTCGAATCGTCACACAGCGTCGCGGTCGCGCCGAGTGCGTCGAGCGCCGCCAGCACCGCGCGACCGGTCACGCCGCCCCCCGCGACCAGCACCGGCACTGCGGCCGACAGCGATTCGAGCGCGGGGTCAGGGTTCATTGGCGCCGCTCCTCCTCGTCACTGCGCTCTGCATCGTCGCCGGCGCGGTTCATCTCAACCGCCGCCGGTGGCCGCAAGCCACTCGCTGTAGAACAGCGCGACGCCCAGGCCGCAGCTGATCGCGGTGAGCAGCCAGAACCGGATGATCACCGTGGTCTCGGCCCAGCCCATCAGCTCGAAGTGGTGATGGAAGGGCGCCATCCGGAACACCCGGCGACCGGTCGTGCGGAAGGCCAGGATCTGCATCACCACCGAGACGATCTCGGCGACGAACAGCGAGCCGAGCACCACCGCGAGGATCTCGGTGCGACTGGTCACCGAGATGCCGGCGATGATGCCACCCAGGGCCAGCGAGCCGGTGTCGCCCATGAAGATCTTGGCCGGCGCGGCGTTCCACCACAGGAAGCCGATGCAGGCACCCGCGGTCGCGGCGGCGATGATCGCCAGGTCCAGCGGGTCGCGCACGTTGTAGCAGCCCAGACCGGGAGCGGTCGCGCACGCGTTGCGGTACTGCCAGAACGTGATCAGCACGTAGGCGGCGGTGACCATCGCCATCGAGCCGGCGGCCAGGCCGTCCAGACCGTCGGTGAAGTTGACCGCGTTGGACCAGGCGCTGACGACGAGCACGCAGAACAACACGAAAAGCGCGGGAGCCAGTGTGACAGTGGCGATTTCACGTACATACGACAGGTCCGAGGTTCCCGGCGTCAGGCCGGCGTCGTTGCGGAACTGCAGCACCAGGATGGCGACCAAGACCGCGGCGGTGATCTGGCCGACGGTCTTGGCCGTCTTGTTCAGCCCCAGGTTGCGGGAGCGCCGGATCTTGATCAGGTCGTCGACGAATCCGACAGCGCCCAGCGTGGTGGCCAGGAACAGCACCAGCAGACCCGAGGCCGACGGGCCGTTGCCGTTGAAGGCCAGGCCGGCCAGGTGGGTGCCGAGGTAACCCGCCCAGATGCCGGCCAGGATCGCGACCCCGCCCATCGACGGCGTCCCGCGCTTGGTCTGGTGGCTCGGCGGGCCGTCCTCGCGGATCTCATGGCCGAAGCCCTGCCGGCTGAACAGCCGGATCAGCAGCGGGGTCAGCAGGATCGCGACCGTCAGCGAGATCGCGACGGCGAGAAGAATGTCGATCATCGGGTGTCGCCCTGGGGCTCCGCCGTCAGCGAATCGGCCAGCGCCCCGAGCCCCGCCGCGTTGGAAGCCTTGACCAGCACCACGTCGCCAGGCCGCAGTTCAGCCCGCAAGACGGCCAGTGCGGCGTCGGCATCGGCCACGATGGCGGCCGCTCGTTGATCATCGGAGCCCCATGTCCCTTCCATGACCGCGCCCTGGTGCATGGCGCTCATAGACCTCCCCGTTCCGACGACAATGAGTCGAGACACATCTAATCGCACCGCCAGCCTGCCGATACGGTCATGCTCGGATATCGCGTCGTCGCCGAGCTCGGCCATCTCCCCCAGCACTGCCCAGCTGCGACGCTTTCCGGCGGGCCCGGCCCCGCCGGCGGCCGAAATCCAGGCCAAGGCCTGCAGCCCGGCGCGCATCGAATCCGGGTTGGCGTTGTATGCGTCGTCGATCACCGTGACCCCGTCGGCTCGGGTGCTGACCCGCATCCGGTGACCCGACACCGGGCCGGCCCCGGCCAGCGCATCGGCGACCTGCGCCGGGGTGGCGCCACATTCCAACGCGACGGCGGCCGCACACAGCGCATTGCTGACCTGGTGCTCGCCGTGCACGGCCAGGCCGATGTCGACAGTGGCGTTCCCCGCATGCAAGGTGAACTGCGGTCTGGCCAGCTCGTCGAGCGTCACCGGCCCGGCCCATACATCGGTCTGGATGTTTCGGCTGATCCGCACTACCCGCGCCGCGGTCACGTCGGCCATCGCTGCCACGGCAGGGTCGTCGGCATTGAGGACGACCACCCCGGAGCGCGGAACAGCTTGCGGCAGCTCTGATTTGGTTTGCGCGATGACTTCCCGCGAGCCGAACTCGCCCAGGTGCGCGGTGCCGACGTTGAGTACTACTCCGATCGCGGGCGGCGCGATCGCGGCGAGTGCGGCGATGTTGCCGGGGTGGCGTGCCGACAGTTCGAGGACCAGGTAGTCGGTGTCCGGCGTGGCACGCAGCACGGTCCAGGGATGGCCGAGCTCGTTGTTGAACGATCCGGGTGCTGCGATCACCTCGCCGAGTGGTGAAAGCACTGCGGCCAGAAGGTCTTTCGTTGACGTTTTGCCCGACGACCCGGTGATACCGACGATCGTCAGCCCGCCGGCCACCAGTTCGGCGGCCACCGTGGCGGCCAGCTTGGCCAGTGCGGCCAGCACCGCTGCGCCCGACCCGTCGCGGTCGTGCTCGAGGACACCGGCTCCGCTTGCGGCGACCTGCGCGTCCGGTGCGACGACAATCGCGGGAACGCCGACCGGCCGGGCGGCCAGCACCGCGACCGCTCCGGCCGCCACCGCCGACGTAGCGTGGTCGTGCCCGTCGCGGCGGGCGCCCGGCAACGCGAGGAACAGTCCGCCGGAAGTGACTTTGCGGGAATCGAATTCGACGGTCCCGGTGACGTGCAGGCGGGCGGCTTTCTCGGCGGAGATATCGGCCAGTTCGCCACCGACGATGTCGGCGACCTGCGCCACGGTCAGGTCGATCATGGGCGAGCCGCCAGCGCGGCGGCCAGTTCGACCCGGTCGTCGAAGGGCTGCGTCTGCCCGTCCCGGGTCTGGCCGGTTTCATGGCCCTTGCCCGCGATCAGCACCACATCGCCGGCCGCCGCCCAAGCCACGGCGTAGTCGATCGCCGCGCGCCGGTCCCCGATCTCGACGACGGCGGCGTCGGTGCCGGCTTGCGCTGTGCCGGAGAGGATCTCGCGACGAATTGCGGCGGGATCCTCGCTGCGGGGATTGTCGTCGGTGACGACCACCAGATCGGCCAGTTCGGCGGCGACGCGGCCCATCTCGGCCCGTTTACCCCGATCGCGGTCGCCACCGGCGCCGAACACCACGGCCAGTCGGCCGTCCGGGCGTCGCAGCGTTCGCAGCACCTCGTGCAGCGCGCCCGGCTTGTGCGCGTAGTCGACCAGCGCGAGGAAGTCCTGGCCGCGGTCAATCTGCTCGAGTCGCCCGGGGACCCGGGTGTGCCGCAGGCCAGCCGACGCCTGCTCCGGTGAGACTCCGACGGCGTCGAGAACCGCCAGTGCGACAATGCAATTGGCGATGTTGTAATCACCGGGCAGGGCGAGGCCCATCCGGTGGTGGACACCGGCCGGGTCGACCGCGGTGAACTCCTGGGCACCGGCCTGCGCAGTGACGGCCTCGGCGCGCCAGTCCGCAGGCCGGCCTCTGGTGCTGACCGTGACGGCTGTGTCGGCCCTACGGGCCATCGCGCGGCCGGCCTCGTCGTCGACGCACACCACGGCCCGGCGGGCGCGTAGCGGTGAGGCCGGATCGAACAGCCGGGCCTTGGCCTCGAAGTAGTCCGCCATCGTGGGGTGGAAGTCGAGGTGGTCACGGGACAGGTTGGTGAATCCGCCGACCGCGAACGCAATGCCGTCGACGCGACCCAGCGTCAGCGCGTGGCTGGACACCTCCATCACCACGGTGTCGACGCCACGCTCAGCCATCACCGCCAGCAGGGCCTGCAGCGCAGGTGCTTCCGGCGTGGTCAGTGCGCTCGGGATGTCGACGCCGTCGATGCGCAGCCCGACGGTGCCGATCAGCCCGACGGACCGTCCGGCCGCACGCAGACCGGCTTCGATCAGGTAGGTGGTCGTGGTCTTGCCCGATGTGCCGGTGACGCCGACGACCGCGAGGTGTTCGGACGGGTGCCCGTACACGATGGCGGCCATTTCGCCGAGCACGCTGCGGGGCTGGGGGTGAACCAGCACCGGCACCGAGCCCGCGTCGCCACCGATCTCCGCCAGCCCGGCGGGATCGGTGAGCACCGCGACGGCCCCGCGTTCGAGCGCGTCACGGTGGAAGCGGGCGCCGTGTGTCGATCCGCCGGGCAGCGCGGCGAACAGGTCGCCCGGCCGCAGGTCCTGAGCGCGCAGCGTCACACCGGTGATCTGTCGATACGATTCGGTGCCTCCGTCGACAGGAACCGCGCCCACCTGGGCGGCCAGCGTCGACAGCGGCACGCCCACGCAGGAAGTGGGACGCAGCGCAGCGGGCACGTGCTCACCTCCATCTGCCGATCAGCCCTGACACCTTATCGAGCAGGCGTTCGGGCCCGCGTGGTCGCCCGCTCGCCGGCGGACAACGCCGGCCACGCCGCAGCAGCGGACCCCGGCAACCGTGGTACGGCCACCCCCAGGGCACTCACGGGGGCGCGGACCTGGTGCGCAACCATCCAGGGCTGAACACAGCCGAGGCGGCCAATCTCGTGCTGGCCGGCTACGACGGCCTGCGCCCGGCGCGTACCAACACCCGGCGTACCGCACCCGCTGACATCAACCCGCCTGCAGCGTCAGCGGCGGACCCGGATCCGGTGACAGCGCGACATTGCCGCGCTGCAGCAGCCAGCCCGCGATGCTGTGGAACAACGGGGCCGCCGAGTGGCCCGGCGTGCCGTCGGCGTTGCGCGCCGGGTTGTCCATCATGATGCCGATGACATAGCGCGGGTCGTCGACGGTTGCCATGCCCGCGAAAGTGACCCAGTACACGTTGTCGTAGTAGCAGCCGCACGCCGGGTTGATCTGCTGCGCGGTGCCGGTCTTACCGGCGATCTGGTAGCCCTCCACCGCCGCGGCCGGCCCGGTGCCCTGCTGCACGCCCGTCGGGTCGCGCTGCACGACGGCGCGCAGCATGTTGCGCACGGTGCGCGCGGTCTCCGGCGACACCACCCGAACCCCGTCGGGGCGGGGTTCGTCTGTGCGCGAACCGTCGGCGTTGACGGTGGACTTGACGATCCGCGGCGGCATCCGCACGCCGTCGTTCGCGATCGCCTGATACATGCCGGCCATCTGCAGCAGGGTCATCGAAAGGCCCTGCCCGATCGGCAGGTTCGAAAACGAGCTGCCCGACCACTGCCCTATCGGCGGCACCAGACCTGCGCTCTCACCGGGCAGCCCGACCCCGGTGCGCTGACCCAGGCCGAACTTCTCGACCATGTCGTAAAATCGTTGCGGCCCAACACGTTGGGCCAGCATCAGCGTTCCGACGTTGGACGACTTCCCGAACACCCCGGTGGTCGTGTAGGGCGCGACGCCGTGCCCCCAGGCGTCGTGGATGGTGACCCCGCCCATGTCGATCGAACCCGGAACCTGCAGTACCTCGTCAGGGTTGGACAGCCCGTATTCGATCACCGAGGAGGCGGTGATGATCTTGTTCACCGAACCGGGCTCGAACGGCGAGGACACCGCCGGATTGCCCAACTGCTTGTCGCCTTGGCGTCCGAGGTCCTGGGACGGGTCGAAGGTGTTGTCGTTCGACATGGCGAGCACTTCGCCGGTCTTGGCGTCCAACACGACCGCCGAGACGTTGCGGGCGCCCGACAGATTCTTGGCCTGCTGCACCTGCTGCTGGACGTAGAACTGGATGTCGTCGTCGATGGTCAGCTGAATCGTCTCGCCGTTGACCGCCCGGTGCTGGTTGCGGTAGCTGCCGGGGATCACCACGCCGTCGGACCCGCGGTCATAGGTGACCGAGCCGTCGGTGCCGGCAAGCTCGGCGTCCATGGAATCTTCCAGACCGAGCAGACCGTGCCCGTCCCAGTCGATTCCGCCGACGATGTTGGCGGCCAGCGATCCGCCTGGATACTGACGTAGATCCTGGCATTCGGCACCGACCTCGGGAAATTTTCTGGTGATCGCGGTAGCGATGGCCGGGTCGACGGCGCGGGCCAGGTAGACGAACGACTCGTCGCTGCGCAGCTTCTTCAGGATGGTCGCTTTGTCCGGCTTGTTGTTCAGCCGCGCCGCCACGTCCTTGGCGATCTCGTTCAACCGCCGTTGCGGGTCGGGCGCTTTCGCGTTCTTCTGCTTGGCCTCGGTCAACTGCTTGAGGATGCGCTTGGGCTGAAAGGTCAGAGCGCGGGCCTCGATCGTGAAGGCCAGCTGATTGTTGTTGCGGTCGACGATGCTGCCGCGGACCGCTTTTTCGACGTCGGTGACCTTGAGTTGGCTGGCAGCCTCGGCGCGCAGGCCGGCGGCTTTGGGGACCTGCAGGTAGAACAGCTGGGCGCCGGCGATCAGCAGCGCGAGGAAAATGACGCCGTTGCCGACCCGGTGGCGGAAGACGAATGACGCGCCGCGACTTCCGAACTCGACCGCCTGGCGGGTACGACGGGCGCGCGCTGAGCGATCAGGTGCGCCGGCCTTGGCCTGACGTGTCTGGCGGGACTGGCTCGGCCGATTCATCGGCCCGGCCCCGGCGTCGTCACCGTCAGCGGGCCGAACTGCTCACCCACGAGCGGCCCGGCGGGACCGGGGTGGTGCGGCATACCCGGCAGGTCGGCCGGCGTCGAGGCGGCCGGTGGCAGCGGCGGACCGGCTGGCGGCGCGGGCGCGACGGCCGGTGGCGGCGTGATCGGGACACCCGGAACGACGGGTAGTCCCGGCACCGGCGCCGGTCCCGCACCGGGCATCGGAAGCGGGCCATCCGGCGACGGCAGATGCGCAGGACCGAGCGTGGTCGCGCCGTCGGGCGTGCGGACCATCGCGTCAGGGCCCGGCGCCAGCGGCACCGCTGGCGCGCCGTTACCGGGCAGCACGCGGACGGGCACCTCGAGCGCATTGGCCGGCGGAGCCTGCGGTGCCACCGCCGACTCGTCGGGGAGCTTGCTGTTCAAAGGTGGCGGCGGAACCCCCTGCGCGGGCTTCGGCGTGCCGACGACCACCCAGTTACCGGCGGGATCCTGCACCAGATGTGCGGTGTCGCGGGTCGGGATCATGCCCAGGCCGCGGGCCGCCTCGGCCAACGCCGGCGCGGACTGCGCCTGCTGCACGTCGCGCTCGAGCGCTTCTTTTTCCTGCTGCAGCAATTCGGTGCGTTGGCGGGCACTGCCGAGTTGATAGGACCGCTCAGCGGCATCAGTGGACAGCCACAGCGTGAGGGCGAGTCCGGCACCCAACGAACCGATGACGAGCACCACGAACGGGACCTTGGCAATCAACGTTTGCGGCCGCAGCTCGATCGACGCCAGCCGATTGAGCAAACGCTCGCGCAGCGGCGGCTGAATGACCTTTGGCGCCTTGGCTTTGCGCGCCTTGGCACGAGCCTTGGCCTGGGTGGCGCTCTTTGCGCGGACCGGTCGATCGACCGGCCGCGCGACCGGCGAGGTCTGTGGCGCGGACCGCGACGTGCGCGGTTCGCGGGCCGGCGCGGTTGACGTTCCCGGGCGAGGACGGCCGCGCCGAGCCGGTGCCGGGTCGGCCACCCGGGAAGCTTTCGCCGGGCCGCGCCGCCGATCGCCGGTGCGAGGCGGTTGCGCGTTGCGCTTGGCTCTCATGACCCTGCCTTCCTCGCTGCGTCAGATTCGGATTGCACCCGTTGGATCGCACGCAATCGCACCGCCGCGCTGCGCGGGTTCTGCTCCACTTCCGCGTCGTCAGCGCGTTCAGCACCGCGGGTGAGCGACGTGAATCGCGGCGCATGCCCTGGCAGTTCGACCGGCAGGCCCGACGGCGTGCTCGACGAAGTCGCCCGGGCGAACACCCGCTTGACGATGCGGTCTTCCAGCGACTGGTACGCCATCACCACGATGCGCCCGTCGACAGCGAGGGCACCGAGCGCGGCGGGCAGGGCATCGCGCAACGCATCCAATTCGCTGTTGACCGCGATACGCAGAGCCTGGAATGTGCGCTTGGCCGGGTGTCCCCCGGTCCGCCGAGCCGGGGCCGGAACCGCTTGGTAGATAACCTCGACCAGCTCGGCGGTGGAGCGCAACGGTGAGCGGGCGCGGCGCCGGACGATGTGCGTCGCGATGCGACGGGCCAACTTCTCCTCGCCGTAGCGACGCAAAATCTCGCTCAGCGCGGCCTCGTCGTAGGTGTTGAGGATCTCGGCGGCGGTCAGCTGCGACGTCGGGTCCATCCGCATGTCCAGCGGCGCATCCTGGGCGTAGGAGAAGCCCCGCTCGGCGCGATCGAGTTGCATCGACGAAACACCCAGATCGAAGAGTATGCCATCGACGGATTCGGTTGGTCCATAACCTGATTCGACGAGCGCATCCTCGATGCCGTCGTAGCGGGTGTGCACCAGCGTGAGCCGGTCTGCGAACCGGGCGAGTCGACTCCGGACGATGTCCAGAGCTGTCGGGTCGCGGTCCACACCGATCAGGCGCAGTCCGGGTAATTCGGTGAGGAAGCGCTCGGCGTGCCCGCCGGCGCCGACGGTTCCGTCGACGAGTACCGCGGCGGATCCGTCGGCGTGGTGGCGGGTCAAGGCGGGGCGCAGCAGTTCGAAGCAGCGGTCGAGCAGCACGGGCAGATGGCCGAAACCGCCAGTGGCCTGAGCCATCAGAGCACCTTCCCGACGTGAGAAGTGTTGGGCGACGGGCGCGTCCGTTCGGGCGACAGAGCGGGCCGCTGCATCGAGGTCCCTGTCCGATGGCACGAACCTGGCGTTGGGGAAGTACGTCAGGGTCGGTTCGGGCAGAGGCCACGTTGCACGGGCACGCGCCTTAGATAATGTCGCCGAGTGCTTCATCGCTGGCTGCGGAGAAGTTCTCTTCGTGGGTCTCTTGGTACTGCTGCCAGGCCACGGCGTCCCAGATCTCTAGATACTCAATCGATCCGATGACAACGCAGTCCTTGGAAAGGCCCGCATAGCGCCGGTGGTCGGCCGACAACGTGATCCGACCTTGCGCGTCGGGATGCTGTTCGTCGGTGCCGGCGGCCAAGTTGCGCAAGAACGCTCGCGCCTCCGGGTTGCTGCGCGATGTCTGACTGGCTTTGCGGGCGACTTCCTCGAACGCAGCGCGCGGGTAGACGGCGAGGCTGTGGTCCTGACCCTTGGTGACCATCAACCCCCCTGCCAGTGCGTCGCGGAACTTGGCCGGCAACGTGAGTCGCCCTTTGTCGTCGAGTTTTGGCGTGTAGGTGCCGAGAAACATCTGGCCACCTCCATGCCTTTCGACTTCCGCCACCATACCCCACCTCCCCCCACTTCGCTCCATTTAACGACACAGATGTCACCGATTGGTGTCGTTTCTGCAGGTTCTCGGCCACTAAGGCGACCAGAGCGAGTGCCGCCAGCACCCACAAGGCTCAGCAAAAGTAGGGCTGAGCTGGGTCTTCTATCGATGGTGGGGCGCAGTGGGGGATGCGCGCGACGCAAGGTGCAAAGTCACCTGCTTCGGTCGACAATCACCCAGCGGTACTCGTTGCGCTGTGGCGCGGGCTGTTCGATTCCACTTTCGTTCGCCGCCACGGGTCGGCCAGCGGTCATTCGCCGTCGATTGTGCTTCTACAGGATCGACTGTGCGGCTATGGATTTGAGCGTGCACCCAGGGTTGGGTCTCGTCGGCGTGTCGTCGCCCCAGACGCACACTCGACGCACCGGTCCGCCAGGGATGCACACTCGATGCCCACCAAGCGCTCTCGACAAGACCGTATGGACAAGGTGGGGCACAGAAATGGGCAACCGCGGGATGCCCTTTTGTGCGTCTCCGCGGGCTAATCCTCGAAGCGGCGGCGGAACCGGTCTTCCATGCGGCTGGTGAACGATCCGCCGGCACCCTTGTTGCGGCGCTGACGCGCTGCCGCTGACGACGGTCCGGAACGCTCTCCGCGGCCGGCGAGCCGCGGACCAGTGACGGCAAACACGACCCCGCCGAACATCACGACAAAGCCCAGCACGGACAAGATCGGGAATGTCCCGAGCATGGTGGCCCTGATCGCCACGCCGCAAACCAGCATCGCAAGCCCCAGCACAAACAACGCCGCACCCTGCAGACGTCGCCGCGCCGTCGGGGCGCGCAATCCGCCGCCGCGCACGCTCGAGGCGAACTTGGGGTCCTCGGCATAGAGAGCGCTCTCGATCTGGTCGAGCATCCGCTGCTCATGATCGGAGAGTGGCATTCGTCCCTCCTTGCCGAAATCCTGTCACGGTAATACCGATAGCACGCTTACGCCCGCTGCGGCGACAACTAAAGAGAATGATACGAGGTCAATCTGCGCGTTACCACCGCTTCGCCCGCTGATTGTAATCGCGGCAGCCGGCGGACGGTGCGCTGCCGCCGCGCCCGATAATGGGACGGCGCATCGCACTGGACGAGGAGAGGAGGAGATCGCACGTTGGTGACATTCCTCATCAACCTGCCGGCGCAGGACATGCAGCGGCGGCTCTCCGAGGCCTTGGGTGTCTACGTCGATGCCATGAACTATCCGCCCGGCACCGAGAACCAGCGCGCCGCGATGTGGCTCGAGCACACCCGGCGACGCGGCTGGCAGTCCGTCGCAGCAGTCGACGTCGACAATCCGGCCGGACCCGAGCCGTCGTCGGACGAACTGAGCGACGCACCCCTGCTGGGCGTGGCCTACGGCTACTGCGGCGCGCCCGACCAGTGGTGGCAGCAGCAGGTCGTCGCGGGGTTGCAGCGCAGCGGCTACCCCGACCCCGAGATCGCCACGCTGATGGCCAGCTATTTCGAGCTGACCGAGTTGCACATCGCTCCCCGGGCGCAGGGTCGCGGCCTCGGTGAAGCGCTGGCCCGCCGGCTGCTCTCCGAACGCAGCGAAGCCAACGTACTGCTGTCGACGCCGGAGACCAACGGCGAAGCCAACCGGGCGTGGCGGCTGTACCGGCGACTGGGCTTCATCGACGTGATCCGCGGCTACCACTTCACCGGTGACCCAAGGGCATTCGCGATTCTGGGGCGCAAGCTGCCGCTGTAGTGGCACCGCGGCCATCGCAGTCTGGCACGATGACCTGGTGCGCGCCAGCGGTAGAGATTTCTCGTCCCGAGGTTTCGGAGCGCGGCGGACCGGCCGCCGCCTCACGACATGGGCGTTGCTGCTGCTGGTGATACCCATGCTCGCCGGGTGCGTGCGGATCAAAGCGTCGATCACCATCTCCCCCGAAGACCTGGTGTCCGGCGACATCATTGCGGCGTCCAAGCCTCGCAGCGAGAAAGACACCGGCCCGCAGCTGGATCCCAATCTGGCGTTCGGCCAGAAAGTGGCGGTGTCCAAGTACGACCGTGACGGCTACGTGGGATCGCAAGCCACCTTCTCCGACCTGACCTTCGCCGAACTGCCGGAGCTGGCGCGGATGAACTCCGACGCACAGGGAGTCAACCTGTCGCTGCGCAGAGCCGGCGACCTGGTGATCCTGGAAGGACGTGCCGATCTGACGTCGCTGAACGATCCCGATGCCGACGTGGAGTTCTCCGTCGCTTTCCCGGGGCCGGTAAGCTCCACCAACGGCGATCGCGTCGACGCGCAGACCGTGCAGTGGAAACTGAAGCCCGGCGTGGTCAGCATACTCAGCGCCCAGGCGCGCTACACCGATCCGAGTACCCGCTCGTTCCAGGGTGCGGCGCTGTGGCTGGCGTTGGCCTCGCTCGCGGTGGCCGCCATCGTGGGCGGCCTGGCCTGGTACACCCGTGACCAGTCACCCAAGATCGCCGAACCAAGCGACCCGGCGTCCAGCTGATCGGCCGAGCTCAGGCCGTGGGCGACCAGTAAGCCAGCATCTCGGCGAAGGTCTCGAACGCCGGCGCGGAATTGCCGTAGGTGGCTTCCAGGTGCAGGCTCAGCGGATAACCCAAATCGGCGACGCCGTCGATCACCCGCTTGTACAGATCGAGGAGCAGCGCGCGCCGTTGCACCGGCTCGGTATTCGCCAGCTTCGTGACGAACGCCTGCTCCCGGGCGACGGCGGGGTTGCCCGGATCCTGGATCAGCCAGTTGATGAAGCCGATCTTCTCCTCGAGCTTCGGCACGAACCCGAACCCCAGCAGAATCTCCGGCCGGTGGTCGGTCGTCTTGGCGAAGTCAGTCAAAAAACCCACGATCGCATCGGAATACAGCAACTGCGTCTGCGCGAACGTCGCGCCCTGGTCGCACTTGAAGTTCAGCCGGCCCGTCTCACCCTCGCGGGTGGGAATGAGAATGACGCCCCGATTGTGCACCAGCCCTTGATAGATCGACAGCGCGTCGGTCGGCGCGACGCCGGAGCCCTCACCGTCGGCCATCGTGCGCGGCACGCCGACGAACACGATGCCGTCGATGCCCGCACCGATCAGGTCACCGAGCCGTCGACGCAGGGTCGGCTCGTCGGAGAAAGCCGTGACCTGACTGCACAATCCGCGCACGCCGGGCAACTCGGGCTTGATCGTCGACCAGAAGTCCAGCACGTCGAGCTTCGGCTTCATCTCGATCGGCCGGTCGTCGTCTTCTTCGATCAAGCCGGGCATCATCACGTGCCCGATCCGGCCGTCGATCCCGAATTTCGCCGCCAGCGCCACCACTTTGTGGGCGTCTTCGAGAGCCTGCTCCTTGCCGCGATCGAGGTTCGGCGGCACCAACTCAACCGCGACGGTGTTTAAAGTCAACGAGCTGCTCCTCATTCAACGACTGGTTCCCCCGGCTCTGCGGACAGCTGCCGCGAACCCCAGGTCGGGCCGTGCACCCCGACAGCCCGTGCACCCCGACAGCATAGTGAGGATGTCGAAGCACCCACCCAGCGACGTTTGGCGGGCAAAACCCGCTGCACAGCGCAACCCCGAATAGAATTGGCGGGCCATGATCACCAGGGACGCAGAAGAGGTGTCGAGCTGAGCGCTGAAGCTGCGGCAACCGTCGAGCCGGCCGACGCCGTCACCGATCAGTTGCGCAGGTATCTGCGCGGCCGCCGCGGCGAGGCCGCGCACATCGGAGCCCAGTACGACGCGCTGATGGCCGGCTTGGAGGATTTCGTTCTCGGCGGTGGCAAGCGGCTGCGCCCGGTCTTCGCGTACTGGGGCTGGCGGGCGGTCTGCGACGACGACGCCGACGAGCACGCGCTGCTGTTGTTCGCCGCGCTGGAACTGCTGCACGCCTCGGCGCTGGTGCACGACGACGTGATCGACAACTCGGCGACGCGCCGGGGGCGACCGACCACGCACATCCAGTTCGCCGCGTTGCATCGCGACCGCGGGTGGCGGGGATCGGCCGACCAATTCGGGCTGTCGGCGGCGATCCTGCTCGGGGATCTGGCGCTGGCGTGGGCCGACGACATCGTCGCCGCAGTCGAACTACCGTTCGGCGCCCGCAACCGAGTGCGTCGGGTCTGGGCCGACATTCGCACCGAGGTGCTCGGCGGGCAGTATCTCGACATCGTGGCCGAGTCCAGTGCCGCCGAGTCGATTGCCTCGGCGATGGCCGTCAATACCTACAAGACCGCCTCGTACACGGTGTCGCGACCGCTGCAGTTGGGGGCCGCCGCCGCGGCCGACCGGCCGGACGTCCACACGCTGTTCCACGAGGTCGGCAACCGGCTCGGGGTGGCCTTTCAGCTGCGCGACGACGTGCTGGGGGTGTTCGGCGACCCCGCCGTGACCGGCAAGCCGTCCGGCGACGACCTGCGCTCCGGCAAGCGGACCGTGTTGCTGGCGACCGCACTGGAGTTGGGCGACGCATCAGATCCGGCCGCCGCCAAGCTGTTACGCGCCTCGGTCGGCACAAACTTGAGCGACACCCAGGTGCGCGAGCTGTGCGACGTCATCGAACAGGTCGGTGCGCTGGCCGCGGTCGAGCATCACATCGCGACGCTGACCCGTCGTGCACTGGATCAGCTCGCCGACGCACCCATCCGCGCGGCGGCCAAGGTCGGGCTCGCCGACCTCGCCGACCTCGCCGCCAACCGGTCGGCCTGACGGCCGTGTCAGTTCCGACGTCTGCCCCGGCCTCTTCCTCGGCCACTGCTGCGCCCCGAGCGCTGTCACGGCTACCGGCATTCGCCGCCGCCGCCGAGGGCCGGCCCGCCCTACTGGGCTTTCTGGGTGCGGCTCTCATCACCGTCGGAGGCTCGGGCGCCGGTAGCACCAAACAGCACGATCCGCTCTTGGAGTCGCTGCACCTGTCCTGGCTGCGCTACGGGCATGGTCTGGTGCTGTCGTCGGTGCTGCTGTGGATCGGCGTGACGCTGATGCTGAGCGCGTGGCTGTGGCTGGGCCGACGCGCGTTGGCCGGCGACGCGAGCGGATACGTCATGGTCGCCAGCGCCGCGTTCTGGCTGGCCCCACTGCTGTTGTCGGTGCCCCTGTTCAGCCGCGACACCTATTCGTATCTGGCTCAGGGCGCGCTGCTGCGCGACGGACTGGATCCCTACGCGGTGGGACCGATCGAAAACCCGAATCCATTGCTGGACAACGTCAGTCCGATCTGGACCATCACCACCGCACCCTACGGTCCGGCGTTCATCTTGATCGCCCGGTTGGTGACGATGCTGGTCGGCAACCACGTGATCGCCGGGACGATGCTGCTGCGGTTGTGCATGCTGCCCGGGCTGGCACTGCTGGTGTGGGCGACGCCGCGGACCGCCCGGCATGTCGGCGCCAAGGCGCCAATCGCGCTGTGGATCTGCGTGCTCAATCCGCTGGTGATCATCCATCTGATGGGTGGTGTGCACAACGAGATGTTGATGGTGGGCCTGATGGCCGCCGGTATCGCGCTGACCTTCGAGCGACGTCACATCGCCGGCATTGCCGTGATCGCTGTGGGGATGGCCGTCAAGGCCACGGCCGGACTCGCGCTGCCGTTCATGGTCTGGGTGTGGATGCGCCATCTGCGTGACCGTCGCGAATACCGGCCGCTGCGGGCCTTCTCGACGGCGTCGGTTGCGTCGGTGGCGATTGTCGTCGTGGTGTTCGCCGTGCTCTCCGGAGTGGCCGGAGTGGGACTCGGCTGGCTGACCGCATTGGCCGGCTCGGTGAAGATCATCAACTGGCTGAGCATTCCGACGGCGGCGGCGAATCTGGTTCACGCCGTGGGCGGATTGTTCTTCCCGGTGGATTTCTACGCGATACTGCAGGTCACCCGTGCGATCGGGATCGCGATCATCGCGCTGGCACTGCCGCTGTTGTGGTGGCGGTTCCGCCACGACGACCGCGAGGCGCTCACCGGCATCGCCTGGGTGATGCTGGTCGTGGTGTTGTTCGCGCCCGCCGCGCTGCCCTGGTATTACTCCTGGCCGCTGGCAGTGGTGGCCCCGCTGGCCCAGTCACGCCGCGCGGTCGCGTCGATCGCGGCGTTCTCGACATGGATCATGGTCATCTTCAAACCCGATGGGGCCCATGGGATGTACTCGTGGCCGCAGGTCCTGCTGGCGACGACGGTGGCGTTGGTCGTCTGGAAGACGATGGATCGCCCGCAAGCACCGGAGGTCAGTACGCCATAGCCTGCGCGCGGCGCAGCACCTCACGCGCCTGGTGTGCGTGCAACGCGTCGACCGGGCGGGCGTTGTCGAGCGCGTCGCGCGAGCCGTCCCGCGTCACCGTCAGCGAGGGATCCGGTGTGAACAGCCAGCGGACGATCTCGGTGTCCTGGTAGCCGCCGTCGCGCAGGACCATCAGCAGCCCGGGCAGAGTCTTGACCACTTCGCCGTTGCTGGTGAAGAAGACCTGCGGGATCACCAGGTCACCGGCACGCCGCACCGCGACCAGGTGGCCCTCTTTGAGATGCTGCTGCACTTTCGTCACCGGCACGCCGAGCAAGTCGGCGACGTTGCGGAGATCGTAGGTCGGTTCGTCGGGGTCGAGAACGTCGTCCCCGGCCGGAATCCTGCTCACCGACGTAGTGTACGGCGGCGCGCAACGCTCGTTCAGGCTCGCGGCGTAAAGGTCTCGGGTGCAGCGCCGGCCGCCACCTACGATGGGCGCGTGACTGCAGCGCCGAGCGACGACCTCGAGGGCACATTGCTCGACGGGCGCTATCGCGTTGCGACCAAGATCGCCACCGGCGGTACGTCGACGGTCTATCGCGGCCTCGACACCCGGCTGGACCGCCCGGTCGCGCTCAAGGTGATGGACTCCCGGTACGCCGGCGATGCGCAGTTTCTGACCCGTTTCCAGCTGGAGGCTCGCAGCGTGGCCCGGCTGAAGGATCCGGGGCTGGTCGCGGTATACGACCAGGGCCTGGATGCCCGGCACCCCTTCCTGGTGATGGAACTCGTCGAGGGTGGCACGCTGCGCGAGCTGCTGGCCGAGCGCGGGCCGATGCCGCCGCATGCGGTCGCCGCGGTACTGCGACCGGTGTTGGGCGGGCTGGCGGCCGCGCATCGCGCCGGTCTGGTGCATCGCGACGTCAAACCCGAGAACGTGTTGATCTCCGAGGCGGGCGAGGTCAAAATCGTCGACTTCGGGTTGGTGCGCGCCGTCGCCGAGGCCGGAAGCACGTCCACCAGCGTCATTCTCGGCACCGTAGCCTACCTCTCCCCCGAGCAGGTGAAAGACGGAAACGCCAGCCCGCGCAGCGACGTCTACGCGGTGGGGATCGTCGCATACGAGCTGCTGACCGGCCAGACCCCGTTCTCCGGCGACACGTCCTTGTCGGTCGCCTATCAGCGGCTGGACACCGACGTGCCGCCGCCGGGCAGTGTGATCAGCGGAGTGCCCGCGCAATTCGACGAACTCGTCGAGCGCGCCACCGCGCGCGACCCGGCCGGCCGCTACGCCGACGCCCAGGAGATGGGCGCGGAGTTGGACGCGATCGCCGACACGCTGCGGTTGCCCGACTTTCGGGTGCCCACGCCGCGCAACTCGGCGCAACGTCGCTCGGCCGCGGCGCACGGCAGCCGGCTCACCGAGGACCAGAACCGCACCACGGATCTGCGCCAGCCACCGGCGGCGCGGCCGCCGGTGCATCGGCCGACCCGTCAACTGACCCGGGATCCGCGGGACGTACCCGCCGAATCTCCCTCGGCAGCACAACAATTCGCCGGCATCGACCTGATCGAGTTCGCCTTCGAACGCGAGCGCTCCCGACGCGTGATGCTGATCTGGATAGCGATCGTGTTGTCGATCACCGGGATGGCCACCGCCGCGGCCTGGACCGTCGGCAGCAATGTCAGCGGGCTGCTCTAGTCGCTGCGCTACCTTTCAGTCGCGCAGCATCTCCGCCCCGTCATACGCGGAGCCTGCTGCGCTACCTTTCAGTCGCGCA
>NZ_JAVKSG010000028.1:30507-45121 GCF_039583785.1 Mycobacterium sp.
CTTTCAGTCGCGCAGCATCTCCGCCCCGTCATACGCGGAGCCTGCTGCGCTACCTTTCAGTCGCGCAGCATCTCCGCGACCAGGAACGCCAACTCCAGCGACTGCTGAGTGTTCAGCCGTGGGTCGCAGGCAGTTTCGTAGCGCCCGGCCAGATCGGTGTCGGAAATGTCTTGCGCGCCACCGAGACACTCGGTGACGTTTTCACCGGTGATCTCGACGTGGATGCCGCCCGGGTAGGTGCCCAGCGCGCGGTGCACCTCGAAGAAGCCCTGCACCTCGTCGACGATGCGGTCGAAATGCCGGGTCTTGTAGCCCGTCGACGATTCGTGGGTGTTGCCGTGCATGGGGTCGCACTGCCAGATCACCTGATGCGCTGTGGCCTGGACCTTTTCGATGATCGGCGGCAACAGGTCGCGCACCTTGTTGTTTCCCATCCGGCTGACCAGCGTCAGCCGCCCTGGCTTGTGGTGCGGGTCGAGGCGCTCGACGTATTCGACGACCTGATCCGGCGTCGTCGACGGCCCGATCTTGACGCCGATCGGGTTGGCGATCACCTCGGCGAACGCGATGTGCGCGCCGTCGAGTTGACGGGTGCGCTCGCCGATCCACAGGTAGTGCGCCGACAGGTCGTACAGCTGCGGCTCGCCGTCGTCTGCGGAGGACAGGCGCAGCATCGCCCGCTCGTAGTCGAGCACCAAAGCCTCGTGGCTGGCGTAGATTTCGGCGGTTTGCAGGTTGCTGTCGGCCACCCCGCAGGCACTCATGAACTTCAGCCCGCGGTCGATCTCCGATGCCAGGGCCTCGTAGCGGGCGCCGGCCGGCGAGGTCCGGACGAATTCGCGGTTCCAGTCGTGCACCAGGTGCAGCGACGCCAGACCCGACGAGGTCAGCGCCCGCACCAGGTTCATCGCCGCGCCGGCGTTGGCGTAGGCCCGCACCAGCCGCGACGGGTCGTGCTCGCGCACCGCGGCGTCGGGGGCGAACCCGTTGACCATGTCGCCGCGGTAGGAGCGCAAGCCCAGCGCGTCGGTGTCGGCCGAGCGCGGCTTGGCGTACTGGCCGGCGATCCGGGCCACCTTGAGCACCGGCATGCTGGCGCCGTAGGTAAGCACCACCGCCATCTGCAGCAGGGTGCGGATGTTGCCCTTGATGTGCGGCTCGGTGTTGTCGACGAAGGTCTCTGCGCAGTCGCCGCCCTGCAGCAGGAACGCCTCGCCGCGGGCGACCTGGGCCAGCATCTCGTGCAGCCGCACGATCTCCGACGGCACCGTCACCGGCGGCACAGTCTCCAGCAACGTCCGGATCGGCTCGACCTGCTCACGCGTCCAACTGGGCTGCTGCGCGGCCGGCTTGGCTAACGCTGCGTCCAGGCGGGCCCGCAGCTCCGCCGGCAACGGAGGCAGCGACGGGAGCTGCTCGATCGGTACGTCGACGGTCCAGTTCACCCGTCCATGGTAGCCGGGCTACCGGTGCTCCCAATCCGGCCGCGATCAGCGCCGATGCGAAAAGCCGTCACTGCTCGGACATAATCAGCCGGTATCGGGTCAGCTGGTCGCGAGCGTCCACCAGCGCGTCGTGCACGTTCTCCGACCGGCGCGGCATCCGAGGGCTGCCGTGCTCCTCCCAGAGCTGGCGCAGTTCGTGGGTGAAGCGCGGGATCGGCGGCGGCAGGTGCGTCATCGGCCCCCACAACTGGCACAAGGCGACGTGGTCGTAGGCGCCGACCCACGCCCACAGCTCGATCGGCTCCGGCCCGTCGATGTCGAAGAACGTCTCGAGGTCGCTGCGGATCTGCGAGCGCGAGCGCCACAGTCGCGACGACGGCGACGGCAGCTTGGGCAGCACATTCGTGCGGACCCACTTCCCGGCCCGCTCTGGATTGAATTCCGTTGATACGGCGTAATATTCGCCACCGTTCTCGGCGACCACCCCGATCGAGATCAGCTCAATGGTGTAGCCGTCATCGATGAACTCGGTGTCGTAGAAATATCGCACCGGCGGCTACCCCACACCGCGCCCGTCGGCGAGCACACTGGGCACCTGCTCGGGCGGGGGCGGGGGCGCTGGGTACACTTCCCGGTCCAGGTGCGCGTCGACCGTGCGGTGCGACGGCACCCGCGGCGTGCCGGCGATGGCGTACTGCAGCCACAGCTTGGCCCGCACCACCGGACGGCGCAGCGACCGCTCACGCTGCAGGGCGCGACTCATCTTGTCCAGCCGGCGCGTGTACAGGTAGCGGGCCCATGGCGCTTGCGGCCGCGACAGCCGGACGGCCCCGACGACCAGCAGCGGAACGAAGAACATGCCGATCAGGCCGGTCCATACCTTGCCCTTGAGCACGACCAGCACCGCCAGCGGCAGTGTCAACACCAGCGCGAACACCACACCGGCTCGCAGCACCACCGAGTGGGTGGTGTCCCGCCAGAGGCTGATCAGAAACATCAACGGGTGCAACCCCAGGACCAGTAGCCCGCCCACCGCGACCGCAGCGAAGACCGCGTCGACCGACGTCCGTCCGTCTTCCTCCCAGTAGACGTCCGACAGGTGCAGAATCAGTGCATACTCGTCGAGCACCAGCGCGGCGCCGATACCGAAAATGATTGCCGCCGAAGTGAATTCGGCCCTGTTGCCGTTGACCGACAACGTCACCAGCGTCACGCCTGAGATCATCACCAGCACCACACCGATCACCACGTGATGAATGTGCTTGGACCCCACGTGCAGGTTGCGCGGCTCCCACCACTGGGGTGGCCTACCCGTGCTTTGCCGACGGCGGATCAGACGCACGAAGGTACGCGTCACGAAAAACGTCACGATGAAGGCGATCAGACAGCACAGCAGCGGCAGCCGACCGCGACCGATGATGTCGTGTTCCAGCCAGCGCAGCACCCTTAAAAGCTACCCGCAGGTAACGCAGATGACTGTCCGCGACACCGGCCGAGGCGCCCGCACCGATAGGCTGTGCACCGACATGACTAGATGGCGCTCGCCCGACGCGGGCAGTTCGCGCGGGCCCGAAGCCACCGCGCAACCGAGTAGCCGGCGAACCGCCTGCTGGTTGCTGCTTGCGCTGCCGGCGCTGGCCGCACTTGGATACGCCGGATGGCGGGTGCTCGGGAGCACTGTCTACCGCATCGACATCGACGTCTACCGGATGGGCGGTCAGGCCTGGCTGGACGGCCATCCGCTGTACAGCCCCGACGTCAAGTTCCACACACCGATCGGCCTCAACCTGCCGTTCACCTATCCCCCGCTGGCTGCCGTCATCTTTGCCCCGTTCGCGTGGCTGGGCATGCCGGCCGCCAGCGTCACCATCACGCTGATCACGCTGGTGTTGCTGGGAGTCTCCACAATGATCGTGCTGACCCGGCTCGATGTGTGGACCACCAGCCGAGCGGTGCCGGGGCCCGCATGGTTGCGCCGTTGGTGGCTGACCGCGCTGATCGTGGCCTGTGCGACGCTCTACTGGGAGCCGATCCGGGCGAACTTCGCCTTCGGGCAGATCAACGTCGTGCTGATGACGCTGGTGATAGCCGAGTGCGTACCGCGTCGCACGCCGTGGCCGCGCGGGCTGCTGCTGGGGCTGGGCATCGCGCTCAAGCTCACACCGGCGGTGTTCCTGCTGTACTTCCTGCTGAACCGGGACCGCCGCGCCGTCCTCACCGCGCTGGCCGCGGTGGTGGCGGCGATCGCAGCCGGGTTCGCACTGGCCTGGCCGGACTCGCGGGAGTACTGGACCCACACCGTGCGCAACACCGACCGGATCGGATCGGCGAGCCTGAACACCAACCAGAACATCGCCGGCACGCTGGCGCGGCTCGGGCTCGACGATCACCAACGGTTCGTCCCGTGGGTGGTGGCCTGCTTGCTGGTGCTGGCCCTGACGGTATGGGCGGCTGGCCGGGCGTTGCGCGTCGGTGAGCCGGTGCTGGCGGTGATCTGCATTGCCCTGTTCGGCCTGGCGGTTTCGCCGGTGTCCTGGTCGCACCACTGGGTGTGGATGCTGGAGGCGGTCGTGGTGACCGCGGTGCTGGCTTGGCGCCGGCGCAACGTCGCGTTGGCGTTCGTCAGTGCGGCCGGGGTGACGGTGATGATGTGGAGCCCGATCGACCTGATGCCCAAGCATCACGAGGTGACCGCCGCGTGGTGGCGCCAACTGATCGGGGTGTCGTATTTGTGGTGGGCGCTGGCGACTCTGGTCGCCACCGGAGCCACCGTCGCTGCCCGGGCCGCCGCCGCGACCGCGCCTCGGGCTGCCGAACCCGCGCCGGTATCCGCCTGATCGGTTAGCCGGCCGCCGTCTCAGGAATCCGAGACGGGGATGCTTTTCCCGGTGACGCCGAGCCATCGCCGTCCTTCAGCGTCGCGGCGTAGATGTCGACGTATTCCTGATCGGACAGCCCCATCAGTTCGTAGATCACCTCGTCGACGACCGCGCGTTCGATGAAGCGGTTGCCGGCCAGCCCTTCGAAGCGGGAGAAGTCCATCGGCTTGCCGAACCGAACGGTGACCTTGCCGAAGCGGAGCATCGAGGTTCCGGGCGGGTTCACCTTGTTGGTGCCGATCATCGCGACCGGGATCACCGGGACGCCGGTCTCCAGCGCCAGTCGCGCGAGCCCGGTCTTGCCCTTGTAGAGCCGCCCGTCCGGTGAGCGGGTGCCTTCGGGATACATGCCGAGCAGCTTGCCCTCGTCCAGAACCCGTCTGGCGGTGTCCAGGGCGGCTTGTGCCGCGTCCGCGCTGCTGCGGTCGATCGGCACCTGGCCGACCGCGGTGAAGAACCATCGACTCCACCAGCCCTTGAAACCGGTTCCGGTGAAGTACTCGGATTTGGCCAGGAACGTGATCCGCCGCCGCACCGCCAGCGGCAGGTAGAAGCTGTCCATCACCGCCAGGTGGTTGCTGGCCAGGATCGCCGGGCCGGACTGCGGGACATATTCGGCTCCTTCGATTTTCGGCCGGCCGAGAAGGGCGAGCAACGGACCGAGCAAGATGTACTTGAAAAGCCAGTACGCCATCAGGCCTCCTGCTCAGCCGCGCCAACAGTGTTCAGCACAAGAGTACCGACCCAGTGTGTGTGCGACCACAGCCCACTTGCGTCTTGCTGACACGTCGACGCCGAGTAGGTCGATGTGGTAGAGACCCGCTGCGGCTATTCCTCGACGGTGACGGTGATCGGCTGGTACCGACCGGCCGGCGCTGGTTCGTCCGCGGTGTGTGCGGGGCCGGGCCCGCCGGGCGGACCGTCCGGTGGTGGCGGTGCCGGCCGGTCGATTTGGTCGACGAGCGCGCGGATCGCCGCCAGCAGCGCGACGCTGTGATCGGCGATCATCGTCAGCAACGGATGCTCGTCGCCGGTCACCACGGCGGCCAACGCGCAGACCGGGCACCACACCTGCTGGCAGGTGCCGGTGCCGGCCCCGTCGCCGACCGCGCGCGCCGCCGCCACGCGAATCGCCGGGTCGATCTGGTCGAGGATTTTCTGCGCGAGTTTGCGCAACTCCGGGCCGAGGTCGGGGTGGGTCATCTCGGCCACACCTCCGGATCGGGTTGGAAACGCACCGTCAATGCGCTGCCGCGAAGATGCGCGTCCACGACCGTGCATCGCCGCAGAACGGACGCCAGCCGAACCCTGCGCCGCACGCCGCCGGCGCCGACGATCAAGTCGTCGCCGACCCGGCCCAGGGTAAGCGCGCCGGACTCTACCTGCGGCAACTCTAGCCGCAATCGGTAGACCGACTCGAGTCCGGATCCTGATTCCAGATCCACCACCGGACGTAGCGGCCCCGGCGGCGCCGACCCGTCCCGACGGCGGGCGCTGTCCAGCAGTTCACCCAACGCCTTGGCGCCGATCGGCTCGCCGGCCAGATGTGGCGTGAGGACCAGCGCGATGCCGCCAATCGCGGCACCGAGTTCGTCGAGCACGGTGCGCTGCTCGTTGATCCGCTCCGAGTACCAGTCGAACGCCGGGTGGGCCGGCAGATTGCGGTATTCGTACGAATCGTCTTGCATCAGAATCTGGTTGACGATGAGTTCCTCGACCCGCACGCCCATCAACGCCAGTGAGCCCAGCGTGCGGATGGCCTCGGCCGCCACCACCCGCTCCGCGGTGAGCACCAGATGCGCGCCCACTCGCGTGCCGTCAGTCAGCAGGGCACTGAGCTTCTCGACGCTGACGCTGGTGCGTTCCAACAACTCCACCACCGCGGTCGACCGCGCGTCATCGGCGCCGGCGGAGAGGCGGCGGTGACGCGGCCACGCCCGCTCGACGTAGAGCGCGAACGTCGCCGGCAGCGTCAGCATCCGCAGCGCGTCCGCGGTCGACGCGCAATCGACCACCAGGTGATCCCATTGCCCGCACCTCGCCAACTCGCCGACCTCGTGCAGACCAAGCACTTCCTGAACGCCGGGCAGCGCCGAAAGTTCTTCCGGTGCAATATCTCCCAGCTCTGATTCGGGGAAGCGGCGACGCAGCGCCACGGCCACGGTGCGCCAGTGCGCCTCGAGCAGCGAAAGGGTGTCCATCGCCAGGGCGTCCAGCGAACCGGTTTCCAGATCGGCCATCACCCGCACGGCGTCGCGCCGGCCGTTCGGCGCCACCGTCACACCGAGCACATCGCCCAGCGAGTGCGCCTGGTCGGTGGAGACCAGCAGCACGCGCTGACCCGCGCGCGCTTCATGCACGGCCGTCGCGGCCGCCAACGTGGACTTCCCTACCCCACCTTTGCCGACAAAAAGACTGATCCGGGCCGACGTAGGCGCTACTGACTCACTCAGCCTCACTCAGCCTCGACTCGTTTCTTCAGATCCTTCAACGCGGTGTCGGTCAGCCTGCGCTCGGCTTTCCGCTTGAGCAGCCCGATCATCGGGATTGCCAGATCGACCGTGAGCTCGTAGGTCACGTCGGTTCCAGATCCCTTGGGCGCCAATCGATATACGCCGTCGAGCGATTTGAGCAGCGAGCTGGAGACCAGCGACCAGCTCACCGACTTGCGGCCTTTTGGCCACTTGTAGGACAGCACCAGGGTGTCTTTGAGGACGCTGGTGTCCAGCACCAGGCGGGCCACCTTCGGGTTGCCGGCGGAGTCGGATTCGAGGACCTCGGCCTCCTTGTATTCCGACACCCAGTCCGGATAGGAGCCGATGTCGGCGATCACGTCCATCACCGTGCTGGGGTCCGCGTCGATGTAGATCGTCTGGGCCGTCTTCTCCGCCACCTGGTCGCTTCCTTCTCCGCGCTACGCGGGTTGGGCCGCGTAGCCCGCCGCTGTGCCTGCGTCATCGGGGCTCGAACCTGCGCCCACCGCAGAAACGGTACTCCCCGGCCGGGCTCAGGCCTGGTCAAGCACCGGAGAAACCCCGACCGGGCGGGAGCTCTCCAGCGTCGTCTTCACTTCGAAGGCCATCTTCTTGCCCGCGACCCGCCGCCGATGCGTCATTTTCGCCAGGTTGAGCTTGGCCGGTTGCCCCGCCGCCACGCCGGTCGGCTCGGCGTGCAGAAAATAGTGCAGCAGTGCGCCGCCCAACATCGGCTCGAGCCAGATCTCCATCGTGCCGGTCAGTGGCCCGGCCACGGTCCATCGAACGCCCTGCGGCCCGCGATCTTCGGTGACCTCCAGGCGCAGGTCGGGCCACCACCTGCGCCAGTTGGACGGATCGCCGACGGCGGCGCCGATGCGCGCCGGGTCGGCGGCGACGTACGTCTCGTCGGCAATCTGAACGCTGTGCACGGCCAATAGCTTCACATACCACGGTGCCGGCCGGAATCGCCTGCTCGCCAACGGGCCCGCCCGGCTCCGCAGCCCCACCCGATAGGCTGACGCTCTGCTGTTCGCCTGGAATCACCGAAGCGAGGTTGGAAAAGAGTGCGTGAATTAAATGTTCCCGCCGAGTTCACGGTCGGCGAGCACGACAACATCGTGGCCACGGTGTTCGAGCACGAACGCAATGACCCCGACGCAGTGATCTTCAACCGTCTGGTCGACGGGACCTGGATCGACGTGACGTGCGCGCAGGCCGCAGCTCAAATCCGTTCGGCTGCACTGGGTTTGATTGCCGTGGGGGTACGTGCAGGCGACCGGGTGGCCATTTTCTCGGCCACCCGGTACGAGTGGGCGATCCTCGACCAGGCCATCCTGGCCGTCGGTGCGGTCACCGTCCCGATCTACGAGACGTCCTCGGCCGAGCAGGTGCGCTGGGTGCTGAGCGACTCGGCCGCGGTCATCGCGTTCGCCGAAACCGACGCCCACGCAAAGATCGTCACCGAGTTGGCCGGCGAGCTGCCAGAACTGCGGCGGGTGCTGCACATCGACGGTTCGGGTCCCAAGGCGCTCCAGCAGCTCGAGCAGGAAGGTGCGTCGGTCGACCCGGCCGATCTCACCGCCCGCGTCGAAGCGCTGCGCAGCGACGACCCGGCGACGTTGATCTACACCTCGGGCACCACCGGTCGTCCAAAGGGGTGCCAGCTGACGCACGCGAACCTGGTCTACGAGACCCGCGGCACCAAAGAAGTGCTGCCAACGCTGCTGACCAAGGGTGAGCGACTGCTGATCTTCTTGCCGCTGGCGCACGTGCTGGCCCGCGCGCTGACGTTGAGCGCGTTCCACAACAAGGTCGTCGTCGGATTTACCAGCGACATCAAGAATCTGGTGCCGATGTTCGGGGTGTTCAAGCCGACGGTCGTGGTCTCGGTGCCCCGGGTGTTCGAGAAGATCTACAACACCACTGCACAGAACGCCGCCAGCGACGGCAAGGGCCGCATCTTCGAGATGGCCGCGCAGACCGCCGTCGACTGGAGCGAAGCGTCCGATCGCGGCGGCCCCGGCCTCCTGTTGCGGGCCAAGCACGCGCTGTTCGACAAGCTGGTCTACCACAAGCTGCGCGCCGCGCTCGGCGGCGACTGCCATGCGTCCGTCTCCGGCGGCGCGCCGCTGGGCGCCCGGCTGGGCCACTTCTACCGCGGCGTCGGCCTGACCGTCTACGAAGGCTACGGGCTGACCGAGACGAGCGCGGCGATCACCGTCAACCAGGTCAACGCCCTCAAGATCGGCACGGTCGGAAAGTTGGTGCCCGGCAACAGCATGCGCATTGCCGGCGACGGCGAGCTACTGGTGCGCGGCGGCGTGGTGTGCCGCGGCTACTGGCACAACGACCAGGCCACCAGCGAGTCCTTCGAAGACGGCTGGTTCAAGACCGGCGATCTGGGCGCGGTCGACGAGGACGGGTTCCTGACAATCACCGGCCGCAAGAAGGAAATCATCGTCACCGCCGGCGGAAAGAACGTCGCCCCGGCCGGGTTGGAAGACCGGCTGCGGTCGCACCCGTTGATCAGTCAGGCGATGGTGGTCGGCGACGCCAAACCGTTCGTCGGCGCGCTGATCACCATCGACCCCGAGGCGATCGAGGGATGGAAGCAGCGCAACGGCAAGCCCGCCGGCGCTTCGGTGGGCGAGCTGGCCGGAGACCCCGACCTGCTCGCCGAGGTGGACACGGCCGTCAAGCAGGCCAATCTGTCTGTCTCGCATGCGGAGTCGATACGTAAGTTCCGCATTCTGCCGGTCGACTTCACCGAGGACACTGGGGAGCTGACCCCGACGCTGAAGGTGAAGCGCAAGGTGGTTGCCCAGAAATTCGCCGACGACATTGAGGCGATCTACGCCAAGGACTAGCCGCGGATCAGGCCGGACAGTCGCCCGGCCAGATCGTCCGATCGCCACTGTGCGGTGACCCATTCCCGGCCGGCGGCGCCCATCGCGGCGGCACGGTCCGGGTCGGCCAGCAATTCGCTGACGGCCTCGGCGATCTGCTGCACCGACGTGCCGTCGACCACCATCCCAGTCTTGTTGTGCTGTACCGTTTCCGGTGCGCCGCCGGAGGATCCGGCGACAACCGGAACACCGGTTGCCGACGCTTCCAGGAAGACGATGCCCAGCCCCTCCACGTCCAGGCCGGCGCCGCGCGTGCGACACGGCATCGCGAACACGTCGGCCATCGCGTGGTGAGCGGGTAGTTCGGCGAACGGAACGCCGCCGGTGAACGTGACGTGATCGGTGACACCGGACCGTTCGGCCAGTCCGCGCAGCGTGTCCAGGTACGGACCGCCGCCGACGATGACGAGTGCGGCGCCGTCCACCCGCTGCCTGATCGCGGGTAACGCCCGGATCAACATGTCCTGGCCTTTGCGCGGCACCAACCGCGACAGGCACAGCACCGTGGGCCGCTCGCCCAAGCCGTAGCGGTTGCGCATCTCGGCGCGGCGGGCCGGCTCAGGCCGGAATCGCTCGGTGTCGACACCGGGCGGCAGGTGTTCCAGAGCCGCGTGCGGTCCGAACGCCGAGGCGAAGCGCCCTCGCGTGTAACGGCTGACGTAGGTGACCACATCGCTGTCATCGCCGATTCGGCGCAGCACCGAGCGGGCGCCCGGCAGCATCGACCACCCCACCTCGTGGCCGTGCGTGCTCGCCAGCACGCGACGCGCCCCGGCCTGCCGAGCACGCTGGGCCAGCAGAGCCAACGGCGCGGCGGCACCGAACCAGACCGTGTCGATGTCGTTCTCGGCGATCAGCCGTCGCATCCGGGCGTCGACACTGGGTACCGGCAACATCAGCGTCCCGGGATGCCGCACGACTCGGTAGCCGTCGGTCCGGGCATCGAAAGCGTCGGCGTCCTTCCACTGCGGCGCATACACCGTCAGCGTGTGCTCCCCCGCAGCAGCCAGCCGTCTCACCAAGTCGACCAGATAGGACTGGATACCGCCGCGCCGAGGCGGAAAGTCGTTGGTTACCAGCAGGACCCGAGACACCTCCGAAGGCTAGCCTGATGCTCAGCGGGTGGGCTGACGGGTCAGCCACTGCCGCCAATCGGCGAGTATCCCGGCGTCGTCGGTGCCGAGCACATCGTGGACCGCGGTGGGCAGATCGGTGTGTCGACCGCCGCATGCGGCGACGTAGAGCGCACGCAGTGTCGGCGCTCCGCGGGTGTCGGCGACGAAGACCGCGAACAGCCAGGCGCGGTCGTAAGCCTGCGACCGCGCCGGCCCCGGAGCGGCGAGGTCGGAGTCGGACGGCAGGGCGGTGGGAGGCGCGATCTCCGGTACCGGGCCGTGCGGCCGGGCGACGTAGTCCGCGACGCCTTCGACGAGCCAACGGGGTGCGTCCAACGCCGTGTCCGTGCGGGTGGCGTAGTGAAAAAGCTCGTGGGTCAACACGATTCGCAGCGCACGCGCACTCATGTCCGCCGCGCCGGGCGCGAAGACGATCCGCTGTCCGAGCGCGATCCGCCGGGCCGTGTCGACTCGGTCGGCGACGGCGATCGCGGCGATATCGGCCCACTGCGCGCCGGGCCCGCCGCCGGCCTTCGCCTCGAACTGCCGCCCGGTGCCGGTAGCGACCACGTCGATGTCGC
Source organism: Mycobacterium sp. (assembly GCF_039583785.1). Taxonomy (GTDB): domain Bacteria; phylum Actinomycetota; class Actinomycetes; order Mycobacteriales; family Mycobacteriaceae; genus Mycobacterium. The sequence goes on from NZ_JAVKSG010000028.1 coordinate 41,911, forward strand.
GTGGCCAGTCACCGCCCCAGAACGTATCCACCGCGTCGATTGCCGGGCCGATGTCCGCGGCTACGCGGGTCAGCAGGGCCTGCTGCTGCGGTCCGCCCAGGTTGGTCATTCGCACGTTGCGGTGGCCGACGTCGAGACGCTGCGTCGTGCGGGCGGACGGCGGCGGCGATGGCTCGTGGCTCGGTCGGGTCGCCACCATGGCGCCGACGATCACCTCGACGAGCAAGACGTAGGCCAGCAACCGGCGCCTTTCGCCGCGGGTCAGTATCGGCGGGCGTCGTAGATCGGACCGGAGGAGTTCATCGGCACTACCCGCACCGGCACGCCATAGGTGGACGAGTGGACCATCAGGCCGTCCCCGATGTAGAGGCCGGCGTGCGACGCGTCGGAGTAGAAGGTCAGCACGTCACCGGGCTGCAGATCCGACAGCGCCACCGGCTGTCCGCCGTGCGCCAACGCCTGGCTGGAGTGCGGCAGCGCGATTCCGGCCTGCTGAAACGCCCACATCACCAGACCCGAACAGTCGAATCCACCCGGCGAAGAGCCACCCCACGAGTAGGGGTCGCCGACCCGCGTCAGCGCGGCCTGAACCGCGATCGCGCCCTGATCGGAGCCGGGTCCGGGACCGCCGGGCTGTCCGCCACCGGGCGGCAGCGCCGCCGGGGCGGGTGCGGTAGCGGCGGCCACCGTGGCCGGCGGCGGAGGCGGCCCGGGCGCGGCCAACTCGGTGCGCTCGTTCGGGCTCAGCGCGAGGTACTGGGATTTGACGATGTTGACCTGCAGTTGTAACCGGCTCTGCTTGGACTGCAGATTCGCGCGCACGGAAGCGGCCTGCTCTGCTGCCGTCTTGGCGTCGGCTGCCGACTTCGCCGATTCCTGCTCAGCTTTGGCGGCCTCTTCGCGGGCGGCGCGGTAGATCGCCACCTGCTGCAGCATCGCGGTGGAGATCACCCGCGAGACAGCCAACTTGCCGATCAATTGCTGCGGCGACTCCGCGGTCAGGATCGCGTTCATACCGTCGGTGCGACCGCCCATGTACATTGCGGCGGCAAACTTATCGACACCGGTCTGGAAAGTTGCCAGCGTCGACTTCGCGGCATCCACCGCGACCATGTCGTCGGTGTGCTTCTTGTCGGCGGCCTGCTGCGCAGCTAGCTTGTTGTTGAGGTCGAGTTGCGCGCTGTGCATCGCTTCGGTGGTCTGCTCGGCCTGCCTGGACAACTCGCTGAGCTTTGCCATCGCGTCGTTGGCGGGATCAGCCAGCACATCGCTGGCGGCCACTCCTGAGAGAGCGACGTATCCGGCCAGCACTCCGACCAACAAGCGCTGAGCGACGCGCAAAGAAACGCGTTCACCTTTGAGCCTTTTTCGCAAAAGCTTGCATCCTTATAACCCATCGGCACAGCTGCCGAATCTGCTTTAGGTCTGGGATAGGTTACGAAACGGCTTCCAGGTTGTCCAACTCTGAGTTGTTAAGAAAACAGCAAGATTTCATGCTAACGCCGTTAGGCAACACCGGACCGCCGCCGCTGGATGGGCACCAGACGCAGTCGCGGTGCCATCCCCGCGTCGGCAAGCGCCTCGAGCGCCGCGCGCTCGTCTGCCAGCAAAGTTTCCGGTACCCCGAGTATCACGCTGACGACACAATCACGGCATCCGGGACCCCGGACCGCGCAGTCGTCACAGTCGATGACCACCGGTTCTGTCGACTCGGGCGAAACAACCGCCGTCCGTTCAGGCTCGCTGCGCAGCGCCATCTGGCTGCCCCTTTCCGTCTTCTCGATCGGTCTCGTTTCAGACGCTAGCCGCGGGCACCGACAAGTCTCCGGCGCGCGACCCGGCTGGGGTGCCGTCGACGCGCAACGCGCCCCCGCAAAGTCCGGGCCGTGTCGGTACGACTGGTTAGTCTCGCCGCCATGGGCGCCCCCGCTGCCGAGCAGCTGAGCCTCCCCGATCTGGACGGGGCGAACGAAATGTCACTGCGCGAAACCACTTTCGTCGTTGTCGACCTGGAGACCACCGGCGGCCGAATGACGGGCCGTGACGGTAAGCCCGCTGACGCGATCACCGAGATCGGCGCGGTGAAGGTGCGCGGTGGCGTGGTGCTGGGCGAGTTCGCCACCCTGGTCGACCCGCAGCGCAGCATCCCGCCGCAGATCGTTGCGCTGACCGGCATCACCACGGCGATGGTGTGCGACGCCCCGAGAATGGCCGCAGTGTTGCCGATGTTCCTGGAGTTCGCCCACGGCGCGGTGCTGGTCGCCCACAACGCCCGGTTCGACCTGGGCTTCCTGCGGGCCGCCGCCGATCAGTGCGGCATCCGGTGGACGCGGCCGCAGACGCTGTGCACCGTCGCGTTGGCCCGCCGCGTCTTGAGTCGCGACGAGGCGCCCAGTGTGCGGCTGGCGGCGCTGGCGAAACTGTTCGCCGTCGCCAGCGAGCCGACCCACCGGGCGCTCGACGACGCCCGCGCCACCGTCGAGGTGTTGCACGCGCTGATCGAACGGGTCGGCAACCAGGGCGTGCACAGTTACGCCGAACTGCGGTCCTATCTACCGAATGTGCCACCGGCGCAACGCCGCAAACGGGTGCTCGCCGATCACCTGCCCCGCCGGCCCGGGATCTATGTGTTCCACGGGCCGGCCGACGAGGTGCTCTACGTCGGCACCGCAAGCAATCTGCGACGCAGGGTGAACCAGTATTTCACCGGCTCGGATCCGCGGACCCGGATGAAAGAGATGGTCGCGCTGGCCACCAGGGTCGAGCACGTCGAATGCGCGCACACGCTGGAAGCCGGTGTGCGGGAGCTGCGGATGCTGAGCGCCCACGCGCCGCCGTACAACCGCCGGTCGAAATTCCCGCAACGCTGGTGGTGGCTGGTGCTGAGCGACGAGGCCTTCCCCCGGTTTTCGCCGACCCGCACGCCGCGCCACGACCGCGCGGTGGGCCCGTTCCGGTCCCGTGCCGACGCCGTCGACACCGCCGACCTGCTGGCCCGCTTCACCGGCATACGCACCTGCACCACGCGGCTGGCCCGCGCGGCGCTGCACGGGCCGGCCTGCCCACGGCGTGAAGTCTCGCCGTGCCCCGCGGCCCGTGACATCACCGCCGCGCAATACGGTCCGACGGCGATCAGCGCCGCGGCGCTGATCGCCGGCCGGGAGAATGCGACGCTGGCGGCGGCCGCTGGGCGGATCGCCGAGCTCGCCGG
>NZ_JAVKSG010000029.1:0-40418 GCF_039583785.1 Mycobacterium sp.
CATGCCAGCCGCCGAAGAACGCTGACCGAAAGAAAATCCGAGAAACGCCGCTTACACCGAATATCGGACAGTCCCCCAGGCGCAGACGGCAGAGTTTAGCAATCACGTTCCGGGCAGTTCAGGCGTGCGACGTCGCCGCCGACTTGCACCTTTTCGTGGATCGGACACAGGGCGAGCAGGATTGCTGCCAGTAAGTGAATACTAAAATTTGTTGTGTAACAATAGAACTCGCAATAGTTTAACTGTTAACGGTGCGTGCTCAAGAGGTGCGAGTTACAGGCTAGGGGAGCGGCTGCGGTTTGGCGGCGCGGCGGGCCTACTCAACACAGCAACGAGATGATCGCAGCAGCCCGGCTGCACCCGTATCGTCACTTGTTAGCGGTAAGTTTGACGTTGTCATCACCCAGCGCGAGTGCGCACGCGCAGCCGGAAGCGGACGAAGCCAGCGGCCACAGCCCCCAGCAGCACCAGCAGGCCGGTATCTTCCAACCAATAGCGCAGCGCATGTAGCCACAGCCGGTCGCCGGGCATAAGCGGGTCAATGGTGCGCAGATCGACCATCGACGCCGAGGCCGCGAAACCCCACCGCACCGGCAACAGCCACGAGACCTGGTCAAGGCCCACGTGTGGAATGAACCCTGGCAGCTCGTCAGCCATGCCGGCGGTTGCCCGAATCTTCGTCGACTATCAAGCGAATACGGAGCCTTAAGTCCCTGCTCCACAACGTAATTTGTCACAGTGCCGTATTGCTGGTGACGCGAACAGGGGAAGGGCGGGTAGTCGATCGTCGACTACAGGGCCGGCCGCCTGAGGCACGCTCAAGGTTTCACCTAACACCCGAATCATTCATTAACTGATTGAACTGTACGGCGACCTCGGCGTATGCACAGCCGATGCAAGCAGCCCATTAGAAGCGAGGGCCCGAATCATTTGCCGTGACGTGCTCAGATAGGCCAATCGTTAAGAAGTGCGAACACTTTCATCTAATGCAACTCGCAGTGGTTGCGTGCCTATAATATATATTATTGTGTCAGTAAAATCCTCATTACACTTAATTATGTTGTTTTACAACAGATTACAGCTTAATTATTCCGCGCGCGTAATCCAGAAAAAGTGATGTTCGGTTTTCACAGTCAGATTGGGCGCATCTGCGTCCTGTGGGAGCGTGGCATTTGCTTCACTGGGCCGAAACAGGTCGGCCGGGACTGTGTCTCGGAGTCTGTGCGGATTACTAAAGCCTCTCCCCCGCCGGGGGATTCGGCACTGTGTCGGCATCAAATGTGAAACCGGCCCGACGCTGTCCGGCTACGGTGAGGTCTGCCCGTCCACAAGACTGGCGTGGACCAGTTTCAGCAGCAACCCACGACGACGCGACGTGGCGGGCTGCACCCGCCTCGCTGCCGTATGCCGCCCATACGTCACGGTGACGTTTGTCGGTCCCAAAGATACTGTGCAACAGCGCTATTAAACCATGCTTCCTGGATAACTGTTATTATGCATGATATGGGCCACGGCGACCAGGCGGCTGGCGATGAGGCTCGCCCCGTTGCGCAGACAGCGCTGATAGCTTCTACCCCACATGATCCTGCCGTGCGGCAGTGTTCTGGAGGAGTGGCCTTGAATCACGTACCGCCGGGTCGGCGATATGCACAGACATCCAGCGCTCACCCGCGTCGAGGGCCACGGGTTCTTTCCTGCTCTACGCGGCCCGCCGCCCGTCTGCCCAGCTCGGCAGGCACCGTCATCGGACATCAAACACATCAGCCTTATCGATGTATCGCGTTGAGACAGCCTGTTGCACAAGCTGTCTCAACATCGATCCGCTTCTCAGTCCGTCGACACGATGCTGCCGCAACGTTGACTGGGGTACAGCGGTGACTGTCGCCGATTCACTTGCCCCGCTTGTGGGCGCCATCTTCGCAAGCCAGGTGCCGATCGCGGTACGCGGATGGGACGGCAGCCAGTCAGGACCGGCTGACGCAACGTGGTTTCTCACCTTCCGGAACCGTCGCGCTCTTCGCCGATTACTCTGGGCGCCAAATGAACTCGGCTTGGCGCGCGGTTATGTCAGCGGAGACATCGACTTCGAAGGCGACCTGCACGAATTCATGTCGGCTCTTGACGAGTCGACCGATGCCCGCAGTGGCCCGCGGGTCCACATCAGTCCGGCAGCAGCGGTTGAACTCCTCAAAGCCGCCCTACGTCTGCGCGCCATCGGCGTGCCCCCCAAAGCACCGCCGGAAGAAGGATCCACTCGGCGCGGGACACGCCATGGCCGGGCGCGCGATGCCGCCGCTATTGCCCATCATTACGACGTCGGCAATGACTTCTACCGTCTCATCCTCAACCAGTCCATGGCGTACTCCTGCGCCTACTGGGCCGCACCCGGCGACACACTCGACGAGGCTCAATACGCCAAGTGCGATCTGGTGGCACGAAAACTGGGCCTATCGCCGGGGATGCACGTCCTCGACGTTGGTTGTGGCTGGGGGACTTTCGCCGCGCACGTAGCGCGCACCTACGGTGTCACGGTCGTCGGTATCACCCTGTCGCGTGAACAAGCCGATTACGCTCGCCACCGAATTTCGGTTCAGGGTCTGAGCGAACAAGTCGAGATCCGCGTCCAGGATTACCGCGACGTCACCGACGGGCCCTATGACGCGATCGCCAGCATCGGCATGGCTGAGCACGTCGGAGCGGCACAGTTGTCCCGCTACGCCCAGAAACTGTACGAGCTGCTGGTCCCTACCGGCAGACTGCTCAACCACGCGATAGCGCGCCGACCCGTGTCCGCGCCGCAAAGCTCACGATCGTCGTTCATCGACCGCTACGTTTTCCCTGACGGCGAGCTCGAACCCGTCGCCACCATGGTCGACGCCCTCGAAGGCGCCGGCTTTGAAGTGCGTGATATGGAATCGCTACGTGAACACTACGGACGGACCCTGCGGGCGTGGCTGACCAATCTCGAAGCCAACTGGGGCAAGGTGATCGAGGCGGGCGGTCCAGGTCGTGCCCGGGTCTGGCGGCTCTATATGGCAGGCTGCGCGGTGGCGTTTGACGCCAACCGCATCGGCGTCAACCAGATCATCGCAGTCAAAACCACCGCCCGCGGCGACAGCGGCATGCCACCCACCCGCCAAAGCTTCACCGTTCCCGACGACCGCGTCCCCCAGCCCCACCAAGGCGCCCCGCCCCCGGGAACATGGGCGCCACATCCACCGGCCCTCGACCGCACCAATTTCCGGATAGGCCCGCACACGGAGGAGAAGACCTGACTGCCTCAGTAGAAGGGACGGTCGAAATCCCGCGAGGGCAACGCAACAAGTACCAAATCGATCACCATACCGGCCGCGTCCACCTGGATCGCTACCTCTACACGTCAGGCCGAACCGAACGCGGATGCTGGCCCTTGGTCCTGGGGAAAATGCTCACCCCCAAGGTCAAACCCTCCGGGCCACCGGCCCGGCGGGGCGATGCGACATGCTTGAGGTATGTACCGCTACACCCATAACGGGCTGACCTTCGACGTCCGCGACGCCGGGCCCGCCGACGGACCCGTCGTCGTTCTGCTGCACGGCTTCCCGCAACACAACGACAGCTGGGACGCCGTCATCGACCGGCTCACCGCGCACGGCTACCGCTGCCTGGCGCCCAACCAGCGAGGCTATTGCGCGGGTGCCCGCCCCCCACGCCGCCGTGACTACCGGATCCCCGAATTGGTCGGCGACCTCCGCGCGCTGATCGACGCCGGCGGCGCACAGCGGGTGCACCTGGTCGGGCACGACTGGGGCGCCGCAGTGGCCTGGGCCGCCGCGGCCGAGATGCCCGAGCGGATCAAGACCGTATCGCCGGTCTCCGTGCCGCACCCCGCGGCGTTCCTCAAGTCGTTCCTGACCAGTCGACAGGGTCTGGCGTCGTACTACATGTACCTCTTTCAGTTGCCGCGCCTCCCGGAGTGGATGATGCTGCGTCGCAACGGCAACTTCCTGGCGAAGTCGCTGCGGCGGGCCGGCCAGACGCCCGTTGTCGCCGAGCGTGATGCACGGGCCATGCTCGAACCCGGAGCCCTGACCGCGGCAATCAACTGGTATCGCGCGATGCCGTTGTCGAATCCGCGCTCGATCAACCAAAAGGTTTCAGTGCCAACGCTATACGTGTGGAGCGACCAAGACATCGCACTGCTGCCCAAGGCGGCGTACAACACCGGCAGTTACGTCACCGCGGAATACCGATTCGAGGTCATGCCCGGCGTCTCGCACTGGATACCCGACGAAGAGCCCGACAAGCTAGCCGGCCTGCTGCTCGACTGGTTCGCTGCACACTGACTCAACCAAGCCGAGATCGGCTGTTGCTCAAAGCTTCCTCGATCTCTGACCATGTCTGCTCGACGATCTTCGACGCCGGCTGCAGCTCGGTGATCCGCGACGACACCTGCCCGGTGTTGGCGACGCTGGCTTCCATGTCGCCGTCGAAGTACAGATCGGTGATGCGGCCGAGCAGTTGTATCCCGGGCTCGGCGGCGGCGACCCGAGCGGCGAGGCCGGTTCGCAGCACCCGCATCGTCGGATTTCCGGGCAGATCCAGCATCACGGTGCCGTCGTCGCCGGCCGCGATGATTTCGTTCTTGAAGTTGGCGTGCACGGCGGCTTCGTGGCTGGCCAGCATCCGGGTGCCCATTTGCACACCCTCGGCGCCGAGCACGACGGCGGCCGCGGCGCTTCGCGCATCGCAGATCCCTCCGGCCGCGATGATCGGGAGGTCGACTCGGTCGGCGACCAGCGGAAGCAAGACCAACGTCGATGCGCCCAGGGCCGACTTGAACCCGCCGCCCTCGACTCCCTCGACCACAAGCGCGTCGACGCCCGCGTCCAGGGCCTTCATCGCGCCCTTCAGCGATCCGATGACATGGACGACCGTCATGCCGGCTTCGTGCAGTCGGGCCGTGAACAGGGCCGGGTCGCCGGCAGAGGTGAAGACGTGGCGCACCTCGGCGGCGACCAGTTCGTCGACGATGGACGGATCCCGCTTCCAGCCCTGGATCATCAGGTTCGCCGCGACCGGGCGGTCGGTGAGTTCGCGCACCCTGTGCAGGTCAGCGCGCCCTTCGGGAGTCAGCGTCTCGATCATGCCCAAGCCGCCACCCGCGGAGACGGCGGCGGCCAGCTCGGCCCGGGCAATGTAGGTCATCGGGGCCTGGACGACGGGATACTGCACGCCCAGCAGCGATTGGATGCGGTTGGTCACGCCTTGGATCATGCCCGGATTGGCACTACGTGCGTCGGCGCACTAACTTTTCTCAGGTGATGTCCTCTGGTACTGGCGCAGTCTCACGGTGGGTCGTTCCTTTTCTGACAGTCGTTGCCGTGACTTTTGCCGCCACCTCGACGCTGACCGGCACCGCGCCGACGATTCGCCTGGTCGATTCGGGTAACCCGATCGCCGGCCACAACCTCTACGTCGACCCCACGTCGGCTGCCATGGCCGCCGCCCACCACGCCAACCCGCCGAGTGCCGAACTCGACACGATCGCCAACACGCCGCAGGCGTTCTGGATCGACAACGCGGTTCCCTCCGCCGCGATCGGCAGGTACGTCAACGGCGCGAACGCCGCCGGTGCCATGCCGGTGCTGGCCGTCTACGCACTCCCGCATCGCGACTGCGGTAGCTTCGCCGCCGGCGGATTCGGGTCGGGCGACGCCTACCGCCAATGGATCGACGGGGTCGCCGCCACCGTGGGAGGCACGCCGGCGACGTTCATCGTCGAGCCCGATGCGCTGGACATGGCCGACTGCCTGTCGGGCGGACAACGCGACGAGCGCTACAGCTTGATCCGCTACGCCATCGACTCCTTCACCCGTAACCCGGCCGCCGCGGTGTACATCGACGGCGGTCACTCGCGCTGGCTGCCCGCCGCGGAGATCGCCAACCGGCTCAACCAGGTCGGCGTCAACAAGGCACGAGGATTCAGCCTCAACACCTCGAACTTCCTCGGCACCGACGAGGAGATCGGTTACGGCGAGGACGTCGCCGGACGCACCGGTGGTGCGCACTACGTCGTCGACACGTCGCGCAACGGCGCCGGGCCCGCGCCCGAAGCCCCGCTGAACTGGTGCAACCCCAGCGGTCGGGCGCTCGGCACTCCGCCGACCACCGCGACTGCGGGCGCGCACGCCGACGCCTACCTATGGGTCAAGCGACCTGGTGACTCGGACGGATCCTGCGGACGCGGCGAACCGGGCCCTGGCCACTTCATGAACCAGTACGCGATCGACTTGGCGCGCGCCGCGCACCACTAGCGGGCCGACTGGCCAGTTATGACCGATGTTTTCGCAAATCTGGTGTTACAAGTGGCCACTCGACGGCAAAAGTATCTAGGGTGAGCAATTCATGACTGCAGCAGCAGAATCGCCGGCGCTCGAGGAGCGAATCGGCCATCACTACACCATGGCCGGCACCTACCTGGTCGGCCGCGAAAAGCTTCGCGAATACGCCCGCGCGGTGCAGGACTATCACCCCGCCCACTGGGATGTCGACGCCGCCGCCAAACTGGGTTACCCCGACCTGATCGCGCCGCTGACCTTCACCTCGACGCCCGGCATGACCTGCAATCGCCGAATGTTCGAGCAGATCGTCGTCGGCTACGACACCTACATGCAGACCGAGGAACTCTTCGAGCAGCATCGCCCGATCGTGGCCGGCGACGAGTTGACGGTCGACGTGGAGCTGACATCGGTGCGCAGGATGGCCGGCCGCGACCTGATCACCGTGACCAACACGTTCACCGACGCAGCGGGCGAGCGGGTGCACACCCTGCACACCACCGTCGTCGGTGTCACCGCAGCGGACATCGATCCGGCGATCAAGACCGCCGTGCAGAACGCGATGATGCACGACGTCGACATCTTCGGAATCGGCGAGGACGACTACCACAAGACGGTCCGCCCCGAGGGCGAGATCCGGATCGCCGACGGGGGCCTCACCCGCACGCCCTGGACTGCGTCGTTTGATGACATCAACGTCGGAGACGAGTTGCCGGTGCACCACGCCCGGCTGACTCGCGGTGACCTGGTGAACTATGCCGGTGTGGCGGGCGATGCGAACCCGATTCATTGGGACGAGGACATCGCCAAGCTGGCCAACCTGCCCGACGTGATCGCGCACGGAATGCTGACGATGGGTCTGGGAGCCGGGTTCGCGTCGACCTGGACGGGCGATCCCGGCGCGGTCACGCGCTACGCGGTGCGGCTGTCGGCTCCCGCGATCGTGTCGGCCAGAGCGGGCTGCGACATCGAATTCGGCGGAAAGATCAAGTCTTTGGACCCGCAGACCCGTTCCGGTGTCGTGATCGTCACCGCGAAATCCGATGGCAAGAAGATCTTCGGTATGGCCACATTGGGCGTCCGCTTCCGCTGACTGGTGTCCGCACTGGTTGCGCTAATCGAGCAGCAGGGAGCGTAATTCGTCGAGGCCGGCCTCTGTCAACGGGAGCAGCGGCGGCCGCGGATCACCGACCTCGGTGCCGAGGAGGCTGAGTCCTGCCTTGACCGTGGTGGGCAGTCCGCGTTCGACGATGAAGTGCAGTAACGGCGACAAGTCGTCGTAGATGGTCTTGGCGGTCTCGTAGTCGCCGGCTTGGGCCGCCGCGTACAGGTCGAGGCAGGGTTGCGGTCGCAGGTTGGGCGCCGCGGTGCACCAACCGCTCGCGCCGGCGGTGAGTGCGTCGAGGATGAGCGGGTTGCTGCCGTTGTAGAACGGCAGTGCGTCTCCGGTGAGTTCCTTGATCCGCAGCATGCGATCGAGGTCGCCGGTGGACTCTTTGACCATCGTGACGTTGTCGATGTCGGTGAACATCTGCACGAGCAGTTCGGGGCTCATGTCGATGCCACTGGTGGCCGGATTGTTGTAGGCCATGATCGGAATATCCAGTGCTGCAGCCACAGTGGCGTAATGCTGGGCAATCTCGCGCGGGGTCAGTTTCCAGTACGAGACTGGCAGGATCATCACCGCGTCGGCGCCCGCGCGTTGCGCGTAGGCGGCGCGGCGAACGGTGTTGGCCGTGGTCAAGTCGCCGGAGCCGACGATCACCGGCACTCGGTGGTCGACGGTGTCGACCGTTGCGTCGACGACGCTGTCGAATTCGGCTTCGGTGAGATAGGCCGCTTCGCCGGTGCTGCCGAGCGGTGCGATCGCGTGAACCCCTGCGGCGATGAGCTTTTCGAGCAGAGCCGTTAGGGCGGCGGTGTCCACGCCGCCGCCGGCGTCAAAGGGCGTGATCGGGTAGGCGATGATGCCGTGGATGGCCGGTGCGGGGGTCATCATGGTCTCCTCGTCGGGCAAAGCGGCGCTAGTCGGACAGGACGTCGGGGTGTCGCGCGAGTGCGCGCCGCGCGTAGTAGGCGAAGTTGGCTTGGCTGCGCGTGGGAGTCAGGGTCCAGTCGTGGGCTTCGCGAGCCAACGCCTCGGGCAGCGGCTTGATGGCGCCGGCGGCCATGGCCGCCAGCTGCAGTTTGGCGCCGCGTTCGATCAGAACCGCCAGCGAACAGGCTTCCGCCACGCTCGCCCCGGCGATGATATGTCCGAGATGAGCGAGCAGCACGGCCTTCTTGTCGCCCAGTGCGGCGCTGATGATTTCGCCTTCTTCGTTACCTACCGGCACGCCCGGCCAGTCCGGCAAGAATGCGCAGTCGTCGTAGAGCGGGGTGAGGTCCATGTGGGAGACGACCAGTGGCACCTCGAGCATCGACAGCGCCGCGACGTGGAACGCGTGGGTGTGCACGATGCAGTGGACGTCGGGGCGGGCGCGATAGATCCAGGAGTGAAAGCGGTTGGCGGGGTTGGCCATACCCTCGCCGGATAAGACGTTGAGGTCCTCGTCGACCACCAGCAGGTTGCCGGCGGTGATCTCGTCGAAGCCCAGGCCGAGTCGCTGGGTGTAGAACGTGCCGGGCTGCTCGGCCCGAGCGGTGATCTGTCCGGCCAGTCCCGAGTCGTGTCCGCCGTCGAACAGGGCACGGCAGGTCAGCGCGACCTTCTGCCGCAAAGTCCAATCAGCGTCGGCGAATTCTTGCGCCATGACGTCCTGCGCACGCTGGATGAGCTCGTGTTTGGAGTCGTTGAACGTCGAACTCACAGTCCACCTCCGGCTAGCGGATCACGTGGCACGGACTCGGTCGCTTCGTGGACCATCCGAGTGCCCGATTTGATTACACCTTCAGGATATCCGCGATGATCGCCAACCGTCTCGCTGCCGGCCTGCCCGACGGATGTCACCGAGGGACCGAGGCGGTATGGGTAGACCGTGTGCGCACCCGAGTCGTGAGATGTAATGGGAGCAATCGGACAACGAGGAATGTAGATGCGTAGACGCAGGCTGACGATCGTCGCCCTCTGCGTACTGGTCGTCATCGTCGCAGGATGGGCACTGTTACGTCACCATCCTGCCCAACCGGTGGTCGACGGAACAAGCCAGCCGACGTGTCCGATGGTCACGCTGCCGCACGAGGTTGTCGACACCGTGAAACGCATCCACGCAGGAGGTCCATTTCCGTTTCCGCGCAGCGACGGTGCGGTGTTCGCCAACCACGAGGGGCATCTACCCAAGCAGCGCAGCGGCTACTACCACGAGTACACGGTGATCACGCCGCGTGCCAGAGACCGGTCCATGCGCCGTATCGTCACCGGCGGAACGCCATCGGCGCATCCGAGCCAATATTTCTATACGGGTAACCATTACGACTCGTTCTGTCTGGTCACCGACGCGGGAAGTCAACAATGACGCGAGGACCGACCGACAGCAACCCGGTGGTCTACCGAATTGATGGCCGAAAGATCAAGTCCCCCAGCGACTTCTACCGTGAGATCGGCGCTGCCGTCAATGGCGCGGGCGGGTACTTCGGCCGCAACCTGGACGCATTGGCCGATTGCCTGCGGGGTGGATTCGGCACCCCGGAGAAACGACCATACGAATTCGAATGGCAGCACAGCGCGCTGTCGCGGCGCTACCTCGACAAGGTCAGCAGCGGCAGACAGACGCTGTTCGAGGCGATCCTGGAGATCTTCACCGACGCTGGGGTATCCCTGCACCTGAGATGACGCGACGTGTCACCAGACATCACCGTCGAAGAAGGTTCGCAGCGCCGCACCGATGCGGTTCATTCCGGACAGCGCCACGTCTCGAAGGGCCGCGTCCGAGGCTTCCCAATTAGCGATCACCGCATAGCAGAAGCAGGTGGCGTCCTGGCTGATGCTGCCGACATCTGCCCTGACTCCCCGATCCGCACCAGTTTTATTGCGCATAAGGATGTTTCGATCTGACGGCCCATGCGCAAGCGGATCGAGGCCGAATGCGAACCCCACCATGGACAGGTCCACTCCTGTTGCCAGCCAGGCGTTCACCTGTTCGGACAACGCCGGAGAGATCAGCTCGTTGCGCGACAGTTCACTCATCACGCGCGACCATTCCGATGCTGCGCCGGTCGACAGCGTCGGTGGATCATTCGGGCCGCGATGGTCTCGCACCCGGTCAAGCAGCGCCGTGTCGACGAGACCGAGGGTTTCGGCGAGGCGGCGAACTGCCGGCAGTCCCACCTGTTTCAGCAGGACGTTTGTCGCCAGGTTGTCGCTGACACTGGCCACCAAAACGCAGAGGTCATCGACGGCCAGCGCCTCGGCGCGGAGGTGCTGCCAGACTCCTGAATCGGCCACCATCAACCCAGGCTCCCGGCCGAGCAGGGTTGCTCCGCTGAGATCACCTTCGCCGCGTTGCCGGGCGACCTCGATCAGCAACAGGAGCTTGCCGACGCTCGCCGTGTTCATCGCACGATGGGCGTTGCACGAGGCCACTTCGCGGCCGGCGGTGTCCCGGATGGACATCGACCATTCCACGCCGCTGCTGGTGTCCACCACATCGTCGATGTGTCGCTGGAGCACCGTGACGTCCTCCCCGCTACGACTTGGCGTCGTCCAGAAGCAGCGCAGGTTCCGATCCCCCGCGCCGGATGACGACCGCACTTTTCTTATCTTCGGGCGGAGCCTAGAACTCCACGTTTGTGCAGATGCTGTGAATGGCCTTCATTGACCCTGTCGATAGCCGGTCGGCTGGGCCTTATCCATTTTGCTGAACGTCACATCGTAGGGACAGATTTCTCGGTCTGCTGCGATCAATCCGTATCCCGCGGAGACGATCCGCAGATCAACGAAGTCGTCTCCGAAGGCTCGGCGCAACCTGTCGACGCCGCGCATCAGATACAGGTGTTGCCAGCCGGTGTACATCTCGGCCGCCGGCTGCCGAACCCGCGCCAGCTCGTGCTCTCTTTCCGCGAGCGCCGGTGTAGTTGTGCAAGCTCGCACAGGTTGAGGCGCCGAACCGCGAGGTCGAAGTCGGCCAACAGCAGGTTCGCCAACCCCAGCCGCGACTCGCAACTCACATGATCCCGCCTGAGGATGCCGCCGCCTCGAGATGCCAGGATGATGTAGGCGTGAGTCTGCATATGGGTCTGGTCATGCTGCTGGCCGCCGTCGGCGTCATCGTCGCGGTGACGTGGATCGCCGAACGTACCGGCTTGCCCAGCGCGGCGTTGCTCGCCGTGGGCGGTATCGTCTACGCGTTCCTACCTGGACCTAACATCGTCCTTCGTCCTGACCCCGCGCTGTACTGCATCTTGCCTCCGTTGCTCTACAACGCGGCGCTGGAGTCGTCGCTCCTCCAAATTCGACGCAACCTGCGGACGGTGATCAGCCTCTCGGTCGTTCTCGTTCTGGTGACGGCATTCTCGGTAGGCGCCACGTTCGCCTTGCTGGTCGGCGGCGCAACGTTCGCGATCGGCACAGCGCTGGGTGCGGCGGTGGCACCCCCTGATCCGGTCGCGGCACTCGCCGTCGCCCGCAAGGTTGGACTTCCGGCGAACATCATCACCCTCGTCGAGGGCGAAGGGTTGCTCAACGACGCGACGGCGCTGACCACGCTGTCCGTGACCGTCGCGGTAGCCAGCGGCGATGGCTTCTCGGCAGCGTCCGCAGCCGAAAAATTCCTGTTTGCGGCTATCGGGGGTTTCGCGGTGGGAGTGGCGATCGCCGTGGGCCGGCGGCTGGTCAACCGCTGGATATCCGACAGCTTGGCGGCCAACGCGGTTTCGCTCGCCACTCCTTTCGTGGCTTACTTTGCTGCCGAACAGATTTCAGCCTCCGGCGTGCTCGCCGTGGTGGTGTGCGGGTTGATCGTCGGGCACGATCTTCCGCGGACAGAATCCAGCGCCACCCGGTTGCAGACGCGGGCCGTCTGGCGATTGGTCAACTTCCTGCTCGAGGGCTTCGTGTTCCTGCTCATCGGCCAGCAGCTCCCCCGAATTCTGCGCAGGCTCAGCAGTTATCCGCCGCAGACGATCATCGCGGCGGTGGGCGGCACCCTCGCGGTCGTGCTGTTGGTGCGACCGCTGTGGTTGCTGGGCACTCAGATGCTGCCCCGACCCCTGCACTCCCGGCTCGGTAATGTTGCGGGCACCGATCCGGACAGCTCGGCGGCTTCAGCCTCGGACAGGTCCGCACGCGAACGGGAGTCGCGGCGACTCAGCCTCCGGGAGGTCGTCGTGTTAAGTTGGGCCGGCACCCGCGGCGTCGTCAGCCTCGCCGCCATATTCACGGTGCCACTGGTGACCGAGACCGGTGAGCCATTTCCCGACCGAGATCTGCTGCTGTTCTGCACGTTGGTCGTCGTCCTCGTAACCCTCATCGGCCAAGGCCTCACGTTCGCCCCCTTGGCCCGCGCCCTGGGTATCCGCGCCAAGCCCGCCGACGAGTCGCGGCTGCGCAAAATGGCCGACATCGCTGCGGTCCGGGCCGCGATCGAACGGCTGGACACGCTGGACCAGCAGAGCCACACCACTCTTGAACACAACGCGATCGATAACGTGCGCGGACAGCTTTCGGACCGGCTCAAAACGCGACAACAACAACTCGACGTGCTCGAAATGACAGGCATCGACAACATCCCGGCCTTTCCCGACGACGACGCACTCCTCGAAACACGTCGAGCAGCCATCGACGCTCAGCGCGAAGAACTGGTGCGCTGGCGAGACGCCGGCATGCTCTCGGACCAAGGCTTGCGGGCCCTGGGACGAGCGCTCGACCACGAGGAAGGCATGCTGACCTTGAGCCGGCCGTGATCGCTCCCGCCCTCGAATGCGGTGGTCGGCGACGATCTGGGCGGCGAGCCCGGCCAACGTCACAAAATCGCCCTGCACAGGTACGGGGCGTACCGCTAACCGGGACGGGCGCCTGCGGACGGATCGTTTCGGACAGTCGCTAGCCATTTGGCGCTTTCAACGGAATCCTGGACCGATGACCAAGCGAATCCTGAACGTCGTCACCAATGTCTCCCATTACGAGGACCCGTCCGAGCCGACCGGGCTCTGGCTCTCGGAGTTGACGCACGCCTACCACGTGTTCGCCGAGGCCGGTTATGAGCAGACGATTGTCAGCCCGCGCGGCGGCACTTCGCCACTGGAGCCGCGTTCACTGAAGTTCCCGAACTACGACAAGAGCGCCAAGGCATGGCGGACCAACGACCGGAAAATGCTGCTGCTGCACCGCACCGCCTCGCCCGCTGACATCAACCCGGCGGATTTCGACGCGATCTATTTCACCGGCGGTCACGCGGTGATGTTTGACTTCCCCGATAGCGAAGGTCTGCAACGTATTACGCGTGCGATTTACGAGCGCGGCGGGGTCGTGTCCGCGGTGTGTCACGGCTACTGCGGCCTGCTCAACACCGAATTGTCGGACGGGAAGCTTTTGGTTGCCGGGCGGAAGCTCACCGGGTTCGCCTGGTCGGAGGAGGTCTTGGCCCGGGTCAGCAAGCTGGTGCCCTACAACGTCGAAGCGGAGATGAAGAAGCGGGGCGCCCGATACGGAAAGGGCTTGATTCCCTTCGCTTCACACGTCGTGGTCGACGGGCGGCTGGTGACGGGTCAGAATCCGGGGTCGGCCAAGGCGACGGCGAAGAAGGTCGTCGCCGTGTTGGAAGGCTGACCGTTGCGCCTCGTCCTCGCCTTTGTTGTCGTCAAGCTCCGCGTCGTCCTGCGACTCCTCGTGATAGCGCAGGTGGCACGGCGGGCGGTCTGGCATCGGAGTGCGGGACGGCGAAAGAGCCCGCAGCCGTCAGGCGCTACCACCCGCCCGCTGTTTCGTGCGGTAGCAAACGGGGTACCACCCGGTTCTGCACGGGCGCTGAGGCGTAGCCGTCCGTCGTTACGAACTTTGATCGAAAGAGAGGGCGTCATGGGGCATCGAGACCCTGCACTGACATACGACGAACTGCTGGATGTCTTCAAAAGCTCACTGGGCCAAGCGTTATCCGGCCATCGACTGCCGCACGACTCCGCGATATTGAATGTGACGGTGCTACTCACCCTGCTCGACGTTGCCAACGCGGCGCGCCAGCGCCGCCCAACCGAGGGCCTCGTCACTCGCGCCACCGAGGCCTTCGCCGCGTACGCCGCAGACTTCGCGACGGATGATGCCGCGCTTCAACCGTTCGACATGGCGGCCGGTGCGGCACGGTCGAGTGCCGTGCGATCGATGATGGTCGCCAACTAGCCGCGACACCGGGCAATGTCGCGCCGCCTGCCATCGCTTCGTGGCTCTACATTTGCCGAGAAGGCCCGCGCCGCACGGACTGAACTCTGCTGGCAGCGGCAACGTGGTCACGCCAGCGTGGTTGAAACGGTACAGAAGCGCGACATTCGACCAGTGCGGCAACACCGTTGACAGCAGTCACATTGTTAACATCGCTCGGTGCAGGATCCGTCGGCGATCACGAACCTTCAGCGCCCGGTTTCCCGGCGCGAGGCGCTGCGCTACGCCGCCGCGGCGACAACGCTGGCCGGTCTGGGTGCGGCAGCGGTCGGTGTCGGCATCCCCACGGCGTCCGCGGCCGCTCCCCAACTGATCGACTTCGCCATGCGTCCGATTCCGGCGCAGGACATCCGGGCTGCCGGCTATTCCGGCGTGATCAGCTACGTCTCGCAGTCGCGTCCCGGCTCGTCGTTTGGCGCCAAACCCATCACCCGGCCCTACGCTCAGTCGCTGACCGCCGCCGGGTTGGCGATCGTCAGCAACTACCAATACGGCAAGCCGGGCGGCACCGCACCGTCGGACTTCACCCGCGGGTTCGCCGGCGGGGTTGCCGATGCGCGCACCGCCTGGCAGCTGCATACCGCGGCGGGCGGCGGTCAGAGTGCGCCGATCTTCTTCACCGTCGATGACGACATCAATCGTGACACCTGGAATAACGTTGCGCTGCAGTGGTTTCGCGGAATCAACTCGGTACTGGGGGTGCAGCGCACCGGCGTCTACGGGGGCATCAACACCTGCCAATGGGCCGCCGCCGATGGCGTCATCGGCAATTCGAGCACACCTGGCCGGCGGTGGGCCTGGCAGACCCGATCCTGGTCGCACGGCCAGGTCGACCCTGCCGCTGTTCTCTACCAGCGCATCGTGAGCACGGCGTCTACCCCGGGGCCATTGGTCGGTGGGCTAGAAGTCGACGTCAACGACGCCCTGGCCCAGGACTGCGGCCAATGGAACCTGCATCCCTGAGGTAGTCGACCGCGCCACGCGGCCACGCGGGTTTGGATCAACCCCCCATTGACCCGCCTGGTCGGCTGCGACCGTTACTGCTGATCAGCGTTGTCACAGCGAACCGTCGACGCGTCGTGAAGGCATGGCCGCATTGCGGCCCGCGAGATGAGGTCAGTCCCGGTCAGTACGATGAGATAGCGAAACGTCGAGACCGGGATGGTCGACACCGCAGGGTTGAGCCCGCTAGGCCGTGATCTCAAGTTGGAGGTGAAGATGACTGCCGGTGCCGGTCACGAACCGACCCCGCAACGCTCCCTGCGCACGATCGACACACTGCCGCGCGTCGGCGTGCGTGGTTTGGTGCGCGATCGCGGACGTTTCTTCCGACCGCTGGGGCAACACTCGGCGCTTCGCGGAATTGGCGAGCAGTTCCTGATCGACATCCCGTTCGGCCCGAAGATGGTTGTCACCTCATCCCCCGACGACGCCAAGGCCGTGTTCGCCGACCGGGACGGCGCACTGTCGTTTGGGGAACTGCTGAAGCGGTTCTCCCCGCACGAGCGGCTGTTCGGCAGCGACGCGTTCATCTTTCTCGAGGGCGAAGCCCACATGGAAGAGAAGCGCAAGGTCGCGCCACCACTGCACGGCAAGGCACTGAAGTCCTACGAGCAGACCATGACCGACATCGTGATGCACAGGCTGCCGGACTGGCCGCTCGGCGAGCGGGTCGAGTTCTGCGACATCGGCGGCCAACTGTCACTCGACGTCATGATGACGGTGATCTTCGGCGTCTCGAAGCCCGAGCGGATGCAGCGCTTGGAGCGGGCGATGCTCGCGCACTGCGCGGTCACCGAGAGCCCGAGCTTTCTCGGTGTCGGAATGCTGTCCATGGCGGTTCGCGGCAGCTGGCTGGCGGTGCCCCAGGTCGCTCGGACGGCCGCCGCGGTCGACGCGATCGTTCTCGAAGAGATTGCCGAACGACGACGCACCGGGTCTCGCCCCGACGACTGCCTGAGCTTGTTCTTGGAGATCAATCAGCAGGACGAGCATCCGCGCGACGACGCGTTTCTGGCGCGCTCGATGCGCGGGCTGATGCTGGCCGGCTACGCCGCCACCGCGGTCACCTTGGGGTGGGTGGCTGAGCTGCTGGTCCATCAACCCGAGACGCTCGCCGCGCTCGAGGAGAGTATCGACCGGGGCGAGGACGCCTATCTCGATGCCGTGATCGCCGAGTCGATGCGCTTGCGGCCGGCGTTACCCGTCACCGGGCGCCGGGCACTGCGGGATTTCGACCTGAATGGGCTGCATATCCCGCGCGGCGCGTACATCATCCTCGCGATCATGGCGATGCACGAACGCGACGACTTGCATCCCGACCCCGCGGCCTTTCGACCTGAACGATTTCTGGACTCGCGGCCGGGCCCCAACACTTGGCTACCGTTCGGCGGCGGCGTTTACCGCTGCGTCGGCGCCGAGTTCGTGCTGTTCGAGGCTCGCGTGCTGCTGCGCACCCTGCTGCAACACCGCAGGCTCGGCGCGGTCGACGGTGGACCCGGCGGTCGCCCCAGCCGTAAACACCCGTTGCCGGTGCCCACCAACGGCGCTCCGGTTGTGCTGTCCACCTACCACCGAGCTGGTAGATCGGCGGCGGGAGACCATTCCTAGGTGAGCGGCCAGCGCCGGTGCGCTGAGGCGGTCAGCCACCGCTGTAGCGTCTGCACCGCGCCCAGCGACCACGTAATTTCCCGACCGGGCATCCTTGCCGGCAAATAAGATTTACCTGGAAGGACGGGAGAACAAATGCGAGGCACAGTGCGACGCAGGTGCTGCGGGGAATTGCGTCATCGCGCGCACCGTTGCAGATGGTCCTACGGCGGTATCGCCGTCACCTCGTGGTCGAGGCCCCGACCCGGTCTCCAGAATGTGCGCCGGAAGGCACGCGATTGACGGACCAGACTTTCCTGGATCTCGTACGGCATAGAGCCGGAACTCACCGCGATAAAGCCGCTTTCGACTACTGCCGTTATTCGCCCGATGGCGAAGAGCACAGCCAACTGACTTTTGGCGAACTCGACGCCCACGCGCGGTCAATCGCGTCCGTTTTGCAGCGAATGGGCGCTACCGGCGAACGCGCGCTGGTGCTGTGCCCGTCGGGCTTGGACTTCATCGTCGGGTTCTTCGGATGCATCTACGCCGGCGTCGTGCCAGTGCCGGTGCACCCGCCCGCCCGCACCCGGGTGATCGGCCGCGTCGCGTCGATCGTGAACGACACCGCGGCGCGGGTCACCGTGACCACTGCCGAGACCCGGGCACAGTTTTCGGACGCGGTAGCCGGGATGGCCGACGGCCCAGCCATGCAGTGGTGCGCCGTCGACGAGGTCACCGCCTCCGCCGATGAGTGGGTCGCGCCGGACATCGACGCCGCCACGACGGCGCTGCTGCAATACACCTCGGGTTCGACAGGTTCGCCGAAAGGCGTTGTGGTGACCCACCGCAACCTGCTGCACAACGTGGAGGCCATCCGCACCGCATGGGGCGACGGAAACGACCGCGCCCGAGGCGTGTTCTGGCTGCCTCTGCACCACGACATGGGGCTGATCGGCGGAATTCTCACCTCGATTTACGTCGCGGCCACGTCCTACTTCATGCCGCCCGAGTCATTCATCGAGCGACCGATGCGCTGGCTGGAGGCGCTGTCCCGCAACGGCGGCACGATCACCGCAGCGCCCAACTTTGCCTACCAACTGTGCATCGACCACAGCAGCCCCGAAGAACGCGCGGCACTGGATCTGTCCAAGCTGTCGACCGCCATGTGTGGCGCGGAGCCGATTCGCGCCGCCACCCTGCGGCGGTTCATCGACGCTTTCGCCCCTGCCGGCTTCCGGCCGCAGGCGTTCGATCCGGTGTACGGCATGGCCGAATCCACCCTGCTGGTCTCCGGAAAAGCGGATCGAACCGCGCCCGTGGTGCGGCACCTGGACAGCGACGCGCTGCGCGACCACCGCATCGTCCCCGTCGCACCGGAACAT
The DNA here is from genome assembly GCF_039583785.1 of Mycobacterium sp. GTDB lineage: Bacteria > Actinomycetota > Actinomycetes > Mycobacteriales > Mycobacteriaceae > Mycobacterium. The sequence continues at coordinate 18,606 of NZ_JAVKSG010000029.1, forward strand.
CCAGATTCGGCATCGTTGGTGGGCTGCGGCCACGCCCAGCCCGGCCATGAGACTGTCATCGTCGATCCGGCGACCGGCCGACCATGCGCGGCCGACCAGGTCGGGGAGATCTGGCTGGCCGGCGGCAGTGTCGCCCAGGGCTACTGGGCAAAGCCGGCCGAAACCGAGGAGACATTCAACGCATTTCTCGCCGACACCGGACGCGGGCCGTTTCTGCGCACCGGTGACCTCGGATTCCATCTGGACGGTCAGCTGTTCGTTTCCGGACGGCTGAAAGATCTCATCGTCATCCGCGGCCGCAATCACTACCCCGAAGACATCGAAGCCACGGCGCAGGACAGCCACCACGGGCTGCTGCGCGGCCGCGGAGCCGCGTTTTCGATCACGCTCGATGCGCATTCCGGCGAGCAACTCGTCGTCGTGCAGGAAGTCGACCGCTACCGGGCCGGTGCGATCGACACCGACGTGGTGCTCGCCGCGATCCGCACCGCGGTGGCCGAGCACCACGAAATCCGCCCGTACGCAATCGTTCTCACGGAACCGTCGACGATACCCACGACGTCGAGCGGCAAGATCCGGCGCAGCAGGACCCGGCAACGTTACCTCGATGGTGAGCTCGCAGCGATTGCGCAGTGGCAGGCAGCGTCGCCGGACGCGCCCCGCGACGTTTCCGGCACCGCGGCACCGGCACCGGCGCACGCCGCGCCGGACGCCGGGGAGTTGGCGGCCTGGTTGGCCACGCAGCTTTCGGAACTGCTCGACCTCCCCCGGGCCGACGTCGACACATCGCTTCCGTTCGCTCACTACGGGCTCGACTCAGTGCAAGCGGTTCGGCTGACCGCCGCGCTGGCAGAGCATGTGGGACAGGACCTTTCGCCTACGCTGCCCTATGAGTACCCGACCATTGACACGCTGTGCGCCTACCTGACCGACGGCACCGCCGCGGACCCCGCGCCACCGGCCGCCGCCGCCCGCGCGCAGAGCGCCGACGAGCCGATCGCGATCATCGGCATCGGCTGCCGATTCCCCGGAGCCGACGGCCCGGCGGCGTTCTGGGAGTTGCTCACCGAAGGCCGTGCCGCCGTCGGCGACGTTCCACCGGAGCGCTGGACCCCCGGTCCCGGCGGCGCCCAACGGGGCGGTTTCCTCGAGCACGTCGACCAGTTCGACGCCGCGTTCTTCAACATCTCGCCCCGCGAGGCGACGCGCATCGACCCCCAGCAACGTCTGCTGCTAGAGGTGGCCTGGGAGGCGTTGGAAGACGCCGGCCAGGTCACCGAGCGGCTTGCCGGTAGCCCCACGGGCGTGTTCGTCGGCGTCTCCACCTACGACTACGGAAGTCTCCAGTTCGGCCGGCCGGATCTGATCGACGCCTACAGCGGCACCGGCGGCGCACTGAGCATCGCCGCCAACCGGCTGTCCTACGCACTGGATCTGCGCGGACCCAGCATGGCGATCGACACCGCCTGCTCGTCGTCGCTGGTCGCCGTCCACCTGGCCTGCCGCAGCCTGCGCGACGGCGAGTCGACGCTGGCCCTTGCCGGTGGCGTCAACGTCATCTTGTCGCCGGCTCTGGGAGTCAACTTCAGCAAGGCCTCGCTGATGGCAGCCGACGGTCGCTGCAAGACATTCGACGCCGCGGCCGATGGATACGTCCGCGGCGAAGGTGCCGGCGTCGTCGTCTTGAAACCGTTGAGTCGGGCGCTGGCCGACGGTGACCAGATCTATGCGGTGCTGCGCGGAAGCGCGACCAATCACGACGGTCGGACCAACGGTCTGACCGCACCCAGCCGGCACGCGCAACAGGCGGTGCTGACCGAGGCGTACCGGCACGCGGGCCTGTCCCCCGGCACCGTTGCGTACGTCGAGGCGCACGGCACGGGCACGGCGTTGGGCGACACGATCGAGGCCACCGCCCTCGGCTCGATTCTGGCCGAAGGTCGCGCGCCGGACGATCGCTGCTTGATCGGATCGGTGAAAACCAACCTCGGCCATTTGGAGGCGGCCGCCGGGGTCGCCGGATTGATCAAGACGGCGCTGGCGTTGCGCCACCGCGAGATCCCCGCGAGCCTGAACTTCGATCAGCCCAACCCGCACATCCCATTCGAACGACTCGCGCTGCAGGTGGCCGACACTCGTACGCCGTGGCCGCCGACCAATCGGCGGGCGGTCGCCGGGGTCAGCTCGTTCGGCTTCGGCGGAACCAACGCACACGTCGTGATGACCGAGGCGCCCGAAGTCCGGGCCCCGCAACCGCCGGTGACCGGTCGCGTCGAGCTGTTGCCGTTGTCGGCCCGGTCGCCCGAGGCGCTGTCCGCCCTGGCAGAGGGCTACCAGCAGGCTCTGCAGGCCGGGATGCCGCCGGCCGACCTCTGCTACACCGCCGGCGCGCGGCGCGACCACCACGACCACCGGCTGGCGGTGCTCGGTCGCGACGCCACAGAGCTGTCCGAATCGCTCGCCGCCTACCGGCAGGGCGAGAGCCGGCCCGGGTTGTCGGTCGGACGACGCCGGCCCGGGCCTGGTGTCGTGTTCGTCTTCTCCGGGCAGGGATCCCAGTGGCGCCGGATGGGACAGCAACTTCACGGCGAGGAGGAGGTGTTCCGGGACGCGCTGGCCGAGTGCGACCGAGCCCTGCGCCCGCACCTGGACTCATCGGTGATCGATGCGCTGCTGGGCGGCGACAGCCTCGATGACATCGGGGTGATCCAGCCGGCCATCTTCGCGATGCAGGTCGCGCTGGCCGCGCTGTGGCGATCGTGGGGTGTGGAACCCGCCGCCGTGATCGGGCACAGCATGGGTGAGGTGGCGGCCGCGCACGTTGCGGGTGCCTTGCACCTCGACGACGCGGCGCGGGTGATCTGTGCGCGAGCGCGCCTGCTCCGGGCAGCAGCTCGCGGCGGATCGATGATCACCGCGGAGCTGTCTCTCGCCGAGGCGGACGAACTCGTCGCCGGACGTTCGGACCGGATCGCCGTCGCGGCGAGCAACTCGGTGCGCTCGACCGTGCTCTCCGGTGATTCGGATGTGTTGTCCGAGTTGATGACCGAGATCCAGCAGCGGATGAGGTTCTGCCGCTGGATCGACGTCGACGTGGCATCGCACAGTCCGCGCATGGACGCGCTGCGCGCCGACCTCGCCGTCGCGCTCGACGGCCTTCGTCCGTCGGCGCCCGCGACACCGATGTATTCCACCGTGACCGCCGAGCCGATCGACGACGCGACTCTGGACGCCGCCTACTGGGTGGAGAATCTCTGTTCGCCAGTGCGGTTCTCGCCGGCCGCACGGCGGCTGTTCGAGCAGGGCCATGAGGTATTCCTCGAGGTCAGTCCGCACCCGGTGTTGTTGAGCGCGCTGCGCGAGGACGCCGACGACCTCGGTCGTGCCGGCACGCTGATTCCCTCGATGCGCCGTGCTGAGGGCGGGCGCGAGACCGCGCTGGCAGCGCTGGGCGCCCTCTACACCAGTGGACAGACCGTTGCCTGGGACCGGCTGAATCCGTTAGGCGGCCGGGTGGTTTCGGCGCCCACGTACCCGTGGCAACGCGAGAGGTTCTGGCTCGACGCCGCGGCCGCCGGCGGGTCGCCGTGGCGCGGGCCGATCCGCTCGTCGGCACAGCCGGACACGGTGTGCTGCGAAATCGACGTCAGCACCGATCTGATGCCGCTCTTGACCGGCCACCGCGTGCACGGTTCGGTCGTCGTCCCGGCGGCCACCCTCCTCGAGCTTGTCGTCACAGGCTCCGCGAGAGCCTTCGGCGCGCCTCCCCGGATGCCGCGAGACGTCGTCTTCCACCGGTCGCTGGTGCTCGACGACGCCGAGCCGCGAACCGTGCAGCTGGTTCTTCGCGGCGCGCCCTCGGGCGACGTCTCGTTCGATCTGCTGGGCATGGATCCGGCTGCGTCGTTGGTGGCGAGCGGCGCGCTGGTCGCCGACGAACCGGTCGGCGACGCCGACCCGCACAACCCCGAAGACATCCAAACTCGTTGCACGGAAACGGTTTCCGCGGCGTCATTCTACGGTCGGCTGGCGCAGCATGGGCTGGAGTACGGGCCGGCCTTCCAGAAGGTGACCGACGTCTGGCGCCGCGACGGTGAGGCGATCGCCCGAATGACGCCGGGCGATGCCAGCGATATCGATGCGGCATTGCTGGACGGCTGCTTTCAGGTCCTCGCCGCCACACTTCCTGCGAGCAACGGGCAGTCCCACGACACGTACCTGCCGGTCAGCATTGCGGATCTGGTTGTCCGCGGGGCGTTCTCGGACGGCGTGTGGTGCCATGCGCTGCTGCGCGACGGGTCCGCGCCCGACACCGTCGAGGGCGATGTGTTCCTGCTGGACCGGTCCGGGACGGTTTGCACGGCGGTACGCGGACTGCGGCTCGCGCGAATCCGCGAGACGGCGCCGAGCACGACGCGGGCCGATACCCGGGGCGATCTCTACCTGCCGCGGTGGGAGCCGGCGAGTCTCGTCACGCCGGGCCGGACGGTGGCGGCGGGCACCTGGCTGATCTTCGGCGACGACGGCGCCACCGCGGACACCACCCGGATGCTGCTCGAACAGCGCTCTCAAACCTGCGTCCTGGTCGAGCCGGGGACCGACTTCGCCCGACTGGCGCCGGACCATTACCAGCTGGATCCGGCTGAGCCGCAACACTTCCGGCGTCTTCTCGATGACCTGCCGCAGTTGCAGGGCATCGTGCACCTGTGCAGCCTGACGGCGTCGACGGATTCGCTTGACGCGGCGCGCATCCTCGGCCCGACCAGCGTGCTGCATCTGGTGCAGGCGTTGACGCCGGCACCGCAGTCACCCGCACCGCGGCTGTGGCTGGTGACGCGACACGCCCAGCCGGTCGAGGTGGACGCGGACGTCGTGGCGCTCGCTCAGGCCCCGCTGTGGGGCATGGGCCGCAGCATCGCACACGAGCATCCGGAGCTGCGCTGCTCGCGGGTCGACCTACCGCTGGGTTCCGAACCCGAGGACCTGGCCGCTCTTGTCGAGGAGTTACTCGCCGGGGTGAGCGACACCGATGTCGGGTTTCGGGGCGGACGGCGTTACGTCGCCAAATTGTCCCAGTTCGTCGTGGAACCGGAAACCGCTCAGCCGGAAGCGGATTCCCCATTCCGGATGGAGTATTCGCGGCCCGGCGTGCTCGATGACATCGACACCCGGGTGGTCGCCCGTCGGTCGCCGGGGCCTAAAGAGGTCGAAATCGATGTTCACGCAACCGGATTGAACTTCATCGACGTGATGCGCGCCCTCGGCGTATACCCGGGTCAAGAAGGTGGCCCGACGCAGGTCGGGGTCGAATGCTCCGGCGTCGTGACGGCCGTGGGCGACGAGGTCGACGATGTGCGGGTCGGCGACGCCGTGATCGCCTTGGCAGCAGAGGGTGTCGGATCCTTCGTCACCACCCCGGCCGTCCTGGTGACGCCCAAGCCGGTCCAGCTCAGCTTCGAGCAAGCCGCGGCGATCCCGATCGCGTATCTGACGGCCTACTACGCGCTGCACGAACAGGCTCGGTTGCGGCGCGGCGAGCGGGTGCTCATTCACTCAGCGGCCGGCGGCGTCGGTCTGGCCGCCGTCGAAGTGGCCCGCTGGCTGAACGCGACGGTGCTCACCACCGCGGGTACCCCGGAGAAGCGCGATCACCTGCACGGCCTCGGTATCGAGCATGTATTCGATTCGCGCTCACTTGGTTTCGCCGATCAGGTGTTGGCCGCAACCGGCGGCGACGGGGTGGACGTGGTGCTCAACTCGCTGACCGGCGAGGCACTGTCGCACGGGCTCGAGGCGCTGAGCCGGTACGGCCGCTTCGTGGAGATCGGGAAGGCCGACATCTACGGGCAAGGCCGGCTTCGGCTGTGGCAGTTACGCAACAACGCGTCCTACATCGTCGTCGACCTGGCACAGCTGATCACAGATCGGCCGGCCTACGTGGGTGCCCTGTTGGGTGACATCGTCGCTCACCTCGAGCAAGCAGCGTTCCGCCCACTGCCGGTGCGCGCCTTCCCGGCCGCACAGACCGCCACCGCCCTGCGGACACTGTCGCAGGGCAGGCAGATCGGCAAGGTCGCGGTGTCGGTACCTGGGCGAGGGCGACCGGGCGTCCACCACCAGCGGCTCCCTGAGCAGTTCGATGCCGAGGCCACCTATCTGATCACCGGCGGGCTCGGCGGCCTCGGTCGGGCCGCCGCGTCATGGCTGGTCGAGCGCGGCGCCAGGCATCTGGTGTTGCTCGGACGCGGCCCGGCATCAGACGACGGGCTGCGGGCCATCGACGATTTACGCACCGCGGGCAGCGAAGTGGTCTACGCCCGCGGCGACGTCAGCCGGGCCGATCAGCTCGCCCCGGTGCTCGATTCGATGCGCGCAACCATGCCGCCGCTGCGTGGCGTGATTCACGCGGCGGGGATTCTCGACGACGGCATCCTCGCGCGCCTCGACGACCGGCGGCTGCGCGAGGTGATGGCGCCCAAGGTCGAAGGCGCCTGGAACCTGCACACGCTCACCCGAGACGCAGCGCTGGACTTTTTTGTGCTCTTCTCCTCTGCCGCAGCGCTTTTGGGTTCACCAGGGCAGGCGCACTACGCCGCGGCCAACGCATTCCTGGACGCGCTGGCGTGGTATCGACGTGCGGCGGGCAAGCCCGCGCTGAGCATCAACTGGGGCCCGTGGGCCGAGGTCGGTCTGGCCAGCGGGCCAGAGCAGCAACGAAACCTCAACCGGCACGGCATGATTCCGATTCCGGTGGCCGACGGCGTGCGGACGCTGTCGAGACTGTTACGGTCGTCGGCCACCCAGGTCGCCGTGCTGCGAATGGACCCGGCGTTGCTTGCGGACCTGCTCGACACGCCGGCGGCCGGCGACTCCCGGGAGCGCCTCGAGGACCTTCGCGACGTGGTCGTCCGCGCCGACGAGGACGAGCGTCGACGGCTGCTCGAGTCGTATCTGCGCGAACAGGCGGCGGCCAAGCTCGGTCAGACACCGTCGCGCCTGGACGTCGAGTCGGCACTGCACCAGCTCGGGGTCGACTCGCTGGTCGCGGTGGAATTGCGCGCTCAGATCGAACGCGACCTCGGCATCGTCGTGCCGGTCGTCCGCCTGCTCGACGGTCTGAGCGTGACGGGGCTGGCCGGCTGGCTTGCCGAGCAGTTATCCAGTGCCACAGCGAAACCCGAACCCGTCGAGACGGACGACGCGCCCACCGTCAACGGGACCAACGCCACTGAGCCGCAGTGGATAGACGTCCTGGGCACGTTGCCCGACATCTCCGACGACGACGTCGACGCGCTGCTTCGCGACGTCCTCGCGGCACGAGAGGCCCAGGATGACAACTGACCTCGCCGGCCTTTCCGCCGAGGAGAAGCGCGTGCTGCTGGCCCGCCTGCTGATGGAAAAGGCGGAAGCTGCGGCGTCAGCGCATCCGCTCTCCTATGGTCAGCGGTCGCTGTGGTTCCTCTACCAGCTCGCGCCCGGCAGCCCCGCCTACACGATCACCTACGCCGGGCAGATCCGCGGCGACCTCGACGTGAGCGCGCTGCAGGCCGCAGCCCAGGCGCTCGTCGACCGGCACGACATCCTGCGGACCACCTACACCACGCGTGCCGGTCAGCCGGTCCAGCTCGTCCATCCCCGTTGGCCGGTGCGGGTCACGCACCTGGAATTGGACCGTGAGGAGACGCCGCGCTGGCTGCGACGCGAAGCCGATCGGCCCTTCGACTTGCGCACCGGACCGGTGCTGCGGTTTCACCTGATCAGCCACGGCGCCGGCGAGCACCTGCTGGTGCTGACGCTGCATCACATCGCCGTGGACATGTGGTCGATCGACCTGATCCTCGACGAGCTTCGGCTGCTCTACGCCGCCGAGCACGGCGGCTCACCGCCGCCGCCGCTCCCACCGATGCGCTACGTCGACTACGCGCTCGAACAGACCCGCGCCATCGAGGGAGCCGAGGGCGACCGGCTCTGGCGGTACTGGAGCCGGCAGCTGGCCGGGGAGACGCCGCTGCTCCGGCTGCCCGTCGACCGGCCGCGGGGCGCGGTCCAAACGTATCGCGGTGCGGTACAACGCTTTACCGTCGACCGCACGCTGACCGCCCAGCTCAAGGAACTCGGCCGCCGCGGCGGCGCGACCCCCTACATGACGCTGTTCGCGGCGTACGCGACTCTGCTGCACCGCTACAGCGGACAGGACGATCTGCTGATCGGCTCGCCGTTCGGATGCCGCGACCACGCGGGGCTGGCGAGTCTGGTCGGCTACCTCGCCAACCCGGTGGTGCTGCGGCCCGACCTCAGCGGCGATCCGACCTTTACCTCGCTGCTCGGCCGGGTCAAGACGACTGTCCTGCAAGCACTCGAGCATCAGGACTTTCCGTTCGCGCTGCTCGTCGAAAAGCTGGACCCGGCACGCGATGTGAGTCATACGCCGCTATTCCAAGTCTCGTTCGCGTGGGAACAGACCCGGCGCTTCCAGGACGGCGCGGGGGCGGCGTCGGTCCCGGGTGTGCTGGATTTGACGACCACCCACATCGGCCAGGGCGGTGCGCCGCTCGACCTGATGCTGCTGATGGGTGAACAGGACGGCGAGCTGCTCTGCGCCCTGCAGTACAACACCGACCTGTTCGACGACGCGACCATCGAGCGGATGGCCGAGCACTTCACCACGCTGCTGCGCGGAATCGTCGCCGATCCAGACCTCAGCCTGTCGCAGCTGCCGATCCGCACCGAGGCTGAGCGCTCGCAACAGACGGCGTGGAACGACACCGAGGTCCGCTTCGAGGGCCCCGACACCCTGCCCGAGATGGTGACCGCGGCGGCCCGCCGCAGCCCGGCGGCGATCGCCGTGAGATTCGACGACCGCGACCTGACCTACGCCGAACTCGACCGGCGCGCCGACGATGTGGCGGCTCGACTGCTGAGCCGCGGCGTGCGCCCGGACAGCATCGTCGTCGTCCTGCTGGACCGCAGCGAAGACCTGGTGGTGGCGCTGCTCGGCGTCGCGAAGTCCGGTGCCGCGTTCATGCCGCTCGACCCGGGACAGCCGGCGAACCGCATCGCCGCGATGATCGAGACCTCCGGCGCGTCGGTGGTGGTCACGCACCAGCGAAACCTACAGTCAATCAAAGGATTTGGCGGTGATCGTCTCTGCCTGGACCTGCCGCCGGCTGCGTCCGAAACGGGCGCGGTCACGTCCTCCCCCGTCCCGCGGCCGGACGGACTGGCTTACGTCGTCCACACCTCGGGGTCCACCGGCGTACCGAAGCGCGTGCTCAACACCCACGGCGGGCTGCGCAACCTGCTGCTCTGGATGCAGGCGAACTACCGGCTCGACGCCGGCGACCGGGTGCTGCACCACACGCCGGTGACCTTCGACGCGTCGCTGGCGGAGATCTTCGTGCCGTTGATCGTCGGCGCGCGGCTTGTCATCGCGAAACCCGACGGGCACCGCGACGCCGCCTACCTCGTCCAGACCATCGCCGAGCAGGGCATCACCCAGATCGTGCACGTCGTGCCGTCGATGCTGCAGTCCTGGCTCGGCGAGCCCGGCCTCAACGACTGCGTCACGCTGCGGCGGGTGACGTGCGGCGGCGAAGCTTTGCCCTACGACCTGGCCCAGCGTTTCCTGAACACCGTCGACGTCGAATTGTGGAACGAGTACGGCCCCGCCGAATGCGCAGTGACGGCCACCTACGCGCACTGCCAGCGCGGTGCGCCCGGGCCGTCGATTCCGATCGGGCGGCCGATCGCCAATGTCGCGATTCACCTCCTCGACGCCTACCTCCAACCGGTGCCGGTGGGCGTGCCCGGCGAGCTGTACATCGGTGGAGCCGGCGTGGGCCGTGGCTACGCCGGTCAGCCGGACCTGACGGCCACCCGGTTCGTCGCCGACCCGTTCTCCGGTGAGCCCGGCGCAATGCTCTACCGCACCGGCGATCTGGCTCGCTATCGGTCTGACGGCAACATCTTCTACCTCGGACGCCGGGACAGCCAGGTGGAGATCCGCGGCGTCCGGATCGAGCCCGGCGAGGTCGAGGTCGTGCTGAGCAGGCATCCCGACGTGAACGAGGCAGTGGTGGTCGCCGGCACCGACGAGCGCGGCCACACCCGGCTGACCGCCCACGTCGCGGCCAGCACCGAGCCCGGGCCGACCACCGCGCAGTTACGGCGTTTCCTGCTCGAGTGGCTCCCGGCGGCCATGGTGCCGGCCCACTTCGTCGTGAAGAGCGAGTTGCCGCGTACCTCCGGCGGGAAAGTCGACCGGCGCGCTCTCGCCGCGGACGGCTCGACAGCAGCGCAGCGCGACCGGGAGTACGTCGCTCCGCGCAACCGGACCGAGCAAGTGCTGGCCGAGATCTGGCGCACGGTTCTCGGTGTCGACCGGGTCGGCGTCCACGACGACTTCTTCGCCCTCGGCGGCTCCTCGACGCACAGCCTGGAGGTCGCGGTCCGTGCGGAAACGGCCGGTCTGCCGCTTAAACCCGAGTCGGTGTTCTTGTTCGGCACGATCGCAGAACTGGCCGCGGAATACGGCGACCAGGCGCCCAGCGACGCGCCGGCCGTCAGGCCCGATGCCAGCCCCCAGCCCCTCAGTGCGCCAAGCGAATTCCAGCCAACGCCGTCGACAAAGCCGACCCGCAACACGGTGATCGAGAGCATCGGCACCTACCTGCCGTTCACAGTGGTGTCGACCGCCGACCTTCTCGCCGGGTGCGTCAACGACATCGGCATACCGCTGGAAAGGCTGACCGGAATCAAGCACCGACGGGTGGTGGCCGACGGCGAGTTCGCCATCGATCTCGCCCGACAAGCCGCGGCCGACTGCCTGTCCCGGTCGAGTTACCGGCCGGCGGAGATCGACCTGCTGATCTCGTGCAGCATTTCCCGCTGCGACGGGCCCGACCAAAAATTTGTCTTCGAGCCCAGCACCGCGGCGCGGCTGCGGGATCAGTGCGGCCTGGACAACGCGGTGGCTTTCGACATCACCAATGCCTGCGCCGGAATGTTCACCGGGATCGCAATCGCCGACGCGTTCCTGCAGACCGGGCTGATCGGTCGCGCCATGGTGGTCAGCGGCGAATACATCACCCACATCAGCGCCACCGCGCAACGGGAAATCGAGGGTCCGATGGACCCGCGGCTCGCGTGTCTGACGGTCGGGGATGCGGGCGCCGCGGTGATCCTGGAGCGTGGTCGGGGCGATCGTGCCGGCTTCCACGACATCGATATCGCCACGCTCAGCCGCTACGCCCCCATGTGCATCGGGAAAGCGACCGCCGGGCCGGAAGGCGGCGCGATCATGACGGTCGACTCGATTGCGGCGACCGCGATCGCGGTGCAAGCCGCGGTGCCGTACGTGGCCGGCGTGATGCGACGCCACGGCTGGCGCCCGGAGCACTGCGACCACATCGTGATGCACCAGACGTCGGAATCGTCGATCAACGACGCGGTCGGCGCGGTGAACCGGATGTTCGGCGAAGGATCCGCCAACCCGGGCAACACCATCTACAACCTATCTGAGCGTGGAAATACGGCCAGCACAACACATTTCGTCGCCGTCAAGGATCACATCCTGAGCAACCGAATCCGCTCGGGCGACAACGCGGTCTTCGGCATCAGCGGCTCCGGCCAGACCGTCGGCGCCGCGCTGTACACCTTCGACGACCTGCCCGACCGGCTGCGCCGCGGCTCCGACAGCCACCGCGGCCTGCAGGCGCCGCGCGACGCGGCGACCATGGAGCCTCCGCCGCCCCCGGCGGTCGGAATCGCCGGCGTCGGCACCATCCCGGCCGGCCCGCCCGGCTCACGGGGCTCGGTGGAACTGGCCGCGCAGGCCGCCGAGCAATGCCTCGACCGGACCGGGCTCGACCGCGACCAGCTCGGCCTGATCATTCACGCCGGTGTCTATCGGGACGAATTCATCAGCGAGCCGGCGATCGCGGCACTGGTTGCCGGCGAACTCGGGATCAACGACGACGTGCGGTCCCCCGATGGCCCGAAGACGCTCGCCTTCGACGTGTTCAACGGCGCAGTCGGCTTCCTCAACGCCTGCCAGGTTGCCGTCCAGATGATCGGCGCGGGAAGAACCGGGCACGCGATGGTCGTTGCCTCGGAGATCGAGAACAACTCCGGCAGCGGCGGGCATCCCGCCTACGGCTTGAGCGAGACGGGGTCGGCGGTGATCCTGTCGCCGACCGACGGCAGCCAGGGATTTGGCCGCTTCGTCTTCCGTCACTACCCCGAGTACGCCGATGCGCTGGTCACCTACACCAGCCACTCCGACGACCGTACCTGGCTCGAGATCGACCGCGACCCGGAACTGGCGGCGCACTATCTGGACATCATCGCCGACGCCGTGGGCGAGTTGCTCAAACTGGAGGCGATCGCCTCTGCCGATATCGCCGCCGTGTTCCCCCCGCATCTGTCACCCGCTGATCGCGACGAACTGGCCACCCGATTGGGTATTGCGAGTTCGCTTTTCGTCGCCCCCGCGGGCGATGCCGACCCGTTTTCGTCGTCGGTGCCGCACGGATTGCAGCACGCCTGGCAACACGGGCTGGTGAGGTCGGACGATGTCGGGCTGATCGTGAGCGTGGGCTCCGGGCTCCAGGTCGGCTGCACGACCTACCGTTTCTGACGGTTATTCGTCGCGTAGCTGGGATGCCAGCGCAGCCCGGGTGGTCTGCCACGCGGGACCGATCGCTGCCAACACCGCCGACACGATGGCGAGGATCGCATAACCAGTCGCTTCGGATGCCGGGAAGATCAGCGGAACGACAGCGCCCACGTCGACGATCGCGGCCCGCGCCACGGCGCCGATGATGGCGGCCGACACCAGTCCGCCCAGCACGGCACCCGTCGCGCTCGCGATGACAGCCTCGATGGTTGTCACCGCGAAGACGGTGGCCGGGGTGGCGCCGAGCGCCTGGATCAGCGCGATTTCGCGGCGGCGCCGAATTCCGAGCAGCAGCAGCGTCGAGGACACCGAGATGAAGGCGATCGCCAGCAGACCGTATTTCAGCGTGTTCAACGGTGCGAGAAAACGGGATTCACCGCTGACCACCGCATCGCGATACCCGTGGGCGTCCACGACGGTCAGCGGCTGATTGAACTGCCCGGCCTTGATCTCGTCGGCGACGCGGTGCAGGCTGACACCCCCCGCCGGCTTGATGAACACCAACCCGGGCGGCTGCCGGCCGAAGATCTGCTCGGCAAGCGGATAGGACATCTGAATTCTGCGCCCGCCCACTTCAGGGGTGGCCACGATCGTCCCGACGACGAGTCTGCGGGCGCTGGGTCCGCTACCCAGCAGCATCGTGTCGCCAACGCGGACACCGGTCTCTCGAGCCAGGATGCCGCCGATGACAAGCTGATTCGCCGCCACGCTTCGCCGCGGGGAGGGCCCGGCGAGCGCCCGGTACGAGAAGGTCGGTCGATCCTCGGCGCGTACGTAGGCCAACTCTCCGTTTGCCAGGGTGATCTCCACCTCCGCCATTCGCTCTACGGCGCCGACCCCGGGCAGGGCGGCGAGCTTCGCCATGCTGTCCGGCGAGAACTTCGCATCTGTCGAGCCCCAGTCGGTGAACCGGGTGGTGGTCAGTACCAGGCGTCCGGTCGCCTGTGCTTTCGCCACGTTGTCGACTCCGTCGTTGATGGCGATCAAGAACCCGGACAGCAGCGTCGCGACGGCCACCGGCACCGCGACGGCGCCGCCGATCGCGATCATCCGCGACGGATCCGCGCGCAGTCCGGTGAACGCGATCGCCAGCGCCGCGCGGCGAATTCTTTCCGGCCGGAGCCGGATCAGGTCCAGGAATTCTGGGCCCACATAGGCGGTGGCCAGCAGCAAACCGACGATGGCGACGACGACCCCGCCGTTGGCGATCCCGGCCTGCCATGGCGCCAGCCCACCCGACCACGTCGCCCACCACACGGCGACGACGCCGGCGACGCCGATTCCCAGCAGCGTCACCACCCGGGGCCACACCAGCGCCGACGTGTTGTCCTCGAGTGCGGCGCGGCCGGAGAGTTCGGTCGCTATCGCGGTCCTCGACGCCGACCGGCTCGGTAAGAGGGCGGCGAGCACGGCGAGCAGGATCCCGATTCCCAGCGCCGCCACGACGACATCCGCCTCGACCACGACGGGGACGGTGACCCCGACGAACTGTTGCGTCAGCTCACTGGCACTGGCGACGACAGGGTGGGCGATCAGAATTCCGAGCAGAACTCCGATGACTGACCCGGAAGCGCCGAGCAGCCCAGCCTCTGCGAGGAACCCGCCGAACGTCAGCAGCGGTGCGGCGCCCAGAGCCGCGGCGATCGCCACTTCCCGTCGGCGTTCTTGAATCGACAACCGGGTGAGCTGCGCGATCAGGATCACCCCGATCCCGATCGCGATCAGAGCGAAGATCGCCAGCAGCGGAAACAAGATGACGTTGACGTTGAATCCTGCGGCCGGGTCGGTGCGGGTCAGCACCCGGTATCCGGGTCCGAGCGCTTCCAGCGCCGTGGCGACACGCCCCTGTACGCCGGTCGCACTGACGTGATCTGCCACCGTGACGTAGACACTGTCCACTCGGTCGCCGCGGGCGAACTGCCGCTGGGCCGCGCTGAGCGGCAACACGATGACGCGGCCGTTGTTGACGCTGTCCAGTTGCGGGATCTGAGCGAGTCCGGATAGCGGCAGCTGGCCGATGTCGGTCGCCAACGTCGGGGACTTACCCAGCGAGCGGCCGAAAGTGGTCGAGGTTGCCAACACTTGCGGCTCTTGTTGCCCCGCGCCACACACCTTCGGGTCGATCATCCAGCGGGCTGAGCAGTCGATCCCCAACGCCAACACGACGGTCTCGCGGTCGCCGTCGTGCACCTGGGTCGCCGCGCGGACCACCGGGGCGAGCACCGATACGCCAGGCACCTGGCTCGCGGTGTGGATCACCGCCGGCACGATTCCACCCTGGGTGGCGGCGCCGACGATGCGCAGCGGCGTGGGGCCGGCGATCCGGTAGCCGACGTCGTCGATAGCGGTACGGACGCTGCTGGTTTCGATCATGACCGCCACAACGATGGCCACCCCGCCGCCGAGGGACAGCGCCGCCAGCAACGCGCGCAGCGTGTGTCGCCGAATGGCCCGGAGGTTGATCAGCCGCACAACGCTGACGGTCGCGGCTAGTGCGGTGCTCGCCATGCCGCCCCAGCGTGCCGAACGTGCCGCTCGTCGCTTTCGATGCGGCCGTCGAGCAGGGAGACCAACCGGGGGGCCTCGTCGGCAATCGACCGGTCATGGGTGACCAACACAATGGTCTGGCCCGCTGCGTTGAGGTTGTACAGTGCCTCGATCACGCGGCGGCCGTTCTTGGTGTCGAGGTTGCCCGTGGGCTCGTCGGCGAGCACGACTTGCGGTGCCATGAACAGCGCTCGAGCGATTGCGACGCGCTGCTGCTCGCCACCGGACAACTCCGCGGGCACCCGGTTGGCCATCCCGGCCAGCCCGAACTGGTCCAGCAGCGCGACGGCTCGGTCGTGCTGGGCACGACCGGCCTGACCGGCCAGCAGACTGGGCAGCATCACGTTTTCGGCGACGGACAAACCCGCCAGCAAATTGAAGGACTGGAATACATACCCGATCCGGCGACCGCGAACGCGTGCCCGTTGCCGGGCAGACAACTGGGCGACGCTCATTTGGTTCACCAGAACCTCGCCGCGCGTCGGAGGCTCCAGCAACCCGAGGATGCTCAGCAACGTCGACTTGCCCGAGCCCGAAGGTCCCACCAGGACCACGAATTCGCCGACGTGTATCTGCACATTGATGTCGTGGATGATCGGTATCGCCGTCGCACCGGAACCGAACGATTTGCACAGGCCGCGGGCTTCCAGGATCACCGGCCGTGCATTGGCGGGCGGCGGTAACTGGCCCGGGGCGGTGCCGCCCTGAGCCTGCCCGTTGAGGAAAGCGGTCGACGAGGCAAACAGCGGGGAACGGGCGGCAGTCACGTCGTCGACCGGTGCGGTCACCGGTTGTTCGGGCGCGCTGACCGGAAGCGACGTCACTTCGGCCAGGGCCGGCATGATCAACGCGACGTCCACACCGGAGCCGACCACGAACACGCCCTGCGGGTCACCCTCCATCTCGCCCGCACCCTTGACGATCTCCACCAGCGCGGCCACCGCTTCGTCGTCGTCATGCGGCAAAAACCGACGACGTAGGTCAACGATCAACCCGTCGGCCGTGCCGACCACCGCCAGCGTCGCGGTGTCCGGTTCGATCGACAGCAGCGCCGTGCTGTCATAGCCGGCTGACTCACCTGCCGCGCGGGCCAACGCGACCGCGGACGACGCCAACGACGCAACGCTCGCCGATGCCAGCGCCGCGCCGCGCGCCGACCCGACCGCGGGCTGCTCGGGTGTGGTGATCGGAAGTGCTGTCGCCGCAACAAGGTCCGGCATGATCAACGGGACGTCGACACCGGAACCGAGCAGGAACAGGCCCTGCGGGCCACCCTCAGTCGCATCGAAACCTGTGACGATCTCCACGAGTGCGGCCAGTGCCTCGGCGTCGTCACTGGGCAAGAACCGTCGCCGCACCTCCGCGATCGACTCGTCGTAGGTGTTCAGCACCGCGTAGGTCGCCGAATCCGGCTCGATACACAGCAGCGCGATGTGCGTGTGCCCGGCAGCCCGGCCTTCGGTGCGGGCCAACTCGATCGCCGTCGACGTCAACAGCTTGGTGTTCGCCGATGCCAGCGCCGCGCCCCGGGCCAGCGCGGAATCGTGCTGCTCGGGCGCGCTGACCGGAAGCGTCGTCGCGTCAACCAGCGCGGGCATGATCAACGGGATATCGACACCGGAGCCCACCACGAAGACGCCCTGCGGGCCACCCTTCATCTCGCCCGCACCGTTGACGATCTCCACGAGTGCGGCCACCGCTTCGTCGTCGTCATCCGGCAAAAACCGCCGACGCACCTCGATGACCACCCCGTCAGCCGTACCGACCACCGCCAGCGTCGCGACGTCCGGCTCGATACACAGCAGCGCCGTGTGGTGATAGCCGGCCGACTCACCGGCCGCGCCGGCCAGAGCGGTCGCGGAATGGAACGGCGACACCAGGAAGACGTTGTCGACCCTGCGCGTCGCCAGGCCCTCGCGCAGAGCCGTCGCCGTTGCGGCGTCGACCCAGGTCACCCCGGTGGATCCCACCTGATAGCCGGCGCTGGCCGCGGTTTCCCGGGTGATGAGGATGGTGGCGATAATCTGCTCGATCGTGGTGCCAGACGGCAGGTCGGCACCGTGTGCGATGTCGAAATTGCCGTGGTTGACCACGACGCCGTCCGCTTTTGCCCCCGCTACCAGAACGGTGCGCACCGAGGTTGGCGTCATTGAGACACCAAGCACCGCGTCCGACACGTCTCCACAATAGTTTTGGCTGCGCGCGCTTCGCGGGCGAGCAGGGTGTCAGCGCGGCTTTTCCACCCTCGTGCGCGGCCACGGGATGCGACGCCATGTCAGCCATATCGCCCGGATGCCTCGCAGCGCCCGGACTACCGCGGTCGGCTGCGCAGCTCGTCGTAGGCCTCGCGTCCGCGGGTGAAGGTCGTCCCGTCGCCCCCTTGATCGGGGTGGTGGCGTGCGGCGAAGGCGCGCCAAGCTCGACGGAGATCGACCGCGGTGAACGACTCACACAGCCCGAGCACCTCCACCGGATCTGTTGGTGGGGCTGGTAATTCGGGCAGGCTCAGTTTCGGCTTGGCTCTCTCGGCGTGTCCTCGTCGTGGCGAACACCCCGGTGGGGTCTTCGTGGCTGCCTTTTTGGCGGGCGCCTTCTTGGCCGCCTTTTTGGCGGGCGCCTTCTTGGCCGCCTTTTTGGCTGCCTTTTTAGCCGGAGCTGCCTTCTTAGCGGCCTTTTTAGCGACAGCCTTTTTGCTAGGCTTTCTGGAAGTCGCCTTCTCGGCGACTACAGCGCCAGGCCGCTTCTTTGCGGGCGAGGCCGCCTCGGGTCGTAGTAATTCGTTACCGCTCACATGTGACGCCTGTCCGTCGACGTTCGTACCTACTTGCACGCATTGGCAACACCTCCTGGGGCAGCGGGCATCCCGCAAACCCGTTGCAGCGCAACATTGTCAGGGGCCAAACAGCCCGGGCCCGCCGATCGGACCAAGCGATGCCGGCGCACCGATGAGTGCGGCCAGCAGCAGCACGGTCCCGACCGCTGCTGCGATCAGCCAGGCCCGCGCCGGGTACGGGGTGGGTGCCACCGGATGACCGGCAGCCTGGGCGGCCTTCCGGTCACCGCGGATCCGTGACGATTTACTCTGCGCGCCGACCCAATACGCGCCCGCTGCCACAGCCGTCAGTATCAAGAAAATCACCGTGTCCTCCATCTGCTGGTCCTTCAGGGTGGTGGCGGTGGTCCCCAGGGCGCCGGCGGCGGCGGCGGTCCCCACTGTCCAGGGGGTGGCGGCGGTCCCCAAGGCGCCGGCGGCGGCGGCGGTCCCCACTGCCCAGGGGGTGGTGGCGGTGGTCCCCAGGGCGCCGGCGGCGGAGGCAGCGGATCGGCATGTGCCACCGCCCCTGCGACGGCCAGACCTAACCCCGCGGCCAGCCCGGCGGCGGCAAGTGCCTGCTTGAATGAGATCATCACGCGACTCCTTCGACGGTCAGCCCGCTGGCGGCGCAGGCCGCGGAGGCGGAGGTTCGCCGGGTCCAGGTCGCGGCGGACCGGCCGGACCGCCCGGAGCGGGCGGTGGCCCGCAAGCCCATGGCGGGGGAGCCGGGTGCCAGTGCGGCGGCGGTGGGTGCGGCGGGCCCCAGCCGGGCGCCGGCTGGTTCGACCAGCTCCTCGGTGGTGGAGGACCGTCCCAGGGGCTGGGCGCCGGTGCAAAGAAACGGGCGAAGACGCCGGCCAGGAGGGCACCGACCAGGAAGCCGGCGACCGCCGCGCCGATCGCCACACCGACGGGGTTGCGGTGCACGATCGAGGTGACCACCGGCGGGGTGACGGCGCGTGCTGCCGGCAACGGTGTTTCCGGCTCGCCGCCGCGAGCCTGGGACGCCTGCCCACCCGGATCCGAGGTTCGTTGCACGAATTCGTCGTCGGCCATGCTTGCCCCCTGTGAACAGTTGAAAATGTCTACCAGTGGCCGCCACGCTAAGAAGCGCAGCTGAAGTCAACCTGAAGAGCGCGGCCGTTCGAGATTTCTTCAGGTTCGCTTCAGAAGCCGGCGTTGGCAGCAAAGAGAATGAGACGATGACTGATGTTGGCGGTCCGCAGAATCGGCTAGGGCGCGCCGGTGAGCTGCGACAAGCGCACCCGACACGGATCTTGATCGTGGAAGACTCCGCGGCGATACGTGAGATGGTCAGCGAGGCGTTGAGCGACGTCGGATATCTCACCGCGACTCGTCCGGACGGGGCCGAGATGGAAGATGTCCTGGACGGATTTCGGCCCGACCTGGTGGTGCTGGACGTGATGTTGCCTGGCCGCGACGGTTTCGCGTTGATCGATGTGGTCCGCGATTGGGGCGAAGCGGCAATCGTGTTGCTCACCGCACGGGACGGACTGCCCGACCGATTACGCGGATTGGACGGCGGTGCAGACGATTACGTTGTCAAGCCCTTCGAGCTGGCGGAGTTGGTGTCACGCATCGGGGCGGTGCTGCGTCGACTCGGCCGATTGCCGTCGGTGCTTCAATATGGCGATCTGGCCTTGGACTTGGACGCCGGCGTCATCGCCCGCGCAGGTTGCCGGTTAGATCTGACTGCCACCGAATTACGTCTGCTGACCTTCTTGGTAGAGCAGCGCGGCCGCATTGTCAGCACCAGCCAAATCCTGACCGCGGTGTGGGGGTATGACGCCTACGACGCCAACTTGGTGCATGTCCATATCAGTGCCGTGCGCCGCAAGCTCGAAGCGCACGGCCCACGCATCCTTCACACCGTGCGCGGGATCGGCTACCGCATGGCACCTCAGCGATCATGACGGCTGATCGCGCCGCGCTGAGCTCGGTAACTGCCACACCGTCCCTGCATCGGCGGGTCAGCTTGATCGTGCTGGCCGTGCTGGCCGTGCTGTTACTAGTGCTGGGCGTGACTATCGATGCGCTGGTGGGCGTACAGGCTCAGCGCGATCGACATGATCGATTGATGGCCGGCGTGTCCAGGGCCGATGCGCTGGCCAGCGTCCACACCCCGCCTGACCAACTGGTCGCCCAACTGGGCGGTGGCGGGATCAGGGCGTTGCTGGTGACCGCGGACGGCTCCACCTACGGCGACCGCGCAATCCGACCGGACACCACGACGGGCCCGATCGTTCCGCCCCCACCACCGCCGCCACCGCCGTGGGGGCCGCCGCCACCCCCGCCGCCCTGGGGGCCGCCGCCACCACCGCCGCGGCCGGATGCCACCGCGACTGTCATCGTGCACCCGCTCAAGACGGGCGGGCGCCTCATCCTCGTTGCGGACACAACCCAGACCACGGCGCTGATCCGCCGGCTTCGTAAGGTCATGCTCACCGCCGGGCTGATCACTTTGGCCATCGCTGGTGCGTTGTTCAGCGCTGTGACCCGCGCCGCGTTGCGCCCACTGGATCGGCTCACCGCACTGGCCCGGACAATCACCGGCGGCGACCGCGGCCGGCGTTTGCGGCCCGACCGTCCCGACACCGAACTCGGCCGTGCCGCAGCGGCTTTCGACGGCATGCTCGACACCTTGGAGGCATCCGAGCAACGCGCCCAGCACTCGGCCGCGGTTGCGCGGCACGCAGAGGCCACCACCCGCCGCTTCATCGCCGACGCCGCCCACGAACTCCGCACTCCGATCGCCGGTATCCGTGCAGCCGCCGAGCAACTGCACAACGCTGCCGTCCAGCACAGCGAGAATCCGGACGCCCCGAACCAGTACCGCCGCGCTGCACTGCTGCTCGCCGAATCCCGTCGTGCCAGTCGCCTCATATCGGACATGCTCGACCTGACCCGCATCGACGCCGGCGTGGCGTTGGACTTGACCGACACAGATCTCGTCACGATCGCCGATGCCGAATGTGAACGCGCCAGAATGCTTTCGCCCGCACTGCGGGTGGCGCGAACGGGCGACGCCGCCGCACTGGTCCGCGCCGATCCCACCCGGCTGGCCCAAATACTCTCCAACGTGCTCGACAACGCGCGCCGACATACCCCTGCCGGCGGCTCGATCGTCGTCGACGTCGGTTCCGACACCGGCACGGGCGCTGCTGAACTCACCGTTACCGACTCAGGCCCGGGAATCCCGGATAGCGAGCGCGAACAGATCTTCGAGCGACTCGTCCGTCTCGATGCCGCGCGGAACGCCGATCACGGCGGGGCCGGGCTCGGATTGTCTATCGCACGTGCGCTCGCGCGCGCACACCACGGCGATCTCGTCTGTATCGCCTACGACGGCGGCGCGCGATTCCGACTAACCCTTCCCATCACCTCGACGAAATAGCGACTCCCAGCTTCAGACTGACTTCAGATTGGTCGCCCACAATTGACTCGACACGGATTGACCGAGCACCGTCCGGAATGCCCGGTTCGATGCGGGACAGGAGAGTGGTCGTCTGAGTACAGCGGTTGCGGAGCTGATCGCGGTAGGCGTCGGACCGGTGTCACTGACGGACGGACGCAACCAGCTGGGCGAGTTGGCGCCGGTTGTCGGGTTTGTGGCGGGCGCGCTGCGGCGACACGAGCGCGCCAGCGCCCGGTGCCCACGCTCAGTCATCTAGCGACGGAGGGATTTTCCGATGACTTCGACTAGCACGCTGTGGCTGTTTCCACTGATCGCGATGGGCGGGGCGCTGCAAGCGAT
>NZ_JAVKSG010000029.1:40518-44822 GCF_039583785.1 Mycobacterium sp.
AGGGATTTTCCGATGACTTCGACTAGCACGCTGTGGCTGTTTCCACTGATCGCGATGGGCGGGGCGCTGCAAGCGATGGGGGGTCCGATGAACAACGCCCTGCGGGTTTCACTGATCAACCCCTGGCTGGCCACCCTGGTCTCGTTCGGGCTTATCGTGCCGATCTTTCTCGTCATAGCTGCGGTGTTCATCCGTCCGTTTCCAACGGCCGCCGGCCTCGCTGCCATGCCGTGGTGGGCGCCAATGGGCGGAATCGTCGGCTCTGTCGCCGTCGTCGCCGGGCTGCTGTTCATCGGCACAGTGGGCGCAGCCACCTACGCGGCGCTGACCGTCACCGCCAACCTGCTGACGTCGGTGGCAATCGACCATTTCGGATGGCTGGGACTGACGGCGCACCCGCTCACACCGACGCGCGGGATCGGCGCTGTTCTGTTGGTGGCCGGGGTCATTTTCATCTCCACCGGCTGACATCAGAACGAATCCTGCTGCGTCGGTTGCGCTAGATTGTCGGTCCTGACCCTCGCCGATCCCGACGAGCCGAAAACAACCAGTCCCCAGTTCGATTGGCGATGCATGACCCATCACGGGTCAACTCTCAGGTGCAGAGGTATTGCC
Source organism: Mycobacterium sp. (assembly GCF_039583785.1). Classification (GTDB taxonomy): domain Bacteria; phylum Actinomycetota; class Actinomycetes; order Mycobacteriales; family Mycobacteriaceae; genus Mycobacterium. Next base: position 41,134 of record NZ_JAVKSG010000029.1, read on the forward strand.
GGTTGAGCATACAGTTGGCCGGTGGCGAGTAGGTACCGGTCAGCACGCCTCTGAAACCCCCTGTGGCTGAGGCACCGGGTGCGATGATGCGGTTCCAATTGGCAGGGGTGAGGACGTAGTGCGTACCGGATTGGGTAACGGTGCTATTCCACGTGTGCGAGATGGATTCTCCGCTCGGCAAGTCGAATTCCAGCTTCCAATCGGTCAGTGGCACCGCGCTCGAGTTGGTGACGGTGAAGTGGGCGATGAAACCGGTCTGCCACGTCGATGACACCGACAACGTCGCCGTGGCTGCGGCCGCATGAGCTGCGGGGGTGACGGTGAGTACGGGGATGGCAACGATCAACGCCAACACGGCGCTGTGAAGCGCTGTGCGCCAGCGTTTCACATCATTGTCCAGTCCGGCCATGGCAGCCGACACTAGAGCCGGACAGGCGATATCGGTCCGCGCATCGCGGGTAAGCTGCCATACCTTTGCTCAACTGACACCGTCGCGAAATTTTCGATCACGTGTGCAGCGCTCGGTCTAGCGCCACGCGTTCCTCCCCAATCGGTCCCAGCTGTCAGCGACGGGCTCGGCATGGCCGACATGCGGATAGTCATCGTCTGGAAGTACCACGGCCTGATGCTGCTCCGCCCAGTCAGTGAGGTCTGCCTCCACCGTCGGTACCGCGGTTTCGGATAGCAGTGCGTGTGGTTGGCCGGTCATGGTTCTCTCCTTCCGCTCGGTCGCGCAGGCCGGCGAACTGTCGTCAGGCCTCGCGGCAGGCAGCGTTGCGGCGACAGTCAGGTGACATGTGTGTAGGCAGGCGGCCCGCCCTGGGAAGTATCGCCTTGGTTGGGCTTTGGCGCCTCCGATACCCGCGTCGGTAGCGGGTGGCACCCAGGGTTTGGCCCAGACGGCGGGCTGGCCCGGCCTTGCTGGCGGTGATGGCATCACCTCGCTTTCATACAGTCGTGTGTCGACGGTGTCGGCATAGGTCGGGTGGACGGAGGGCTGCGTTGCCGTGGGTCGGCTCGCCGCACGAGACCTTGCCCGCGTCGCGCAGTGAGGTTCTGCCAAGACCGACCAGCGCGCCGGGGCCCATCGAGAGCGCACCCGGCCACTGATGGTGCCAGTCGCCGACAGCGGGCAGTGTTCTCGGCTTCGCAGAAGATGGCGTCGACTTCGGCAATCAGCTCTAACACCACTGACGGGTCGTCCAAGACCAGAGGCGCTGCCAGCCAGGCTGGTTCAATGGTGTCAGGCGATACCGGCGCCACCGTGCAACTGCACTGCGTCATCACTACCCCCAGATGCCCTGTCAGAAGACTGACCATTCACGTTTGCGTGCCGCTGGGCTTGTCGGGGCCCAGCGCCGGGGGACACCCTGAAGTGGTCGACGGACCTGGCCGACATCAGGCATCGGAACTGCGACAGACGCTTCGATGTCCGATCCTGCGGGTAAAAGGTCTCCAGCCGCCATCACACGGTGCCGCAGTAGTCGGCGGGATTGCCTGTTCGCACGGATGATCGCGTACCAGGACGCGCCCCGGATACGTCGCGGGCAGGTCCGTCACCACTGCAGGGTGTCCGTTACCGGATCAGACCCCGGCGTGCTCCTTCGCCATGTTCACCGAGGTGCCGTCTTCGGTGATCACCTTGCTGTCCTTGCCGATCGACTTGGCGCTGTCGGTGCGTCCCACGGCAATCTTGCGGGGCTTGGCCTTCTCGGCGACCGGGATCACGAGCCGCAGGACCCCGTCGTGGTACTCGGCGGTGATCCGGCTGGTGTCCAGGTTGTTTCCCAGCACCAGCTGGCGAGAGAACACTCCGCGGGGCCGCTCGGCGGCGAGCATCTCGCGGCCGGGATCCAGGGGGGCACGCTCGGCGCGCAACGTCACCACGTTGTTCTCGATGTCCAGGTCCAGCGAATCGGTGCTCACCCCGGGCAGGTCGAGCTCGACGATGAACTCATCTCCGTCTCGCCACGCGTCCATCGGCATCCCCGCCGGCCGAGCTGCGGTGCCCAGAACTTCTTGGGTAAAGCGGTCCAGTTCCCGGAACGGGTCGGTACGCATCAGCATGGTTGCCACCTCCAACGTTTCCTTTCTTGTCTCCACACTCTGTGCGCTTACCAGTTGGTTATCTATGCCATCTGGTATAGGTTTTGTATAGCACTGGCGGAAGTTCGATGCAAGTAGCGGAACAGGAAAAATTTTGAGTATCGCCAGCGGGGATCCCGGTCTCCCGGGTTCTGAGCCCGTCAACCGACTTCCCTCGCCCAGTCATGGGGTGTACGGGATTACGGTGGCCGCTGAATTATCGGGTGCGCCAACACAATCGCTGCGCCTGTGGGAACGTCATGGCCTGCTCACCCCCGCACGTACCGACGGCGGGACTCGGCGATACAGTTCCGACGACCTCGCCCGCATCGAACGCATCCTCAACTTGGTAGCCGCCGGTGTGAACATCGTCGGCATCGGCCGCATTCTGGACCTCGAAGACGACAACACTGCTCTGCGCGACGCGGCGGAGCGCAACAACCGGCCGCGGTAAACCGATCGAAGCCACTGGTCCGGGCGAATGCCCGAATTCGACAATTGTCGGCTCACCGAGCACGGTGCAGGTGCACGACTTGACCGACAATCAGCTGGGCAAGGTGGCCCCCATCGATGCGTCGCCGGGCGGATCGTGGGTTGGGCAACCTGAAGGTTCTTACGATCGGCTGCATCTGCCCGTGGACCTGAACTGCGCCTTCGTGATTCGTCTCATGTTGAAAACGGCGCCGGTTTCTCTGGGGATAGGGGAACAACCTTGACCTGCGACGCGACTGTCAGGGGCGCTTCCCGCCAGATCACCGTTTCGTTCTCCGACGACGACGGCCCGTGCGAAATCGACGGTCCCCGATAGGGCTTGAATTCGGCTCAACCCCTGTGTGCTGCGTCCGCCGGCAAAGCGAGCCGCGGATTTCGCCCGGGTCGATAGTGTCGCCGCGCCACCAGTCAGTTTGTCCACGACGGCCGGCGTCTGGCTGATAGCCATGCCGGCCACAGGTGCGCGGCACCGGCGGTAAACGAACTGTGGGCCGGCAAGGATTCACTCCCGACCGGCCCACAGATTACGTGAAGATCAGATTGCGGTCACTCCGGTGGCCTGGGGGCCCTTGGCGCCCTGTCCTACCTCGAACTGAACCCGCTGGTTGTCCTCCAGTGAGCGGTAGCCACCGCCTTGGATTTCGGAGTAGTGGACGAAGACGTCCGCACTGCCGTCATCGGGAGCGATAAAGCCGAAGCCCTTTTCGCCGTTGAACCATTTCACGGTTCCTTGCGTCATTTCCGTACTTCTTTCGTTTACTCTCGCGAATGCAGATCACATTCGCTGTGAAGCTTACCTCACGCGCGGTCAACAGCTTGATTCGTGACGAAACGGTGACCCCAAGTGACCACTTCCCATCCCAGTCGCTCAGCGCCACGACAGCCTGCAGGCCGCCCTGCGCCGCCCCCAATCCCGTCATCCGCCCCACCTCAAACGCCGCGCCACACCACGCACTACTGGCGCGGACCGTTGGTGGCTTTTGTGCGCGGCTGGCCCGAAACGGTCGCACCGACCTCAGGCCGTCGGCGCAATTTTTATTGCCTAAGCCGGCGCCACATACCGCGCCCTGCAGACTCCGCACCGAATGTATTCACCGGCGATCAGCCTGACC
>NZ_JAVKSG010000030.1:0-42388 GCF_039583785.1 Mycobacterium sp.
ACGACACTCCAGCCGCCTCGCAGGTGGGGCCATTTCAAGCCGCCCTCCCGGGGCCAGTTCAGGCTGTCACGGCCACGCTGGCCCGCGTTTCGACGAACCATCAAATGGCGCACAGGCTGTGAAGGCCGCGTCAGCACCCTCAAACGAGGCTACTGCTGGGATCGCAGCTAGATCGACACCACCGAAGGTGCCCGGATCTGGGTAGGCCACGGCGTCCTGACCCCAGGACTCCTGATGAGATCACCGTCTGAGGTTCCCACTCCACATAACCGAACGCTGACGGTGCCGGGTGGGCTGCCGGTTCGGTTCAACCGCCCGCGCCACCAACACTCCAAAAAGCCCTGCGCACCATCAATACTCACGTAGTCCAGTACATCGACGCCGCCAGACTGCCACTCAAAGTAGCCTGAAAACTCAAGACAAGTCCATGAGTCCTAGGGACCAAGGGTCCCTAGATCTGATCCCGCGGTCGCCGGTTTCGTTCAGGACTCCACCTTGTGCACCACGCCCGGTCCCCATGGTGGGGCTTGCTTCGCCCCCTCCACTGCCCACCGGCCAGCTCGCCAACGACCTGCCACGGCGTTCCGGAAAATCCAGGTATCGCGACGACCGATTGAATCCAGCCAGTAGACGTCATTGCGGCTCGCATGGTGCGCCCGCGAGGACGACCTGCTCCGCTCCGTTGGCCGCCCTGCGGTGTGCTGCGAGAACGCAGCATTAGGACCGTTCGCCACAATGACAGTCGAGATCTAAAACCGGTACCTAACTAATGTCTGTCCAAGGCGGCCGCTACGCCGGCTGCCCGCGGCTGGACCGACGAGTCTGTAACCTACGCACAATCGGCCGGCGCTGAGGTCAAGTGTGTCTACTGCGAAGGCCGACCCCACTCGGACGGCACAAGCCGCTCGGCCTTGCGTCCAACAGACGGGTCAAGCCAGATGGCGCATGGGTCTTGCCGGTCAGCAGCGCTCCGTTCGGCTATGCTCGGAGCCCCAAGCAACGCTGGAGATATGTTGCCCGAGAAACCGCATCACCGCATCCTCGGCGTCGATCAAGGTGCCCGCCTGCGCCGCGGGGGTAGTCGATCCCGCCGGTTTGGCAGTGGCAGGCAGCCGCCCTCTCTGAGTGCAGTCCGTCAACGCTGGATCATGTATCTCTTCAATCACAGAAATCTGATTCCGCGCACCGCCCGTGGGCAGCGTTACCACCAGTCCCTGGCCCGTCAGGCTGCCGTTCTCCTCGCCGCAGACAGCACAGTGGCCGGGCCGGCAGACGATGATCCGATCGACATTTCCACTTATTTGTTCCCGAACGAATTACAGGTCACCGATGTCCCCTTGAAGAAGATATTGCTGATCGGCTCCTGTCTGAGCCAGGAATACGTGAACCGTTTCCGCGAGATCGATCCCGGCCTGAAGGTCCGCCACATCTTCTTGAACAACCTCCAGCAATTACCGACGCTTAAAGCGGCCCAACTTGATACGTACCAGCTGCAGTACATTCAGCTCCCGCTGCGCGAGGTGTTGACCGACCGCATCGTCCGCGTCTGCGATATCGACCGGGCACACGGTTTCGGCGAGATTATCGACGACGCACGCGCCATCCTGGCTGCGATGCTCGATGCTGCAATGGCCTACAACAAGCAGCACGGGCTGCTGACGCTCGTCGCCAATTTTTTTGTACCCCAGGGCCATGCCGCGCCCAGCCTCGCCAACCTGGGCGGCGAAGACGATCTCGCTGCGCTGATAACCGAATTGAACAGTGCGCTCACCCATCTGGTGCGCAAGTACAAGAACGCGTATGTGGCAGACGTGAACAGTCTGGCGAATTCGTACGGCAAGCGCCACTTCCTCGACGACATCGTCTATTTCTACAGCCACGGCTCCATACTCGGCAGCCAGGTTGCAATTGACGAGGCTTGGGCGCAGCACGATAACTGGCCGGTCTGGTCCGCTCCAAACTGCGCGCGTGTCGAGCCGGTGCCTGACCTCGCCGGGTTATATCAGCTGCAGCCTGAACCCTTCTGTAAGTTAATTCTCGACCAAATCCGCTATCTGTATCGCGTGGCACAGCAAGTGGATCCGGTCAAGATCGTCATCTTCGACCTCGACAACACGTTGTGGCGCGGGCAGATCGCGGAGCACTACGAAACCGGGCGTGCCTGGCCGGACATACACAACTGGCCAGTCGGCATGTGGGAGACCGTGCATCACCTTCGGCGGCGGGGCATCCTTGTGTCCCTGTGTTCGAAGAACGACGAAACCTTGGTCCGCGACCGCTGGTCGCGCCCAGTTAGCCTACCGTGGATCTCGTTAGATGACTTCATCGCGCCGAAGATCAACTGGCAACGCAAATCGGCAAACGTCCGAGCCATCCTGTCGGAACTGAACCTTACCTCCAAGAGTGCCCTGTTCGTCGATGACAGTCCTGTCGAGCGCAGCGAGGTGCTCAGCGGCGTGCCGGGCATCCGCGCGATCGGCGGCAACCCGTTCGTGACTCGCCGAATTCTGTTGTGGTCGGCCGAAACGCAGCGCAGCGTTATGACCGACGAATCGATGAACCGAGAGACATCCTATCGCGGCATCATCGCGCGCAATGGGGAGATGGTGTCGATGGATCGCGAGTCCTTTCTGCGGGGTCTGCAAATCCGCGTCAAACTCGATCACCTCACCGAAATCGATTCGCCGCTGCTGCCCCGCGTGTTGGAGCTATCGAACAAGACCACCCAGTTCAACACCACCGGCTTGAAGTGGACACCAACTGAACTGACCACCTTTATCAAGAACCAGGGCGCGGTGTTCGCCGTAAGTGTGCAGGACAAGTTTGCCGATTATGGTCTGGTGGGCGCGGTTTTCGTCAGCGGAGGCGTCATACGTCAGTTCGTGATGAGCTGTCGCGTACTCGGCAATGATGTCGAAGTTGACGCCCTAAAGCAGATTCTGGACCTCGTCCGTGACCAGGACGAAGGACCTTTCATCCTCGGCACGATCAGCCCAACCGAGGTCAACGGCCCGTGCCAAGATATTTTCCTGCGCTTGGGCTTTCAGGCGACCGACACCCCGGACACCTTTGCAATCAGTAAGACTGAATCCGTCGGCGTGTCCGTGTCTCGCAAATAAAGGTGTAGGTCGGTGTCCTTATTTCAGCTAGGCACCGGAAGCGCCGTTGTTGTTGTCGAATGGGGAATGCGAGAACGAGGCACTCACCCCGCGAACTCACCTCACGTGAATCTTCTCGTCAGGTTCGCCGATCAGCCAACACGTCCCACACGGGCGAAATCCTCCAATAGATCAGCGGCGGCCGTGGCGTTTGCGGTGGGTTTGGTCATCCGGGTGGCGATCTCGCGGGCCCGGGTGAGGTAGTGCGGGGCAAGGATGCGGCGGAGGTCCGCGCCTAGCGATTTCTCGGTGGTGGTCGAGAGGCGCCGGGCGGTGCCTACCTCCAATCGTTTGACCGCACCTCCGAAGCCCGCCTGATCGGTCAGGGTCCAGAGGATCACCTGCGGAACTCCGGCGCGCAGGCTCGCGGCGGTGGCACCTGAGCCACCGTGGTGCACGACCGCGCGGCACAGCGGAAAGATCGCCGCGTAGTTCAGCGGGCCCACCACCTTGACGTGCTCGAAACGAGGGGCGCTGCTGAAGTCGGTCCCGCCGGCGCTCACCAACGCCCGCTCGCCTATCTGCGCGCAGGCCGAGTTGATCATGGCAAGCGTCTCGCCGGCAGATCCAACCGCTATGCTGCCGAACCCGACGTAAATCGGCGGTTTTCCCGCGGCAATCCACGACGCGGCCTCGCCGTCGGCGTCGGTCTGCAACTCCAACGTCAACGTGCCGACGAACGGCCGCTGGCCACCCCATTTCGTCCATTCGGCTGCCAGCCCGGGAAAGCACACTTCGTCGTAGGCCTGGATTTCCAGCGACCCGCGTTCGGCGATCCGTCGCGACCAGGGGCATGTTGCCTTCGCCAGACCGAGTTCACGACGCTGCGCGTCCTCGACGTCCCTCATCGCGCCGCCCCAAGACAGCCGATCCCAAACCGTCATCACGCGCAGGCCCAACGGCGCCGGCAGGAATGGCAGGAGCTGGCCGTTGGCCCGCATCGGCGACATATGCAGCGTGGCCAACGGCAGGTTATAGTACTCCGCGACGTTGGCGGCGAACTGCTCGAAACCCAAGCCGGCGATGAGTAAGTCAGCCCCATCCGCCAGCGGAATCAGAGTCGTCGTCGCCGCCTTCGTCCAGCACCGGGTAACGAACTCCGAAATTTCGCGCCCCAACCTGTCCAGATCCTGAACCCTCCAGGGTTTATGGAAGAAACATGCCCAGTATTTGAGCTGCGCTTCCGAGAGGGCCCGCGAATCCAGCCCGTAAGCGACTGCCGCAAGCCCAGCCGCCTCGGCGAAGTCAACCAGGTTGGGCGGGACGGCGATGCGCACGTCATGCCCCCGGCTCAGCAGCTCACGGCCGACAACGATGGAGTTCTCGACGTCGCCACGCATTCCGTAACATGCCAGCACAAATTTCATCGCGGATCCTGGCCTTCAGTCGTTGTACGCATGTGCAATGTCAGCGGCATCGGTCATTATTTCTAGTTCCGCGGCCGCCGGGGGCGGTTCAGTCATTTGCTTCGAGATTGACGGAGAACCGCGGCAGCGCCCGTGGGCGGTGGCGTTCGGCGCGCGACGCTAGGAGTCGAACTCGAGCAGAGTCAACGTCGCCACCGTCGGCCAGAGCATCTGATCGATCACCGGGCCGCGGCCGCGGGCCACCGGCAGATTGTGCGCCGCGCGAACGCCCCGCACGCGGTCGGCCAAGCCGGCAGCCTCACGTGCGGAGAGGGCAAACGGCGTCCGCGGCCATCCGCCGCGCAGCGTGGTCCAGATGCGCCGGCGGGCCAGAAACGCCTGGAACTTCGACGGCAGGTCGAACATGATCTGGCCGCGCGGGAAGCGGCGCGCGCACTCGCGGATAACACTGAGCGCATCGTCCGGCTGCAGGTATGGCAGCAATCCCTCCGCAGTGATGAACACGCCATCCTGCGGGTTCACCTGATCCATCCAGGTGAAGTCCAGCACCGACCGGGCGGATGTCGAAATGCGCGGCGAATGCGGTAGCAACTGCAGACGAAGGTCGATAATCGCCGGCAGATCGACTGTCAGCCAACGGAATTCATCGCCGAGGCCGGAGGCATCAAGGCGCCAGAAGCTGGTCTGCAGCCCTTCGCCGAGCGCTACGACGGTGGCTTGCGGGTGATCGGAAAGATAGCGGTGCGCGTTGCCGTCGAATGCAAGCGCCCGCAGCGCGACGTCTTGGCGAGCGGCGAGGCTGAATTTGCTGAAGTCGTAGTCGATTGAATCCACCAACCGGATCGCCACCGGATCATCGATGATCCCGTCGGGTCGGCGCGCTTCGCTTGCCCGGCACCACAGCGTCACCATCGCTGTCTCGGGCAACGTGACGATCTCGGCTTTCACCACCGGGCAATCCTTACACAGAACGGTGCGCCGGCCGTCCGGAAATGACCCACGGACAAGTGCGGCTCGCCTCTGTCAGCGCGTGTCACCGCCGACATACACTCTGGCAATGTCTGACGCTGGGGTTTTGCGACGCATGGGAGCCCGGATGCGCACGATCACAGCATTAAGCAAAGAGAGCCTTTCGCCGCGGGTGGTGGTGGTCTCGAACGTAGGTAATTTCGGTGGCGGCGGCGCAGTCGGATTTCGTGACATGGTCTCGGCGATCCGGGAAAGGCGTCCGGACTTGGATGTGGTCGCCGTTTGCCCGGGGAAGGGGACGCTGGCGGCGGAGTGCGCTCGGAACGGCGTCCGGACCAAGATTGCCTGGATGCCGGGGTGGGCTTTTCTTGTATGGGGGCCGGCTCCCCGCGTTGAGGCACTCATCGGTGCGCTTCTCCGCGTGGCGCTTCTCCTTTCGGGCATCGTGCCGGCAGTGTTGCTACTCGTTCGAGAACGCCCGAGGCTGGTCCTCACCAACACGATGGTCATTCCCGCGCATGCAATCGCCGCCAAACTGCTTGGCATTCCGCACTACTGGATGGTCCGCGAGTTCGGCAAGGCCGACCATCAGCTTTGGTTCCTGTTGGGCCATCGCAGGAGCGTCCGCCTGATCGGTCGCCTGTCGGAGTCGGTGATCTGCAATTCATACGCCGTCGAGAAGGCTTTCCTAGCAATAGATTCCAAGCCGATGACCTACGTAGTGCACCCGGTTGTCGACACCCCACTCGGCTCGCCACCGAAGCGCCTCCCGGGTGAACCGATGCGAACCGTGTTGGTCGGCTATTTATCTCACGCCAAGGGACAACGCCTGGCGATCGAGGCAATCGCTATTGCTCGAAAGGCGGGCGTCGACATCGAGTTGACACTCGTCGGTTCTGGAAACCAGAAACCATTTCGCAAGCTTGCTCAATGTTTGGGCGTCGACGACCTGGTGACAATCGACGGGCCGACGCGCGACCTCGGCCGGTACTGGGCCGCTGCCCACGTCGGCCTTATGTGCAGTGAATGCGAGGCATTCGGCCGGGTTTCGGTGGAGGCGATGCGGGCCGGGCTGCCGGTGTGCGGGACGAATACTGGTGGCACGCCGGAGATCATCGATCCAGGAGTCAACGGACTGCTAGGCCCAGCCGGCGACGCGACTGCACTTGCGGCCAATCTGATGGCGCTCGAATCGAACGAGGACCTGCGGCGCAGCCTCGCCGTTGGCGCGATCGAATCAGCGGAGCGCTTCCAACGAGACCGTCACGACGATGAACTCGCTGCCATTCTTGGCCTCTAGGATTCTGCGCACCCTCGGTGGTCAGGCCGGTCGCCGGAGCGAGAGGCCGGCGGCACGATAGATCGCATCGATGACGGTCATGTTCTCGACCGCCTCTTCCGGCGTCGTCTTCACCGGTCCACCCCGAAGCACGGCCGCGGCGAAAGCGTCAAGCTGATTGGCATAGGTGGAGTGCCCCGGAAAGTTCTCCACACGCTTTCCGCTGGTTGACCGAACCGAGAACCGCTGAAAAGGGATCAGTGGATGCAGCCGAAGCTCGCCGCGGTCGCCGACCACCTTCACGGTGAAGCGCGGTAGATCGGTCGACCACATCGAGCAGTGCACTCGGCCGGTGTGCCCGCCGGCGAACCGCAACCGAGCCGTCATGGCCCGGTCAATCTCCGGACCGCGCAGCTTCGCCTGCGCCGAAACAACTTCCGGCGTCGAGCCGCCGAACCTGCGCACCATGTCGACCGCGTAACAACCGAGGTCCATGAGCGCACCACCGGCGAGGGAGTAGTCGTAGCGGATGCCGGAGAACTTCGGCATCCAGAAGCACCAATGCGCGTCCACCCGCTCCAGCGTGCCCAGCTCTCCCGAGGCGATGATGTCGTCGATGCGCGAAGCACACGGATGGTAGCGGTAATGAAATGCCTCCATCACCACCCGGTTTGACTCGGCGGCCAGTTCGGCGACCTCGCGAGCCTCGGCGGCATTGGCGGTGAACGGCTTTTCACACAGCACATGCTTGCCCGCCGCAATCGCCGCCCGAGTCCACCTGCCGTGCAAAGCAACCGGCAGCGGATTGTAGATAGCGTCCACGTCCGGATCGGCGATCAGTGCCTCGTAGCTGTCGTGCACCCGGGCGATGCCGTGTTTGTCAGCGAAGGCTTGAGCACGCGACACGTCGCGGGCTGCCACCGCGGCCACCACGACTTCGTCGTTTATCCGAGCCGGTTTGATCAGCGCCGACGGTGTAATGCGTGCTGCCCCCAGGACCCCGATCCGCACCGGGGCGCCGCGTCCAGACATAGGGCGGGATGCTAGCAGTTGACCAACAGCTCTATTGAACAGCCGTGTGATAACTTCTCGGTTCGAAGAGGAGCTCGATTGGCTAACGGCGAACTGACTGCACGCGAGGCCGAACGCGTGATGTGGGATGTGATCGTCGTGGGCACCGGTATGGGTGGCGGGATGCTGGGCCACCGGCTGGCCCAGTCAGGCCGCACAGTGCTCTTCGTGGAAAAGGGACGCTCGACGCTGCCCGGCACGCCGGGAACGATCCGCGCTGCGATGCCAGAGTTGGCCGAGCCGCGAGCGGGCCGATCCCCCGATGCGTACTTCGATGCGTTGGCCCGGGCCGGGCGCTCCACCGACGAGATCGAGGACATCAGCCGGCGATTCCCGCGCCGGTTCGTGCCGTTCATCGGCAGCGGCACCGGCGGATCCTCGGCCCTCTACGGCATGGTCTGCGAACGATTCTTCGCTGCCGATTTCACTCCCCGGCAGAACTTCCGCAACCCCGGTGATTCCACCGTGCCCGAGGCCTGGCCGATCACCTATGACCAGATGCGGCCCTGGTACGCGCAAGCCGAAAAGCTGCTGGGGGTGCGGGGCCAGCCCGATCCCCTGCGCCCGGAAGCCGCCGACGTCGGTCTGCCACCGGCACCGCCGTTTTCGCCAGACAATCAGCCGCTGGTCGAGCATTTTGCTGCTCGCGGATTGCATCCCTATCACCTGCCGATGGCCTGTGATTACACCGAGGGTTGTGCCACCTGTCAGGCCTACCTGTGCGAGAAGTCGTGCAAATACGACGCCGGCCGCAATGGGGTGCTGCCCGCCGTCGCCGAGCACGGCGCACACCTGCTGGACCAATGTCGGGTGCTGCGCCTGGAAGCCGACCGCACCCGGGTGCGGCAGGTGATCTGTCAGAGTCGCTCCGGCACGCTGGCCCTGCAGGCCAAGCTGGTGGTGCTGGCCGCCGGCGCACTGGCCACCCCGCTGTTGCTGCTCAATTCCCGCTCCGGTGATTGGCCGCGCGGATTGGCCAACGGCTCAGACTCGGTGGGCCGCAACCTGATGCGTCATCTGCTCGACTGGATCGAGGTCTGGCCTCAGCGCGGCTGCAAGATCACGGCCGAAAATAAAGAGATCGGGCTCAACGATTTCTATTTCTGGGAGGGCCAGAAATACGGCACCGTGCAGTCGGCCGGCGCGATGGCCTCGCTGGCATCCATGGAGATGCTGACCAACCAGCCCGGCTGGCGGCCCAAGGCGCTGCGTCTGGCAAGCCCGGCGCTGCGGCCGGTCTATGACCGCGTCGTCGGCGGTGGGCTGGTGCTGACCGTGATGATGGAAGACCTGCCGTATCTGGACAACCGCGTCCTGCCGAGTGATCGGCCCGGCCTGGACAACCGCCAGCGGCTACGCATGCAATACCGTTTGCACGCCAACGAAATCGAGCGGCGCGCAGTGTTTGTGCCGCAGGTAAAAGAGGCATTGAACGCGTTTCGCACACTCACCCTGCGGACCGGCGCCAACAATTCGAACCTGGGCCACGTCTGCGGCACCTGCCGCTTCGGCACCGATCCCACCGTCAGCGTGCTCGACCCACAAAACCGCGCGCACGAGGTGGACAACCTCTACGTGGTGGACGCCTCGTTTTTTCCTTCCAGCACCGGCCTGAATCCCAGTTTGACGGTCGCCGCCAACGCCTTGCGGGTGGCCGCGCACATCAACCACGCGCATTTCGCCAACTGACAACCAGGCGGTCGCCCCTCAGCCGACAGACCGCAGGCGAGCGAAGTTCTCCATATGATCAGCGGCGGCCGCGAGACTTTCGGCGGGCTGGTTCATCCGAGCGGCGATCTCGCGGGCGCGGGCGCGGTATTGCGGAGTCAGGATGCGACGCAGGTCGGCGACCAATGATTTCTCGTCGGTGGTCGAAAAACGCCGTGCGGTGCCGACTTTCAGCCGTTTGAGGGCAGCACCCCAGATGAATTGGACGTCGGCCATCCAGAGGATCAGCGCGGGGACTCCGGCGCGCAGGCCGGCGGCCGTGGTGCCCGCGCCACCGTGGTGCACGAGCGCGCGGCAGGCCGGGAAGATCGCCGCGTAATTGATCGCGCCTACCACCTTGACGTGGTCGAGGTGCGCGACGCTGCTGAAGTCGCTCCAGCCGGCGCCAACCAGCGCCCGCTCGCCTAACTGTGCGCAGGCCCCGCCGATCATGGCTATCGCGTCCGCCGGAGATTCGACGGGGATGCTGCCGAAGCCGAAGAAAATCGGCGGTGTGCCTGCGGCAATCCACGACGTGACCTCGTCATCGGCATCCGTCGGCAACTCCATCGTCAGCGTGCCGACAAAGGGCCGCTGGCCGTCCCATCTCGCCCATTCGGCCCTCAACCCGGGAAAGCACACCTGGTCGTAGGCCTGGATTTCCAGGGATCCGCGTTCTGCGATGCGCCGGGGCGCGGGGCCGGTGGCCTTCGGTAGGCCGAGCTCGCGGCGCTGCGCGTCCTCGACCTTCTTCACCCCGCGCCACACCAGCCACTCATACGCCGTCATCGCCGAGCGGATCAACGGCGCCGGCAGGAACGGAACGATGTGCCCGTTGACCCGGATCGGTAACCAGAGCAGCGTCGCCAACGGAATCTGTTGGTACTCGGCGACATTCGCGGCGAGCTCCTGGTAGCTCATGCCGGTTATCAGCAGGTCGGCCCCGTCCGCCAGTGACGCCAGCGTCGTGCTCATCTCGCCCCAGCTCTGCGTGCCGGGCTCGCGAGATTCGCGCAGCATCTTCTTCAGCTCCCGCACCTTCCAGCAGGTGCGGAAGAAGCGCGCCCAGAAGTTGCGCGTCACTTCCAGCCACGCCTGCGTATCCGGCCCGTAGCCGACCGCCGCAAGCCCGGCGGACTCGGCGAAGCCAATCAGGTCGGGCGGGACGGCCATGTGGACGTCGTGGCCTCGGCGCAGCAGCTCACGACCGGCAGCGATACCGGGCTCGACATCGCCACGAGTTCCGTAGAACGCCAGCACAAATTTCATCGCGTCTCCGTGGCCCCTAGGGCTTCGCGGCAATCCGTCGGTGGGTGGCCATGGCGTCGGCTACTCTACATCTGATGAATTGGTCCGACCCGAATCAAGGGTGATCGGTGGCAGTCCGGGTACGTCCTGCCCGTGATGCGCGGCCTGACAATCGGCTGGCGTTGGTGGACCAGGGCTTCTTTGCCGGGCAGCGTGCCGCAGGCCAGGACGAAGTCATGCAGGTCGTATGGGTTTACGAGCATGCCCTCGACTTCGATGGCCTCAGGCGTTTTCACCGTCTTCTCGGTCACGGGTGGTTGGGACGGCGCATCGAGCGTTCGCCGCTGCCGTTCGGCCGGCACCGGTGGGTCGCTGATCATGAACCGCCGGACATCGACATCGCCGAATGTGCCCGCCCACGCGCTGAACTCAGCGACTGGGCTGACGAACGCGCACAACTGCAGACTGATCCGGAAGAGGGGCCCGGCTGGCATCTCGGTGTCCTTCCCCTTACCGACGGCTCCACCGCGGTCAGCCTGGTGGCTTCCCATTACCTGCTCGACGGCCTTGGATTATGCGCCGCGATGGCCGATGCGATCCTCGGCAACACGCGTGACCCCGGCTACCCGCCACCCCGTTCACGCACTCGGCTGGGTGCGGTGGTTCAGGATGCCCGTCAAACGGCCCGGGACTTACCTCAGGTTGCCCGGGCGCTCGTCGCGGCGGCAAAGCTGGCCCGCAAGCAGGCGGGTCGCCGGGACGATACTGCCCAGTCATCGTCATCGCAGCGTGTCGCACTCGGTGGAGTCGAAGGCGATACCCCTGTCGTCGTGCCCGGCATCACGATCGCCGTCGACCTGGCTGAATGGGACGCCCGAGCGAAAGCCCTCGGCGGAACGAGTAACACCTTGGCCGCCGCGTTGACCGCAAAGCTCGGGGAGCGCATCGGGCGGCGTCGTGGTGACGGCGCCGTCACCGTGCAACTCATCATGAGCGAGCGCACGGACGGCGACGATTCACGTGCGTTGGCAGTGTCGATTGCGCACGTCGCCGTCGACCCGACGCGGGCAACGACGGATCTGCGTGACACCCGCGCCGACATCAAACAGGCGCTGGACACTCGGCGGGAAACGCCCGATGAGTCACTGCAGCTCGCCTCGCTGGTCCCGTTCACGCCGAAACGGACGTGGAAGCGGGGTGTCGAAGCGGCGTTATCCGACCCCGATCGCCCGGTGGTGTATTCCAACATCGGCGACGTCGGCCAGATAATCAGCCAGCCCGACGGCACCCACTGCGAATACGCCTACGCGCGAGGTACCAGAAAACGGGTAACGCGGCAGTGGCTTGAGCGGATCGGTGGTCAGATGCAGCTGCTGTCTTTCCGCCTGCCGGTGTGCGGCAAAATCTCCATCCACGTCCTCGCTTACCAACCGGGCGCCGAGAACACCAAGCCCGCGTTGCGTGCGCTGGCTGCGCGCGCACTGGCTGAGTTCGACTTGGCGGGGCAGATCGACTGAGAAATCGTCGCGCTGAGCTACTGTCCGTCGGCGTCGGTGGCTTCCTGCGCGACCGCTATCTGCTGTGCGGTGTAGTTGATCAGCAGCGCCACCCCGCACATCAGGATGACGACCCCTCCTAAGCACAGCAGGCCGAATGTATAGCCGTGGTCCAGCGCATACATCTGGACGTCGTTCATGATCTTCACCGGCCCGGTGGTGCCACCGAGGTGCAGCGTGCGTACCGTGACGGCGACCTGGACGACGCCCAGCACCAGCGGCCCGCCGAGGCTGCGCAACATCACCGAGACTGCCGAGGCGGGCCCGATGCGGTCCGCGCCGACGCTGGCGATCAGCGCCAGCCCGAGGGGAAGGCCGATCATGCCGAGACCGATACCGCCGAGGACGATCGGCAGCACGAGGTTCGGGAAGTAGGGGACGCCGCGGTGCAGCAGTGTCGAGCCGCAGAGGATCGCACCCATAAGCAGAATACTGCCGGCGATCACCACCACCCGCGGTGAGAGCCGCGTCACCAACCGTGTGGACAGGATCCCTCCGATGGGCGTCGCGAAGGCGAACGGGATAAAGCCGACAGCCGAGCGCAGCGGACCGTAGCCCATGACGTTTTGCACATACAGGCCGATCAGCACAGTTATGGCAAACGTCACCCCACCGAAGAAAAACATGGTCGCGAAGGTGGCTACCCGGTTGCGGTCGGAGAACAGGCTCAACGGCACGATGGGGTTCTCGGCCGTGCGCTCCACCAGGGTGAACGCTACGAAAGCGGCCAGCGCCACCAGACTCGAACCGAGCGTGGTCGCCGACAGCCACCCATGCTCCGCACCCGTCGACATGCACAAAACCGCGGCGGTGCAGGCCAACGTGGCCAGCACACCGCCGGCGGCGTCGAGCTTCATCCGCCGCTTCTGGGTTTCCTGCAGCGCGGCTTGGGCCAGGTAGATCACCACTAGCCCGAGCGGCACGTTCACGAAAAACGCCAGCCGCCAGGAGACCTCGGTGAGCGCTCCACCCGCCACCAGGCCCACCATCGACCCGACACTGGCCACGGTGCCGAACACCACCATCGCGGTGTTGCGCTCTGGGCCCTTCGGGAACATGGTTGCCACCAGCGCCATCGCGGTCGGGGTGACGATAGCGGCGGCCACGCCCTTCAGAAGCCGAGCAAAGATAAGCACCCCCCCGCCCCAGGCGATGCCGCACATCGCCGAGGTGATGGTGAACAGCGCGGCGCCGATGAGCAAGGTGCGCTTGTGCCCGATGGTGTCACCGATGCGGCCGCCCAGCAGCAGCAGGCCGCCAGAGGCCAGCACGTAGATAGAGATCACCCAGCTCCGTGTGCCGTCCGACAGTCCAAGATCGTCTTGGATCCTCGGAAGCGCGAAGATCGCGACGGTGCCGTCCATCGTCGCCAGCAACTGGATGCCGCTGAGCGCGCTGACCACGGCGACGAAGTGGCGAGTCAGCATCCGAGTCGGTTCGACGGGGGTCGCGCTTGCGCATTCCGGGCGTTGTGTCGCAGCGACAGGTAATGCCCGCTCTGTGTCGTCGAGGAGCGCCATAGCGGATCACCCTATAACACGTGTGCCTAGTAAGAACGCGATCCGCGGGTGTCGTCGCTCGGGCGATCGGACGGTCCGAAACTCGGACCTTTTTACCGAAACACTGGATCGTCGCTGTGACCTACAGTATGTTTTTGACTTGTTCCACTCGTGTCAACTAAGCCCCCTGGAGACGCGGTGAGTGTCAAGCTGTCCGACCGCGTTGACGGCAGCAGCTCTTCGCCGACCTGCGCCGATATTCGAGCGGGTGACCTGGCACCGAATATCAGGTGAAGGGAATTCGCGATTTTCAGGGTCTTGAGGCGGCTGTGGATCCCGTTGGTCATCGTGACGGTGATCGGCGCTGGTGGATGGACCGTGTCGCGGCTGCACGGCGTTTTCGGCACCCAGGAACGCCCGCTGTATGCCGATATCAGAATCAGCGACAGCACACCCTTCAACCCCAAGCGCATGACATACGAGGTGTTCGGACCGCCCGGGACCGTGGCCAGCATCAGCTACTTCGACGTCGATGCTGACCCGCGGCGAGTCGAAGAAGCGCAGCTGCCGTGGTCGGTCGAGTTCGCCATGACCGAGGCGACGGCCCTGGCAGGCGTCGCGGCGCAGGGCACCGGTGACAGCCTCGGTTGCCGCATCTTGGTGGACGGCGTGGTCAAAGCGCAGAAGACCACGCACGAGGCGAGCGCGTTTACCTCCTGCAAATTGAAGGACCAATGAGCAACCATCAGCTGGCCAATGACCGGCCGTTCGTAGCGCGCACGATCCATCGGCTGGCGCTGCCCGTCATCGTGGCGTGGTTGGCAATCACCGTCATCGTGACTGTCGGCCTCCCACCGCTCGAGCAGGTCGAGAAAGAGCATTCAGTATCCGAGACACCCAAAGATGCGCCGTCGTTCAAGGCGATGGATCGCATGGTCACGGATTTCAAGCAAGCGAATTCCGACACTGTGGCGATGGTGGTCCTGGAGGGCCAGCAACCCCTGGGTAATGACGCTCACCGCTACTACGATCAGCTGGTTGGTCAGTTGAAGGCTGATCCGAAACATGTGCGGCACATTCAGGATTTCTGGGGAGATTCACTCACCGCGGGTGCCGCGCAGAGCGGCGACGGTAAGGCCGTGTACGTCCAATTGGACCTTGCCGGTCACATTGGCTCGGCCTTAGCGCACGATTCGACACAGGCTGTCCGGGACATCGTCGGGCGGACGCAACCTCCGCCGGGAGTCAAAGCCTATGTCACCGGGCCGGCGGCCATCTCTGCGGATATGCGCAGCAGCGGCGACAGCACGGTTGAAAGAATCACCGCGGTCAGCCTCGTGGTGATCTTCGTGATGTTGCTCCTCGTCTACCGCTCGATTTTCACAGTAATTCTTTTACTGCTGATGGTCGGGATCGAATTGATGGTGGCTAGGGGGTTCGTCGCGTTCCTCGGCCATTACGGGATCATCGGTCTTACTACCTTTGTCGTTAATATGCTGACATCCATCGGGATCGCGGCGGGAACGGACTATGGAATATTCTTCGTCGGCCGCTATCAAGAGGCACGCCAGGCCGGTGAAGACCGGGAAACGGCGTTCTACACCACCTACCGTGGGGTCGCTAAAGTCGTATTGGCCTCCGGTTCGACGATCGCCGGAGCCCTGTTCTGCCTGAGCTTTACCCGGCTGCCCAGCTTCCAAGCCATGGGTGTCCCTTGCGCGGTGGGTGTGTTCGTCGCGGTCGCGGTGGCTCTCACGCTCGTGCCGGCAGTGATTGCCGTCGGCAGTCGCATTGGGTTGTTCGACCCCAAGCACATGATCAGAGTCGGTGGCTGGCGGCGGGTCGGCACCGCGATCGTCCGTTGGCCCGGGCCAATTCTCGCTGCGACAATAGCAATTGCGCTTATCGGGCTATTAACACTGCCGAGTTATAAACCCAGCTACAACGACCAGCAGTTCATCCCCAAAGGCATCCCCGCCAATCAGGGGTACGAGGCTGCCGGCCGACATTTTTCTAAGTCCCGAATGATGGCACCCGAGCTGCTCATGGTGGAGGCCGATCATGATTTGCGTAACCCGGCCGACTTCCTGATCCTCAACAAATTAGCCAAAGCCGTCCTGGCGGTTCCCGGGGTTTCCAGTGTGCAGTCCATAACTCGCCCTACCGGCGCTCCGATCCCGCACACGTCCATACCGTTTATGCTCAGCATGCAAAGCGCCGGCATGCTCCAAAATATGGGCTTCCAGAAAGAACGGATGAAAGATCTGCTCACGCAGGCTGACGACATGGCGAAATCAATCAGCTTGATGCAGAACATGTACAGGTTGATGCAACAACTGAACATCACGACTCATCACATGGTCGCCGAAACGCACGACCTTCAGAATGTGATCGAGCAGTTGATGGGCTACATTTCGGACTTCGAGGATTTCTGGAGGCCGATCCGCAGTTACTTCTATTGGGAGAAACACTGCTACGACATTCCCATCTGTTGGTCGATCAGATCCATATTCGACACACTCGACGGTGTCGACGAGGTTAGCGACAAGATGCGGGATCTCGTCAAAGACATGGATCAGCTGGATATACTCATGCCGCAAATGTTGGCTCAGCTTCTGCCGATGATCGAGACCATGCAGAGCATGCGGACCATGCTCCTGACCATGCACAGCACAATGGCCGGAATCTTCGGCCAGATGGACGAACAGAGCACGAACGCCAGCGCCATGGGTAGGGCGTTCGACACCGCCAAAGATGACGATTCTTTTTACATCGCGGCGGACATTTTCAAGAACAAAGACTTTCAGCGCATCCTGAAGGTCTTCGTGTCGCCGGACGGGAAAGCCGCCCGCATGCTCATTACCCAGAGTGGCGATCCCGCGACTCCCGAGGGAATCGCCCGGGTCAACCCGATCAAAAGCGCGGCCGAAGAGGCGCTCAAGGCAACGCCGCTCGAAAATGCCAAGATCTACCTCTCCGGCACGGCAGCGATGACGAAAGACGTTGTGGACGGCTCCAAATACGATCTATTGATCGCCGGAGTCGCCGCGCTCTGCCTCATTTTCATCATCATGTTGATGGTGACGCGCAGTTTGATCGCCGCCCTCGTCATCGTGGGTACCGTAGCGCTCTCCCTCGGCGCATCCTTCGGACTGTCCGTGCTCGTCTGGCAGTACCTTCTCGGCACGCAGTTGCATTACGTCGTGCTGGTGATGTCGGTCATCGTCCTTTTGGCGGTGGGGTCTGACTACAACCTGCTGCTGGTGTCACGAATGAAAGAAGAAATAGGTGCTGGGATAAACACCGGCATCATCCGAGCGATGGCCGGTACCGGGAAGGTTGTGACGAACGCGGGCCTGGTGTTCGCCTTCACCATGGCGTCCATGGCGGTCAGCGACCTGCGCAGTATCGCCCAATTGGGCACCACCATCGGTATGGGTCTGTTGTTCGACACGCTCGTTGTGCGGGCGTTCATGACGCCGTCGGTCGCCGCGTTGCTCGGACGCTGGTTCTGGTGGCCGCAATTAGTGCGTCCGCGTCCCGCCAGTTCTCTGCTCCGGTCGACAGGCCCGCGTCCGCTGGTTCGTGCCCTGCTGTTGCGAGAGCCCCCCGCAGGTGACGGTGCGGCGGTTCGCAACGGGCAGCACGGCGAGGATACGTCTCAGCGACAGAACGGTGATCGTGTCTATACCCGGGCATGACGGCGACGACGGCCGCGGGAGCATTCATGTGGGGCACTGCCACTGTGGGTCGTCATAATGCGCGCAAGCAATGACGATGTGGCGTCGACCTTCCGCCGATTGAAGGACGTATGAGCGGCGAGCGCCCCCAGTTCCCATGGGTAGCACGGGCAATCCGCAGGGCTTCGCCGTTGGTCATTCTGGCTTGGGTGGCGCTGACTCTGCTGGTGACGTTCGCGGTTCCATCGCTGGAACAGGTCGGGGACGAGCATTCGGTATCGCTGGCACCCCAAGACGCGCCGGCGGCGCTGGCCATGAAGCGCATGGGCAAGGATTTCCAAGAATCCGATTCAGACAGTTTCGCGATGATCGTGCTGGAGGGTCAGCAGGCTCTTGGCGACGATGCCCGCAGCTATTATTCGGTGTTGGTTCGCGAGTTGAGAGCCGACTCGAAACACGTCGAGCATGTGCAGGATTTGTGGGGAGATCGACTCACGGCGACGGGTGCGCAAAGCCCCGACGAAAAAGCCGCCTATGTGCAACTGAATCTAGCCGGCAACCAAGGCACGCCCCTGGGCGAGGAATCCGTGCAGGCGGTCCGGCGCATCGTCGATCGGACGCCGCCGCCTGCCGGGGTCAAGGTCTACCTCACCGGCGGGGCACCGCTCGTTTCGGAGATGCAGCACACCGGCAACAAATCCATTGTGAAGATCACCGTGGCAGCCGCCGTGATAATCTGCCTGGTTTTGCTGGTCGTCTACCGATCGATCATCACCGTAATTCTGTTGTTGGTCATGGTCGGACTCGAATTGCTCGCCGCTCGGGGAATCGTCGCATATCTCGGTGAGCACAATGTCTTTGACCTCTCGACCGTTGCCACCAATTTCCTGGTGGCGCTCGGGATGGCCGCTGGAACCGACTATGGAATATTTTTCTTCGGTCGATATCAAGAGTCACGTCAGGCCGGCGAGGATCCTGAAAAGGCTTACTACACCGCATATCGCGGCGTAGCGCCCGTGGTCTTGGCGTCCGGTCTGACGATCGCCGGGGCAATTTTGTGTCTGACTTTCACCCGGTTGCCCTACTTTCACTCCATGGGCGTCCCGTGCGCAGTCGGTATGCTCGTCACGGTCGCAGTGGCGGTCACGCTGGTACCAGCGGTTTTATCCGCCGGGGGCCGTTTCGGGCTATTCGAGCCCAAGCGCACGATCGGGGTTTACCGGTGGCGCCGGGTCGGTACCGCCATCGTCCGCTGGCCCGTGCCGATTCTGGCCGGTGCTTGCGCCATCGCGCTGATAGGCTTGTTAGCGCTGCCGGGATATAAGACGAGCTACGACGACCGGCTCTATATGTCCAAAGCCTTGCCGGCCAACCAGGGCTACGCGGCCGCGGATCGCCATTTCTCCCAGGCGCGAATGATGCCCGAGATCCTGCTGCTCGAGTCGGATCATGATCTGCGCAACCCATCGGATTTCCTGATACTGAACAGGGTAGCGAAGGCAATTCTGAAAGTTAATGGAATCTCTCGAGTGCAAGGCATTACGCGCCCCGAGGGTACGCCGATCGAACATACGTCGATCCCGTTTCTTCTCAGCGTGCAGAACGCCAGCATGGTGCAAGACATGAAGTTCATGAAAAATCGCGTGAACGACATGAGGCAGCAGATCGGTGAGATAACGAAAATGCTCGCGGTGATGCAAAAGCAGTACAGCCTCATGCAGCAGATGAACACCATCACTCATCACACGATTATGGAAACGAAAGAAGTCACCCAAGTCACCGACGAGTTGCGTGACAACATTGCGAACTTCGAAGATTTCTTCAGGCCGATCCGCAGCTACTTTTACTGGGAAAAACATTGCTATGACATTCCTATCTGTTGGTCGCTGAAGTCCGTGTTCGAAACAATCGATGGTATTGACGTGCTCAGCGACAAAATGCACGATCTCATCAAAGATCTCGATCAACTGGATGTGCTCATGCCGCAACTGGTGGCCCAGTTCCCGCCGATGATCGCGACCGTGGAGAGATCGCGAACCATGATGCAGCGCATGTACAGCACGATGTCCGGGATGTTCGACCAATTGGACGACATGACCCAGGACGCCAGCGCGATGGGCCAAGCCTTCGACGCCGCCAAAAACGACGACTCTTTCTATCTGCCGGCCGAGATTTTCCAGAACAAAGACTTCCAGAGCGCGATGAAGTCTTACTTGTCTCCCGACGGCAAAGCAGCTCGATTCATCATTTCCCAACGCGGCGACCCCGGAACTCCCGAGGGCCTCAAGCGTGCTGAGCGGATAAAGCCGGCTGCCGAGGAGGCGCTCAAGGCAACTCCTTTGGCGAACGCCAAGATTTTTGTCGCAGGGTCCGCGTCGACCTTTAAAGATTTTCGCGACGGCTCTAAATATGACCTGTTGATCGCGGGTATTGCTGCGCTCTGCCTCATTCTCGTCATCATGCTGATCATGACGCGAAGTTTGATTGCCGCCTTAGTCATCGTGGGTACTATCGCGCTTTCATTGGGCGCATCGTTTGGGCTGGCGGTGCTGGTCTGGCAGTATATTCTGGGCATCAAATTACATTGGATGGTACTTGCTTTTTGCGTCATCATCCTTTTGGCGGTGGGGTCCGACTACAACCTGCTGCTGGTGTCCCGGATGAAAGAGGAAATAGCCGCCGGTATAAACACCGGCATCATCAGAGCGATGGGTGGTACCGGCAAGGTCGTGACGAATGCAGGCTTGGTGTTCGCATTCACCATGATGGCGATGGCGGTCAGCGACCTGCGCATCATCGCTCAAGTGGGTACCACCATCGGTCTGGGCCTGTTGTTCGACACTTTGATCGTGCGCTCGTTCATGACGCCGGCCATCGCTGCGCTGCTGGGGCGTTGGTTCTGGTGGCCACAGATCGTGCGCCCCCGCCCGGCCAGTTCGCTCCTTGAACCGGTCGGTACCCGCGCGTCGGTGCGTGTCTTGTTGCGGCAGCACGGAGCGGGCGACAGCTTTCCGGTGCGGGAGGACACTGGGCCGCAGCGACCCGTCGACGACGCCATCACGCGGCCGCTCAGCCTCGCCGGCGTCGGCTCTCGCCAGCAAGTCCTGATGCCTGCTCGGTTCGCCAAGGCCCACCGACATCTCGACGCCCCCGACTGACACCCGGGGCGATCAAACATTCGAACTGGTCCGATAAGTGGCTGTCTAGCGGCGCTTTTCGTCGCGTCCCGTCGAGTTGCGACACGGTCACAGATGCATACCTATTGAAAACTGGACAGTCCCAAAAATCACATCCGCATCTATCGTCACATGAGTAACCGCGGACGTCAAAGTGTTGCAACGGCGACGGCTCGCCCACTGGAGAGGTGGTACATGTCGACGACCCGTCGAATTGTTTCGGTACCCGTGGCCCTGGTGACTGTCGTCGGGCTCATCGTGCCGATCAGCTACGCGCCGCCCGCCTTTGCGGTCCCGTGCAGCGCGCCCGAGGCCAACGGTCCGCCTCCTGCCGGGATGCCGACCATCCCGTCGCCGGGCCCGGCCGCACCGCCGACGGGCCGCAGGCCACGCGGCACCAATGACAACGCGCCGCTGCCCAAACTGGGTCCGCTGATCTCGGGCCTGCTCAAAGCCATTCCGCTGCGGCCTGCCCAACTCCAGGCAGCGGTGACGCCCGCGCCGCCGGTGCCCGGAGCCGCCGTCCCGCAATCGCCCAACGCCAATCAGGCTGTCCCAGAGGCGGTTCCGGTGCCGCCGTCGCCGCCGCCCGCTGGAATTGCGGGTGCACCGACCTCACTGGTCGAATTCGTCACCGGACCGAACAGCCCGAACCGAACCCTGGAACGCTTCGCGATTTCCGGCACAGACCTCGGGATCCCATGGGACAACGGCGATCCCGCCAATCGTCAGGTGCTGATGGCGTTCGGCGACACCTTCGGCTACTGCGCGGTGCACGGCCAGCAGTGGCGGTACAACGTGCTGTTCCGCAGTAACGACCATGACCTGTCGCACGGCATCCACGTCGCCGACGGTGTGCCCAACAACCCGTACTCCGGCTCGCCGGTGTGGGCGCCCGGCCTGTCCAAGCAGGTGCTCAACAGCATCCACAAGGCCAGTCACGAGACGGGCATGATCCCGACATCGGCGATCTCACTCGGGCGGACCCAGTACATGAACTTCATGTCGATCAAGAACTGGGGCCGCGACGGCGAATGGTCGACGAACTATTCGGGTATCGCCCGCTCGCTGGACAACGGTCAGTCATGGGGTGTCTACCCGGGCAGCATCCGGCTGGCCGCCGCGGACACCGTGCCCGGCGCGCGGTTCTTCCCCGGCAACGAGAACTTCCAGATGGGTGCGTTCATGCGCGGCAAGGACGGCTATCTCTACAACTTCGGAACGCCATCCGGCCGTAGCGGTGCGGCCTTCCTGTCCCGGGTGCAGCCGAATGCGTTGCCGGATCTGGGCAAGTACCAGTACTGGAACGGTGAGGGACGCGGCTGGGTCCCGGTCGATCCGTCCGCGGCGACGCCGATCTTCCCCGGTCCGGTGGGCGAGATGTCGGCGCAGTACAACGACTACCTGAAGCAGTATCTGGTGCTCTACACCAACGGTGGCAACAACGACGTCATCGCCCGCACCGCGCCCGCGCCGGAGGGGCCGTGGAGCCCCGAGCAGCCACTCGTCTCGTCGTTCCAGATGCCGGGCGGTATCTACGCGCCGATGATCCACCCATGGTCGAGCGGCAAGGATCTGTACTTCAACCTGTCGCTGTGGTCGGCGTACGACGTGATGCTGATGCACACCGTGCTGCCCTAACTAGCTAGGTTGTCAGGCTGAAACTCATATCCAGCGTCGTTCCCTTTGACGTGCAATCCATCTCAAGCCAGTCGCTCACCGCGCGAATCAGCAGCAGCCCGCGTCCCCGGACGCCGGGGTCGGTGGCCGCGGGCTTCCACGATCCTTTGTCGGCGATCTTGATGCGGATTCGCGCGCCGTCGTTTTCGCCTTTGAGACGGATCTTGCCCGGCTTGCGGCCTCGGTAACCGTGTTCGATGCAATTCGCGACGGCCTCGTTGACCGCCAGCACAATGTCGGCCACTCGCTCCTCGGACACCCCGGCGCCTCCCAGCCACACCGCGATGTGGTGCCGCAGAACGCCGAGTTGATCGGCTTTGACCACCCGGTGGATGGACAGCGGAGGGTATGGCCGGCGGTACACGACGATGGCAATGTCGTCGTCGTAGCCGGCGGGCGGCGCGAGTTCGGTGAGCGCCGCGTCGGCGACGTCGTCGACGGTCTGGTTCATCGCGCCGGCCACCGTCGCGCCGAGGTGGGCGATCCCGTCGTCGAGGGAGACGTCGTGCCGCTCGACCAGACCGTCGGTGTAGAGCATCAGCGTCGATCCCGGTGGCAGGGGCACCGACGCTTGCGGGCGAGAAGCCTTGCGCCGCACGGCTAACGGCACCGAACGGGCGTCGGTGATCAAAGTATGGGCTCTTCCCGGCACCGCCAGTACCGCGGGCGGATGACCGGCGCAGCTGTAGCAGAATTCGCCGGACTCGGTATCAAGGACGGCCAGAAATACCGTGGTGCAGAACGCATTTGGAATCAGTTCGGCTACCGCGTCGAGTTCCTCGAGTAGCATCGCCGGCTCGGCGCCGGTGAGCAGCAGCGCCCGCGCGGAGGCACGTAACTGTCCCATCACCGCCGCGGCGGCAAGGCCGCGACCGACGCAGTCGCCGACGATGATGCCGATCCGATGGCCGCCGATGCGCAGCACGTCGTACCAGTCGCCGCCGATTTCGAGCGGTGGGACCGCCGGCTCGTAGCGCACCGCGAAGCCGGGCGGCAGCTTGGTGGGTGACAGCATGGCGTGCTGGAGGGTCAACGAGGTTTCGCGGGCCGCCTCGAACTGGCGCACGTGCTGAATCGCGAGCCCGAGATGACCGACCAGCACCGTGATCAGCAGACGATCTTCGGCGCTGAGCCGTCGTGGCACCCGAAGCTCGAGCCACAGTGCGACCCCTGCGCCGCCGGTGATTACCGCGACCACACCACTCGATTGGCCCGGCGCGGCTGGATTTTCAATCGGCTGAACGGTCAGCGGCAGTTGGCGGCGAGCCTGCTCGAAGATTTCCCGCAGCGTCGGATCGAGGTGCCGCCAATCGGGCGAAATACCTTCTCCGGCAACCTGAATAATCGGCTCGACGCCGTCCGTCGGCCATACCGCGGCCACCACTCGGTGTACGTCGAGGGCCAGCCGGCACTCATCGAGGGTGATCGCCAGCACGTCCGACATGCTCTTGGCCACACTGACCGCCGTGGCCAGTCGCAGCACCGAGCTTTCCCGGGCGGCGAATGCGCGCTCGGCGGTGACGTCACGAAGGGTGCCCACAAAGACATCGCCGTCGGTGGTGTCGGCTGTGACCCGGTTGACGTTCGCCGCGACCCACACCAGCCGGCCGTCACGATGCCGGATCGGGGTCTCGTACTGGACCTGGGCTTCGTCGTTCAGCCGGGCCTGTTGCAGCTGCGCCACCTTCTCGTCGACCAGCCACGGATGCGGCCACCGGTACGGCAGCCCCTGGGCCCCGTAGCCGGTGAGTTTGGCAAAGGCGTCGTTGAGTTCGATCACCGCGCCGGTGTGGTCGGAGACGAAAAACCCCTCCTGCAGCGAGTTCACCACGGCGTCGCGGAACTCATCGCGATCGGCGAGATCTTCCGCGCGGGCCCGCTGTTCCTCGGATATCCGCGTCGCGGCATCGAGGGGGGCGAGGGTGTGCAGGAGAAACGCCAGCGCCTCTGCGCCGTCGAAGTCGGGAATCTCCAGCGCCAATTGCCGGACAAGCCCAGCGTGTCCCTCGACGATTTTGAGCATGCTGATGTTGTGGTGTAGTGCCTGGCGCCCAAGCTGATTGCCCACAGCGGGGTCTCGCGCACCGCTCGCCTGCAGGTGAGCGCGCAGCGCTGCCGCGTACTGGATCAGGAAATCGTCGACCTTCATGCGGTGGACACCGGCGCGGCGATCACCAGAGCCGGCGCGACGACGTCGACATGGAACCTCCGGGCTCTCCGCGTTGGACATAAGTCTAACGCTCAGACTAACCGAGCCACACGGTCCCGGACCGTGCAGTAATATGTGGCGAATTTCCCACCGCGGTCCGGATCAGCACGGTCGCTGCCAGGAACGACGAGACTTCAGATGAGGGATGGCCGTTGACAGCTGCGGGTCCGATCAGCACTTCCGTCGCGCATCGGGGTGGCGCCGTCGTGGTCAGCATTGGCGGCGAAATCGATTTGAGCACCGCGCCCGCGTTCGAAGATGCGATTGCGCAGGCCCTCGCGGCCAATCCCAGCGTTCTCGCCATCGAACTCTCCGAGGTTACGTTCATGTCGTCGATCGGACTGCGGATACTGGCGGCCACCAACGAGAAGGTCGGCGAGTCGACCCGAATCGCGGTAGTGGCAAACAGTCCGGCGGCCAGCAGGCCGATCCAGCTGACCGGCCTGGACAGTGTCGTCGCGCTGTACCCGACGCTGGATGCCGCGCTAAGCGCGACGGAGGCGTAACACCTACGGCCGCAGCACCTGGCGGGCGATCGCGTACTTGTGCACTTCGGTCGGGCCGTCGTAGAGCCGGAAGGCCCGCATGTCGGAGAAGATCATCCCCACCGGCGTCTCGTCGGAAATGCCTATGCCGCCCAGGATTTGAACGCACCGGTCGGCGACCTTGAACAGTTCCTCGGACACGTAGGCCTTGACCATCGAGCTTTCATGCCGGCCGGTACCCCGATCGCCCATGTCCAGCGTCCAGCACGCCCACCAAATCGCGAGTCTGCATTGCTGCAAGGCGATTTCGTTGTCGGCGATCATGAAGCTGACGCCTTGATGCTCACCGAGCGTCTTGCCGAACGCCGTCCGCTCGCGGGCGTGCCTGATCGCGATCGACTGAGCGCGGGATGCGGCGCCCAGCCAACGCATGCAGTGCGTCAGCCTTGCCGGCGCCAGCCGCAGCTGGGCGTAGCGCAGGGCCTGGCCGACCTCACCCAGCACCGCCGACGCCGGTAGTCGCAGATCGTCGAACCGCACGACGCCGTGTCCCTCGACGTAGTTGCGGTCCATGGTGTTCATCACCCGCTCGATCTCGATGCCCGCGGTGTCGCCCTCGCACAGGAACAGGGTCGGGCCGTCGGCGCCGTGCGGGTTGGGTGCGACGCGGGCCATGATGATCCAGGTTCGCGCGCCCTTGGCGCCGGTGATCAACCACTTGCGTCCGTTGATCACGTAGTGGCTGCCGTCGAATTCGGCGGTTGTGTTGAGCTGGTTGGGATCTGAACCGGCACCGCCAGGTTCGGTCATGGCGAACACCGACCGCTGGCGTCCGTCGATCACCGGGACAAGGAACTGTTCCACTTGCTCTGCGCTGGCAACCCGACCCAGCAGAAACATGTTGCCCTCGTCGGGCGCGGCGCAGTTGAGCGCGATCGGGCCCAGCGTCGACCAGCCGGCCGCCTCGAACAACACCGCCTGTTCGCGGTGCGACGGCTCGCGTCCGCCAAAACGCTTGGGCGCCTGGAACGTCAGCAGCCCGGCGTCGCGGGCCAGCCCGACCAGTTCGGCGCGCAACTCGTCGTCGGGGCCGTGCCGGGTGAGTCGGGAATCGGTTTCGTACGGCACAATCTTGTCGTCGACGAAGGCGCGGATCTGGTCCCGCAGCGCGGCGACGTCGGCCGGGATGTCGAAGTCGATCATCGAGTGTCCATCAGAGTCAAGGCCTGCTCGAACAGTCGCACGGTGGCGTCGTGCAGCAGGTCGCCGATTTCTTTGGGGGCCTTGCCCGCAAAGGCGCGTGCATGTGTGCCTTCCAGCACAATGCCGAGCTTGAAACACGCTAACACCGTGTACCAGGTGACCTGTGTCAGGTCGCGGGTGGTGTTGCGGGCGTACCGCTCGACCAGGTCGCTGGGGGCGGCCATCCCGCCATACTCGAACAGCTGGCCGCCGAATGCTGCGGACTGTCCCCAGGTGGCCAGCAGCCAGCCCAGGTCGAGCAGGGGGTCGCCGATCGTGGACATCTCCCAGTCGACGATCGCGACGACCTCAGGGCCGGTGCGGGAGAACATCACGTTGGCCGCGTGATAGTCGCCGTGCATGATTCCAGGCGTCCAGTGCGACGGGCGCGCCTCGTCGAGCCACGTGGCGACGTCGTCGACGCCGGGGATTGCCGCGCCCGGGTAGTTGTCGAACCCCCGATACGACTCCAACTCTGAAAGCCACCGTGGCACTTGACGTTCCAGGAAACCTTCCGGCTTGCCATAGTCGCTCAGACCCACCGCGGTGTAGTCGATCGCGCCGAGTTTGGCCAACGACTCGGCCATCGACAGTCCCATCCCGAACCGCACCGCCGGGTCGCTGGCGTGCAACGCCGGCAGTTCCTCGCCGGCGTTGAACCCGTCGATCGGTTCCATCAGATAGAAGACCGCGTCGCCGAGCACCTCGGCGTCGGCGCAACTGGCGATCAGGCGCGGGTGCGGCACGTCGCTACCGGCCAGCGCCGCCAGCACCTCGGTCTCGCGCATGATGACCACGTTGCTGCGCGGACGCAGGTGCTTGGGCCCGCGCCGCAGCACGTACTCTCGTCCGGAGCGGGTGAACCGCAGCATGATGTTTTGCGTGCCGCCGCTGATCGGGGCGACGTTTTCCAGCGGGCCATCGCCCAACCCCTGATCCGACATCCACTCCGCGAGGCCGTCCGGGGCTTTGAGCTCCTCCACGAAGGTGAAGCTACCGCAGGGCCCAGCGCTCTCACAGGCGGCCCGCGTAGTGTCCGATGCTGGCTACTATCGAGAGGATTGACGATGGCGCGGACCGACGACGATTCATGGGAGATCACCGAGAGCGTGGGGTCGACCGCGCTCGGCGTGGCCGCGGCGCGTGCCGCCGAGACCGTCAGCGAGAACCCGCTGATCCAGGACCCGTTCGCGCAGGTCTTCCTCGACGCCGCCGGTCCGGGCATGTGGAGTCTGACCTCCGACCCGAAGCTCTCGACGGCGCTGACCGATCTGGAACCCGACGTGGGCGCCTACCGGCAGGTGATGGTCGACTTCATGGCGGTGCGGACCAAGTGGTTCGACGAACTGTTCCTCGACGCCGTGTCATCTGGCGTCCGGCAGGTGGTGATCCTGGCGTCCGGCCTCGACTCCCGGTCCTGGCGGCTGCCCTGGCCCGACGGGACCACGGTGTACGAACTGGATCAGGCGAAGGTGCTGGACTTCAAGTCGGGCGCCCTGGCGCGCCATGGTGCGCAGCCGGCCGCCCGATTGGTGAGCGTGCCGGTCGATCTGCGGGACGACTGGCCGAAGGCGTTGCAGGACGCGGGTTTTGACGCATCTGTAGCGACGATGTGGTCGGCTGAGGGGTTGCTGCGCTATCTGCCCGCGGCGGCGCAGGATCTGCTGTTCGAGCGGATCGACTCGCTCAGCGCTCCCGGCAGCCGGCTGGCCACCAACGGGCCGTCGAAGAATGCGGTGAATCCGGAGCTGCTGGCCCGTCAGCGCGCGCAGTCGACGCGCTTTCGCGCCGCGGCGGCCCAGGTCCTCGGCGCCGAGATCCCCGACGTCGAAGAGCTCTGGTACCCCGAGGAGCGCGCCGAGCTGGTCGACTGGTTGGACGAACACGGTTGGGAAGCCACGGCGATCGGCATGGCCGACCTGCTGGCCGAGCACGGGCGTACCGTTCCCGCAGACGATGTGATGCCGCCCGTCGTTTTCACCTCCGCCTGCCGTCCCTAAGGGGCTCGAGCCCCGATTTGCTGGCGCGGCGCGTCATCGCGGCGAATCCGCTGTTTGACGTCACACCGCCGGTCTCCTTCTACCGTCGGCGTGTCGGATACCGTTTCCGAGGGTTTGGACTTCCGCCGGTCGGGTACATTAGCCCTGCTCTACGGTTGTGCCCGACATTGACGGAGGTCAGGATGCGTGGTGGAGGTCTTATCAGTGCGATCGTGGTGGTTTGGTTGGCGATCGGCGTCCTCGCCGCATTCCAACGGGACTACCTGAAAAACAACGAGCAAAATTGTGCCACTCTGGGCACGATCGCAGTCACCGTGTTGGCGGGCCCGCTCAATTACGCGGGTGTCAACCCGAAAGTGACTGATTGCCATTTACCGCAACCCAGCTCGATGCCCACTCTGGATATCGACCAACCGATAGTAATGGAGGCGTCATGATCGTCCTTGGCGTCATTCTTCTGATAGTGGGATATGTCCTCAAAGTTGCTGTGCTGAAAACGATCGGCGTGGTGTTGCTGGTCATCGGCGCGGTTTTGTGGATTCTCGGTTCGGTCGGTCGCTCGGTGGGCGGCCGGCGTCATTGGTACTGACGCACATTCACTCTCACAGAACTGCCTCAACAACTGAAAAGGGATCATCATGATCGTGCTCGGAATTCTTCTGCTCGTCATCGGATACCTTGTGCCCAGCCTCAGCATCTTGTACGCAATCGGCGGGATCCTTATCGTCATTGGTGTGATCCTGTGGATTCTCGGGGCCGTCGGGCGGCCGGTGGGTGGCCGGAAAGTCTGGTTCTAGCCATTGCTGTTGGTCGGCTCATAGCTGGCGCATAGCAAAGCCATAGCGGGCCCTCATCGTCGGGCGCACACTGGTTAGTTGTGAGCCAACCTCAAACCCCCGTCGAACGTGTCGTCATGCGCCGCGCCGACGGGAATCCGATCAACGTGCTGGTGGTCGACGACGAAGCCGTGCTGGCCGAGATGGTGTCGATGGCGTTGCGGTATGAGGGCTGGAACATCGCGACCGCGGGCGACGGGGCATCGGCTCTGGAGTCGGCGCGCTCGCAGCGGCCAGACGTGGTCGTTCTCGACGTGATGCTGCCCGACATGAGCGGGCTGGACGTCTTGCGCAAACTCCGCGAGGAAACGCCCCGGCTGCCGGTGTTGCTGCTGACTGCCAAGGACGCCGTCGAGGATCGCATCGCCGGCCTGACCGCCGGTGGCGACGACTACGTCACCAAACCGTTCAGCCTGGAAGAAGTGGTGCTGCGGCTGCGTGCCCTGTTGCGGCGCACCGGGGTGACCACCGAGGACAGCGGCGCACAGTTGGTGGTCGGGGATCTGGTGCTCAACGAGGACAGCCACGAGGTGACTCGCGCGGGGGAGCCAATCTCGTTGACGTCCACAGAATTCGAGTTGTTGCGCTTCATGATGCGTAACTCCAAGCGGGTTCTCAGCAAGGCCCAGATCCTGGACCGGGTGTGGAGCTACGACTTCGGCGGCCGGTCCAACATCGTCGAGCTGTATATCTCCTACCTACGCAAGAAGATCGATAGCGGGCACCAGCCCATGATCCACACGCTGCGCGGCGCCGGCTACCTCCTCAAGCCGGCCCGCTAGTCATGGGCGGGGCCTGGTCCCTTCGGTTGCGTCTGCTGGTCGGTCAGGTCCTCATCGTCGTCATCGTCTGCGTCGGCATTGGCGCGGCGACCGAGCTTGCCCTGTACAAGTACCTGATCGCGCAGCTCGACACCGAGTTGCATGACGCGTCGCAACGGTCGGCACGGATATTCGGCGAGCCGCCGATGGCGCCGTGGCGGCGTCATATACGCCCTTTCCCGCGCCCTGGGCCGGGTCCGATCTTCCTCGACGCGCCGGCGCAACCGGTGGGCATGGTGGGGGCGGTGGTCAGTCCGAACGGGACGATCGAGGCCGGCTACCTGACGGCGGCGGGCGGGCGTGCCGGCCTGACCGATGCCGCCCGGGCCGAGCTGACCGCGCTGCCGGCCGACCGGCGCCCGGTGACCCGGGATGTCGATGGACTCGGCCGCTATCGCGTGGTCGCCGCGACCGCCCGCCGCAGCAGCGACGTCGTCGTCACCGGCCTGTCGATGTCCGGTGTCGACGCGACGATGATCCGGGTCCTGCTGATCTTCGGCGTCGTCACCGTGATCGCCGTGGCCGCCGCGACCACCGCGGGCATCGTGATCATCCGGCGAGCACTGGCGCCGCTGCGGCGCGTCGCCCAGACCGCCGGCGAGGTGGTGGATCTGCCGCTGGACCGCGGTGAGGTCACCCTGCCGGTGCGGGTGCTCGAATCAGATGCCAACCCTCGCACTGAAGTTGGCCAACTCGGGTCCGCGCTCAATCGGATGCTCGACCACATCGCCGCCGCGTTGTCGACCCGGCAGGCCAGCGAGACCAGGGTGCGGCAATTCGTCGCCGACGCCAGCCACGAGCTGCGCACCCCGCTGGCCGCGATCCGCGGCTACACCGAATTGGCCCAGCGAATGGGCGACGACAGCGATGCGGTGGCGCACGCGATGACCCGCGTGCAGTCCGAGACCGAGCGGATGACGCACCTGGTCGAGGACCTACTGCTGCTGGCCCGCCTCGATTCCGGGCGGCCGCTGGAACGTGAGCCGGTCGATCTCTCGCGGGTCGCGGTCGACGCGGTCAGCGATGCGCACGTCGCCGGCCCGGACCAGCAGTGGAAGCTGGACCTACCCGAGGAGCCGGTGATGGTGTCCGGCGATGCGGCGCGGCTGCATCAGGTGGCGACCAACCTGCTGGCCAATGCCCGCGTCCACACCGGAGCGGGCACGGTGGTGACGACCCGACTGGAGTCCGACGGCACGCATGCGGTGCTGAGTGTGTGCGACAACGGCCCCGGCATTCCCGAGCAGTTGCAGTCGGAAGTGTTCGAGCGGTTCGCCCGCGGCGACACGTCGCGGTCCCGCAAAGGCGGCAGCACAGGATTGGGCCTGGCCATCGTCTCCGCGGTGGTGAAGGCGCACCACGGCACCATCGCACTGCGGAGCGCTCCGGGCCACACCGACTTCACGGTCCGGTTGCCGCTTTACCTTGAGTCGTGAAAGCGTCTATCGGTCCCCGACACCAGCGACACCCACGTGTCAGCAAGTGTCAGAGACCGATAGACGCTGACATGATGACGCGGTGGACTCATTGCCGCACGATGACACCGCCGATTTCGCCGACGCCGACCGGGGCTTCATCGGCGCCTTGAGCCCCTGCGTGGTCAGGGCCGCCGACGGGCGGGTGGTGTGGGACAACGACGCCTACGCGTTCATCACCGGAAAGGCGCCCGCGACCGTGCATCCCAGCCTGTGGCGGCAATCCAAGCTGACCTCCAGACACGGCCTCTACGAAGTGGTGCCCGGGATCTACCAGATTCGCGGCCTGGA
Organism: Mycobacterium sp.; assembly: GCF_039583785.1. Lineage (GTDB taxonomy): Bacteria > Actinomycetota > Actinomycetes > Mycobacteriales > Mycobacteriaceae > Mycobacterium. Next base: position 31,750 of record NZ_JAVKSG010000030.1, read on the forward strand.
CCTGTCGAACATCAGCCTCGTCGAGGGCGACACCGGTCTGATCGTGATCGACCCGCTGGTCTCCACCGAGGTGGCCGCGGCGGCGCTGCGGCTCTACCGCGCCCACCGGGGTGACCGGCCCGTCGTCGCGGTCATCTACACCCACAGCCATGTCGACCATTTCGGCGGCGTGCTGGGCGTGACGTCGCAGGCCGACGTCGACGCCGGCAAGGTGGCGGTGCTGGCGCCCGAAGGGTTCACCGAACACGCCGTGCAGGAGAACGTCTATGCCGGGCCGGCGATGGCTCGACGGGCGACCTATATGTACGGCTCCAAGCTGGAGCGCGGGGCCCGCGGGCACGTCGGGTGCGGTCTGGGGCAGGCTCCGTCAACCGGCGAAGTGGCACTGATCGTGCCGACGGTCGACATTCGCAGCACCGGCGAAGCACACACGATCGACGGGGTGCAGATCGAATTCCAAATGGCGCCGGGCACCGAGGCGCCGGCCGAAATGCATTTCTATTTCCCGCAATTCCGCGCGCTGTGTATGGCCGAGAATGCCACTCACAACCTGCACAACCTGGTGACGCTGCGCGGTGCCCTGGTCCGTGATCCGCACGCCTGGGCCGGATATCTGACCGAAGCGATCGACTCGTTCGCCGACCGTGCCGAGGTGGTCTTCGCCTCGCACCACTGGCCGACGTGGGGACGCGAACGAGTCGTCAAATTCCTTTCGCTGCAAAGGGATTTGTACGCATACCTGCATGACCAGACCTTGCGGCTGCTCAATCGGGGGCATAGCGGCGCTGAGATCGCCGAGACCATGCAGATGCCGCCGGCGCTGGACCGGGCCTGGCACACCCACGGGTACTACGGCTCGGTCAGCCACAACGTCAAGGCGGTCTATCAGCGCTACATGGGCTGGTTCGACGGCAACCCGGCCCGGCTGTGGCCGCACCCGCCGGAGGCGCTCGGCACCCGCTACGTCGAGGCGATCGGTGGCATCGACCGAGTGCTGGAGATCGCGCAGCAGGCGTTCGACGACGGTGATTTGCGTTGGGCAGCAACGCTGCTGGATCACGCGGTATTCGCCGAAAGCGGCCACGCCGGTGCTCGCGCGCTGCTGGCGGAAACCTTTGAGCAACTGGCTTTCGGCGCCGAGAATGCGACGTGGCGCAACTTCTTCCTGTCCGGGGCGACCGAGTTGCGCGACGGCAACTTCGGCACCGCTGCGCAGACGTCGTCGCCGTCGCTGTTGGCGCAGTTGACCCCGGCGCAGATCTTCGACGGCCTGGCCATCGCCGTCAACGGGCCGCAGGCCTGGGATCTGGATCTGGCCTTTGACGTCACGATCGCTGACGACAATTACCGGCTGGCTCTGCGTAACGGGGTACTGGTGCATCGGCGGGTACCCGCGGATTCGGCGACCGCCGCCGCAACCATCAAGCTGGACAGCGCTTTTAGGCTCCTCAGGTTAGCGGCCGGCGACTTCGACTCACCGGGTCTTGCGATCTCCGGCGATCGAGCGGCTCTGATGCGGTTCCTGGGTGTCTTTGACCGGCCCGATCCGTCGTTCAACATCGTCACGCCATGACGTGATGCACTCTCTCGCCGCGAAACAGAACCGAGGGCTGCGGTCTCACCGAATTCACGACCCTGACTTCTGCTTCGCGGCCTCACCGCGAGAAGGCTGTCACATTCGTCCCACCAGTCGCCGCGGCTGGGCGGGTACCAATGTGCCCGCCTTCGAGCGAATTCCGCTCTCGCGTCACGAATTCGCTCAGAGGTGGGCAAACCGCATGGTCCCGCTGAGTGGAGGCGTGAGGGACGGGTGGGACGCGAGAAGGCTGTCACGCCGTGACGTCGATGACCACCTTGCCGATCGCCTTGCGATCGGCCACCAGTCGTAGCGCCGCCGCGGTGTCGGCCAACGGGAACCGCGCGCCGATGTAGGGCCGGATCACGCCCGTCGCGAACATCTGCGTCAACTCCCGCATGTCACGCGCGCAGTCGTCCGGACGGTCGCCCATGAACGTGCGAATCTCCATGCCGCGGAGGCTGATTCCCTTCAGCAGGATGAGGTTCAGGGGGATGGCCGGGATCGCGCCGGCGGCGTAGCCCAGCGTGACGAAGGTGCCGCCGCGTGCCAGAGCGCGCAGTGCCGGCTCCGCGTAGCGCCCGCCGACCGGGTCGAGCACCGCGCGGGCGCTGTCGCCGGTGAGCTCGCGGATGCGGGTCTTCAGGTCTTCTCGGTCGTAGTCGACCGTCGCTTCGGCGCCGCGCCGGCGGCACAGCTCGAGTTTCTCCGGGCTCGAGGCGGCGGCCAGCACCCGTGCCTTCATCGCCACGGCGAGATCCACCGCGGCCAATCCCACCCCACCGGCGGCGCCGAGGACCACCACCCAGTCGCCCGGCCCGACTTCGGCGATCGACCGCAGCGCGTGGTACGCGGTGCGGTAGGTGACCCCGAACGCCGCCGCAGACGCGAAATCGGCGCTGTCGGGTATGGCCGTCAGCGCCGCCTCGTGCAACAGCGCTTGCTCGGCAAACGCGCCGACAAACGTTGTGGCCGAGACCCGTTGGCCGGGTCGCAAAGACACCTTCTCGCCGACGGCGATCACCTCGCCGGCCAACTCGCTGCCCGGGGTGAACGGTGGCGCAATCTTGACCTGGTATTTGCCGTCGATCAGCAGCACGTCGGGGAAGTTGACCGCCGCCGCATACACCCGCACCACCACCTGGCCGGGACCCGGAACCAGGTCGGGGACCTGCTCGACGACCAGGTCTTCGGGCGGGCCGTAGGCGCGGCAAATCGCGGCGCGCATCAGCCGACCCGCAGTCCGCGAACATTGTTGCCGCCCAACGCCGCAATCGCCTCGACCAGCAGATCGCGCATCGACGCTCCTTCGATCCAACGCCGCACCTGACCCGCCGGCGTGTGCTCCTTGGCCATCTGATGTTGCAGATACGCCACGACGATCGCGACGCCGCGTTCCATCACCCGGATCGCGATGGCGCGGTTACTGGACAAGGGCGGCGCCGTATTTCGCCCGGACCGCCTCGCGGCGCACGTCGAGCATCTCGCTGGGCCACTCCGAGCTCTCGGCCTCGACGTTCTTGAGCAGCATCCGGGCCAGGTTGACCTTGTGCGCCTCGGTCGGTCCGTCGGCCAGGCCCAGCGCGATACCGCCAAGCAGGACGTTGACCAGCGGCATCTGATCGGTCAGGCCCAGTGCGCCGTGGACTTGAATCGCCCGCAGCGCAATGGATTTCAGTACCTGCGAGGCAAGGATCTTGCACGTGGCGATCTCCGCGCGGGCACCGTGCTCGTCGCCGCTGTCGATCAGCCACGCGGCGTGCAGCACGGTCAGCCGGAACGGCGTCAGCTCGGTGTGGGAGTCGGCAACGAACTCCTGCACCAGCTGCTTGTCGGCCAGCAACGTGCCTTGGGTGAAGCGGCTTTTCGCGCGTCGCGCCATCATCTCGACGGTGCGCTGGGCCATTCCGATCGCGCGCATCGCGTGGTGCAGCCGGCCGCCGGCCAACCGGGTCTGCAGGATCAGGAAGCCCTGGCCGGCCTCGCCGAGCAATGCGGTCGACGGCACCCGGACGTCGTCATAGTGCACCAGTGAATGCCCCGGCTCGTGCGGGTCGGCGCCGACCAGATGGTGGTTGGCCTCGACCTTGAGGCCGGGGGTGTCGGCCGGGATCAGGAATGTCGATGCCCCCTGATGCACCGCCACGTCGGGGTTGGTGATCGCGACGACGATGAAGAACGATGCGACGGAAGCGTTGCTGGAGAAATACTTTCGACCGGTGATCACCCAATCCCCAGTTCCGGAGCTGTCCTGCACAGCGCGGGTGGTGAAGACCCGGGGGTCGGCGCCGCCCTGCGGCTCGGTCATCGAGAAGCAGGAGAAGATCTCGCCGGACAGCAGCCCAGACAGGTAGCGGTCCTTCTGCTCCTGGGTGCCGAAGCGGGCGATGATCTCGGCGTTGCCGGTGTCGGGCGCCTGGGTCCCGAATACGATGGGTGCCCAGGGGCTACGGCCTAGTATCTCGTTGATCAGCGTCAGCTTGACCGCGCCGAAGCCCTGCCCGCCGAGTTCCGGTCCGAGGTGCGGCGCCCACAGCCCCTGGTCGCGGACCTGTTGTTTGAGCGGGTCGACGATCCTGCGTCGCTCGTCGTTCAGCGGCAGGAACTCACAGCCTCCGAACAACACCTCCAGCGGTTCGACCTCCTCGTGGACGAACTCGCGGATCCAGTCGAGCTTCTTCGCGAACTCGGGTTCGGTGGAAAAGTCCCATGCCATGTCGATGCTCCTACTGGGTTGATGAGAGGCGACCCGCAGCACGCGGTTACGCCGCGCTTGCGATCGCCTTGCTAGGGGATGCCACCGTCGGCCCGCAGGATCGAGCCGGTGCTGAAACTGGATGCGTCCGATGCCAAAAACAATGCGGCGCCTACGATTTCGGACGGATCGCCGGCCCTTTGCAGCGACAGGCCGGCGAACGGGTTGTGCGCGGCCTGCGCGATGTTCCACGACTTGCTGACGTCGGTGAGAAAGGGTCCGGCCATCAGCGTGTTGACCCGGACCTGCGGGCCGAGCGCCCGGGCGAAGCCTTCGGTCAGCGCGTTGAGGCCGGCCTTCGACGACGCGTACGGGATGATGTCGGGCGTCGGGCGCAGTGACCCGGAGGTGCTGACGTTGATGATGGACCCGCGACCGGCCGCGACCATCCGCTCACCGACCAACGCGGACAACCGAAATGGGCCCTTGAGGTTCAGGTTCACCACGGCGTCGAACAGCTTCTCGGTGACGTCGGTCAGCTTGTCGTAGACCGGCGACATCCCCGCGTTGTTGATCAGCGTGTCGACCGTGCCGAACCGGTCATAGACCGCGTCGACAAGCCCGTCGAGTTGCTCCCAGCGACCGACGTGCACCTGGTACGGCATCGCCGTGCGTCCGGTCTCGCTCTCGATCTGCTCGGCGACGGCGACGCAGTTCTCTAACTTGCGGCTGGCGATCACCACGTCGGCGCCGCAGCGCGCCACCCCGAACGCCATCTCGCGGCCCAGCCCGCGGCTGCCGCCGGTGATCAGCACAACCTGATCGGTCAGGTCGAAAAGCCTACCGGCATAACTCATTTCAACGAACCCGCCAGCTCGGCCGCGGTGGTGATCAATTGCGGGACCATCGCACCAAACGCGTCCTGGATCTCACGCTCCACCTTGCCGTTGCGCACCCCAGCAGCGTAGGTCTTTTCCAGCACGATGCCGAGCTTCCAGTTGGCCAGCACCAGGTAGTAGTCGATGTTGTCGCATGACAACCCGCTGACCTGCTCGTAGCGCTCGAGCAACTCGCTACGCGTCGGCATCCCCGTCATATCGAGATAAAACCCGTCTTCCTTGGGGTGTTCGCCGTCGTAGCCCAGCAGGCACCAGGCCAGGTCCAGCAGCGGATCGCCGATTGTGGTCATCTCCCAGTCCACGATCGCGGCCAGTCGGGCCGGTCCACCGTGAGCGAACATCACGTTGGCGAACTGGTAATCGCCGTGCATGATGCCCGGCCGGTACTGCGCGGGCCGGTTGGCGCGCAGCCATTCCGCGGCCTCGTCGAGGCCGGCCAACTCGCGGACCTGGTAGCTGCGCAGGAAGGCCAGCCACCGGTCGACCTGCCGTTCGTGGAATCCGTCCGGCCGGCCGAAGCCCGCCAAACCCTGTGCCTGCCAATCGACTCGGCCTAGCTTCGCTGCGCCCTCGACGAGTTCGAAGGCCAGGCCGCGACGAGCCTGCGGGTCGTCGTCGAACGGCGCCTCCCAGCCGCCGTTCATCGGGCTCCAGCCGTCGATCGCCTGCATCACGTAGAACGGTCTGCCGAACAGATCCCCACCGTCGTCGGCGATCAACTCGGCGTGCGGCACGTCGGTGCCCCGCAGCGCGCGGACCAACCTGATCTCGCGGAGCAATCCGTCGATGCGGGCGGCGTCGGTGCGGTCGCCGGTCATGCGCAGCACCATTCGCTCGTCGCCGCGGTGGATCAGATACAGGTTGTTCTGCGAGCCACCGGACAACTGCTCGAACCGCGGCTTCTCGCCGGTGCCGGGAGCGCCGTTGGTGTCCAGCCAGCGTCCGAGGACCACGTCGTCCAACATCTGCACACCCCAATCTCCGCACGGAGAATAGCATTCTCCATGGAGCTGACGAGGCCGCCAAAGCGCATGAAAGGCTGTCCGGATGCAGTTGCTTCTGGTCCGGCACGCGTTGCCGCTGCGTAGCGAACCAGGTCCGGCGAACCGGGAGCGTGCCGACCCGGACCTCTCCGACGAGGGACGCGAGCAGGTGGCGCGGCTGCCCGAGGCGCTGGCCCGATTTCCGATCACCCGGGTGATCAGCAGCCCGCAGCGCCGTGCCGTGCAGACCGCTGAACCGGTCGCCGCGGCACGTGGGCTGGACATCGAGATCGACGACCGCTTCGCCGAGTACGACCGGGAGCTTCCGGTCTACATCCCGATCGAACAGATCCGGGCCGAGAACCCGCAGGAGTGGGCGCGGATGGCGCAGGGACACTTGCCGAGCACGGTCGACGAGGACGCGTTTCGGGCGCGGGTGCAGGCCGCCGTCGACAACGTCGCCGCCACCGCCGAGCACGACGACACCGTCGCGGTGTTCAGCCACGGCGGGGTGATCAACGTGGTGCTACACCAGATTCTGGGCACCCGGCGGATCTTGTCGTTCCCGATCGACTACGTCTCGGTGACCCGGCTGCTGTTCTCCCGGTCCGGTCAGGCCAGCGTGGTGACGGTCAACGGCACCGAACATGTATGGGACCTGCTGCCGAGAAATCGGCGGTGATAAACAGAACCCGTGACTCTAGACGGGCTGGACCTCTCCGCGCTGGACAAGTACCTGCGATCGGCCGGCGTGAGCCGCGACGGTGAGCTGACCGCACAGTTGATCGCCGGCGGCCGTTCCAATCTGACCTTCCTGGTCGCCGACGACTCGTCGACGTGGGTGCTGCGCCGCCCGCCGCTGCACGGCCTGACGCCCTCGGCGCACGACATGGCGCGGGAATACACAGTGGTCGCCAGGCTGGCCGATACCCCGGTGCCGGTGGCCCGCGCGGTCACGCTGTGCAACGACGCAGCGGTGCTCGGCGCGCCGTTCCAGATGGTCGAATACGTTGCCGGACAGGTTGTTCGCAGCCGGGTCGAGCTCGAGGCGATGGGCGATCAGCAGGTCATCGACGGGTGTGTCGACGGGCTGATCAAGGTGCTGGCCGACCTGCACGCCGTCGACCCGGCGGCCGTCGGCCTCGCCGACTTCGGCAAGCCGAGCGGATATCTGCAGCGCCAGGTCCGCCGGTGGGGCTCGCAGTGGGAGCACGTGCACCGGCCCGACGACGCTCGCGACGCCGACGTCGCGCGGCTGCGCACGGCGCTGCAGGACGCGGTCCCGCAGCAGAGCAGGACGTCGATCGTGCACGGCGACTACCGGATCGACAACACCATCCTGGACGCCGACGACCCGACGCAGGTACGTGCCGTCGTCGACTGGGAACTCTCCACGCTGGGCGATCCCCTCAGCGACGCGGCGCTGATGTGCGTCTACCGGGACCCGTCGCTCGACCTGATCCTGGGCTCCCATGCCGCGTGGACCTCGCCGCAATTGCCGGTTGCCGACGAGCTGGCCCACAAGTACTCGGAGACCTCCGGACAACCGTTGGCGCACTGGAACTTCTACCTGGGGCTGGCCTACTTCAAGCTGGCGATCATCGCGGCCGGCATCGACTTCCGCAGGCGGATGTCGGGCGGTGCCGACGATGCTGGGGCCGCGTCCGACCGCGTGGGTGAGACGGTGGCGCCGTTGATCGCCGCCGGTTTGGCCGAACTGCAGCGGGCCTAGCAGGAGCGTTAAGGCTCCGACTACCGGCCGGCGAACAGGTTCTTCTTCGCGGCGCGACGCAACTGGTAGATCCGCGCGGTGCCGGCGAGGAAGGTGATCAGCCCGCCGCTCACCGCGGCCAGCAGAATCGCCACGCCCAGCGGCAGGCTCCACTTCCAGCCCAGGAACGCGAAGTCCCCGGGAGCCGTGTTCTGCGTGATGAAGATCAGTAACACAATCAGGATCAGGAAGCCGGCTGCCAAAAATGACCACAGGCCGGCAGTACGGGTGAATCTCACCGCCGACTCAGGCGCTGATACCCGGCCCGGGACCGGCGGGGTCGGCACTGGCGGTTGTTTAGGTGGTACGGGCGGATCGCTGCTCATAAAGCCATCTTTACCCGTTGCCGGGGCAAAGGGAACCGAACTTCCCGGAAACGGGCGACTGCGCCGAAGGCCACCCCACCAGGCGTCGAGAGCTTATCCGCCGTCGCCTAACGTAGACCCGTGAGCCAAACCCTGTCCGACCCGACGAAAGAAGCGTGGTCGACGATCCTGACCTGGCGCTCACAGGATCACCGCCGGATGGAATCGGTGCGGGTGCAGTTGTCCGGCAAGCGAATCAAGGCCAACGGCCGCATCGTCGCCGCCAAAACCGACACCAACCCGGCCTTCGCCGCCTACTACGACCTGCTGACCGACGAGACCGGGGCGACCAAGCGGCTGGGCATGACCGTGACGCTGGCCGAGCGTGAGCGGCAACTTGTGGTCGCCCGCGATGACGAGAACGTCTGGCTGGTCACCGATCACCACGGCGACTCGCGCGCGGCCTACGAAGGTGCCCTCGACGTCGACGTGGTGTACAGCCCGTTCTTCAACACGCTGCCGATCCGCCGGATCGGACTCCACGAACACACCGACTCGATCACGGTGCCGACGGTCTACGTGAAATTGCCAGAGATGAGCGTGGCCGCGGCGGCAGTCAGCTACAGCAGCGTCGGCGACGGTGTGACGGTCCGCTCGCCGACGTCGGACACCACGCTGACCGTCGACGCCGACGGGTTCATCGTGGACTATCCAGACTTGGCAGAGCGGATCTGATCACCCCGCCGGCACGCCCGGCCGCCGCCAACTCACCGCGCCAATGTGCGTCGCCGACGAACACGCCGACGATCTCGGGCCGCGAGAAGCTGTCATAGCGCGCCCGGGCGGCATGCCCACTTTCGACCAAATCGGCAACGGAGTCGTTGTGCGCCAGTGACTTTCGGGCTTCACCGAGTAGCTCCATGACGCGATCTACCCGCGGCAGCAGTTGGCCCGCGTTCGCTTCGCACATGGCTCGAACCAGATCCGGCGCGCTGCCCGCAACTCGGGTGCCGTCTCGGAACGAGCCGGCGGCCAGCGCAAACGCCAGCGGCACCTCTGCTGCGGTCACCGCCAGGGCCTCCGCAAGCAGGTGCGGCAGATGCGAGATGGCCGCTGCGGCGGCGTCGTGCTCGTCGGATCTGGCCGGCACCACCACCGACCCGCAATCCAGCGCCAGTTGCAGCACCGTCGACCATACGGCCGGGTCCACGTGGTCGTCCACGCTGATCACCCAGGGGGCTCCGACGAAGAGTCGGGCATGCCCGGCCTCCCAGCCGGAGTGCGCGGTGCCCGTCATCGGGTGTCCGCCGACGAAGCGCGCCTGCAGACCCGCGGCGGTCACCTGGTCCAGCACTGCACCCTTGACGCTGGTGACGTCGGTGAGCGGGCAGTCCGGCGCCGACTGTTTGAGGCGGCTGAGCAGGATCGGCAACGCCGGCATCGGCACCGCCATAACGATCAGCGCGCCGACGTCCGCGGCGCGTCTGAGCGCTTTGGTCAGGTCAGTCGTGGCGTCGAACCCGTCGAAGCGGGCGGCCTGGGCACCCTCGACCGAGCGGTTGTAGCCGAAGGCTTCTCGACCGGCCGCGGTGGCGGCACGCAAAAGTGAGCCGCCGATCAGTCCCAGGCCCAGCACGCACACCGGTGCCTTGGCCGGGGTCGTCGAAACGGGAGAACTCACCCGTCAAGGTTGGCATACCCGGCTGCGGACCGCGATAGCGGTTTGCTGGGCTTGCGCTGGTCAACCGGCTTCCGCGCGACTAGCGTAGGCGCCCATGGGAGCACAGCGGGCGTCTGCGCAGGCCGATACGCCGGACGGGTTCGGTGTGGCTGTCGTGCGCGAGGACGGCAAATGGCGTTGCTCGGCGATGGGGCCCAAGGTTTTGGTCAGTCTGTCCGAGGCCGAGACGGAACTGCGCGAATTACGCAGTGCCGGAGCGGTTTTTGGTCTGCTGGATGTCGATGACGACTTTTTCGTGATCGTCCGGCCGGCGCCGTCCGGAACTCGGCTGCTGCTTTCTGACGCGACCGCGGCACTGGACTACGACATCGCCGAAGAAGTGCTGGACAACATTGACGCCGACATCGAGCAGGGCGATCTTGAAGACGCCGACCCGTTCGCCGAGGGCGATCTCGGGTTGCTGTCCGATGTGGGTCTGCCCGAGGCGGTGCTTAGCGTGATCCTCGACGAGACCGACCTCTACGCCGACGAGCAGTTGGACCGCATTGCCCGCGAGATGGGCTTCGCCGACGAGCTTGCGTCGGTGCTCGACAAACTGGGTCGGTGATCGCAAGCGCGGCGGAGCCGGGCGCAGCGGGTCGCCGCCATCAGCCTGGGTCGGTGATCGCAAGCGCGGCGGAGCCGGGCGCAGCGGGTCGCCGCCATCAGCCTGAGTCGGTGAGTTTCGAC
>NZ_JAVKSG010000030.1:42488-44411 GCF_039583785.1 Mycobacterium sp.
CTGGGTCGGTGATCGCAAGCGCGGCGGAGCCGGGCGCAGCGGGTCGCCGCCATCAGCCTGAGTCGGTGAGTTTCGACGAAGATCTGATCCGCGCCGCGCTGGCGGTTGCCGCGACGGCGGATCCCCGGGACGTCCCGGTCGGAGCCGTCGTCGTCGCGTCCGACGGCACCGAGCTGGCCCGCGCGGTCAACGCGCGCGAGGCGCTGGGCGATCCGACCGCGCATGCCGAGATCCTGGCCATCCGGGCAGCCGCCCGGGTGCTCGGCGACGGCTGGCGGCTGGCGGGTGCGACGCTGGCCGTCACGCTGGAGCCGTGCACGATGTGCGCCGGGGCGTTGGTGATGGCGCGGGTCGGCCGGGTGGTGTTCGGCGCGTGGGAGCCCAAGACCGGTGCGGTGGGTTCGCTGTGGGATGTGGTGCGCGATCGGCGGCTCAACCATCGGCCGCAGGTGCGGGGTGGGGTGCTGGCGCAAGAGTGCGCCGGGGTGCTGGAGACTTTCTTCGCCAACCAGCGATTGGGCTAGCGACGCGGACGTTGGGTAAGCTCTCCGGCGGTGGCGTGTCCGAGCGGCCTAAGGAGCACGCCTCGAAAGCGTGTGACGGGTAACCCCCGTCCGAGGGTTCAAATCCCTCCGCCACCGCCATAGCTACGCCGCCGGGCCGCGGGCGGCTTCGGTCATGGCGATCACAGGCCGATGAGCGCGCGGGCGTCTTTCATGGACAGCATCAGGTGCAGCGGATCGGTGGGTGACGGCTCGAACTCGAAGTGCGCGTAGAACCTTTGGGCTTCCTCATGTAGCGCGTGGACGAGTATTGCCCGGACCCCGACCTGTTCGGCCACCCCGATGCTGCGTGTAATCGCGTCGCGGAGCAGGTGGCTGCCTAGCCCGCGGCCTTGCTCTTTGCGGTCAACGGCCAGCCGGGACAGCAGGATGACCGGAATTGGCTCGGGCATGTTGCGGCGGATCGCCCCCGGTGCCGATCCGCGGTCGACACCTCCTGAGGTGAGGGCGTAGAAGCCGGCGACGTGACCTTCCCGGCAAGCCACGAAACAGCGCGATGCTCCTTCGACGTGGTTGGACAGCGCCCGCTTATGCAGGTATTCATCGAGGCTGGGTTCGCCGCTGTCGAAGCTGAAGAAGTCATCTGCCCCGCTGATTGGTCGCGGGGTGCTGTAGTAGTAGTAGCCGGGGGTAGAACTCACTGGCCGTCGTCACCGCGGAAGACAGTCGGCTCGGAGAACAGCTTTTCGAGCCGGGGTTTGTGTGTAACTGGGCGATCGAGCAGCGCGTTGAACTGGGTCCAAGCGGCGTCATCGATGATGAACAGGCGCCGATCAGCAAGCACGTCGCGGGCGTGGGCCAGTGCCGCGGTCACGGTGAAGTTGGTGAGATCGGTGCCTTCGATTTCTGCGGCGCGACGAATCAGCGCGTCCTGTTCGGGGGTCAGGCGCGCTGCCAGACGCTCAGTCTTCCTGTCACGGGGGTTGCGTGACTGTGCTTTTTCCATGTACTCAATTGTGTGCCCAATAGGCGTACAGGTCAACGTACCGTGCGTTAGGTTGCGCGTGGGGCGAGGATCAGTCTGCGCCACTGGCCGGGTTTGGTGCTCGTCGTGCCGTTGTCGACCAAACCTCGACGCGCTGGCCGATCTGCCACTGGTGCAGACACCTGCTATTTGGGTTCGCCTGTAGACCCGCCATAAGCGAGCACTGCGACCGAACTGGCGGGGCCGCTGGCACTGAGACGCAGGTCGCCCGGCTCGTTCAGGTCCGCGACACTACGCAGCACGCCGACCGTTTGATCTTGCCGGCACCGGTCGGTGCTGGCCGCTTCTTCATCCGATCCACCCACGAGCGTGGGGTTGGCGCGCCATCCAGTCGGAGCTTGTCGACGGCGTCTCGTGAAGCTGACTTCATCGTAT
>NZ_JAVKSG010000031.1:0-44347 GCF_039583785.1 Mycobacterium sp.
GTGTACGGCCCGATGGTCGTCAAGTTGTCGGCGCTCGCGACGGGGCTGGCGAGAAGCGCGATGAGCCCAGACGCCAGCAGTGCGCCCAAGGCGACACCGGCGGTGTGGCGGCGGTTGCTTCTCATTCGCATACCCTTAACTCTGCTGTGAACGACCTAAGACTAGGCTGAGATTGTTTCAGTGCGGCTGCGGACGCGTCAATCGCACGTTGCGTGATGTCACTCAACGGCCACCTGGTGTTAGTGCCGGAAATCTATTGCGCGGGCGCATCCGACGAGGTTGCATCGGCGTAGTGGGCGAAGAGGTCAAGCGGACTACCTACCAACGCGTCGACCGGCAGGAGTACCGGCGCAAGGTGCAACTGTGCCTGGACGTCTTCGAGACCATGCTTGCCCGATACAGCTTCGAGAGCGACCGCCCGCTGACCGGGATGGAAATCGAATGCAACCTGGTGGACGACGCTTACCAACCGGCGATGATCAACCAGCACGTGCTCGCCGCCATCGCCGACCCGGCATACCAGACCGAATTAGGCGCTTACAACATCGAATTCAATGTGCCGCCCCGGGCGCTGGGCGGCCACACCAGCGTGCAGTTGGAAGACGAAGTGCGGGCAAGTCTTAATGCCGCCGAGACCAAGGCCAATGCCGACGGCGCCCACATCGTGATGATCGGGATCCTGCCGACGCTGATGCCCGAACACCTGGCCAGCGACTGGATGAGCCAGTCGGCCCGATACGCCGCGCTCAACGAATCCATCTCCAATGCGCGCGGCGAGGACATTCACATCGACATCGACGGACCGGAGCCGCTGGCCCTGACTTCGGCAGACATCGCGCCCGAATCCGCCTGCACCAGTATGCAGTTGCACCTGCAGGTTTCGCCGGACAATTTCGCCGCGAACTGGAACGCCGCGCAGGTGCTGGCCGGTCCGCAGTTGGCGCTCGGCGCCAACTCACCGTTCTTCTTCGGCCATCAGCTGTGGGCCGAAACCCGCATCGAGTTGTTCGCGCAGTCCACCGACACCCGGCCCGACAAGTTGATCACCCGGGGCGTGCGGCCCCGGGTGTGGTTCGGCGAGCGGTGGGTCACGTCGATCATCGATCTCTTCGAGGAGAACGTGCGTTACTTCCCGTCGTTGTTGCCGGAGGTGTCCGATGAGGATCCCGCCGCCGAACTCGCTGCAGGCCGCACCCCTCATCTGGCCGAGCTGCGCCTGCACAACGGCACGGTTTACCGGTGGAACCGGCCGGTGTACGACGTCGTCGCCGGCAAGCCGCATCTGCGGGTGGAGAACCGCGTGCTGCCGGCCGGTCCGACGGTGATCGACATGCTGGCCAACGCGGCGTTCTACTACGGCATGCTACGCACGTTGTCGGAACAGGACCGCCCGGTCTGGACGAAGATGGAATTTGCTGCTGCACAACGCAATTTCGTCGAGTCGGCTCGCCACGGCATGCAAGCGCAGTTGGCTTGGCCCGGACTCGGCACGGTCAGCACCGAGGAGCTGGTGGTCGACGAATTGCTGCCGATGGCGTTCGAAGGACTGGACCGATGGGGTGTCGCCGCCGAGGTGCGTGACCGGTTGCTCGGCGTGATCGAAGGCCGCGCCCGCACCGGCCGCAACGGCGCGACGTGGCAGGTGTCCACGGTGCGAGCACTGGAAAACCGCGGTCTGACCCGGCCCGCGGCGCTGGCCGAGATGCTGCGCCGGTACTGCGCCCACATGCACAGCAACGAGCCCGTCCACAGCTGGGCCAATCCATAACTAACAGGGCCCGGAGTAGGTTGGAACACATGGCAAATGAGGTAATGGACTGGGACAGCGCATACCGCCAGGAGACCGGCTTCGACGGCCCACCACCCTGGAACATCGGTGAGCCACAGCCGGAGCTGGCCGCGCTGGCGGCAGCCGGGAAATTCCGCAGCGATGTGCTCGACGCGGGATGCGGCTACGCGGAGCTGTCGCTTGCCCTGGCCGCCGACGGCTACACCGTGCACGGGGTCGACCTCACGCCCACCGCGGTCGCCGCCGCCACCAAGGCCGCCGAGCAGCGCGGGCTGGTCAGCGCCACCTTCGAGCAGGCCGACATCACCACGTTGGGCGGCCACGACGGCCGCTTCCACACCGTCGTCGACAGCACGCTGTTCCATTCGCTGCCGGTCCAGGGCCGCGACGACTACCTGCGGGCCGTTCACCGGGCGGCGGCCGACGGCGCCGGCTACTTCGTGCTGGTGTTCGCCAAGGGCGCGTTCCCCACCGAATGGGAGCAGAAGCCGAACGAGGTCGACGAGGCCGAACTACGCGACGCGGTCGGCAAGCACTGGCAGATCGATGAGATCCGCCCGGCGTACATTCACGCCAATACTCCACCGGCGCCGCAGGATTCCAATGTTCCGATGCCCGAGCACGAGCGCGACGAGAAGGGCCGGATGAAACTGCCGGCGTATCTGCTCAGCGCGCACAAAGTCTGAGCGTCACCGGAGGGCCGCGGTCGCGTCGGCGAGTGCCGCAGCGAACGTCGTCAGATCGTCGGTGGTGGTGTCGACGTGCGGGGAGATCCGCAGCACCGGGGCGGTCAACTCCAGCGGCGCACGGTCAACCGCGACGGCCGTCGTCACGATGCGGCATTCGGTGATCAGCCACTCGCGGATTTCCTGCGGGTCAGCGCCGTCGAGCGGGGCCAGCGTCGTAATCGCACTGGGCTCGTCTACCGTCTCGACCACTCGCCATCCCGGCACCTCGGCCAGCGCAGTCCTGCTGGCTCGGCCGACCTCGGCCAGCCGGGCCCGCACGGCGACTGGATCCGCTGCCATGTGTTCGCCGACCGCAACCGAAAACCCCACTCGGGCAGCCACATTGGCTTCGCCGAGCTCGAGTCGGTCGGCGACCGACAACGACCCCACCCACTCCTTCGGCTGCAGCCGCTGGGCCAGCGTCGGCCGCATCGCCAACGCGCCGACACCGCGCGGGCCGGCCAGCCATTTGCGCGACGACGCGTACACGGCGTCGGCGCCCACCGCGCAGTCGACCTGCCCGAGCGCCTGAGCGGCGTCGACGATCAGCGGCACACTCAACTCGCGGCATAGTTGTGTCACCTCGCGCAGCGGCTGCACCACGCCGCGATGGCTGGCGACGGCGGTCAGGTGGACCAGGTCCGGCGGATCGGCGGCCAGGTTGATCGCCGCCTCGCGCACCGCGACCCGCCCCTCGTCGTCCGTCGGCAACGTCGTGCGGTCGAAGCCGTGCACGGCCATCAACGCCAGGTTCGGCCCGTACTCGCCGGGCAGGCAGGCCAGCGTCCGGCCGCCGGGCGGCCAACTGGACAGCAGCAGACCCAGCGCGTGCTGCGACCCGGTGGTGAACACCACCTGCGCGTCGGGCATGCCGGTCAGCGCGGCGACCGCGGCCCGCCCCGCCTCGAGTACCGGGCGGGCCGCCTCGGCCGCGACGTACCCGCCCACCTCGGCTTCATGCCGGGCGTGCCGGGCGGCCGTGTCCAGTGCCGCGAAACTCTGCCGCGAGCAGGCGGCGCTGTCCAGATGCAGCCCGGCCACCGGTGGCCGGGCGGCCCGCCAGGCCTCGGCCAGGCTGGTGCTCACTTGACCGACAACGACAACCCGAAATCACCGTCGCCGTCGGTCCACCACTGGGTGAGCCGCAGGCCCGCCTGAGCCAGTTCGTCGGGTACGACGTCGGCCCGGAATTTGCACGACACCTCGGTGAGTACCTGTTCGCCGGCCTCGAACTCGACCGTCAGACTCAGCGCGCCGATGCCCACCCGCTGCGCCCGCTCGGACCGCAGCCACATCTCCATCCGCTCCTCGGCCGGATTCCAGCTGGCGACGTGCCGAAACGCGTCCACGTCAAAGTCCGCGTTGAGTTCCCGGTTGATCACCGCCAGCACGTTGCGGTTGAACTGGGCCGTCACTCCGGCGGCATCGTCGTAGGCGGCCACCAGCCTGCTGGGGTCCTTGACCAGGTCGGTTCCCAGCAGCAAGCTGTCACCGGGTTGCAGCGTGTCAGCCAGCCCGGCCAGCAATTCCGCACGCGCGCCGGGCTCCAGGTTGCCGATCGTCGACCCCAGGAACACGAACAGTCGCCGGCCGCCGCCCGGGATCTTGGCCAGGTGCTCCTCGAAATCGCCGCAGACAGCGGCAATTTCGATACCGGGGTACTCGTGCTGGATGGCTTTCGCAGCCAGCGTCAGCATGCTGGCGTCGACGTCGAACGGGATGAAGCGGCGAAGGGCACCGCGTTGGCGCAGCGCGTCGAGCAGCACCCGGGTCTTCTCCGACGTCCCGCTGCCCAACTCGACCAGCGTGTCGGCACCGGTGACCGATGCGATCTGCGCGGCCCGGGCGCGCAGGATCTCCGCCTCGGCGCGGGTGGGATAGTACTCCGGCAGCCGGGTGATCTGGTCGAACAGGTCGCTGCCTACTGAGTCGTAGAACCACTTGGGCGGCAGGGATTTCGGCACACTCTGCAATCCCGCCCGGACATCACGGCACAGCGCCTCGGAGGCCGAGTCGGCGGCCAGGTGGTTGGACAACGTCAGCGTCATCACTATCCCTTCGTTGGGTTCAGCGCGGTCATGGTCACCTGCTCCGCAGTGACCTCGATGAGGTGGCGATCGGGGACGTCCTCCCAGCCTGGCTGGTCGTCATAGGGCTCGCTGGCCAGCACCACGCCGTCGCCTCGACGCAGAATCGACAGAGTGTCCCCCCAGGTGGTGGCAAGCAGTCGAGAACCGTTGGCCGCCATAATGTTCAGTCGTGCACTCGGGTCGGCGGCGCCCACCTCAGCGATCGTCTGGGCCAACGCATCGAGTCCGCGCTTGAATATCGTAGCAGCGAGAACCGCGCTATCACAGGTGGATTCGGCTGCCGCGATGAGCGGCAGCACATCGCGATCGACGACCCCGTTGTGCGACAGCAGCCACTGACCGTCGGTGAACGGCGCCGTCGCACTGGCTTCGATCGGCATCCCGACAGTAGCGCAACGCACCGCGGCAACCACGCAGTGACTGCGCAGCGCCGGTGCGATGGAATCGAACGAGACATCTCCCCACAGCGGGGCGGCGCTGCGCCAGCGCCGCGGCGTCGCGCCGTCGAAAAAGCCCACGCCCCAACCGTCGGCATTCATCAACCCGTGCTTTTGCCGGCGTGGCGCGTACGACTGCACCCGAAGGCCCTGCGCGGGGTCGAGCACCAGCGAGGAGATCGCGGTTTCGCGTCCCAGCCAGCCGAGATGACGGCACATCAGGGGCGGCCCCCCGCAGTGTCGGCGGACCACGCGAGCCGGACGCCGGCGAAGATCTGCCGGCGGTACGGGTGATCCCAGTTGCGAAAGCTGGGCCGCACGATGCCCGACTCTACCGCCCACGACCCGCCGCGCAGCACCCGGTAGTCCCCGCCGAAGAACGGCGTTGAATAGCGTTGGTAGATCATCGGTGTGAAGCCCGGCCAGGGCTCGAGCGCGCAGCTGGTCCACTCCCAGACGTCGCCGAGCATCTGCTCGACTCCGTATGCTGACGCTCCGCCGGGATACGCGCCGACGGGCGCCGGGCGCAGTGCCTCGCCCCCGAGGTTGGCGTGCGTCGACGACGGCTCATCGGCTCCCCACGGGTAGCGCCGGCGCGCGTTCAGCCGGGGGTGCCACGCGCAGGCCTTCTCCCACTCACGCTCGGTGGGCAGCCGGGCGCCGGCCCAGGCCGCGTAGGCCTCGGCTTCGAAATAGCTGACGTGCTGGACGGGTTCGTCGGCGGGGATGTCCTCGACATGGCCGAACCGGGTGCGGGTCTGCCCGTCGGCGCTCCAGAACTGCGGCGCGGTCAGGCCCGCGGTTTCGCGGTGCTGCCAACCGCGCGCCGACCACCACCGCCGTTGCGCGTACCCGCCGTCGTCGATGAACTGCCGCCACTCGCCGTTGGTGACCGGAACCCGGCCGATGCGGAACGTCGGCACGTCGACAACGTGCGCGGGCCGCTCGTTGTCCAGCGAGAACGGCTCGTCGACCCCGTCGACGCCGAGAACGAACGGTCCGCCGGGTATCTCGACCGACGTTCCGGCAAGCCCGGCCCGGCCGGCCGGCAGCGCGCGTGCCGCCTGCAACAGCGCCGGACCGGCCCGCAGGTTCAGCGCCTGCAGCATGGTCTCGTCGTGCTGGTTTTCGTGGCTGACCACCAGGCCGTAGACGAAGTTCTGCTCGGGTTCGTCGGGGAGCCGGTCCAGCGCGTCGAGTGCAGCCGTGCGCACCGTCCGGCAGTAGCTGCGGGCCTGATCCGGGGACAGCAACGGCAGGTCGACGCGGCTGGCGCGGGAGTGCGCGAACGCGTCGTACAGGCTCTGCACGGCACCGGACAGAATCCCCGGCCGGTCCGGGTGGCCGCCGCGCAGCAGCCACAGTTCTTCCTGCTGCCCGATATGCGCCAAATCCCACACCAACGGGCTCATCAACGGGTGGTACTGGCGCCGCAGCTCCGCATCGTCGAAATCGACCAGCCGCAGGGTTCGCCTCCGCGCCCGCTGCATATCGCGGACCAGCGTTTCGCGTGACGTCACTGCTCACCTGACGCGAGCGCGGTGACGGTGGCCGCGATGCCGCTGTCGATCACCCGGTCGGCAAAGTCGTCGGCCGGGCAGCGGCCCTGCGCTACCGCATCGGCAACGCGCCGCATTCCCTCGCCGAGCGCGGCGGGCGCGCGTTCCGCCGCGATGGTCACGCAACGGTTGGCGGCGCTGAAGATTCGCTGGTCGCCCAGACCGATCCGGGCGGCGGTGTCCCAGGCGGCGGCGACGGGCGCGACGGCTTCGGCGGCCAGGTCGGCGGCGACCGGGTCGTCGAGCAGGGTGGCGATCGTGAACACCACCGCCGGCCAGATATCGGCGGGGACGCTGTCCAGGTAGCGGATTTCGAGCCACTGCCGGGGCCGCACCGGCGGAAACAGTGTGGTCAGGTGGTATGCCAGGTCGTGGCGGGTGGGCCGGCGTCCGCCGAGCAGCTCGCGGCCGTCGGCCCAGTCGGCGAACGGCAGGTAACGGGTGACCGGTACCGGCTCGGGGCTGTGCACCAGCATCACCGGCGCCTTGAGCGCGTAGCGCGCCCAGTCGGTACCCGGGTCTTCGCCGCTGGCGGTCAGGATGGGTCCGCAGCGGGCCGAATCGAGCTGACTCCACACCCGCTGCCGGGTCGAGCGCCAGCCGGAGAACTTTCCGCCGAGCAGCGGCGAGTTGGCCGAGATCGCCACCATCACCGGCCCGAGCGCATGGGCCAACCGAACTCGGTCGGCCCAGCCGGCTTGCGGCCCGGCGTCGAGGTTGACCTGAACGGATGCGGTCGACGTCATCATCGCGGCACCCGCTGCACCGGTGTGGCTGGCCGTGAAGAACTGTTCCATCGCGCGATAGCGCGCTCCCGGGTTGACCCGCTTGGCCAGCCGCAGCGGATCGGCGCCCAACGCGACCAGGCCGAGGCCGGCGGCATCGAAAGCCGTGCGCAGCACGGCCTGGTCGCCGGCCATCGCAGCGATCGCGGCCGTCACCTCACGCGCCGGCGGGCCGGAGAGTTCCACGGCACCCCCGGGCTCGACAGTGACCACGCTGTCGCCCGGCATGGACGGCAGCGACTCCAGGACCGCGGTGATTTCATCCCAGGTCGGTCGGCGGTGCGGGTCGACCTGGTCGTAGCAGTGGGCCTCGATCTCCAGACCGACCCGACCCACCGGACCGTCGGCAAGACAGCCATCCGCGATGAGCTGCGCCGCGGCGGCGGCACTGGCAAATTCGCCGTCCGCCAGGCGTGCAGAATCCAGCTGCGACGCGACGGCAAACGCCATGATCGGAATCCCCTTCAGCCCTACACCAACGGTTCCAAGGGAACCCGAGTCCGCTGGCTGCGCGCGGCTACCCAACAATAGTCGCAAGTTTCATCGTCCAGGTGGCACCGACCTATTCCCGGGCGGCTACTGACCCAGCGCGTTCTGCATAGCGCCGGCCAGCACATTCACCGCCGGACCACCGTTGCCGGACTGACAGACTTTGGCTTGCAGCAGGACGTTTTCCCGCAACCGGGTCTGGGTGAAACATCGCCGGTCGGTCCCAACCTCCTGCTTGCTCCACGCCTCGTCGGCGGCGCCCGGCGGACCGCCGTCGAACGACCACACCTGGGTCGTGCCGTTGTCCAGGTGCATGGGCGTGGTCTGCCCGGAACAGCCGACGGTGCGGTCCACCACGCGATGGAACGCCGCACCGGCCGCGGCGCCGGTCGCGAACACCCCGACCGCCTGCTTGACGAAATGCGTCTGGTCGGTCGGCGACGTCTGCGTGCTGGCGCCGTTGAAAGACGCCAGATCCGGGTCGTCGTAGACCTCCGGCAACCCGATATCGGCCCAGTTGTTGCACACCGGGTTGTCGACAAAGTAGCCCTGGAACGGCTGGCTGAACAGCGACTCATCCCGCATCGGCCCGCCGACGATGTTGCCCACCGAACCCTTGCCCAAGACCGCGTAACTCACCACGCCGGGATCCGATGGCCGCGCCGATGCGACCGGCGTGCTCAATGCGACCGCGAGACAACCGAATGCCGATACGGCCGCAGCGACGCACCTGGTCACAGTTGCAGCTACGGCGTGTAGGTCGGCGCTGGTGGCGGGGGCTCTTCGGGCCCGCCGGGCCCTCCGTGACCACCCGGCCCACCCGGTCCACCCGGTCCCATGCCCGGTCCCCACGGACCCCACGGGCCTGGACCGGGGGGGAAAGGCCCGCCCGGGAAGATGACATACGGCGGCGGGCCGTCCAGGCCACCCGGCGCGTTCGGCCCGAACACCCCGTGATGATGCGGGCGATACTGCGGGCCGTGCCCGGTGAGCTCGGCACCGGCGAAAAAGACGACCGCCAGAACGAACACGGTGCCCGCCACAATCACCACCCACGCCGCGGCCTGGTAAAGCCGGGCGTGCCGGGCGGCGGGCGGGAACGCGGCGGGGTATGCGGCCGGCGGCGGGCCCGCAGGCGGCTGAATCGGGGGTTCGGGTGGTTGGGTCATCTGTCGATCATGCCCAGGCATGGTCGGACCATCAACCAGCGGCGCGCGCGAGTCGCCGAGATCAACTCGTGTGCCACCTCGCCGGGCGCTCTAATAACCGAGCATCCAGGCGAATTTCAGGATGACGACGGCAATCAGCGTGACGCCGGCGACGATCGCCACCCACGCCGCTGCCTGGTAGAGCCTTTCGGAGTGCGGCGCCGGCGCGACGGGCGGCGGCGGGGTCGACGGCCCGGAAATCTCACTCATATCCGCATAATGCCTCAGCTCAGTGCTGTGCGCGACCAGTCCGTTACGGAGTCGGATACCCGCAATAGAGAGCCCGGCGCCCCATCGGGGACGCCGGGCTGGTGGAAATCGGCGGCTACGGTTGCGCCGGAGCCAACGACGGAGTGACCGATTCAGGCATGTGCGACGGTCCCGGACCACCGAACCCGGGGTGGAATCCGGCGCCCCGGTGGTGTTCTTGCGGGCCCTCCTGCATCATCGGATTCTGGTGCCATCCGTGGTGGTGGCATTTGTGATGACCCAGGTGGGCGACCTTGAAGCCGGCAAAGAAGACGCTCAAGACGATGAACACAATGCCTGCGACGATTCCGACCCAGGCCGCGAATCGATAGAGCCAATAGGGTTTGACGGCCGCTGGCGCCGGCTCCGTGGCGACTGTGGTCGGTGTTGTCGGGGTGTCCGGTGTTTCGCTCATACCTGAAAGGATGCGGTAGGTACCGATAGGCCACGCTGGGTAGAACTTATGGAACCGCTATGAGACGCGGCCCGGGCGCGTATCAGTGCTCTTCCGACCAGGGTTTGAACGGGTTGACGGCGAACTGAATCACCCGGTATGGCGAGCGGGCCCGGGCGTCGGAGTTGTGCCACTGGCTGACGAACACCCGCACCTCGTCCAACGTCGACCCGGGCGAGATGTAGCCGCCGTACGGCTGCGCCAAGCGGTTGTCGTGCGGCGGCGGAAGGCTTTCGGCGGGCTCGGGCCAATCGTCGTGTTGGACAACGGTGGTGACCGGCGCACTGCCCAGCGACATCGGATCGTCGGCCACTCGCACTTCCATATTCCCGGTGCTGGAGTTGAAATACGACAACACCGACTTACCGTCGATCTGAGTCATGCTGATTTCGCCGGCCATGTCCCCCCACAGCGGGGCCGGCGGTTTGCCCCAGCCGCCGTCCGGACCGGGCGCCCAGCCCTGCCAGCGGGATCGGTCGCCGAAGTTCTCCGGCGCGACGCGGTACAGCACCATCGGCCGGCTACGGTCGAAGTTGTCGGCGACGATGTACACCCAGCCGGTCTGCGACGCGTCCGTCGGTATCGGGTCGTAGTAGCCGCTGATTTGTGACTGCTCACCGTCGGCATAGTCCGCATCGCGGACCGACCCCGGAACGGTCTGCCAAAGCCCTTGCGCCGGTTCGGCTTTCACCAGTCGCGAGCTCTGCGGGACCAAGTCCTCGGTGGTGGTGATCAAGACGTAGTTCTGCCGGTTGATCTGCACGACACCGGCCGGAAGTTGCGCTGCACCGGACGGAGTGGGGTCGGCCAGCAGCGGTTCGGCGATGCCGGTGACCCCGGTGTATTTCACCCCGTCCGGATCGTCCACCGACGACGTGTCGACCCGCAGCGCGACCGGTGAGTAGTAGCCGCCGAATCCCACGCCCTGGCCGGCGAAGCTGTCGCCGCACACCTGCACGACATCGGTCGGAAATTCCAGGAACACGCACAGGTCGGTGGCGCCGATGCCATAGTCGCGGGTCGGCGTACCGGTGCCCGCGGCCGGGCCGATCCGGATCACCTCGCCAGGCGCCAGCGGCGGTAGCACGGGCTGCGGCATCGGGGCCGGCGGGTCGGCGTGTGCGGGCCAAAATCCTTGGCAAGCAAGCACACCTGCGGCTATGAGTGAGCGACGGACCAGGCTCACCCGCGGGTCACAGCTCGGCGGCGAGTAACTCGGCGATCTGAATAGTGTTCAAAGCCGCGCCTTTACGCAGGTTGTCGCCCGAGACGAACAGAGCCAGCCCGCGGCCGTCGGGTACACCTGGGTCCCGACGGATCCGGCCGACCAGCGACTCGTCGACACCGGCGGCAGCCAGCGGCGTAGGCACGTCGACCAGCTTCACCCCCGGCGCGCCGGCAAGGATCTCGCGGGCACGCTCGGGCGAAAGCGGTTGGGCGAACTCGGCATTGATCGCCAGCGAGTGACCGGTGAACACCGGCACCCGCACGCAGGTGCCGCTGACCAGCAGGTCCGGAATGCCCAGGATCTTGCGGCTCTCGTAGCGCAGTTTCTGGTCTTCGTCGGTCTCGCCGGAGCCGTCGTCGACCAGCTTGCCGGCCAGCGGAACCACGTTGAACGCGATCGGCGCGACGTAGGCCTTCGGCTCGGGAAATTGCAGGGCGCTGCCGGGGAAGACACCGTGCACCAACTGCTCGGCATCGTCGATGACGGCGCGGGCCTGCTCGGCCAACTCGGCCACCCCGGCCAGGCCGGTGCCGGACACGGCCTGATAGCTCGACACCACCAAGCGGACCAGCTGAGCCTCGTCATGCAGAACCTTGAGCACCGGCATCGCGGCCATCGTGGTGCAGTTCGGGTTGGCGATGATGCCTTTCGGCCGGTTCTTCGCGTCGGCGAAGTTGACCTCGGAGACCACCAGCGGCACCTGGTCGTCCCTGCGCCAGGCCGACGAGTTGTCGATCACGGTCACCCCGGCCGCCGCGAACCGCGGCGCCTGCACCCGCGACATCGTCGCGCCCGCGGAGAACAACGCGATATCCAGACCGGTCGGGTCGGCGGTCTCGGCGTCCTCGACCTCGATCTCCTGGCCGCGGAATTCCAGCTTGCGGCCCTGCGATCGGGCCGAGGCGAAAAACCGCACGTCGGAGGCCGGGAAATCCCGCTCGTCGAGCAGCCTACGCATCACCTGGCCGACCTGGCCGGTAGCGCCCACGACCCCGATAGCAACCATCTAACGTCCCGTCCCCGCGTACACCGTGGCCTCGTCGGCACCGCCGAGGCCGAATGCTTCGTGCAACGCGACCACGGCCTTGTCGAGTTCGGTGTCCCGGCACAGCACCGAGATCCGGATTTCCGAGGTGGAGATCAGGTCGATGTTGACGCCGACCTGGGCCAGCGCCTCGCAGAACGTGGCGGTGACCCCGGGGTGGCTGCGCATCCCCGCGCCGATCAGCGACACCTTGCCGATGTGGTCGTCGTACAGCACTTGGCTGAACCCGATTTCGGTCTTCATCGCGTCCAGCTTGGCCACCGCGGCCGGGCCGGCGTCGCGGGGGCAGGTGAAGGTGATGTCGGTCTTGCCGTTCTCGACCTTGGAGACGTTCTGCAACACCATGTCGATGTTGACGTCGGCGTCGGCGACGGCGCGGAAGATCTTCGCGGCATAGCCCGGGTGGTCGGGGATGCCGACGACGGTCACCTTGGCCTCGCTGCGGTCGTGGGCGACGCCGGTCAGGATGGGCTCTTCCATGGGTATGTCCTCGATCGATCCGGTGACGACGGTGCCGGGCTTGTCCGAGTACGACGATCGGACGTGCACCGGGATGTTGTAGCGGCGGGCGTATTCCACGCAGCGAAGCATCAGCACTTTCGCTCCGCAGGCGGCCATTTCGAGCATCTCCTCGAAGGTGACCGTGTCCAGCCGCCGGGCATTGGGCACGATCCGCGGGTCGGCGCTGAAGATGCCGTCCACGTCGGTGTAGATCTCGCAGACGTCGGCGCCCAATGCGGCGGCCAGCGCGACCGCGGTGGTGTCGGAGCCGCCGCGGCCCAGCGTGGTGACGTCCCGGGTGTCCTGGCTGACCCCTTGGAACCCGGCCACCAGCACGATCCGGCCCTCGTCCAGGGCGGCCCGCAGCCGGGTCGGGGTGACGTCGATGATCTTGGCCTTGCCGTGCGCGCCGGTGGTGATGACGCCGGCCTGCGATCCGGTGAACGAGCGGGCCTGCGCGCCCAGCGACTCGATGGCCATCGCGACCAGCGCGTTCGAGATGCGCTCACCGGCGGTCAGCAGCATGTCCAGTTCGCGGGCCGGCGGGGCCGGGCACACCTGTTGGGCCAGATCCAGCAGGTGGTCGGTGGTGTCGCCCATCGCGGAGACCACCACGACGACGTCGTTGCCCTGCTTTTTGGCCTCGACGATGCGTTCGGCGACGCGACGGATCCGGTCGGCGTCGGCCACCGACGATCCGCCGTATTTCTGCACGACGAGCGCCACTGTTGCTCTCTCGGGTTCACGGGCTGGCATCTGATAGGTCGACAGACAGAATACGTGTGACGGCGTCGTCTTTTTACCGCCGACCGACTCGGCAACGCCGGCGCCGGCGTCGCGTCGGACACGCAGCGGAACCGGCCTACGCGGAAAGAGGGGTTTTGGACAACCACGCCGGCGCGGTAAAGTAGGCGGCGTGCAGCGGGTGCTCCTTCTCGGACGCCGCGACGGGGCCTGATCCAGACCGGCTTCCTGTCGCGGGACTTTGCGATTCGCCGGTCTAAGAATCTTTGAGGCAAGTCAGCCTCTCCTCATTCCCCGGAGCAATCACCGTGACTGAAAATTCCAGCTTCCCGCAATCCTATTCGGCCGAATCCCCCGACGCATTCACCTCCAGTCGAACCATCGTCAAACCGGCGGGCCCCCCCAATCCCGGTCAGCCCGCCTGGAACACCCAGCGCGGATCCTCGATGCCGGTCAACCGGTACCGACCATTCGCCGACGAGGTCGAGCCGATCCGGCTGGCCGACCGCACCTGGCCCGACCGGGTCATCGACCGAGCCCCGCAGTGGTGCGCGGTCGACCTGCGGGACGGCAACCAGGCACTGATCGATCCGATGAGCCCGGCGCGCAAGCGCCGGATGTTCGACCTGTTGGTCCGCATGGGCTACAAGGAGATCGAGGTCGGCTTCCCGTCAGCCAGCCAGACCGACTTCGACTTCGTTCGCGAGATCATCACCGAGGGCGCGATTCCCGACGACGTGACGATCCAGGTGCTGACCCAGTGTCGGCCCGAACTGATCGAGCGGACCTTCCTGGCCTGCGAGGGCGTGCATCGTGCGATCGTGCACTTCTACAATTCGACATCAATCCTGCAGCGCCGGGTGGTGTTTCGGGCCGACCGTCCCGCGGTGCAGGCGATCGCCACCGACGGCGCCCGCAAGTGCGTCGAGCAGACCGCCAAATACCCCGGCACGCAATGGCGTTTCCAGTACTCGCCGGAGTCCTACACCGGCACCGAACTCGAATACGCCAAGCAGGTGTGCGACGCGGTCGGCGACATCATCGCGCCGACACCGGACAACCCGATGATCGTCAACCTGCCGGCCACCGTCGAGATGGCGACGCCGAACGTCTACGCCGACTCGATCGAGTGGATGAGCCGCAACCTGGCCAACCGGGAGTCCGTCATCCTGAGCCTGCACCCGCACAACGACCGCGGAACGGGCGTCGCCGCAGCCGAATTGGGATATCAGGCCGGGGCCGACCGGATCGAGGGCTGCCTGTTCGGTAACGGCGAGCGGACCGGCAACGTCTGCCTGGTGACGCTGGGGCTGAACCAGTTCTCCCGCGGCGTCGACCCGCAGATCGACTTCTCCAACATCGACGAGATCCGTCGCACGGTCGAGTACTGCAACCAGCTGCCGGTACCCGAACGTCACCCCTACGGCGGCGATCTCGTGTACACGGCGTTCTCCGGCAGCCACCAAGACGCGATCAACAAGGGCCTGGACGCGATGAAGGTTGCCGCGGACGCCGCCGACTCCGACGTCGACGACATGCTGTGGCAGGTGCCGTATCTGCCGATCGACCCGCGCGATGTCGGGCGCACCTACGAGGCGGTCATCCGGGTCAACTCGCAGTCCGGCAAGGGCGGGGTGGCCTACATCATGAAGGCCGACCACGGCCTGGCGCTGCCGCGGCGGCTGCAGATCGAGTTCAGCCAGGCGATCCAAAAGATCACCGACGGTGAGGGCGGGGAGGTCACGCCCAAGGAGATGTGGGACGCCTTCAACGACGAGTACATCGCGCCGATTCGGCCGCTGGAGCGGATGAAGCAGCGCGTCGACGCATCCGAAGAGGACCACGGCGTCACCCGGATTGCCGCGACGGTGAAGGTCGACGGCATCGAGACCGAGATCACCGGGTCGGGCAACGGCCCGCTTGCCGCGTTCGTCGACGCGCTGTCCACCATCGACGTCGACGTCGCCGTGCTGGACTACTCCGAGCACGCGATGAGCGGCGGCGAGGACGCCCAGGCCGCGGCCTACGTGGAAACCTCCATTGCCGGCAAGACGGTGTGGGGTGTCGGTATCGCGCCGTCGATCACCACCGCGTCGCTGCGTGCCGTGGTGTCGGCGGTCAACCGGGCCGCGCGCAACTGACGCAGGCCTTCAGCACGGTCAGAACAGCGCGAACTGCTCTCCGGCACAGGATGTCCCGACAGCGTCCTCGACACCGGTGCCGTCGACGACCGCCCCGACGTAGTCCATGAACGTCGCGTCGGACACCAGCGGCACCCCGAGCTCGTGAGCCAGGTAGCCCTTGCCCTGCACTGGGCGGACCTCGTTGCAGATCACCAGCGAGGTGTCCCGATCGACGTCGGCCGCATACGCCAGCCCGGCGTGCAGGATCCGCTCGACCAACTCCTCATGCGTCCGGGCGACTTCGGCCGCCAGTGCCACCCGCATGCCCTGCACCAGTGGGCCACCGCGGACGTAGGGCCCCGGGTTGCGGTACGGGCAGGCCATCCGGGAGGCCAGCACCTTCAACGGCCGAAGCTCCTCGTGGGTGACCTTCCCGCCGGGCCAGCGCCGCCGGGTGACCGGCCGCACCGGCAGCCAGACGTCGCGTTCCCGGGCCCGCCGCAGCGAGGCGGCCAGCACGTCGGTCAGCACGACCGCGTCGTCGAACGCGTCATGCGCCCGCCGCTGCGTCACACCCCAGTGCGCGGCCAGGGTTTCCAGACGCAGGTTGTCGGTGCCTAATTCCAGCCGACGGGCCAACTCGACCGTGCACATCACGCTGTCGATCGGCAGCTCGACGCCGACCAGTTCGGCTTCCGCGGTCAGGAACCCGTAGTCGAAGGCGGCATTGTGTGCGACCAGTGTCCGCCCGCGGACAAGCTCGACCACGTCAGCGACGATCTCGCTGAACTGAGGCTGGTCCTCCAGCATCTCGGCGGTCAGCCCGTGGATGTGGGTCGGGCCCGGGTCGACTCCCGGGTTGAGCAGGCTGACCACGGACTGCTCGACGGTGCCTTCGGCGTCCAGAGCCAGCACCGCCAGGCTGATGACGCGGGCGCTGCCCGGCTTGAAGCCTGAGGTCTCGACGTCGACCACCGCCCAGCCTGCACCCGCCTCGGTGACCGGCCGACCCCAGGGCGTTGCCGTTACCGCCCCCACACTGTCCCGCATGTACCCGAGGATTTCACGCCGAGCCGGCATCGCCGGGGCGCTGCGCCCCGTGTCGCGCGGCGGATCTGACCCGGATGACCCGCTGCGCTCGGGAAAGCACCGAGCTTGCGATCACCCTCGGCTGACCCGGATGACCCGCTGCGCTCGGGAAAGCACCGAGCTTGCGATCACCCTTAAACTCTCCGGGTGATCACCGCCCGCGGACGACTCGCCCTGGCCGCCGGCTCCGGCGCACGCTGGGCGTCCCGGGTGAGCGGCCGCGGGGCCGGCGCGATGATCGGCGGCCTGGTCGCGATGACCCTGGACCGGTCGATCCTGCGACAGCTCGGGACCGGCCGGCGCACGGTGGTCGTCACCGGCACCAACGGCAAGTCGACGACCACCCGGATGACCGCGGCAGCGCTGAGCACGCTCGGTGCCGTGGCCACCAACGCTGAAGGCGCGAACATGGACGCCGGTCTGGTGGCGGCGCTGGCCGCCGACCGGGAGGCCCCGCTGGCGGTGCTCGAGGTCGACGAGATGCATGTGCCGCACGTCTCCGACGCCGTCGAGCCCGGCGTGCTGATCCTGCTGAACCTGTCCCGCGATCAGCTGGACCGCGTCGGCGAGATCAACGTGATCGAGCGCAAGCTGCGGGCCGGGCTGGCCGCGCATCCGCAGGCGGTCGTGATCGCGAACTGTGACGACGTGCTGATGACCTCGGCCGCCTACGACCACGCTTACGTGGTCTGGGTCGCGGCGGGCGGCAGTTGGTCGGCCGACTCGGTGAGCTGCCCGCGCAGCGGCGAGGTGATCATCCGCGATCCGGGCCATTGGTATTCCACCGGCGCCGACTTCAAGCGGCCCAGCCCGCAGTGGTGGTTCGACGACGAAAAGCTCTACGGCCCAAATGGATTGGTGCTACCGATGCGACTCGCGCTGCCCGGCGCGGTAAATCGGGGCAACGCCGCGCAGGCAGTGGCCGCGGCGGTGGCGCTGGGCGCCGATCCGTCGGCCGCGGTGGCCGCGGTCGCCGGCGTCGACGAGGTCGCCGGGCGATACCGGACCATCCAGGTCGGCGCGCACACCGTGCGAATGTTGTTGGCCAAGAACCCCGCCGGTTGGCAGGAGGCGCTGTCGATGGTGAACAAGGACGCGGCCGGGGTGGTGATCGCGGTCAACGGGCAGGTGCCCGACGGCGAAGACCTGTCCTGGCTGTGGGACGTTCGCTTCGAGCGATTCCAGGAGCACGTCGAAAAGACTCCAGTCGTGGCTGCCGGCGAGCGCGGCACCGACCTGGCCGTGCGGTTGGGCTACGCCGACGTCAAGCACACCCTGGTGCACGACACCCTGGCGGCGATCTCGACGTGCCCGCCCGGCCCCGTCGAGGTGGTGGCCAACTACACGGCGTTCCTGCAGTTGCAGCGCAGACTGGCCCGTCATGGCTAGCGACGCTTCGACTTCAGCGGTCCGAATCGGCTTGGTGCTGCCCGACGTGATGGGCACCTACGGCGACGGCGGAAACGCCGCGGTGTTGCGACAGCGGCTGCGATTGCGGGGCATCGCCGCGCAGATCGTCGAGATCACGCTGGCCGACGCGGTGCCCGACAGCCTCGACCTGTACACCCTCGGCGGCGCCGAGGACTACGCGCAGCGGCTGGCCACCAAGCACCTGATCCGCTACCCGGGTCTGCAGCGCGCCGCGGGCCGCGGCGCGCCGGTGCTGGCGATCTGCGCGGCCATCCAGGTACTCGGGCACTGGTATGAAACGTCGGCGGGCGAGCGGGTCGACGGCGTCGGGCTGCTTGACCTGACCACGTCGCCGCAGCCGGCACGCACGATCGGCGAGCTGGTCACCTCGCCGCTGCTAACCGGCTTGACCGCGCCGCTAACCGGCTTTGAAAACCACCGCGGCGGAACAGTTCTCGGCGATGAAGCGGCTCCGCTGGGTGCGGTGAAGAAGGGTGCGGGCAACCGCTCGGGCGACGGCGTCGACGGCGCGGTGCAGGGCAGCGTGTTCACGACCTACATGCACGGGCCATGTTTGGCCCGCAATCCGGAGTTCGCCGATCTCCTGCTCGGCAAGGTGGTGGGCGAGTTGGCGCCGCTGGATCTGCCCGAGGTGGAGTTGCTGCGACGAGAACGCCTGCGGGCGTAGCTAGTTAGCGCTCGTCCCGCGGGGCTCTCCGCGGGTGCACTCTTTTTTTGTTTTGTCACCACATGCGGTATCACCAAGCCATTCGCCGGGCCGGGTGATATCGCATGTGAACACGTTTTGAAAATCGGAGAGGGGGCCGGACCCAGGTGTCAGAGTTACCGATGTGACTATCCGAACCTTGAACGACGGTACGTTTCGCGGGCTCAGGGCGTAGCGCTCTCAGGCCATCGCGCGGCGGCCGGTCAGCGCGCGGCCCAGGGTGAGCTCGTCGGCGAACTCTAGGTCGCCGCCCATCGGCAGCCCCGATGCGATCCGGCTCACGGTCAGACCGGGGATGTCGCGCAGCATGCGGACCAGGTAGGTGGCGGTCGCCTCGCCCTCGGTGTTCGGGTCGGTCGCGATGATCACCTCGGTGATGTCGACCCCGTCGACCTGCTCGCCGATCCGGTTCAGCAACTCGCGGATCCGCAGCTGGTCCGGCCCGACGCCGGACAGCGGATCCAGCGCCCCGCCCAGCACGTGGTAGCGCCCGCGGAATTCGCGGGTGCGCTCTACGGCCTGGATGTCCTTGGGCTCTTCGACGACGCAGACCTGGGTGCCGTCGCGGCGTGGGTCCGCGCAGATCCGGCAACGCTCGTCGTCGGAGACGTTGCCGCAGACGGCGCAGAACCGCACACCGTTGCGAACCTTGGCCAGCACCGCGGTGAGCCGGTCGATGTCCGGTGGCTCAACCGACAGCAGGTGAAATGCGATGCGCTGGGCGCTCTTCGGCCCGATACCCGGTAGCTTGCCGAGCTCGTCGATCAGATCCTGGACCGGTCCTTCAAACACCCAGTGCGCCGCCCATGCCACCGGCCAGCGGACCCAGCTGCTCCTGCGCCAGGTCGGCGACCTGTTGGGCGGCGTTGGCGAGTGCGCCGACGATCAGATCCTGCAGGGTCTCGACGTCGTCGGGGTCGACGACTTTGGGATCGATGTTCACCGCGACGACCTCGCCACTGCCCTTGACGGTGACCTTCACCAGGCCGCCGCCGGCTTCACCGTGCACCTGGGTGTCGATGAGTCGCTGCTGCGCAGCCATCAGTTGTGCCTGCATCTGCTGAGCCTGGGCTAGCAACGCCGACATGTCGGGCTGGCCTCCGGGTTGCATGACAATCCCCTTGCGTATCGGTATCGACTTGGTTTCGCCTGCGGCGTGCGGGCGGTCAGAGCTCCAAGCGTAGCCGCCGCCGGGCTACCGTAGCGCCGTGCACACATCTCGTCGCCTGCGTGTCGGAGCCGCTGCCGCGTTGGCCGCGGTCGCCGTCGTCGCACCGGCTCCGCCGAGCGCGATCGCCGCACCCGGCAGCATCGCCGGCATGATCGTGTTCCTCGATCCCGGACACAACGGCGCCAACGACGCATCCATCAGCCGCCAGGTGCCCACCGGTCGCGGTGGCACCAAGAACTGTCAGGCCAGCGGTACCACGACCAACGACGGCTACCCGGAGCACACTTTCAGCTGGGACACCACCTTGCGTGTCCGCGCCGCGCTCAACGCGCTGGGCGCACGGACCGCCATGTCACGCGGCGACGACTCCACGGTCGGCCCCTGCGTCGACCAACGCGCTGCGATGGCCAACGCGCTGCACCCGAACGCGATCGTCAGCATCCACGCCGACGGCGGTCCGTCGGGCGGACGAGGGTTCCACGTCAATTACTCCGCGCCGCCACTCAACCAGGCCCAGGCCGGGCCCTCGGTGCAGTTGGCCCGCGTCATGCGCGACCAGATGCAGGCCTCAGGCATCCCGCCGGCCAGCTATATCGGCCAGGACGGCCTGTACGGGCGGTCGGACCTGGCCGGGCTGAACCTGGCGCAGTACCCGTCGGTCCTGGTCGAGTGCGGCAACATGAAGAACCCGGTCGATTCGGCGCTGATGGAGAGCCCCGAGGGACGGCAGAAGTACGCCGACGCGATCGCGAGGGGTGTCGCAGCGTTCCTGGGCGGCCAGGCCGCCGCCCGCTAGCCTTCGATTTCCCGCTTCAGGTTGGCCAGCACCTCGCCCTGGATCTTCTTCAACCCGAGCGGCGCGAACGTCTTCTCGAAGAAGCCCTTCACCCCTGCGGCACCGGTCCACGTGGTGGTGACGGTGACGCTCGAACCGGGGCCCGCAGGAGCCACCGTCCAATTGGTGACCAGCGTCGAGTTGGCGTCCTTTTCGATGACGGCGTGACCGGCGACGTCGACGCTGGCCTTGATGTCACGGACTCGCGACTTGGTGGCCTGCAGCTTCCAGCTGGCGACGGTTCCCTGACCCTGCCCGCCCTCGAGTACCCGGTAGTCGTGGTAGTGCGACGACAGGATTTTGGGTCGGACGTCGCGGTAGTCGGCAACGGCCGACAGCACGGTGGCGGGCTCAGCGTTGATCAGGATCGTGCTGGCTGCACTGACGTGTCCCATTAGACGTAACTCCTCTGTGCGGGCGTGATCCTCGCCGATCAGCGTATAGGTGGTCGCTCGAGCCCCAGGCGCTCAGCCCTTGTCGATGCGGCGCGCTCCCAGTTCGTTCTGCAGCAGCTCGAGAGCGGCTTCTTCGGGGTCGCGGCGGGGTGTCAGCTCGTCGTCCTGGTTGGCCTCGGCGAGCATGCTCTCCTCTTCGGCCCGCTGATGCGATTCGTCCTCGACGGCCGGCTCGGTCGGCGGCGGCGGAACCACCCGACGCGGACGCTCGATCGGGGGCGGCGGCGCGGGCGGGGCTTCTGGTGCCGCCGCCACGGCCGATCCGCCGGCTTCGCAGCGCACCCGCCAGTTCACGCCCAGGGCATCCTTGAGTGCCTCGGCGATGACATCGGCGTTGCGTTGTTCGCTGAGCCGCTTGGCCAGCGGCGCCGACTCGTGGCTCAGCACCAGTGTGTTGTCCTCGACCGCGCGGACCGTGGCACCGGCCAGCATCACCTCGGTGGTCCTGCTGCGCTGACGGACCTTGTCGCGCACCGTCGGCCATAGGGTACGCACCGCGGCGGCGTTCGGTTCGGCCGAACCCACGGCGGCGGGGGCCTCTTCGACAGCGGGCTCACTCGTGGGCGGCGCAGGCTCGGGAGTCGGCTCGGCTGCGACGACCGGCGGGGGTGCGGGTGTCGACGGTTTGGCGGCCGACGGCCGTACGAAGGTGGGCTGCTGCGCCGGCTGCTCCCCGGCCGGGATGGACATGTCCAGCCTGGTCTCGATCCGCTCGACCCGTTGCAGCAGAGCCGATTCGGCGTCGCTGGCCGACGGCAGTAACAGCCGCGCGCAGATCACCTCGAGTAGCAGGCGGGGTGCCGTCGCCCCGCGCATCTCGGTCAGCCCG
Organism: Mycobacterium sp.; assembly: GCF_039583785.1. Taxonomy (GTDB): domain Bacteria; phylum Actinomycetota; class Actinomycetes; order Mycobacteriales; family Mycobacteriaceae; genus Mycobacterium. Next base: position 21,946 of record NZ_JAVKSG010000031.1, read on the forward strand.
GCGTGCACCACCTCGGCATAGCGGGTCAGCGTCGCCGGTCCCAGCCGGGCCGCCTGCTCACGCATCCGGTCCAGTACGTCTTCCGGGGCATCGACCACGCCGCGGGAGATGGCATCCGGAACTGCTTGCAGAACAAGCAAATCGCGGCACCGCTCCAACAGATCGGTGGCGAATCGCCGCGGATCGTGGCCGGCGTCGATCACCGACTCCACCGCCCCGAACAGCGCCGCGGCATCCACGGCGGCCAGCGCGTCGACGGCCTCGTCGATCAGCGCCACGTCGGTCGCGCCCAACAGCCCCAGCGCCCGCTGATAGCTGACCCGGTTACCTTCGGCGCCGGCCAGCAACTGGTCGAGCACCGACAGGGTGTCGCGAGGCGAACCGCCGCCGGCCCGGATCACCAACGGATAGACGGCGTCGTCGACGACCACGTCCTCCTGCGCGCAGATCCGCTCGACCAGCCCTCGCATGGTCCGCGGGGCCAGCAGCCGGAACGGATAGTGGTGGGTCCGCGAGCGGATCGTCGGCAATACCTTCTCCGGCTCGGTGGTGGCGAAGACGAAGATCAGGTGGTCGGGCGGCTCCTCGACGATCTTGAGCAGTGCGTTGAATCCGGCCGTGGTCACCATGTGCGCCTCGTCGACGATGAACACCCGATAGCGCGACTGGGCCGGCGCGTAGAACGCCCGGTCGCGCAGTTCGCGGGTGTCGTCGACACCACCGTGGCTGGCCGCGTCGAGTTCGACGACGTCGATGCTGCCGGACCCGTTGGGCGCCAGCCCGATGCACGAGTCGCAGACCCCACAGGGTGTGGCTGTCGGCCCCTGCTCGCAGTTCAGCGAGCGGGCCAGGATGCGCGCCGAGGAGGTCTTGCCGCAACCGCGCGGACCGGAGAACAGGTAGGCGTGATTGATGCGGCCGGCGGTCAGCGCGGTCGACAGTGGCTCGGTGACATGTTCTTGTCCCACCACTTCGGCGAAGGTCGCGGGGCGGTACTTGCGGTAGAGAGCCATTGGTCAGAGGCTACCCAGCCCGTCCGACGATGCGAACCCCGAAGGGTTCGCTGAGAAGGCGGGCCATCGAGTGTGCGCCCACGGCGTCGAGAGTGCGCGCAGGGCGGGATCTGGTCGGATTTTCCGCCCTGGAGTCACTCTCGAAGCCGTCAGTGCACACTCGACGCGGACAGACGCCTACCCATACACCGCTGTCGAGCTATTGCGACGAGGTGAATGTCGTGTGAGCTGACGACCCGCCCGGTTCGAACGTCGTCGCCGAAGGACGCAGGGTCAGCGCGCGCCATTCAGCAGCGCCTCAGACGCCGACAGCAGGGCGCAGGTGGCCAGGCCGTCGATCGCGTCCCGCAGATCCGACTCGGGCGGGAACGTCGGCGCAATCCGGATGTTCTTGTCGTCCGGGTCTTTCCGGTACGGGAACGACGCACCTGCCTCCGTGACCGCGATACCGGCGTCCTTGGCCAGCGCGACGGTGCGCTTGGCTGTGCCGGGCAGCACGTCGAGGCTGATGAAGTAGCCACCCTCGGGCTTGGTCCACGATGCGATCTTCGAGTCGCTCAGTCGCTGGTCCAAAATCTCCAGTGCCAGCGCAAATTTCGGCGCCAACACGTGCTGATGACGCAGCATCTGCAACCGGACACCATCGGCGTCGCTGAAGAAGCGCAGGTGCCGCAACTGGTTGACCTTGTCGGGGCCTATCGACTTCTTCCCCGCATACTGCAGGTACCAGGCGATGTTGCCCAGAGATCCGCCGAAGAAGCTGACGCCTGCACCAGCGAAGGTGATCTTCGACGTCGACGCGAAGACGTAGGGCCGGTTGGGGTTGCCCGCAGCCGCGGCCAGGCCCAGCACGTCGATAGGGCGGGGGAAGTCCGTCGTCAGCGTGTGCACCGCGTAGGCGTTATCCCAGAACAACCGGAAATCATCGGCGGCCGTGCGCATTTGGACGAGCCGCCGGACCGTCTCCCACGAATAGCTCAGGCCAGTCGGGTTGGCGAACACCGGGACCGCCCACAGACCTTTGATGGCCGGGTCGACCGCGACCAGCTCTTCGATCACGTCGACGTCGGGTCCGTCCTCGCGCATCGGGATCGGGATCATCTCGATGCCGAGCGTCTCGGTGATGGCGAAGTGCCGGTCGTAGCCGGGCACCGGGCACAGGAACTTGACCTGGGGCTCGTCTTTCCAAGGGCGCGGGGAATCGGCCCCACCGTAGAGCATCGAGAACACGATCACGTCGTGCATGAGCTCGAGGCTGGCGTTGTTGCCGGCGATCAGATTCTGCACCGGAATGCCGAGCAACTCTCCGAAGATCGCCCGCAGTTCGGGGAGGCCGTGCTGCCCGCCGTAGTTGCGGACGTCGGTGCCGTCGCCGTCGCGGTAGTCAGGGCCGGGCAGGCTCAGCAGGGCGTTGGACAGATCGAGTTGCGCGCTACAGGGCTTTCCCCGGGTCAGATCCAGTGCCAGCTTCTTGGACTGCAGGTCGGCGTAGTCCTGTTGGTGCCGGGCATGCACTGCCTCGAGGTCGTCGCGACCAAGGGAGCTGAACGAGCCGTACGACACGATCCGCCTTCCGACGTTGCACTGCGGGTTTCTTGGGTAGGGGACCCCGCGCACCCGCCAGAGCCCATTGACCCTTGCTGCCTTCCGGCCCTGGGGGAGTTCACAGGATAGACGCCGCGCGGGGTCCAACCAGAGTCTAGTACCCGGGCGGGAAGCCGTAGCCCGCCTCCTCCGGTCCCCTGGCTGGACGACCCCTGACCTCGGTTTGACTGCCCGGCTACCATTGCCGACGGAGGATTCGCCTAGTGGCCTATGGCGCTCGCCTGGAACGCGGGTTGGGTTAATAGCCCTCGCGGGTTCAAATCCCGCATCCTCCGCGCCGAGTCCAGAGGACGACCAGGCCCGATTGATATAGGGTCTGGTCGCTTCTGGATTATCAGCTCGAGGAGGAGCATGGGACGCAGGGCCACCATTTTCTGGCACGCGGCGCTCTCGGTCGCCGCCGGCGTCCTCTACTTCTTCTTCGTGCTACCGCGTTGGCCCGAGTTGATGGGCGACACATCACACGGTCTGGGCACGGTGGCCCGGATTGCCGCCGGCATCTTGATTGCGCTGGCTGCGCTTCCGGTCGTGTTCACGCTGTTGGAGTCGCGCAAGCCCGAGTTCGGCACGCCCGCCCTGGCACTGACGCTGCGGACCTGCTCGATCGTGGCGCATGTGCTGGCCGGAGTGCTGATTGTCGGCACCGCGATCAGCGAGATCTGGTTGAACCTGGACCGCGTGGGTCAGTGGCTGTTCGGCGTCTACGGCGCCGCGGCAGCGGTCGCGCTGCTCGGTATCGCCGGGTTCTACCTGTCGTTTGTCGCCGAGTTGCCGCCGCCACCGCCGAAACCGCTGAAGCCCAAGAAAGAGAAGAGGCCACGCCGGCGTCGCCGCAAGAAGGACGACGAGACCGACGACATCGTGAACGACGACGCTGACGACACCCAGGACGACGACGCCGACGACGACGCTGACTCTGAAATGGACGACGAGGCCGACGAGAGTGCCGAAGCCGAGGCAACGGCAGAACAACCCGAGTCGACGGCCGACGAGGACACCGTCGCAGCCGAGTCCAGCGGACTCCGCAACCGGCGCCCGTCCGGCAAGGTGTCACAACGTCGTCGGCGTTCGCGCCGCGGTGTCGCCGTCGACGAATAAGCCTGTCCGGTCGGCCCCCGGTTCCCTATGCTGAGCGAGTGCCAGACACCTATCGCGTAGTTCAGTGGAACACCGGAAATGTCGGCAAGAGCTCCCTCGCATCGATCGCGGACAACCCGTTGCTCGAACTGGTCGGCTGCTACGCCTGGTCACCGGAGAAGGCGGGCCGTGACGCCGGCGAGCTGGTCGGCATCGCGCCGCTGGGGATCGCCGCCACCAACGACGTCGACGCGGTGCTCGCGTGCAAGCCGGATTGCGTTGTCTACAACCCGATGTGGATCAACGTCGACGAGCTGGTCCGCATCCTGTCCGCCGGCATCAACGTCGTGACCACGGCGTCCTTCATCACCGGGCGCAACCTCGGCGACGGCCGCGACCGGATCGTCGAAGCGTGCGAGAAGGGCGGCTCGACGATCTTCGGCTCCGGCGTGAGCCCGGGCTTCGCCGAGTTGCTGGCCATCGTCTCGGCGATGGTGTGCAACCGGGTCGACAAGGTGACCGTCAACGAAGCCGCCGACACCACCTTCTACGACTCACCGGAGACCGAGAAGCCGGTTGGGTTCGGTCAGCCGATCGACCACCCGGACCTGCAGGCCATGGCGGCCAAGGGCACCGCGATCTTCGGCGAGGCCGTCGCGCTGGTCGGCGACGCGCTCGGCATCGAGCTGGACGACATTCGCTGTGAGGCCGAATTCGCCCAGACCACAGCGGATTTGGAGATGCAATCGTGGACCATCCCGGCGGGACACGTGGCCGGCGTCTACATCAGCTGGCAGGGAATCCTGGACGGCAAGACCGTCATCGACCTGAACGTGCGGTGGCGCAAAGGCCAGACCCTGGAGCCGGATTGGAAGATCGACGGCGACGGCTGGGTGATCCAGGTCGACGGGCAGCCCACGGTGACCACCAAGGTCGGCTTCCTGCCGCCACCGTATTTCGAGGCGACCACGATCGAGGAATTCATGGACCTCGGCCACATCATGACGGCACTGCCGGCGATCAATGCGATTCCCGCCGTGGTTGCCGCAGCGCCGGGGATCGCGACCTACGCGGACCTGCCGCTGACCCTGCCGCGAGGCTTCTTGACGGTCAAAACCTAACGCGCGGGAATGTTCTGCAACTTGCCCTGGAGGTCGGGGCAGTACTGGGCGACGGCGCTACCCAGGAACTCGTACGTCTGGACCTGCGTGGTGCCCCGGGGCAGGTTGTTGGAGAGGAAGTGCGCCGAGGCTGCCGCGTCGGGATCGACGCCCACAGCCAGCCGGTGGCAGGCGATCTTGGCGATGTAGGGGTTGTAGTCGTGTGGCCCGTAGATGCCGTACCGGCCGATTTGGTTGTCGAAATCGGTGTCCGGGTCGGCCCATGCCGGCGCGGACATCGAGATTGCCGCGGCGACCGCGGCGACCGCAACACCCGTGAGCTTCATGGGCTGTATCCTACCTTTCTGGATTCCACCTTTGTTGAGTCTGCGTTCGCTCACCGTCATTGCTCTCTTTCGACCCGCCGAGCCACCAGCCCGGGCTCGCGTTGCGGTCTTCTGATGACCGCCTGCCCAGTTTTCTTTCTGGTCGCCTATTCAGATTAGAGTAGCTAAGGTTACCTACAGGCTAATTAGTTGAGCACCCTTCGCCGCTGGTTAAGGAATTGAAGCGCCCATGACGACAACCGAACCCAGAACCGAGCCGCTGGCGACCCAGCCTTCGGGTGCCGGCGACGGCAAGCAGCCCACCCGCCGCCCGGCCAAACGGCGCGGTCTGTCCGGTCTGCTCACCCGGTTCTGGCTCGTTCTCACCCTCGCGGTTGTGGTAGCGCTCTCCGGATTCGTGGTCTCCCGACTGCACGGCATCTTCGGCGTTCACAGCGGTTCGTTCGGCGGCGGCACGTCGAATGAGGTCCTTGACCAATTCAACGCCAAGACCATCACCCTCGAGGTCTGGGGCTCACCGGGCAGCACGGCAACCATCAACTACCTCGACGAAAACACCCATCCGCAGCAGGCGCTCAACGTGCCTTTGCCCTGGAGCAAAGTTTTGAGTTCTACGAAGCCCGGCATCCCGGCCAACCTGGTGGCGCAAGGAGACGGTAGTTGGATCGCGTGCCGATTCGTCGTGAACAACCACGACGGGCGCGGTGACGTCATCAAGGCTCCGAATCACTCGCCTCCCAACGAAACAGTGAATGCCTTCGTCTACTGCCTGGACAAGACAGCATGAGCCAGACCAGCGAGGCTGCGCCGCGCGTCGAGCAGCCGCTGATCCCGCCGTTCCTGCCACGGATGATCCATCGGCTGGCGGTGCCGATCGTCCTAGTGTGGTTGGGCATTGTCTTCGTCACCAACACCGTGTCGCCTCAGCTGGAGGTGGTCTCCAAAAACCACTCGGTCTCGCAGAGCTCGAAAGACTCGCCGGCCTTCCAGTCGATGATGCACGTCGGAAAGACGTTCAAAGAGTTCGATTCCGACAGCTCCGCCATGATCCTGCTGGAGGGCGACAAGCCGCTGGGGGCGGAAGCGCACCGCTATTACGACGAGATCGTCAAGCGACTCGAGCAAGACAAGAAACACGTTCAGCACGTCCAGGATTTCTGGAGTGATCCGCTGACCGCCGCGGGCTCCCAGAGCCACGACCAAAAGGCCGCGTACGTCCAAGTCTATCTCGCGGGCAACATGGGCAGCGGCCTGGCCACCGAGTCCACCGAGGCCGTTCGCAAGATCGTCGACTCGGTGCCCGCGCCGCCGGGAATCAATGCCTACGTCACCGGCGCGGGTCCGCTGATCGCCGACCAGTCCCACGCGGGTGAGAAAGGCGTCGAGAAGGTCACTCTTGTCACCATCCTGGTGATCCTGGTGATGCTGCTGTTCGTCTACCGGTCGGTAAGCACCGTTTTGATCATGCTGACCATGGTCTTCATCGAGCTGGCAGCGGCTCGCGGTGTCGTCGCGACGCTGGGTAACTACGGCATCATGGGGCTTTCGACCTTCGCCAACAACATGCTGGTGCTGTTGGCGATCGCTGCCGGAACGGATTACGCGATCTTCATAGTCGGCCGCTACCACGAGGCCCGCGGTATGGGCGAGACCCGCGAAGAAGCGTTCTACACCATGTTCCACAGCACCGCACATGTTGTGCTGGGGTCGGGCCTGACCATCGCCGGCGCAATGTACTGCCTGAGCTTCTGCCGGTTGCCGTATTTCGAGTCACTGGGCGTGCCCTGTGCTGTCGGCATGCTGGTCGCGGTCTTCGCGGCGTTGACTCTGGGCCCGGCGGTGCTGGTGGTGGCGTCGTTCTTCAAGCTGATGGACCCGAAGCGACGGCTGCAGACCCAGGGCTGGCGTCGCATCGGCACCGCGATCGTCCGCTGGCCCGCACCGATTCTCGCGGTCACGATCGCGATCGCACTGGTCGGTCTGCTGGCCCTGCCGGGCTACGAAACGGACTACGACACCCGTCACTTCCTGCCGCCGGACACCCCGGCCAATGTCGGTTATACCGCCGCCGACCGGCATTTCGACCAGGCTCGGCTGAATCCCGAGCTGTTGATGATCGAGACGGATCACGACTTGCGTGATCCGGCCGACTTCCTCGTGCTGGACAAGGTCGCCAAAGCGATATTCCACATCCCCGGGATCGGTCGCGTGCAGACGATTACCAGGCCGCTGGGCACCCCACTGGATCACAGCACCCTCGGCTTCCAGATGGGCGCGCAGGCCGCGGGCCGGATCCAGACGCAGCACTACCAGGAAGAGCAGGCGAAAAACCTGCTGAAACAGGCAGGCGAGCTCCGCAAGACGATGGCTACTCTGCATGAGCAGATGCAGGTCACCCAGGACCTCAGCAACACCACGCACGAAACCACCAAGCTCACCAAAGAAACCGTGAAGATCACCGAGGAATTGCGCGACAACATCGCCAACTTCGACGACTTCTTCCGGCCGATCCGCAGCTACTTCTACTGGGAAAAGCACTGCTACGACATTCCGGCCTGCTGGACGCTGCGGTCCATCTTCAACGCGCTGGACGGCATCGACCAGGTGGCCGAGAACATCCAGAATCTCAGTGCGAATCTGGACAAGCTGGACCAGATTCAGCCGAAGCTGGTGGCGCTGATCCCGCCGCAGATCGCCAGCCAGCAAGCGAACCTCGACACCATCATGTCGAACTACGCGACCACCAAGGGTCTCAACGACCAGGCAAAAGCGCAGTCGGACAACGCAACTGCTCAAGGCGACGCGTTCGACAAAGCGAAGAACGACGACACGTTCTACCTGCCGCCGGAGGCGTTCAAGAGCCCCGATTTCGCGCGGGGCCTCAAACAGTTCATCTCCCCCGACGGGCATTCTGTTCGGTTGATCATCTCGCATGAGGGCGACCCGGCGACTCCTGAAGGCGTCAGCCACATCGCGCCGATCAAGCAAGCCGTGCACGAGGCGATCAAGGGCACCCCCTGGGAGGGCGCCAAGGTCTACCTGGGCGGTACCGCAGCGACCTACAAGGACATGCACGACGGCTCGAACATCGACCTGATGATCGCCGGAATTGCCGCGGCCACACTGATTTTCGTTATCATGCTGGTCATCACCCGAAGCGTTGTGGCGGCCGTCGTGATCGTCGGGACCGTGCTGCTGTCGCTGGGCGCATCTTTCGGCCTCTCCGTACTGCTCTGGCAATACATCCTGGGTGTCAAGTTGCACTGGATGGTGCTGGCGATGGCGATCATTCTGCTGCTGGCGGTCGGCTCGGACTACAACCTGCTGCTGATATCCCGGTTCAAGGAAGAAATCCACGCCGGGCTTAAGACCGGCACCATTCGCGCCGTGGCGGGCTCGGGGTCGGTGGTGACGTCGGCCGGTCTGGTGTTCGCCGCGACCATGGCCACGTTCATGTTCAGCCCGTTGCGGGTGATGGCCCAAGTGGGCACCACGATTGCGCTGGGTCTGTTGTTCGACACGCTGATCGTGCGATCGTTCATGACGCCGTCGCTGGCGACGTTGCTCGGACGGTGGTTCTGGTGGCCGCAGCACGTGCGTCCGCGCCCGGCCAGCACAATGCTGCGGCCGTATGGGTCGCGTCCCGCCGTGCGCGAGCTGATCCACCGTGATGTTGAAGACGAGACCGAAGCCGGAGTGGTGGAGAAGGTCTAATTACCCTTGCCGCTCACGCATTTGCGCGGGCTCATGGTCTGGAGGTAGCGCGACCCGTCGCTTCGAGTCGTTCACCCGATATCGCCGAACCGCTTGTCAGGCAGTCGTTTTCGGTAACGGCCCGGTGAGCGCTTGTTCGGGTTCGCCGAAACTGGTACCGAGCAGCGTCCGCACCGCCGGACGAGGCCCGCTGGGCCGCAACATGGTGCTGGCCGGCCGCGGCCGCACCTTGATCGGCCACCAGAACCAACGACCCAGTAACGCGGCGATGGACGGCGTCATGAACGATCGCACCACCAACGTGTCGAACAGCAGGCCGAGGCCGATGGTGGTACCCACCTGGCCGATGATGCGCAAGTCGCTGACGGCCATCGAGGCCATCGTGAACGCGAACACCAGGCCGGCATTGGTGACGACCTTGCCGGTGCTGCCCATCGCGCGGATGATCCCGGTCTTCAGACCCGCCGGGATCTCCTCTTTCAACCGGGAAATCAGCAACAGGTTGTAGTCGGATCCGACGGCGAGCAGCACGATCACCGACATCGCCAGCACCATCCAGTGCAGTTTGACGCCCAAGAGGTATTGCCAGACCAACACGGAGAGCCCGAACGAGGCGCCCAACGAGAGCGCCACCGTGCCCACGATCACCATGGCCGCGATCAGGCTTCGGGTGATGATCAGCATGATAATGAAAATCAGGCAGAGCGAACCGATTCCGGCGATCATCAGATCGTATTTAGAACCGTCCTTCCAGTCCTTGAAGGTGGCGGCGGTGCCGGCGAGATAGATCTTGGCGTCCTCCAGCGGAGTGCCCTTGAGCGCCTCCTCCGCGGCTTCTCTGATCTTGTCGATGCGCGCGATGCCCTCGGGCGACGCCGGATCGCCCCGGTGCGAGACGATCAACCGGGTCGCCTTGCCGTCGGGCGAGAAGAAGTTGTTCAACGCGCGCTTGAAGTCCTTGTTGCCGAACACTTCCGGCGGCAGATAGAACGAGTCGTCGTTTTTCGCCTGATCGAACGCATGACCCATCGCGTTCGCGTTGGCGGTCATGTCGTCCATCTGGTTGAAGATGCCGGACATGGTGCTGTGCATGGTCAACATCATGGTTCGCATGTTTTCCATGCTGTCGACCATCGGCGGGAACTCGGCGATCAGCTGCGGCATCAGCGCGTCCAGTTGACTGAAGTCGTTGGTCAATATCTGGAACTTCTCATCGATCTCGTCGATGCCGTCGACAGCGTCGAAGATCGAGCGCAGCGACGAGCAGATCGGGATGTCGTAGCAGTGCTTCTCCCAGTAGAAGTAACTGCGGATCGGCCGGAAGGTGTCCTCGAAGTTCGCGACGTCGTCACGCAGTTCTTCGGTGACGGCCTGCATTTCCCGTGTCTCGCCGATCATTTTGTGGGTGATGTTGTTGAGTTCGACCATGTGGCCGTACATCCGCCGCATTCGGTTCATGGTGTCTTCGAGTTCGTCGGCCTGCTTGAGCATGTCGTCCATCCGGGCCTTTTGGAACTTCATCGTCTGCACCTGGCCGGCATTTTGCATGCTCATCTGGAACGGGATCGACGTGTGTTCCATCGCGGTGCCCTCGGGACGCGTAATCGCCTGCACGCGTGAGACTCCCGGGACGCGGAAGATGCCCTTGGCCAGTTTGTCCAAGACCAGGAAGTCGGCCGGATCCCGCAGATCGTGGTCGGCCTCGATCATCATGACTTCCGGCATCAACCGGGCCTGGGAGAAGTGCCGTTCGGCCGCGTCGTATCCCTTGTTGGCGGCAATGTTGTGCGGGATGTACAGCCGGTCGTTGTAGCTGGTCTTGTAGCCGGGCAGGGCCAGCAGACCGATCAGCGCGATGCCGAGCGACGCGGCGAGAATCGGCAACGGCCAACGGACGATCGCGGTACCGATCCGCCGCCAGCCACGCGTCGAGATCCGACGTTGCGGATCGAACAACCCGAATCGACCGCCGACCACGATGACGGCCGGCACTAGAGTCAGCGCAACAGCGACCGCCACGACCATGCCCACCGCGCACGGGACACCGATGGTTTGAAAGTATGGCATCCGGCAGAAGCTCAGGCAGAACGTGGCACCGGCGATCGTCAGGCCGGACGCCAGCACCACATGGGCCACGCCGTGGTACGTCGTATAGAACGCCTCTTCACGAGTTTCGCCGTGTTGACGCGCTTCTTGATAGCGGCCGAAGAAAAAGATCGCGTAGTCGGTACCCGCCGCAATTCCCAGCGACACCAGCAGGTTGACGGCGAACGTCGAGAGACCGATGAGCTGGTGGTAACCGAGAAACGCGACAATGCCTCTGGCCGCGGTCAATTCGATGAAGACCGTGATCAGCAGCAGCACCACTGTCCACACCGAGCGGTACACCAGCAGCAGCATGGTGAAAATCACCAGCATCGTCACCATGGTGATTTTCACCAGCGTGTTGTCACCACTGTGGTGCATGTCCGACACCAGCGCCGAGGGGCCGGTCACATACGTCGTCACGCCCTTGGGTGCAGGTGTGTGGTCCACGATGTCGCGGACGGCCTTGACCGACTGTTCCGCCAGGGTGGTGCCCTGGTTGCCGGCCAGGTTGAGTTGGACGTATACCGCTTTGCCGTCCGGACTTTGGGCACCCGGCGCGGTAAGCGGATCGCCCCAGAAGTCCTGCACGTGCTGGATGTGCGACGGGTCGGCCCGCAGCTTTTTGATGATGCTGTCGTAGTAACGGTGGGCATCGTCGCCGAGCTTGCTGTCGCTTTCCAGGACAAGCATCGCGAAGTTGTCGGAGTCGGACTCCTTGAACTTCTTACCCGTGACCTCCATCGCCTGCACCGACGGAGCGTCCTTGGGGCTCAAGGAAACCTGGCGTTCTTCGGCGACCTTCTCCAGCGATGGCACGGCCACCGCCATCAGCACGATGAGGCCGATCCAGACGAAGATGATGGGTACCGCGAACCGGCGGATCAATTGTGGAATTCGTGGCGGTGCGGGGCCGGCGGCGCTGGTCCGATGGCTGGTCATGCGCCCTTGAGAACGCAGTAGGTAAACGCATTCACCTCATGGGAGACCCGCTCGGCCTTGACCACGTCGTCGATGATGATGCGGCAGCCCAGCATGTTGCTGTTGCCTTGCGCCACAATGTTTCCCACGACGGACGCCGCCTTCGTCGTCATGTTGAGGGTCCAGGGCAGCTTGGCGTTGTCCACATGCTGCGGATCGGCGTTGGTGTCGAAGTAGCCGATGTCCGCCGTGGTCCCGGGCGGGCCGTACACCTCGTAGGTGATCCGCTTGGGATTGAAAGGCTTGCTGTCGTCGGTCGCGCTGTCGGAATAGGAGGGGCGCTTCTCGGAGCCGAAGATGCCGTGGATGCGGGCCACGGTGAAACCCCCGAGCCCGACCACGATCACGATCACAAGCGGAATCCACGCCCGCTCCAGCACCCTGAGAATCGAAAACCCCTTCATTCCTGGTCGGCCACGACGAGTAAACTACGCCCACCCGCCGGATTGTCGACTCCTCAACCCTGCGGAACAGCGATTCCGAAATAACGCATGTTACGTGCGTAAACGGACGGTACCGGGTTCTGCAGCGGCCCGCAATGCGTCCGGGTGCGCTATCCTCGCGCGGTGCCGCAGCTCTCGTTCCAGCGCGCCCGCACCGCAGACAACAAGCGCCAGCGGGCAGCAGCGCTTGTCGAAGCCGCCCGCTCACTGGCGCTGGAATCCGGCGTCGCGGCGGTGACCCTGACCGCTGTCGCCAATCGGGCCGGCGTGCACTACTCCGCGGTGCGCCGGTACTTCACCTCCCACAAAGAGGTGCTGCTGAACCTTGCCGCCGAGGGGTGGGCCCGCTTCTCGGACACCGTCTGCGAGAGACTGCAAGAGCCGGGCCCGATGTCACCGGCTCGGGTCGCCGAAGCGCTGGCGTGCGGCCTGGCTGCCGACCCGCTGTTCTGCGACCTGATCGCCAATTTGCATGTGCACCTCGAGCACGAGGTCGAGCTTGAGCGGGTGCTGGAGTTCAAGGATGTCAGCAACGCCGCGGTGATCGCGCTGACGGACGCGATCGAGGACGCGCTGCCGGGGCTGGGCCGCTCGGGCGCATTCGACATCCTGCTCGCCGCGTATGCACTGGCTGCACCGATGTGGCAGATGGCGAACCCGCCGAAACGTCTCGCCGAGGAGTACGCGAAGCGCTCGGACGTCCCGCCCGACTGGAAGATCGACTTCAGCACCGCGTTGACGCGGCTGATCACCGCGACGTGCGTCGGCCTACTGGCCGAATCCGATCAGCGTTGACGGTTACGACCAGTTCCACACCGACATGTCGCCGCGCGGGTAGTTCTGGCAGTTCTCGGTTTCCTTGGCGACGACGCCCTTGTTGTTGAAGAAGATCTTCATGTGGTTGGGCCAGGCCAAATTCAGCGGATCGATCTGGGGAGCATAGAAGTTGGCGGAATACGCCCTGCGGTCCGCTGGCGACAACGAGTAAAACCAGTGCACCTTGTCCTGGGCGGCCTGGTTGACGTTCGGGTGATTGTTGTAGTCGATCATGTAGCGCTGGTAGTAGACCGGCGAATAATCGCGTGCGGCGGCGAGAAGTTGCTCGGCGTCGCAGGTCGTCGAGATCATCCGCCGAGGGATCGGGAAATCGTCGGTGGAGTCGTTAGACGAACAGCCATTGCACGGCGTGAACCCCGGATCGGCGGAGGCAACCCGCGGGAACGCGGTCGGCAGAGCGAGCACGGCGGCACTGAGAGCAAGCGCTACAAGTCCGGCGCGAACGGCCAGGCTCAGTCGGTGAAGACGCATTCGGCTACTATAACGCTCCGATCACGGCTGCGCCCAGGACCGCTTGCCGGCTGTCCGCTGAATGCGTGACGTCCGGGCAGGCGCGGCTTACTGTATGGGCATAGCTACCGAGGACGAGTCCGACACAACCCTGGAAGACCTGCGCGGTGATCTAGCGCTGCGCTACAAATGGGCGCCCAGCGGCGGCTCTGCGGTGGACCCGGCAGTCGTCGCAGCCGACGCGGCGGCGCTGGACCGCGACGGCTACGTCATCTGGGAAAACCTGCTCACCCCCGAGCAGTGCAGCCGGATCCGCGACGAGGTGACGCCCTGGCTCGGGCACACCGGACGCAACTCGTTCGAGGGACGGCGCACCCAGCGCATCTACAGCGTGCTGAGCCGGACCCGGGTGTGCGACCGGATCGCCGCCTTCCCGCGGGTGCTGGCCGCGCTGGATCGACTGCTGATGCCCAACTATCTGCTGTCGGCGCTGCAGGCGATCAACATTCAGCCCGGCGAGGCCGCCCAGTTGGCCCACCACGACGACGGCTTCTACCCGATCCCCCGTCCGCGGGAGCCGTTGGCCGCCGCGACGATCTGGGCGATCGACGACTTCACCGCCGACAACGGCGCGACGGTGCTCTACCCGGGCAGCCACCGCTGGGGCAAGCGGCGGCCCGGCCCGGCCGACGCGGCGATGCCCGTCGTGATGCCCGCCGGCTCGTGCGTGTTCTTCGTCGGCACGCTCTGGCACGGCGGCGGCGCCAACACCACCGCCGAGGACCGGCTGGCCGTCACCGCGCAGTACTGCCAGCCGTGGCTGCGGCCGATGGAAGCCTTCACCTTGTCGATATCCCGCGACATCGCCCGCGCGGTGTCCGACGACATCCGGCGCATGATCGGCTACAGCATCCACCCGCCGTTCGTCGGCGCGGTCGACGGTCTGCACCCGCTGCGGCTGCTGGAAGACCGGTAGCGCGCACGCCGCCGGTAGCGGGATGGCAACATTCCCTGCATGACTAGTCGCAGCGCGGCCCGCATCGTTGCCGGTGCGCCACTGATGGTTTTCGCCTTCTTCGCCGCTCCGGCGGTCACTCCGGTGGCCGCCGCGGACGGATGCCCGGACGCCGAAGTGGTGTTCGCCCGCGGCACCGGCGAGCCGGTCGGCCCGGGCGGACCCGGCCAGGCTTTCTACGACTCGTTGACGTCGCAGCTTCCCGGCAAGACCATAACGCTGTACCCGGTCAATTACCCGTCGACCACCGATTACGCCAACAGCGCCAAGGCCGGAGCCGCCGACGAGGTCGCCCACGTCGAGGGCACCGTCGCCAACTGCCCGAAGACCAAGATCGTGATCGGCGGGTATTCGCAGGGCGCGGGAGTGGCCGACCTGACCAGCCACCAGCTGCCGGCGCAGGACGCCAGTCACATCGCAGCCCTCGCCCTGTTCGGCAATCCGCAGAGCACCTACGCAAAAGGCCTGGCGGACGAACAGATTCCGGCGCTGGACCCGAGCTATGTGCCTAAGACGATCGACATCTGCCTGCCAGGAGACAACATCTGCGCCGAGGGCGGCAGCATCATCGCGCATTTGGGCTACGTCCCTGATGCGACCAACCAGGCCGCGACTTTCGTTGCGCAGAAGCTGCAGTAGCTACTTCGTGCGGTCGGTATCTTTGCTCGGCTGAACGCGTTTCGGCACTTCGGTCATCTTCGATGAGTCGTCGGCGCCGTGCTACTTCGGCCGTCGTTCGACGAACACGAGTTTGCGAGCGATCTCGTAGATGGGCGTGTTCGATTGCTGCGAGAGCTTTGTCAGCAGAGTGAAAGCCTGATTCGACGTGATCCCATGGCTCTCCATGACGATGCCCTTGGCCTGGCCGATAATGTCACGCGAAGCCAGTGCACTCCGGAATTCGTCGCTGCTGCGGGCAACGGCGAGTCCGACCGCCGCCTGAGCGGCCAGCGCCACGGCATGTTCCTCGACGTCAGGCGTGAAGGTGTCGACTTCGTCGGAGTACAAGTTGACGGTGCCGAGCTCGTTTTCGTTGGTGTAGAGCTGAATCGACAAACTCGAGCGCACGGGTGTCTGTTCGAGCAAAGCCGCGACGAAGTCGGGCCAACGCGTCTCCTTTTCATAGTCATCGACTTGGACGGTGCACTGGTTCCACAGCGATTCCAGGCACGGCCCTTGCTGATGCTTGTCCTGCAAGCTGTCGAGCGTTCTGGGGACCGCCCCGGTGGCAGCGACCGACTCGATTGTTCGGCGGCGGCGATTGACCACGAGCGTCACGCCGGCATGTGCCACCCCTGGCAGGATTTGGGTGGCGGTTTCGGTCACTCCGAGCAACAGTTGGTCAGAATCAAGATCACTGACCTGTTGACTCTGCAGGGTGCGGGCCAGCTGCGACAAAGCGGCATAGATGTCGTCACTCAATGCCCACTCCAGGATCGTCGGCGGACTAAGACTTATGTTTCAACGGCGCCCGACCCGCAGTATATCGATCGGCGATAGGGGGTATACCGCCGCGAGCGACGGAGATACCACAGTTGCCTCTGTTCTCCGCGCGAGGTGGTCAGCGGTGCGCAACTTCGGTGTTGAGAAGCCAGCATGGGGCCGCTGATCCCCGTCGACCTTTCGGGCGTGGGCCGATGTCAGCCAACGCACGGCGTCACTTTGAGTTGTGTTTCCTGCTCTGGTCGGTATCTTTGCTCGGCTGAACGCGTTTCGGCTCGCCGGGCATCTTCGGATAGTTGGGCGGATACGGCAGATCGCCGAGCCCGTTCTCCTCGTCGGCGGCTGCCAACTCCAGGAGCGGTTGGATCGACTGGCTGTTCGCGTCGATGTCGGCCCACGGGTCGTCGCGGTTGGCCACCAGGTCGGCCGCGGTGGCGATCGTGTAGTCATCCGGGTCCGCGGTCGCCAACTCGTCCCAGGTGAGCGGCATCGACACCGTTGCGATCTGGGTGCACCGCACCGAATACGCCGACGCGAACGTGCGGTCGCGGGCGTTCTGGTTGAAGTCCAGAAAAACACGCGCACCTCTTTTTTCTTTCCACCACGACGTCGTCACCGCATCCGGCGCGCGACGTTCGACCTCGCGGGCAAGCGCGATGCCGGCACGACGCACCGCGATGAAATCCCACTCGGGCTTGATCCGCAGGAACACGTGGATGCCGCGACCGCCGGACGTCTTGGGATAGCCCACCAGCCCGAGTTCGTCGAGCAACGGCCGCAACACATCGACGGCGACCAATCGTGCGTCGGCGAAACCGGTGCCCGGCTGCGGGTCCAGGTCGACCCGCAGTTCGTCGGGATGCTCGGTATCGGGGCAGCGGACCTGCCACGGGTGCAGCGTGATGGTGCCCATCTGCGCCGCCCACACGATCGCGGCCGGGTGGGTCACCCGTAGCGCGTCGGCGGTCCGCCCCGACGGAAAGGTGATCCGACAGGTCTCCAGGTAGTCGGGATGGTGACGCGGGATGCGCTTCTGGTAGATCTCCTTGCCGTCGATGCCGTCGGGGAAGCGCTGCAGGTGCGTCGGCCGGTCTTTCAGCAACGCCAGCATCGGGCCGGCGGCGACGGCCCGGTAATAGTCGACGAGGCTCCGCTTGGTGCCGCCCGACCCCAGCTTGGGGAAGTACACCTTGTCGGGGTTGGTCAGCCGGACGGCGATCCCGTCGACGTCGATTTCCTCCGCTGGCGATGCCATCTTCCGATTGCAGCACACGGTTCCAGCAAAATATGGCGATGTACCCCCGAGTTGGTGGCCGCGGCAGAGTTACCGCGGCGCTGCCACAGCAAACTCGGCCTGACCTCACGAGTGTGACGCGCTCAAGAAGCAGCGCGTCACATTGCCCGAAAGAAATAGGCGCCAATAAGTGGCTACATGCTAGGCTACTATTTGTGTCTACTTCAACGACTACCATCAGAGTTCCGGTCCAAACGCGTGACCGGCTTGCCGCCCAAGCCCGCGAGCGAGGTGTTTCTATTGCTGCCCTGCTCACCGAGCTCGCCACCCGCACGGAACACGAGGCGATCTTCCGCGCCGAACGCGACGCCACCCGCGCCGAGGCGGCGCTGCAAGCGGTACGCGAGGAGAACCGCGACTGGGACACCACGGGCGACGACGGCCTTGGCTGAACCGCGGCGCGGCGAACTGTGGCTCGTCGCCCTCGGCGCCGCGCGCACCGGCGAACCCGGCAAACATCGCCCCGCCGTCGTCGTCTCTATCGAGGAGATACTCGCCGGCATCAACGACGAACTCATCGTCGTAGTACCGGTGTCGAGCTCACTGACCCACAGCCCATTGCGGCCACCCATTTCACCCGCCGAAGGCGTAGACGCCGAAAGCGTCGCGGTCTGTCGCGGCATTCGCGCCGTCGCTCGCAGCCGTCTACTGGAGCGACTGGGCACACTGGCGCCCGACACAATGCACCAAATTGAACGCGGCCTCGCATTGGTTCTGGGCATCCACATCGTCTAAGCCGATGGCGCCGGGGATCGCGCGTCAGAAAATGACACGGAGTTTGGGGCGACGTCAAGTTCCTCCGCTGGATCTGCCAGATGCCGATTCAGCACAATATCGGGATGGACTTGCCTGTCATGCCGCCGGTTTCGCCGATGCTGGCCAAGTCGGTTGCCTCGATCCCACCCGATTTGTCCTACGAGCCGAAATGGGACGGGTTTAGATCCATCTGCTTCCGCGACACCGATCAGGTCGAGTTGGGCAGCCGCAACCAGAAACCGATGACCCGCTACTTCCCCGAACTGGTCGCCGCGGCTACCGCCGAGTTGCCGCAGCGCTGCGTGATCGACGGCGAGATCGTGATCGCCACCGATCAAGGCCTGGACTTCGAAGCGCTGCAGCAGCGCATCCACCCGGCCGACTCGCGGGTGCGGATGCTGGCCGAGAAGACACCGGCGTCGTTCATCGCCTTCGACCTGCTGGCCCTCGGCGACGACGACTACACCGGCCGGCCGTTCTCCGCGCGTCGCGAGGCCTTGGTCGAGGCGCTCGGCGGCTCGGGCCCGTCGTTTCACGTCACGCCTGCGACGACGGATCTGGGCACCGCACAGCGCTGGTTCGACGAGTTCGAGGGGGCCGGCCTCGACGGTGTGATCGCCAAGCCGCTGTCGATCACCTACCAGCCGGACAAGCGGATCATGTTCAAGATCAAGCACCAGCGCACCGCCGACTGCGTGGTCGCCGGTTACCGGGTGCACAAGTCCGGTGCCGATGCGATCGGCTCGCTGTTGCTCGGGCTGTACTCCGGAGACGGCACGCTGGCGTCGGTCGGCGTGATCGGCGCTTTCCCGATGGCCGAGCGGCGGCGGCTGTTCACCGAATTACAGCCGCTGGTAACCGGTTTCGACGAACACCCGTGGAGCTGGGCGGCTCACCAAGCCGGTGAACGCACACCCCGTAAGAACGAGTTCTCCCGCTGGAACGCCGGCAAGGACCTGTCGTTCGTGCCGCTGCGGCCCGAGCGGGTGGTGGAAGTCCGCTACGACCACATGGAGGGCGCGCGGTTCCGGCACACCGCGCAGTTCAACCGCTGGCGACCGGACCGCGAGCCGGCGTCGTGCACCTACGCGCAACTGGAGACCCCGGTGACAGTAAGCCTCGACGATATCGTTCCGGGCCTCGGCGCAACCGGGGAGACTGTCTGACATGAGCGCCTTCAACGAGCGCAATATCGCCGAGTTCCGCGCCAACCACGGACGGGTGGCGTCATCCGTTCAAGAAGGTCACCACGTAGCCCGCAAGTTCCTCGCCCGCGTCTTCCTGGAGGAAATGCCCGGCATTGCCCACCACCGGGTGATCGGTCCCCTGGGCGCCCGTCATCTCACGCTGCAGGATCGGCGCCATCCCACCGGTGATCGGGTCGCCGTCGCTGAACGCCACCAGCATCGGGGTGGGACTCGCAGTCAGCGTGGCCCAGGCGGCCCGGTTGGCCGCGGCGGCGGGATCGTCGGGCGACGTCGGCACCAGGCCCGGCATGGCCCGCGGCCCGGCGCAGTAGCTGTCGTCGGGAAACGGCGCGTTGTAGGCCGCGCGGACCTCGTCGCGCATCGGCCGGCGGCAGCCGCCCTCGACGAACCGGCCGACGTCGATCGACGGCGCGGTCTGGATCGCCTTGCGAAACTGCCACCAGATCTCCGGCATCGGAATGTCGCCGGTGGGCAACCCGGTGTTGGCGACCACCAGTCGGCTGAAGTGTTCGGGATGCTCGGCGGCCAGCCGCAGTCCGATCAGGCCGCCCCAGTCCTGCCCGACCAGCGTCACCCGCTGCAGACCCAGGTGATCGAACACCAGCTCGCGCATCCACTCGACGTGCCGGGCGTAGCTGTGGTCCTCGATACGAGTCGGTTTGTCCGAGCGCCCGAATCCCACCAGGTCGGGGCAGATGACGCGATGACCGGCAGCGGCCAGCACCGGGATCATCTTGCGGTACAGGAACGACCACGTCGGCTCGCCATGCAGCATCAGCACCGGGTCGGCGTCGGCGGGGCCGTCTTCCACCCAGGCCATCCGCAGCGTGCCGCCTTCGCCGTCGGACACATCGGAGTAGTGCGCGGCATAGCGGAATTCGGGTAAATCCGTGAATCGTTCGTCGGGTGTGCGCAGCGTCTGCATGCGTCTGAACATACGCCCCGTCGATCAGCCCTCCTGCTGCAGATCGGCCACACCCGGATCTGCCATCAGTTGGTCGAGGAGCGCGACCTGACCCGTCAGCAGCTTGACCCTGGCCCGCGCGACGGTAAACCACTCGACCCGGTCGACTTCCGGAAAGGACCTCATTTGCCCTGAGCCTCTTGGCCATTCGAGCTCGAAGGAGTTGCTGTGGGCGTCGGTAACATCGAGGTCGCCCAGTACCGCGAAGACGGTGACGACCTTGCCGCCGGATTGCCTGACCGGGGTCAGATCGATGCGCGGGCCGGCCGGTGGCGCCGACCCGACCTCTTCTTCGAACTCACGTTGCGCGGCCGCCCAGGGATCATCGCCGTCACCGTACTCACCCTTGGGGACCGACCAGGCGCCGTCGTCCTTGCGCGCCCAGAACGGCCCGCCCGGATGCACGATCAGGACTTCCACGACTCCGTCGCTCAGCCGATAGAGCAGCAGGCCCGCGCTGAGCTTGGGCACCAGAGTCAGACTCCGACCGTGCGTTCCAGATCCTTGAGCGAGGTTTCCAGGTGGCCGAGTAAGCGCTGCAGGTGTGGCACGCTTCGGCGGCAGCCGACCAGGCCGAAGTCGATGTTGTCGGCGTTGTTGACCATCGTGATGTTCAGCGCCTGGCCGTCCAGCGCGATCGACAGCGGGTAGTTGCCGTCGAGTCGGGCGCCGCCCCAGTACATCGGCTTGGTCGGACCGGGAACATTGGAGATGACGATGTTGAACGCTGGCGGTGCCGCCGAGGCGAAGCCCGGGAGCGCGGACAGTCCCAGCGGTCCGATCAGCGCCGCGGACAACGCATACGCCTGCAGCCTGGGCAGCTCGGAGAACACTTTTTTGTTGCCCCGCATCGACGCGCTGATCGCCTCCAACCGCTGCGCCGGATCGTCCACGTCGGTGGCCAAATTGCACAACAGCGCACCGACCTGGTTGCCGCCGCTGTCGGCGTCCGCGTTGGAACGCATGCTCACCGGAACCATCGCGATCAGCGGGTTGTCGGGCAACGCATGCTCGTCCTGCAGGTAATACCGCAGCGCGCCGGAGCACATCGCGAGGATGACGTCGTTGAACGTCACACCCGCGGCCGTCTTGACGGTCTTGAGCCGGTCCATCCCCCACGACTGGGCGGCGACTCGCCGCGCGCCGCCGATCGGCACGTTGAACATCGTGCGCGGCGCGGCGAACGGCAGGGTCAGCTGCTGTTCGAACAACGCGGCCCGCGCCAGCGTCCACGTCGAAGGGCCATATGCCGCAATGGCTCCGGCGATTTGTGACAGGCCCGGCCGGTTGGACTTCTGCACCTCCCGCTGACGCCTGGGCAAATCCCAAATCGCCGGCATGTCGGTGTCCTCGGGGTCTGCCCGCAACGTCCGCTGCATCAGCCGCAGCGCCGAGACACCGTCGATCAGCGAGTGATGGAACTTGCTGTAGAGGGCGAACCGGCCGTCGTTCAAGCCCTCGACGAAGTGGGCTTCCCACAGGGGGGCGTGCCGGTCGAGCAGGCTGCTGTGCCATCGCGATGTCAGCTCCAGCAGCTCCCGGACCCGTCCCGGTGACGGCAGCGCCGAGCGCCGCACATGGTACTCGACATCGACGTCCTCCGGGTCGTCATAGGTCCACGCCACGTTGGGAATTCCGCCGAACGTCCAGGCGGGGTGCTTGCGGAAGGTCGGCTGGAAGTTGCGGTTGGCGACAAGCTGATCGTGTGCCTCGCGGACGAACTCCGGCCCGGCGCCCTCTGGTGGCTGGAACAGCTGCAAACCGCCGACGTGCATCGGGTGCTCGCGTGATTCGATGGTTAAAAATACCGAGTCGAGGGGACTCATCAGTTCCATCAGTTCATCTAAGGCGCTGCCGACAGTCGCGGCCAGCGAATCAGCGAATCAGTTCGACTGGTGAACCATCCGCGCGGCGATCCTGGTGGATGCCGGTGAGATCCAACAGATTCTGAGTGCGCCGCTCCCCCACCGGCACCGCCCGGACGGCCGCTCTGCAGTGCGCGCGGCGCGTTGTTCATCGTTGAACCGATGTGCCAGGAGATCGGTTGGTAACGGCAACCCGAGACATCGC
>NZ_JAVKSG010000032.1:0-42689 GCF_039583785.1 Mycobacterium sp.
ATTCCCGCCGAACGCAATTCGATGGCGGCCAGGCCGTGGATGGCGTGCGGGTCACCGGCACGCCACGCCCCGACCGGATCGGGCGTGACGGCGGTCAGGCGGGCCAGCGGCCGGTTGGCCAACGCGCGCAACGCCAGCAGCTGCGCGCCGGCCGGGGTGGCGGCCAGCGCACCCACCGTCAACTTGTGCCGGACGAACCGGATACGTAACACCAGCCACGGCACGACTACCCCGAGCGTGGGAGGTGCTGCCACCGCCATCGCCAGCACAAGGGCCAGCCAGCGTGCGGTGGTGTCCAGGTTGTGGCCGGCGCCGGCGATGTCGAGCGCTGCCTTGGCGGCCGCGGTGAGTGGACCGCTGACCGCGCCGCCGACCAGCGGAATGCCGTCGGCACTGTGGCCGGCCGACTGCAGGCTGGCGGCGACACCATCGGCGCCGCCCTGAACCTGCCGACCGACGTCGGCGATCGTCGAGACCGCGCCGTGCACAGCCAGTCCGACGAGCATCCAGGCGAACGACCAGATAACGACGACGATGTCGCCGAACAACTGGGCCAGCAACCGGCCCGGTGTGTTGGCGTAGGGGACAAACCGCGATTTCATGCTGCCAAGTATTTCCAGCGTCGACTTGTTGAGCCAGTCGCCGTGATCTGGCCCGACAACTCGACGCTCGGCGAACGGCGTCTACGCTGTCCCGATGCGTCCCGCTCTGTCCGACTATCAGTACGTGGCCAGCGGCAAGGTCCGTGAGCTGTACCGCATCGACGACGATCACTTGTTGTTCGTCGCGACGGACCGGATCTCGGCGTTCGACTATGTGCTCGACAGCCTGATCCCCGACAAGGGCCGCATCCTGACCGCGATGAGCGTGTTCTTCTTCGGGCTGGTCGAGGCGCCCAATCACCTGGCCGGTCCACCGGACGACCCGCGCATTCCCGACGAGGTGCTGGGCCGCGCGCTGGTGGTGCGGCAGCTCGAGATGCTGCCCGTCGAGTGTGTCGCCCGCGGATACCTGACCGGCTCCGGACTGCTGGACTACCAGGCGACCGGCAAGGTATGCGGCCTCACCCTGCCGCCGGGGCTGGTCGAGGCCAGCAGGTTCGCCACGCCGTTGTTCTCGCCGGCCACCAAAGCCGAACTGGGGGATCACGATGAGAACATCGCGTTCGCCCAGGTGATCGAGATGGTCGGCGGCGTCCGCGCCAACCAATTGCGCGATCGCACGCTGCAGACGTACGCGCAGGCCGCCGATCACGCGCTGGCCAAAGGAATTATCATCGCCGACACCAAGTTCGAGTTCGGAGTCGACGCCAACGGCGACTTGATACTGGCCGACGAAGTCTTCACCCCGGATTCGTCGCGGTACTGGCCCGCTGCCGAGTACCGGGTCGGCGAGGTGCAGGACAGCTTTGACAAGCAATTCGTGCGAAACTGGTTGCTCAGTTCGGAGTCGGGTTGGGATCGCGGGGGATCGCAGCCGCCGCCACCGCTGCCGGACAACATCGTCGATGCCACGCGTGCCCGTTACGTCGAGGCCTACGAACGTATTTCAGGGCTAGGCTTCGACGACTGGATAGGTCCGGCCGAATGAGCTCACGCATCGAACCGCCGGTCGCCAAACGGGTCGACTCGCGGCGGGAATTCCACGGTGACGTGTTTGTCGATCCCTACGAATGGCTGCGGGACAAGTCCAGCCCCGAGGTGATCAGCTACCTGGAAGCGGAAAACGAGTACGCCGATCAGGCGACCGCACCGCTGGAGCCGCTGCGGCAGAAGATTTTCGACGAGATCAAAGCACGCACCAAAGAGACCGACCTGTCGGTGCCGGTCCGTCGCGGCGACTGGTGGTATTACGCCCGCAGCTTCGAAGGAAAGCAGTACGGAGTGCAATGCCGTTGTGCGGTAACCGATCCAAGCGACTGGAATCCGCCTGTCCTCGACGAGCACACCGAAATTCCGGGCGAGCAGGTGCTGCTGGACGAGAACGTCGAAGCCGAGGGGCACGACTTTTTCTCACTCGGCGCGGCCAGTGTCAGCCCCGACGGGAATGTGCTCGCCTACTCCGTCGACGTGGTCGGCGACGAGCGATACACGTTGCGGTTCAAAAACCTTCGCACTGGCGAGCAATATCCCGACGAGATCGTCGGCATCGGCGCGGGAGCGACCTGGGGAACCGACAACCGCACCGTCTACTACGTCACCGTCGACTCGGCCTGGCGCCCTGACACGGTCTGGCGGCACCGGTTGGCGTCGGGTCTGCCGGCCGAGAAGGTCTACCACGAGCCCGACCAGAAATACTGGCTCGCCGTGGGACGGACCCGCAGTGACAAGTACGTGCTGATCGCCGCGGGGTCGGCGATCACCTCGGAGATCCGCTACGCCGACGCCGCCGACCCGCACGCCGAATTCGTCACCGTGCTGCCGCGCCGCGACGGCGTCGAGTATTCGGTCGAGCACGCGATCATCGCCGGACAGGACCGATTCCTGATCCTGCACAACGAGAACGCGGTGAACTTCACGCTGGCCGAGGCGCCGGTCGACGACCCCACCGCCCAGCGCACCCTGGTCGAGCACCGCGACGACGTGCGACTCGACGGCGTCGACGCGTTCGCCGGCCACCTGGTGGTCAGCTACCGCGGCGAGGCACTGCCACGAATTCAGTTGTGGCCCATCGACGCCGACGGCTACGGCCAACCCGAAGAGATCTCGTTCGACTCCGAATTGATGTCGGCCGGATTGGGCGCCAACCCGAACTGGGACTCGCCGAGGCTGCGGATCGGTGCGGGCTCGTTCGTCACCCCGGTGCGGATCTACGACCTCGACCTGGTCACCGGCGAACGCACGCTGCTGCGTGAACAACCGGTGCTCGGTGACTACCGCCGCGAGGACTACGTCGAACGTCGCGACTGGGCGGTGGCCGCCGACGGAACCCAGATCCCGATCTCGATCGTGCACCGCGCCGGCATCGAGTTTCCCGCTCCGGCACTGGTATACGGCTACGGCGCGTACGAGATCTGCGAGGATCCCCGGTTCTCCATCGCGCGGCTGTCGCTGCTCGACCGCGGCATGGTCTTCGCCGTCGCGCACGTCCGCGGTGGCGGCGAAATGGGCCGGCTCTGGTACGAGCATGGCAAGCTGCTCGAAAAGAAGAACACCTTCACCGATTTCATCGCCGTCGGGCAGCACTTGGTGGACAGCGGTCAGACCCGCCCACAGCAGTTGGTGGCACTGGGCGGAAGCGCCGGAGGCTTGCTGATGGGTGCCGTCGCCAACATGGCGCCCGGCCTGTTCGCCGGCATTCTGGCGCAGGTGCCGTTCGTCGACCCGTTGACCACGATCCTGGACCCGTCGCTGCCGCTGACCGTCACCGAGTGGGACGAATGGGGAAACCCGTTGAGCAACAGCGACGTCTATCACTACATGAAATCGTATTCACCGTACGAAAACGTTGCCGCCCAGGATTATCCGGCCATCCTGGCCATGACGTCGCTGCACGACACCCGGGTCTTTTACGTCGAGCCCGCCAAATGGGTTGCCGCGCTGCGGCACACCAATACCAATGGCAGCCCGGTGCTGTTGAAGACCCAGATGACCGCCGGCCACGGTGGCATCAGTGGGCGCTACCAGCGCTGGAAAGAGACCGCCTACCAGTACGCCTGGCTGCTGGCTGCCGCCGATCGTGATCACTACGGCAACGGTCAGGTAGATACGCTTTAGACCGGTACCGCGCTCTGGGCACGGCCGGCCGGCGGGGGCTTGTTGGGCAGGAACGCCACCGGCAGAAGTGTCACCACGACAACCACAATCGAGACCACGAACACGAGCGTGTAGGAGTGGGTCAGGTCGTGCATCAGCCGGGTGGTGAATTCGGCGGAGACCTCCCGATGTGCCGGCACCGGTGCGCCGTGCTTGGGGAATTTCCCGCGTAGGATGCCGAGTTTCTCGGCGGCACCGATGGTTCCGCTGCGATTGAATTGACCGGTCAGGATCACCGACATCAACGCGGTGCCGACCGCGACGGCGACGTGCTGGTTGACGCTGAGCAGTGTCGAGCCGCGCGCCACCTCGTGCGGCGCCAACGTCTGTAACGCCGCCCCGGACAGCGGCGTCAGTGTGCAGCCCAGGCCGATGCCGGTTGTGACCAGTCCCACCAACAGCGTCGGCAGATAATCCGCCTCGTGCCACGCGCCATAGGCGAACACGCTCAACCCGGTGGCGATCAGAGCGACCCCGGCCAGCAGCACATGGCGGGGTCCGCGCTTGTCCATCAAGGTGCCGGCCAGCGGCATGGTCAGCATCGCGCCGAGTCCCTGCGGGATCAGCTGCACGCCGGACTGCAGCGGCGTCTCGTGCAGTAATTGCTGGAGGTAGCTGGGAATGACCAGGGCGGCGCCGAAAAACCCGACCGAGAACGAGAACATCGCGGCATTGGACAGCGTGACGGCCCGTTTCTTGAACAGCGCCAGGTCGAGGAGCGGGTGGCCGGTGCGGTGCAGCGCATGCAGAACGAACGCGACGATCAAGGCGATGCCGATCAGCCCCGGTATCCAGACATGGTTGTCGGTGAAGCTGTCGCGGCGTGGCATCGAGGAGATCCCGAACAGCAGCAACGCCAATCCCGGTGACAGCAACAACATCCCGACGAAGTCGAATGCCTCCGAAGGGCGCGGTCGATCCTTCGGGAAGATCGACGCCGCGCACACCAGCAGGATCACGCCGACCGGAAGGTTGATCCGAAAGATCCACTCCCAGCCATACGCGCTGATCAGCCAGCCGCCCAGCACCGGCCCGCACATCGGCGCGAGCAGCATCGGGACACCGAGCACCGCCATCAACCTGCCCAACCGCCGCGGACCGGCTTCGCGCGTCAGGATGATCAGGGTCAACGGCACCAGCATCCCACTGCCTAAGCCTTGGATAATGCGAAAGGCGATGAGCTGACTGATGTTTGATGCTATCGAGCACAGCAGCGACGCGCACGTGAACCACAGCGCCGCGCCGATGAACAGCCGCTTGGTGCCGAACCGGTCCGAGGCCCAACCGGCCAGCGGAATCACGGTGGCCTGCCCGAGCGTGTAGCCGGTGATCGTCCAGGCGACGATGGCCTGGGTGGACGAGAATTCCGCGATGAACGTGCGCTGCGCGACGCTGACCACCGTGCTGTCCAGAATCGCCATCACCGAGCCGAGGATGCAGACGCCGGCGATCCTCAGCAGTCCGGCGTCGAGAGAATCGGGATAGTCGACCTCCGGTGCCGTGTCCGTCGCCGGTGCCGCGCGAGAAACCATATGGGCCAGCCTAACGACAAACTAGCTAGCTGATCAATCTAAGTTGCGGTGGATGCGATCCGGGTAGCCTCCGACTATGACTGTGACCGAGATCGCTCTGACCGGCCTCGATGGCGGATCCATGTCGCTGGCCGACTACGCCGAGCGCGGGCTGACCGTTCTCGGCGTCCCGTGTAACCAGTTCATGGGCCAGGAGCCCGGCACCGCCGACGAGATCCAGACCTTCTGCTCCACCACCTACGGCGTGACGTTTCCGCTGCTGGCGAAAACCGACGTCAACGGGCCGGACCGGCATCCGCTGTACGCCGAACTCACCAAGACGCCCGACGCCGCGGGCGAAGCCGGTGATGTGCAGTGGAACTTCGAGCAGCCGTCGAGGCCGTGCTTCCGAATGAGCTGGTCGTTTCCGGGAACTGACGCCTGCTGTCCGCGTGTACGTCACTGTTTGGACACCTGACATCGTCAAACTTATGGTGTGTCTGGGAAGTTGATCGTCTCGGTCTCCGGGATTGGTGAACGCACACTCGACGACGTCGCCGAGTTCTGCGAGAAGATGGACGCCCGCGCGGTGCCGGTGTCGCTGCTGGTCGCCCCGCGGTTGAAGGGCGGTTACAAGCTGGATCAAGACCCGGTGACCGTCGAGTGGCTGACAGCCCGACGTGCCGGCGGAGACGCCATCCTGCTGAACGGATACGACGCCGCAGCCACCAGGAAGCGCCGCGGCGAATTCGCCACATTGCCCGCCCACGAGGCGAACTTGCGCCTGATGGCCGCCGACCGGGTGCTCGAACACCTCGGCCTGCGCACCCGGCTGTTCGCCGCGCCGCGTTGGACCGCATCGCCGGGAACGGTGATGGCGTTGCCGCGCAATGGTTTCCGCCTACTCGCCGATCTGCACGAGATCACCGACCTGGTCCGGCAGACGACCGTGCGGGCACGGGTGTTGGGCATCGGCGAAGGTTTCCTGTCCGAGCCGTGGTGGTGCGCGATGTTGGTGCGCTCGGCCGAACGGGTGGCGCGCCGCGACGGGGTGGTCCGGGTCGCGGTGGCGGCCGGCCACTTGCGCAAGCCCGGTCCGCGGCAGGCGATGCTGGACGCGGTGGATCTGGCCCGGCTGCACGGTTGCGAGCCCACCGTGTACCAATGGCGGCGCGATCAGGCCATTCTCGACGCGGCCTGACGCTGAAGGTCGCTACTGTGTAGCGCCATGAGCGATACCCAAGCTGATGTCATCATCGTCGGGGCGGGCCTGGCCGGCCTGGTAGCCGCCTGCGAGGTGGCCGATCGCGGTAAGCGGGTGTTGATCGTCGACCAGGAGAACAGCGCCAACCTCGGCGGGCAGGCGTTTTGGTCGTTCGGTGGCCTGTTCTTCGTCGACAGCCCCGAGCAGCGCCGACTCGGTGTGCACGACAGCCACGAACTCGCGCTGCAGGACTGGCTCGGCACCGCGGCGTTCGACCGCCAAGAGGACTACTGGCCCAGGCAGTGGGCGCATGCCTACGTCGATTTCGCGGCGGGGGAAAAGCGAAGCTGGCTGCGCGACCGGGGTTTGAAGATCTTCCCGTTGGTGGGCTGGGCCGAGCGTGGCGGTTATGGCGCTCAGGGACACGGCAATTCGGTTCCTCGGTTCCACATCACCTGGGGCACCGGGCCGGCCATCGTCGAGATCTTCGCGCGCCGCCTCATCGACCATCCCAAGGTGCAGTTCGCCTACCGGCATCAGGTCGACGAGTTGGTCGTCGAGGGTGGCGCGGTGACCGGGGTTCGCGGCAGCATGCTGGAGCCGTCGTCCGAGCCGCGCGGTGTCTCGTCGTCGCGAAAAGTGATCGGCGAATTCGAGTTTCGTGCCCACGCGGTGATCGTCACCAGCGGCGGTATCGGCGGCAACCACGACATGGTGCGGGCGAACTGGCCGACCCGGATGGGCCGGGTTCCGGAAAAGATGCTCGCCGGGGTGCCCGCCCACGTCGACGGCCGGATGATCGCGATCACTGAGAAGACCGGTGCCCGGGTGATCAACCGGGATCGGATGTGGCACTACACCGAGGGCATCACCAACTACGACCCGGTCTGGCCGATGCACGGCATCCGGATCATCCCGGGCCCGTCGTCGCTGTGGCTGGACGCGACCGGCAAGAGATTGCCGGTGCCGCTGTATCCCGGCTTCGACACCCTGGGCACCTTGGAGTACATCGCCAAGTCGGGTCACGACTACACCTGGTTCGTGTTGAACGCCAGGATCATCGGCAAGGAGTTCGGCTTGTCGGGTCAGGAGCAGAACCCCGACCTGACCAGTCGCAGCGTGCGCCAACTGCTGGCGTCGCGGGCCGGATCCGGCGCGCCGGGCCCGGTGCAGGCCTTCGTCGAGAAGGGCGTCGACTTCGTCACCGCACAGTCATTGCGCGAGTTGGTCTCGGCGATGAACACGCTGCCCGATGTGACACCGCTGGACTATGGCACGGTCGCCGACGAAGTCACCGCGCGCGACCGCGAAGTGGTGAACAAATTCACCAAGGACGGCCAGGTCACCGCGATTCGTGCCGCCCGTGCATTCCTGGGCGACAGGCTGGGCCGGGTGGTTGCCCCCCATCCGCTGCTGGATCCCAAGGCCGGACCGCTGGTCGCGGTCAAGCTGCACATCCTGACCCGAAAGACGTTGGGCGGCTTGGAAACCGACCTGGACTCGCGAGTCCTCGGCGCCGACGGCAGCCCGCTGGACGGGTTGTACGCGGCCGGTGAGGTGGCCGGTTTCGGTGGCGGCGGGGTACACGGCTACCGGGCGCTGGAGGGCACATTCCTGGGCGGCTGCATTTTCTCCGGTCGCGCCGCTGGCCGCGGTGCGGCGGCCGACATCGGCTGACTCTTGTGCGCGAGCAGACATGTAATCGCATCGCAGCGGGGCCAGGCGTGCGATTTTGTGTCTGCTCGCCGTCTAGAAGGTGACCCCGCTTTCCTCGGGCAGCACCTGGAAGTCGGTGCTGGTCATCTCGGTGAGCCGGCCGTAGTAGATGCCGCGCGCCTCCGGGGCGACGACGGCCTGGTGGATCGGCACGGCGCGGGCCGGCGCCACCGCCCGCAGGTAGTCGACCGCCTCGGAGATCTTCATCCAGGGCGCCGCGGCCGGGGTGGCCAACACGTCCACCGGCTCGTCCGGGACGAACAGCGCATCGCCGGGATGCATGAAACGCGCCGGATGCTCACCATCGCCGATGACATACGAAATGTTGTCGATCACAGGCAGTTCCGGGTGGATGACGGCATGCTTGCCGCCCAGTGCGCGGATGGTCAGTTGACCGACCGACAGCTCGTCGCCGACGTGCACGGCCTGGCACGGCGCGGACAGCTGCTCGGTGGTCTGCGGGTCGGCGTACAGCGCCGCGCCGGGATTGGCGTCGAGCAGGGCGGGCAGCCGCTCCTGATCCACGTGGTCGGGGTGCTGATGAGTGATCACGATCGCGGACAGGCCGGTGATGCCTTCGAAGCCGTGCGAGAAGTTACCCGGATCGAACAACACCGTGGTGTGGCCGAAATCGACGAGAACGCAGGAATGACCGAAATGCGTGAGTTGCATGTCTACGATTGTGCGCTCATGGGAGCAGCGGAATGCGCCTAGTGGTGGCGGCGATGCTGATCGCGGGCGGCCTGCTGGTCACGAGTTCTCCGGCCGTGGGCCGTGCCGACCCGGAAACGTGCCCGCCGGTGTGCGACCAGATTCCCGACACGGCGTGGATCGCGGGAGAGGCGATACCGCTGAACTCGACCTATCGGTGGCCGCCGCTCGCCGGTGCAGCCCTGTCGATGACGGGGGCCGCGACCCCGCGATTCCGGTTCGAAGAGGTGTGCGCGACGCCGGTGTTGCCGCAGGACACCCGCAACGCCGCGGTCGCCAGCCGGTCGACGGTGGACCAGCCGCCGGGGCAGTGGCAGCTGCGGGCCGAGGTGTTGCACTGGCGGGGCGACACCGCACGCGGCGGACAGAGCGCCACGTCGGTGTTCGACAGCGCCGCGGCAGCGTTGCGCGGCTGCCAACTGGGCGCGGCCGATGAGTCGCCGTCGGTCACCGTCGACGAGCCGAACCGGCTGTCCGCGGTGGTCAGCGGGCCGACGATACTGCACACCTACCTGATCGCGCACCCGGAAAACAGCACGATCAGCGAGCTGACGCTGTGGGCGACGGACCCGGTCGGGCTGCCCTGGCCGATCATCTCGGATGCCCAGGTGCTGGACGCCATGTCGTCATCGATGTGTGCGGCCTACCTGGGCTCGTGCTAGCACGGCGGTCAGGGTGCGGACCGGTAGAGTTGGCGCCGAGCAGCCGGAACGGTAGGAGGAGTGCGGGTGGCCCGGGTCGTTGTGCACGTAATGCCCAAGGGTGAGATTCTCGACCCGCAGGGCCAGGCGATCGTCGGCGCATTGGGCCGACTCGGCCATGGCGGCATCTCAGATGTTCGGCAGGGCAAGCGATTCGAGCTCGAGGTCGACGACAGCGTCGACGACTCGGCGCTCGCCGAGATCGCCGAGTCACTGTTGGCCAACACCGTGATCGAAGACTGGACCGTCAGCCGAGAGCCGCAGTGACGGCGCGGATCGGCGTCATCACCTTCCCCGGCACGCTGGATGACGTCGACGCTGCCCGGGCAGCGCGCGCCGTCGGCGCCGAATCGGTCAGCCTCTGGCACGCCGACGCCGACCTCAAAGGTGTCGACGCGGTGGTGGTGCCCGGCGGGTTCTCCTACGGCGACTATCTGCGCTGCGGCGCCATCGCGAAGTTCGCCCCGGTGATGGGTGAAGTCATCGCGGCCGCGGGTCGCGGACTGCCGGTCCTGGGCATCTGCAACGGTTTTCAGGTGCTCTGCGAGGCCGGCCTGCTGCCCGGCGCGCTGACCCGGAATGCGGGTCTGCACTTCATCTGCCGCGACGTGTGGCTGCGGGTGGAGTCCACGTCGACGGTGTGGACGTCGCGCTACCAGCCCGACGCCGATCTGCTCATCCCGCTGAAGTCCGGAGAGGGCCGCTATGTGGCCCCCGAGCACGTGCTCGACGAGTTGGAGGGCGACGGCCGGGTGGTGTTTCGGTACCACGACAACGCCAACGGCTCGCTGCGCGACATTGCCGGCATCAGCTCGGCCAACGGCCGCGTCGTCGGGTTGATGCCGCATCCGGAACACGCCACCGAGGCGCTGACCGGGCCGTCGGATGACGGGCTGGGGCTGTTTTTCTCGGCGCTGGACGCCGTCCTGACGGCCTAGCGCAGCGCGTGCTCGGTCATCAGGCCGCGCGCGCTTCATCCGCGGAAAGACCGGCAGCGCAGCGTAATTCGGTGAACGATTCACCGATCGCCTGGGTTGTTTCGCGCGGCCCGGGCGAGCTTCCAATCCAGTGCTGACTATCCGGTAGACGGCTACGGCGCGGAGTTTGTCAGGTTGGCGGCCAACTCCCGCAGATCCGTCGCGACAACCGCCGGCTGCGGCAGGCCGGGGATGGGCAGCGTCGCCTTACCGGGGCGGGTGATCAGTGCGCCGCTGAATCCGACGGACTGCGCGCCGATAACGTCCCACGGGTGTGCGGCGACCATCATGCAGTCCGTCGGGGCAACTGCGAGTTGCTCACACACGTACAGGTATGGCGCCGGCGCGGGCTTGAAGGCCCGGCAGGCGTCGACGCTGAACTGACGCTCGAACAAATGCCCCAGACCAGCATGCTCGATCGGGCTCGGTCCGAACGGGTTGGGCGGCGAGTTGGTCAGCGTCACGAGCCGAAAACCGTTGTCGCGCAGAGCTGTCAAACCGTCTGCGACGTCAGGATGAGCCGGCATGGTGAGCATCGCGTGTTTGAGCGCGTCCTGGTCGTCATCGCTGATATCCACGCCGCGGGTGGTCGCGAGCATCCGCAGAACTCCCTGGCCGAGCGTGAAGAAGTCGACGTAGTGTCCCGACGAGGTGACGGTCATCGAATAGGTCAGCAGCTGGGCGAACCACTCCCGCATCGCCCGCGGCTCGCCGAAAATGCGCTCGAAAACCGGCGCGATGGATTCGGTGTCGATCAGCGTCTCGTTGACATCGAACACCAGAATCGACGGGGTCATCGTGTCATCATCCGTAGCCACCTGTTCCTACGCGCTCAGCGCGACCGAGGCCTCGGCGGTGTGGCACAGGAACGTGCACGTCTCCTGCATGTACAGCTGCACGGTTTCGGCGTCGTGCGACAGGTAGCCGATCGACACATCGGTGCCCAGCTGCAGGTCGAAATCACCGCCGCGAGAGGTCAATACGAACGCGCCGTCGATCGCGGGCGCCCAGATGATGTCCCCGTTGACCAGCCGGTTGATGTGTTCGAGGATCGGATAGCCGTGCTCGGTGGTCTCGCTGACCTTGGTGTAGACATCGGCGGACAGCAGAACCGAGTACGGGCCGTCGACGCCGGCCAGGCGCAGTTCGGACAATGCCTGGGCGATGATGTCGGGAATTGCGCGCGGGTCCTCGGGCACCTTCAGCGGTGGGTTGCCGCTGGAGCTTCGAATGCCCTCGATCGATGCGGCGGGGTAACCCTCGAAGATTGCCCGGTCTTCGGCGAACGCCAGTTTCTTGGCAGCGTCCTTCACCGGATCCCAGTCGGAGTCCTGCGAGCCGCGCTCGACGTCGTCGATCTCCGAACGCGACAACGCGAACGGAACCCGAAGGCGGACAAGCGGTTTGCTGGCCCGAAGGTGAGTAACCACACCGTCGGAGGGGGCTTCGACGTCGATCAGGCGACCGGTGCTCACCGCGGCGGCGGTCGGCCCGGCCGGATCGCTGACGTCGATTACCCGACGGCCGGCGATGTGGCGCTTGAATGTCCGCCTCGCCTCCACTTCGATGTCGTCCCACGCTTCCTCGGTGATCGGAGCGAGATCGCGGTACAGGTTGTTCATTGCGGGTTTCCTTTCACACTGCCGATGGCCAACGAGCCGTCCGCGGATGTCGTGCGTACCGCCGCAGTCGGTGCCGGTGAGATCGGCAACGGCGGCGGGTCGTCGAGAAAGTCGACGGTGGGGGAGAAGAACAGTCCACCGGTGACCGCGGTGGAGAAGTCCAGGATCCGGTCGGTGTTGCCGGGCGGGTCACCGAGAAACATGTTGTGCAGCATCTGCTCGGTCACTCGCGGTGTGCGCGAGTAGCCGATGAAGTAGGTGCCGAACTCGACCTTGCCGAGTTCGCCGAACGGCATGTTGTGCCGCACGATCTGGAGCTGGACTCCGTCGTCGTCGGTGATGACATTGAGCGCGATGTGCGCGTTGGCCGGCTTCTCGTCGTCGTCGAACTCGAGGTCTTCCAGTTTGGTTCGGCCGATCACCTGCTCCTGCTCGGTGACCGGCAGCGAATCCCACGACTTGATGTCGTGCAGGTACTTCTGCACGTGCACGTAGCTGCCGCCGGCGAAGTCCGGGTCCTCGGCGCCGATCCCGGTCGCCGCGACCGCCGGCGCGCCCGTCGGATTCTCGGTGCCGTCGACGAAACCGAGCAGGTCGCGATTGTCGAAGAACCGGAACCCGTGCACCTCGTCGACCACGGTCACCGCGCCGGCGATCGATCGCAAGATGTTGTTGGCCAACTCGAAGCACACATCCAGCGTCTCGGCCCGAACGTGGAACAACAGGTCGCCCGGCGTGGCCGGGGCCCTATGGCGGTCGCCGTCCAGCTCAACGAACGGGTGTAGCTCGGCCGGCCGCGGGCCGGCGAACAACCGGTCCCAGGCGTGCGACCCGATCGAGGTGACCACCGACAGCTGCTTGGCGGGATCGCGGAAACCGGTGGAGCGCACCAGACCGGAAATTCCGGCCAGCGCATCGTGCACCGCCTTTTCGCCGCCTTTGTCGATAGTGACCACCACAAAGATCGCGGCCGCTGTCAACGGTGCGAGTACCGGCTGCGGATCGGGCACGTATCTGACCCTAACGTCTTCGCCGGGCCCGTGATGAAAAGATCGGTCCATGGTGGCCACCCCGCAAGGGCTTTGCGAATTCATCGACGCCTCCCCGTCGCCGTTTCACGTCTGCGCCACCGCGGCGTCGCGGCTGCGCTCGGCCGGCTACACCGAGCTCGCCGAGGCGGACAACTGGCCACCCGCCGGCACGTTCTTCATCGTCCGGGCCGGGTCGTTAGTGGCTTGGAACAGCGGCAACGACGCAGGTGCTGGGCCGTTTCGGATCATCGGCGGCCACACCGACAGTCCCAACCTGCGGGTCAAGCAGCATCCCGATCGTGAGGTTGCGGGGTGGCAGGTGGTCGCGCTGGAGCCCTACGGCGGTGCCTGGCTCAACTCGTGGCTGGATCGCGATCTGGGTATCAGCGGACGGCTGTCGGTGCGCGACGGGGCGGGCATCTCGCATCGACTGGTCCGTATCGACGACCCGATCCTGCGGGTGCCGCAACTGGCCATCCACCTGGCCGAGGACCGCAAGTCGCTCACGCTGGATCCCCAGCGGCACGTCAACGCCGTGTGGGGTGCCGGCGGAGCTCCCTCGCTCATCGACTACGTCGCCCGACGGGCCGACGTCGACCCCGCTGACGTGCTGGGTGCCGAGCTGATGACCCACGACCTGACTCCGTCGCGGTTGACCGGCGCCGACTACGAATTCGTCAGCGCGCCACGGCTGGACAACCAGGCGTCCTGCTACGCCGGTCTGGAGGCGTTCCTGGACGCCCGATCCAACCAGTACCTGCCGGTGCTGGCGTTGTTCGACCACGAAGAGGTCGGATCGACCTCGGCGCACGGCGCCGATTCGACGCTGCTGGCGGTCACGCTGGAACGCATCGAGCTGGCCGGCGGCGGTGGGCGCGCGGACTTCCTGCGCAGGCTGCCGGGATCCATGGTGGCCTCGGCGGACATGGCACACGCCACGCACCCGAATTACCCGGAGCGGCACGAGCCGGGCCATCTGATCGCGATCAACGGCGGCCCGGTGCTCAAGGTGCACCCGAATCTGCGGTATGCCACCGACGGTCGGACCGCCGCGGCGTTCGCGTTGGCCTGCCGACAGGCCGGGGTGCCGCTGCAGCGCTACCAGCACCGCGCCGACCTGCCGTGCGGCTCCACGATCGGCCCGTTGACCGCGGCCCGGACCGGGATCCCGACCGTCGACGTGGGCGCCCCCCAGCTCGCGATGCACTCCGCACGCGAACTGATGGGCGCCGGCGACGTGCCGGCTTACGCGGCGGCGCTGAAGGCGTTCCTGTCACCCGACCGCTAGTGCAAGACCAGCAGTTCCTCACCCGATCCCCGGTCGGAATCGGGCCACCTAGACTGGTCGCTGTGACGTCTGGGCTCACTCCCGCGATAGATACCGTCGAGCGGGCCGCAGCCACTCCTGACCAGCCGCAACCGTTCCGCGAACTCGGTCTCAAAGACGACGAATACCAGCGAATCCGCGACATTCTCGGTCGCCGGCCGACCGACGCCGAGCTGGCCATGTACTCGGTGATGTGGAGCGAACACTGCTCCTACAAGTCGTCGAAGGTGCATCTGCGGTACTTCGGTGAGACCACCACCGACCAGATGCGGGCCGGTATGCTGGCCGGCATCGGTGAGAAC
This sequence comes from Mycobacterium sp., assembly GCF_039583785.1. Taxonomy (GTDB): domain Bacteria; phylum Actinomycetota; class Actinomycetes; order Mycobacteriales; family Mycobacteriaceae; genus Mycobacterium. The sequence goes on from NZ_JAVKSG010000032.1 coordinate 14,858, forward strand.
GCCGGCGTCGTCGACATCGGCGACGGCTGGGCGGTCACTTTCAAGGTCGAGTCGCACAACCACCCGTCCTACGTCGAGCCCTACCAGGGCGCGGCCACCGGGGTCGGCGGCATCGTCCGCGACATCATGGCGATGGGTGCCCGGCCGGTCGCGGTGATGGACCAGCTGCGGTTCGGCGCCGCGGACGCCCCGGACACCCGCCGCGTGCTCGACGGTGTGGTGCGCGGCGTCGGCGGCTACGGCAACTCGCTGGGCCTGCCCAACATCGGCGGCGAGACCGTTTTCGACGCCTGCTACGCCGGGAACCCGCTGGTGAATGCGTTGTGCGTCGGGGTGTTGCGCACGGAAGACCTGCACCTGGCGTTCGCCTCCGGTGCCGGCAACAAGATCATCCTGTTCGGCGCCCGGACCGGACTCGACGGCATCGGCGGGGTGTCGGTGCTGGCGTCGGAGACTTTCGGCGGCGACGAGCCCGGATCGGGCCGAAAAAAATTGCCCTCGGTGCAGGTCGGCGACCCGTTCACCGAGAAGGTGCTCATCGAGTGCTGCCTGGAGCTGTACGCCGCCGGTCTGGTGATCGGTATCCAGGACCTCGGTGGGGCTGGATTATCCTGCGCCACATCGGAACTCGCCTCGGCCGGCGACGGCGGCATGGCGATCCAACTGGATACCGTGCCGTTGCGGGCCAAAGACATGACACCCGCCGAGATCCTGTCCAGCGAGTCGCAGGAACGGATGTGTGCGGTGGTGGCACCGGAGAACGTGGACGCGTTCATGGCGGTCTGCCGCAAGTGGGAGGTGCTGGCCACCACCATCGGCGAGGTCACCGACGGCGACCGGCTGCAGATCACCTGGCACGGCGCGACGGTCGTCGACGTGCCGCCCCGAACCGTCGCCCACGAGGGCCCGGTCTACCAGCGGCCGGTCGCTCGCCCGGAGTCGCAGGACGCGCTGATCGCCGACACCTCGGCCGCCCTGAAGCGGCCCGTCTCCGGTGCCGAGTTGCGCGCGACTCTGCTTGCGCTGCTGGGCAGTCCGCACCTGTGCAGCCGGGCGTTCATCACCGAGCAGTACGACCGCTACGTGCGCGGCAACACCGTGCTGGCCGAGCACGCCGACGGCGGCATGCTGCGCGTCGACGAGACCACCGGCCGCGGCATCGCGGTGTCGACCGACGCATCCGGCCGCTACACGCTGCTCGATCCCTACGTCGGAGCGCAGCTCGCGCTGGCCGAGGCCTACCGCAACGTCGCCGTCACCGGCGCCACCCCGGTCGCAGTGACCAACTGCCTCAACTTCGGCTCGCCGGAGGACCCGGGGGTGATGTGGCAGTTCGCCCAGGCGGTCCGCGGCCTGGCGGATGGCTGTGCGGCCCTGGGCATTCCGGTGACCGGCGGCAACGTCAGCTTCTACAACCAGACCGGGACGACGGCGATCATGCCGACCCCGGTGGTCGGGGTGCTGGGCGTGATCGACGACGTCACCCGCCGTATCCCGACGGCGATGGGCACCGAGCCGGGCGAGACGCTGATCCTGCTCGGTGACACCCGCGACGAATTCGACGGCTCGATCTGGGCGCAGGTCACCGCCGACCATCTGGGCGGGCGGCCGCCCGCGGTCGACCTGGCCCGCGAGCGACTGCTGGCCGACGTGCTGAGCGCCGCCTCCCGCGACGGGCTGGTGTCCGCGGCCCACGACCTGTCCGAAGGCGGACTGGCGCAGGCCGTGGTCGAGTCGGCGATGGCCGGTGAAACCGGTTGTCGCATCCTGCTTCCCGAAGGCGCCGACCCGTTCGTCGCGTTGTTCTCCGAGTCGTCCGGACGGGTGCTGGTGGCGGTGCCGCGCACCGAGGAGAGCCGCTTCACCTCGATGTGCAAGGCACGCGGCCTGCCCGCCACCCGGATCGGCGTCGTCGATCAAGGCTCGGACGCGGTCGACGTGCAGGGCTTGTTCACCGTGTCACTGGCCGAGTTGCGCAGCACGTCCGACGGGGTGCTGGCCGCACTGCTGAAATGAGCACCGCCCGTCAGCACGCCGACCCGGCCCAGACCCGCGCCGCCGTGCACGCCATCGAAGCCTGGTTGCGCAACGACAGCCGCCCGGTGCCGAGCCGGGCCGATCTGGGTTCAGCGGTCCGGCTCACCGCGCGCACCCTGGCCGCCGAAGCCCCGGGTCGCAGCGTCGAGGTCCGTGTTGCGCCTTTTGTCGCCGTGCAGTGCATCGCGGGCCCGAGACACACCCGCGGCACGCCGCCCAATGTCGTCGAGACCGATCCGCGAACCTGGCTGCTGCTGGCGACCGGCCTCCTGCAGGTGCCCGACGCGACGACCACCGGGGCGCTGCGCCTGTCCGGTTCGCGGGCCGCGGAGATCGCAACCTGGCTTCCGGTCGTGCGCTTGAGCGATTCCCATCACACCTGAGCAGTGGCTGCTGTGACGTATGTGACATCTGCGTCCTCATGGGGCTGCCGAGCTGCAAAAGTCGCTCATGTCATGCTTCAACACGCGCGATCAATTCGTGGACACGCCGAACGTTTACGTAGACTTCACCGCGTCACCATCCGTTCCCTGGGGAGCCGCCACACTGTGACCGTCCAGCAGTCGATACCCGATGAGAACCCGCCCGGCGAAGAATGTGGTGTATTCGGGGTGTGGGCCCCCGGCGAAGACGTCGCCAAGATGACCTACTACGGCCTCTACGCGCTGCAACACCGCGGCCAAGAGGCGGCCGGCATCGCCGTCGCGGACGGATCGCAGGTGCTGGTGTTCAAGGATCTCGGCCTGGTCAGTCAGGTCTTCGACGAGCAGACGCTGGCATCCATGGAAGGCCACGTCTCGGTCGGGCACTGCCGGTACTCCACCAGCGGCCAGCCGACCTGGGAGAACGCCCAGCCGGTCTTCCGTAATACCGCGGCCGGTACCGGCGTCGCATTGGGGCACAACGGAAACCTGGTCAACAGCGCCGAGCTCGTCACCCGTGCCCGTGAAGCCGGACTGATCAACCCGCGCGCTCCCGGTGCCGCCAATACCGACTCTGACGTGCTGGGCGCACTGCTGGCGCACGGCGCTGCCGATTCCACCCTGGAGCAGGCGGCGCTGGAGCTGCTGCCGACGGTGCGCGGCGCGTTCTGCCTGACCTTCATGGACGAAAACACCCTCTACGCCGCCCGCGACCCGCACGGGGTGCGGCCGCTGTGCCTGGGGCGACTGGACCGCGGCTGGGTGGTGGCGTCGGAGACCGCCGCCCTGGACATCGTCGGCGCATCGTTCGTTCGCGAGATCGAGCCCGGTGAGCTGCTGGCCATCGACGCCGACGGCGTGCGGTCGACCCGGTTCGCCAACCCCGAACCCAAGGGCTGCATCTTCGAATACGTGTACCTGGCCCGGCCAGACAGCACGATTTCCGGCCGGTCGGTGCACGGCGCCCGGCTGGAGATCGGCCGCCGACTGGCCCGCGAACATCCGATCGCGGCCGACCTGGTGATCGGTGTGCCGGAATCCGGCACACCCGCCGCGGTCGGTTACGCGCAGGAGTCCGGCATCCCCTACGGCCAGGGCCTGATGAAGAACGCCTACGTCGGCCGCACCTTCATCCAGCCCTCGCAGACCATCCGTCAGCTCGGAATCCGGCTGAAGTTGAACCCGCTCAAAGAAGTCATCCGGGGCAAGCGGCTGATCGTCGTCGACGACTCGATCGTGCGCGGCAACACCCAGCGCGCGCTGGTCAGGATGCTGCGCGAGGCCGGGGCGGTCGAAGTGCACGTGCGGATCGCGTCGCCGCCGGTGAAGTGGCCGTGCTTCTACGGCATCGACTTCCCGTCGCCGGCCGAGCTGATCGCCAACGCCGTCGAAGACGAAGACGAAATGCTCGAAGCGGTCCGGCATGCGATCAACGCCGACACGTTGGGCTACATCTCGTTGCGGAGTCTGGTCGCCGCGACCGAGCAGCCCACCTCGCGACTGTGCTCGGCGTGCTTCGACGGCAAGTATCCGATCGAATTGCCAAGCGAGACAGCGCTTGGCAAGAATGTGATCGAGCAGATGCTGGCCAACGCCGCGCGCGGGGCCGCGCACGCAGAGATGGTCCCCGAGCTCTCGCCGGAGGTCGAGCAGGCCGCCGTGCTACGGCATCCGTAGTTTTACGTTCCTCTTGCACGAGTGGGAGATACCCGTGCCGGCGTCGACCGGTAGCCTTTAGCGCGATGACCGCCCGCGGAAAAGACCCGGCCACCCCGGGCGCGACATATGTATCGGCCGGAGTCGATATCGAAGCCGGTGATCGCGCAGTCGAACTGTTCAAGCCATTGGCGTCCAAAGCGACCCGACCCGAGGTGGTCGGCAAGCTCGGAGGGTTCGCCGGACTCTTCGCGCTGCGCGGTGATTACCGCGAGCCGCTGCTGGCCGCATCCAGCGATGGGGTGGGCACCAAGCTGGCCGTCGCCCAGGCGATGGACAAGCACGACACCGTCGGGCTGGACCTGGTGGCGATGGTCGTCGACGATCTGGTTGTCTGTGGTGCCGAACCACTCTTCTTGCTGGACTACATCGCGCTGGGCCGTATCGTGCCGGAACGGCTCAACGCGATCGTGGGCGGTATCGCCGAAGGATGTATGCGCGCGGGCTGCGCGTTGCTCGGCGGTGAGACCGCCGAGCACCCCGGCCTGATCGAGCCGGACCACTACGACATCTCCGCCACCGGTGTCGGCGTGGTCGAAGCCGACGACCTGCTCGGACCCGACCGGGTCAAGCCGGGCGACGTCATCATCGCGATGGGATCGTCCGGGCTGCACTCCAACGGCTACTCGCTGGCCCGCAAGGTACTGCTGGAGATCGACCGGGGCAACCTGGAAGGCTACGTGGAGGAATTCGGCCGCACACTCGGCGAGGAGCTATTGGAGCCGACCACCATCTACGCCAAAGACTGCCTGGCCCTGGCCGCTGAAACTCAGGTCCGCACCTTCTGTCACGTGACCGGCGGCGGGCTGGCCGGCAACCTGGAGCGCGTCATCCCGAACGGCCTGCTCGCCGAGATGGATCGCGGAACCTGGACGCCGGCGCCGGTGTTCGCGATGATCGCTCAGCGTGGCCGCGTCTCGCGAGCCGAGATGGAGAAGACGTTCAACATGGGCGTGGGCATGATCGCAGTCGTCGCTCCCGAAGACACCGACCGCGCGCTGGCCATCTTGACCGCCCGGCACTTGACCTGCTGGGTCCTCGGCACGATCAATAAAGGCGGAAAAAGCGGTCCGCGAGCGAAACTCGTCGGACAGCACCCCAGGTTCTAGATTCGGCCCGCCGGTCAGGCGAGCCGCGTAGCGCCCTAGCGGCGGACGTCGTTCCAGGGATCGTCGCCCTCGGACTGGTCCGCGTCGTCACCGTCGGAACCGGACAGCTCGCGCTGCAGCCGATCGAAATCGGTCTGCGGTGAGCTGTATTTCAGGTCTCGAGCGACCTTGGTCTGCTTCGCCTTAGCCCGGCCACGGCCCATTGGGGGAACCCCCTCGCGCAATAACGGAGCGGCCCACGAGTAGGCGGCTCCGATCTCTTGTCTTTATTGTCCTGTCGATAGTTTAGCGTGCCCGGTGGCTGTGCGCGGTTGCGCCCCGCACGGTTCGACGGCCGTCATCGGGCTGCTCCCCGCAATCGCTCGACGGCCACCCGACCGGCGCCCGGCCCGTCGAGCGCCGGCAGCGATCCGGCGTCGATCATCGCCGCCGCGTCGGTGTCGCCGCCGGTGCTCAGGGCGGTGTCGGCGGGTATGCCGCGCTTGAGCAGCGCCAGCGCCACCGGTCCGAGGTCGACGTGTTCGACGACCGTTCCCAGCCGGCCCACCGCGCGGCCGCCGGCTGATACCACGTCGCCGGTGACCGGCCGGTCCACCGACCCGTCCAGGTGCAGCAGCACCAGCATCCGCGGCGGCTTGCCCAGGTTATGCACCCGGGCGACGGTTTCCTGACCGCGATAGCAGCCCTTGTCGAGATGGACGGCCCCGCCGATCCAGCCCACCTCGTGCGGGATGGTGCGTTCGTCGGTGTCGACGCCGAGCCGTGGACGCAGCGCCGCCACCCGGTGGGCCTCGTAGGCCCAGACTCCGGCCGGGCGCACCCCGGCGCTGGTCAACCGCTGTTGCACGGCGGCGGACCGACTCCGGTCGACCACCACGTCGAGCTCGATCTGGCCCGGGCTGGCCTCGGTCAGCCGGCGGACAAAACCGCCGCCGCTCAGCGGCATCGCGGTCTGTTCGGCGGGCAATGCGTCGACGCCGAGCGCGCCGAGCACTGCCGGGTCCGCGAGCTGCGGCCCCAACAGCGACAACACCGCCAGGTCGGCTCGGGCCGGCGTCACCTGCGACCAGAACACCATCTTCTGCAGGTATGCCAGCAGCGGTTCGCCGCGCCATGGTTCGGTGTCGAGATAGGTGACGCCGTCGAGCTCGGTCTGAACCCAGTGGTCTTCGACCCGGCCCTGACCGTCGAGGCTGAGATTCTGCGTGCTGGCACCGTCCGGAAGTTCGCTGACGTGCTGGGTGGAGATGCTGTGCAGCCAGGTCTGCCGGTCGGCGCCGGTCAGGGTGAGCACACCGCGATGCGACCGATCCACCAGAGCGGCAGCGGTTTCGGCGGCGCGCTGTTCGCCCAGCGGGTCGCCGTAGTGCCAGATCGCGCCGGCGTCTGGGCCGTTTTCGGGTACGGGAACAGCGAACACACACCAACTCTACGGGCCCGCGGACTCGACCCTATGGTGGTGACCCGCGGCGACCGGCTGCGCCGCTCTGGCGATCACCACTAGTCTTTCCCTCCATGACTGGCCATCCGGGCGTGATCGTGACGCTCGACGGCGAGGTGCATCCGCCGGGGACACCGCTGTTGTTCGCCGACGACCTCGCCGCGGTGCGGGGCGACGGCGTCTTCGAGACGCTGCTGGTCCGCGATGGCCGTGCCTGCCTGGTCGAAGCGCACCTGAACCGGCTCCGCCATTCGGCGAAGCTGCTCGAGCTGCCGGACCCGGACCTTCCCGCGTGGCGGCACGCGATCGACCTGGCCACCAAGCAGTGGGTGGGCGATACCGACGACGAGGCCGCGATGCGTCTGGTCTGCAGCCGAGGCCGTGAGCGCGGCTCGGCGCCAACCGCGTACGTCACGGTGAACCCCGTCGCCGACCGGATCGCGGCGGTCCGCAAAGACGGGCTGGCCGCGATCACCCTGCCCCGCGAGTTGCCGTCGGCCGGCACCGAGCACATGCCGTGGCTGCTGGCCGGCGCCAAGACGCTGTCGTACGCCATCAACATGGCTGCGCTGCGGCACGCGAACCGCCAGGGCGCAGGCGACGTCATCTTCGTCAGCTCCGACGGCTACATCCTGGAAGGGCCACGCTCGACGGTTGTGATCGCCACCGCCGGTGAAGACGGCAGCGTGTGCCTGCTGACCCCGCCGCCCTGGTATCCGATCCTGCGCGGTACCACCCAGCAGGCCCTGTTCGCTGTCGCTCGCGTCAAGGGCTACGACTGCGACTACCGCGCGCTGCGTATTGCCGATCTGCTTGCCGCACAGGGAATTTGGCTGGTATCAAGCATGACGCTCGCCGCTCGCGTGCACACCCTCGACGGCCGGGCTCTGCCGCGCGCGGCCTTGACCGCGGAATTCGCCGAACTGGTCGACGCCGCGATCGTCAGCGATCGCTGAAATCGGTTGTCTCCGGTGACGCGCAACGGTACCTTCGCCAGTACACAGGAGAGGAGGTGGTCCGAGAAATTGATAGCTCATTGGACGTGTGAGGTGGCTGCCCGCTAGCAGCACCTGGCTGGAAAGAACCAGCAGCACTGCGCTGGCGAATTCCCTGCAGTCACCCGGCCCCCGAGCCTCCGGTTTGTCCACCCTGGAACTAACGGCTCGGGGGCTGCCCCCTTTCCAGGGCAGCCAGGCCAGGGCAGCCGGGCCAGGGCAGCCAGGCCAGGGCAGCCCGCAAACGTCCTCTCCGGCACCGATATCGCGTCAGCCGACAAAACGCGACAGCCGCGCCGACAGATGCGGAACCAGCCCGCCGTCGGCGTCCACCCGCTCTTCGACGTAGGCCAGATCGCCACCCTCGACGATCCCGTAGAGCCGCTTGGCCCCGCCGACCAATACGCCCGACCGGCTGCGGGCCAGCGCGTCGGTGGCCAGCTCCCACGACGACTGGTTGAGCGGGCGACCGTAGAACAGCTCGACGTAGCCGGCGGAGTGCGCCAGCAGCAGTTCGATGGCCTGCGACTCGGACGGGTCGTCGGGTTCGTCGACGAAGCGCCAGTAGCCGGTCTCGCGCAGGTCGGGTGCCTCGTACTCACCGGCGCCGCTGACCCGCCAGGAGCGGGACTCCCAGTTCAGGTAGTCGCCGCCGTCATGGGAGACGACGATCTGCTGGCCGAACCGATAGTCGCCGTCGGCCCCACGGCCTTCGCCTTCGCCGCGCCACACGCCCACCAGCGGAAGCAACGCCAGCAGCGCATCGTTCAGGTTGGCGCCCTCGCGCAGGTTGGCCGTGTCCGCGGGGATCGGCAAGTCGTCGAAGCCCGGGACGTTGCGCATCGCCGTCGCCTTCGCGCGTTCGGCCGCTGCGGCCACCGCGCTGTCACCGGAGCCCGGCACGCTAACCGCGTCGTCGGCGTCAGAGTCGTCGGCGATCACGATTCGTCGGTGATTAGCCGATACAGCGTGTACAACGCGAACCAGGAGATGAACACGACGGCCGCGACGAGCATGATCTCGAAGAACAGAATCACGATGATGAGTCTAGTTCGACGGACCGGTCACGCGACTTTGACGTCGACCTCGTGGATGCCGGCCCCCCGCGGCTCGACGATCGCGTCGCCGTTGCCGGCGGCCGACAGCGCACGCAGCGTCCACGACCCGGGAGCGGCGAAGAACCGGAAGTCGCCGGTAGCCGATGCGACGACCTCGGCGGTGAACTCGCCCGAGGAGTCCAGCAGTCGCACGAATGAACCGCCCACGGCCTGACCGCGATGGTCGACGACCCGGCCGGTGATCACCGTTTCCTTCTCCAGGTCGACGCTGGCCGGCAGAGTCTGTCCTTGCTTCGGCGCAGAGCACATAATTAGCTTCCCAACTCGATTGGGGCTCCCACCAGGGAGCCGTATTCGGTCCAACTGCCGTCGTAGTTCTTGACGTTCCGGTATCCGAGCAGTTCCTGCAAAACGAACCAGGTGTGCGACGAACGCTCCCCGATTCGACAGTAAGCAATCGTTTCCTTCGATCCGTCCAGTCCGGCGTCGGCGTAGATCTTGGTCAGCTCGTCGTCGGACTTGAAGGTGCCGTCGTCGTTGGCGGTCTTGCTCCATGGCACGTTGATGGCGGTCGGGATGTGACCGGGCCGCTGGCTCTGCTCCTGCGGCAGGTGGGCCGGCGCCAGGATCTTGCCGGAGAACTCATCCGGCGAGCGCACGTCGACCAGGTTCTTCTCGTCGATCGCGGCCAGTACCTCGTCGCGAAAGGCCCGGATCGAGTTGTCGGCGGGCTGCGCGACGTAGCTGGTGGCAGGCCGACTCACCGCGTCGGTGGAAAACGCCCGACCGTCGAGTTGCCACTTCTTCCGGCCGCCGTCGAGCAGCTTGACGTCCTGGTGACCGTACAGCGTGAAGTACCAGTAGGCGTAGGCGGCGAACCAGTTGTTGTTGCCGCCGTAGAGCACCACGGTGTCGTCGTTGGCGATGCCGCGGTCGCTGAGCAGCTTGGCGAACTGCGCGGCGTCGACGAAGTCGCGGCGGACGGGGTCTTGCAGATCGGTACGCCAGTCCAGTTTGATCGCCCCGGCGATGTGACCGTCGTCGTAGGCGCTGGTGTCTTCGTCGACCTCGACGAAGACCACGTGGTCGGCATCGAGATTGCTCTGGGCCCAGTCCGCGGAGACCAGGGCATCGGAGCGTGCCATATGGATGATCCTTTCGATCGCTATGAGGTGCTGTGGACCGGCTTCAGATGCGCCACCAGCGGGTAGAGCTGGCAGCCCAGACAGATGCCGAAGGCTGCATTGAGGAAAGCGGCGACCAGCGCCGCCGCGGTGAGCACGACGCCCAATAGTGCGGCGCCGGTGCCGAATCCGATCGCGGCCGGGGCGGCGAAGATCAACCCGACCAGCTGAGCGAACTTCAGCGGGGGAACGGGCTCACGCTCGCGTACCGGGCTCAGCCGCGGCGCGACGAGCGTGGCGAACACCCGGCCGTACGGGTGGCGCCGGGGCCCGGCAGAAGCGCCGATCGCGAAGACGACGGACTGCACGCTCAGGATGACGGCGGCGGCCGGCGAGTTCACGCCGGACACGAGCAGGGTGACGACCAGCACCGCGGTGGTGATCCAGGCCGCGAAGCGCGGTCCCCGGACGTCGACCTGATCGGGGGTGTTGGTGTTGGACATGATGCTGCTCCTGAATTGCTCTATCCACGACTTTGTGGCGGCGCGCCACGGGGGTTTGGTTGCTCCGAGCGCGGCGCGAGAAGGCGCGGCTACTCAGCAGCTACAACAGCAACAGCCCGCAACGCGGCGCAGCACAAGTGCGCGGCGCTGGGTGAGCATCAGCTCGACGCGGGCGGACACGTCGCTCAGCTTACCCAATGGTGTCGTCATGAAGCCAACAGCGGTGCCAGCGCCGACCGCAGGTCGTCGGCTTTCGGCACGCCCGTGGTGCGGTACTGCTGCCGGCCATCGGCGTCGAAAATGAACGTGGTGGGCAGCGAGAGCACCGAAAGACGCCGTGCAGCGCCCGGATTGGCGTCCATATCGATCTCGACGTGTGCAACCTGCCCGAGACCGTCACACACCTGGTCGACCACGCGGCGCACCTGCGTGCAGGGCCCGCACCACGATGCGCTGAAATGCACGACGGTGGGCCCCTCCGAGGACAGGCCCAAGCCGGTGGTGTCGACATCCTCGGTGGGATCGATCGCGCGAACAGCACCCGACCGGCGGGTCATCAGCCAGCCGACGCTCCCGGCCCCCACCAGCGCTGCGAGAACCGTCACAACTGCCGTCGTCATCGGCACCGCTCCTGCGCATTGCTGCGCGCTGCATCGTCGCCGGCGCACGTCATGCCCGGTTGAACCCGTCGAGGGTGATCGTTAATCCCGTCGCTATACCTTCGATGATCACGTCCGAGCCGCGGGCGCCCTGGGTGGTCGGCGCCACGCCGAACGGCAACTTCTGATCGGGCAGTTCGCCGGCGAACGCGGCGAGCACCGCGTCGCGCTTGTCGTCCGGCACGCTCTGATTGGCAGTGTTAGGCCCGGTGAGCATACCGGTGGGGGTGAACACCAGCGTGGTGTTGTCGTCGCCGGCCATCGACAGGTCCACGGCGACGCTGACGCGTTTGTCGAAGTGGGCCGCCAGCGGGGTGCCGCTGAACACCAGGTCATGGCTGCCGGAGATGCCGGATTCGGTGGTGCCGCCGCTGGCGGTGTTGGTGTCTTTGGCCGGCGCCTCGACGATCAGGTCCCGAATGCCCAGGTAGCGGCCTAGATGCAGCGAGTCGATGATGATCCGGCTCTCCAGCTTGCCCACCGACAGCTTGGCATTTGGCCTGATCAGCCAGGACGCGTCGGTCAGGTCGACCGAGTGCATGGTGGCCTCGAGGGTGGCCTTTCCGATCACTGGTCGCTCGACTGCGGTGGCCTTGATCTCCACGTCTTCGTAGTTGTGGCGCAGCGCCTGCGCGACGAGCGGGACCGCAATGATCGCGACGAACGGGTCGAAGCCCAGGTGGGCCTGCTCCCGTACCACCCGCGCCAGGCGGTACTCGGCGTAGATGCTGGTCCCGAAGTCGGCGCCGACGACCGCCAACAGCACCAGCACGACCGCCGACAACACCGCGGCCACTGCGACCAGCGCCTTACGCATCCGCACATTGTGGCCTACCTGCACGTCCGGACGCGCATTGTCACCGTGGTCGCCGCGGGTGATTTGATGGCGCGCCTCCTCCTCAGACCGTGCCGGTCTGCATCGTCGCCGCGCGAACGACCTGGTTGCAAGCTATCGTTTAGTGACCTGGCCGTTAAACTTCGTATCTCTCGATGAATTTTGGGAGACGCCTTTCCCATGAAAGCTGGAGGGGCTTGCTTGGACCTGTTGCTGCTTACCCCCGAGCCGAATCCGGATGTCGTTTTGCCGTCCTTGTCGTTGCTCGCCCACAACCTGCGCACCGCGCCGCCCGACGTTTCGTCGTTGCTGGAGGCCGGCAGCGCTGACATCTTGATCGTCGACGCGCGGCTGGACCTGCCGGCAGCGCGCGGACTCTGCCGGTTGCTGGGTTCCACCGGCCGGTCGATCCCGGTGGTGGTCGTGGTCCACGAGGGCGGGTTGGTGGCCGTCAACGCGGACTGGGGGCTGGACGAGATCCTGCTGCCCGGCACCGGGCCCGCCGAGATCGACGCCCGGCTGCGACTGCTGATCGGCCGGCGAGGCAACCTGCAGGACCACGAGGGCGTCGGCAAGGTGAGCCTCGGTGACCTCGTGATCGACGAAGGCACCTACACCGCCCGGCTGCGCGGTCGTCCCCTCGATCTCACCTACAAGGAGTTCGAGCTGCTGAAGTATCTCGCCCAGCACGCAGGCCGGGTGTTCACCCGCGCTCAATTGCTGCACGAGGTGTGGGGTTACGACTTCTTCGGTGGCACCCGCACCGTCGACGTGCACGTGCGGCGGCTGCGCGCCAAGCTCGGACCGGAGTACGAGGCGCTGATCGGCACGGTCCGCAACGTGGGTTACAAGGCTGTCCGTCCGGCCCGCGGCAGACCGCCCAGTGCCGTGTCCGACGATGACGAGGCCGACGCCGACAATCACCAAGAGACGTTGGCCGACCCGCTGCACCGCCAGTGACGGCACCGCAATGGCGGGTGTCACTCGATCCTGACGAGCAACGGCAAATCCGCGAACTTATCACTGCGGCAACAGATTTCGATGCAGTCGCACCCGTCGGCGAACAGGTGCTGCGCGAGCTGCCGCAGGACCGAACCGAGCATCTGCTGGTCGCCGACGGCAACAGCGTGGTCGGATACTTGAATCTGTCCGCGGAGCCGCGAGATGGATCCGCGATGGCCGAGCTGGTGGTGCATCCGGATGCGCGACGACGCGGTATCGGCGCGGCGATGATCCGGGCTGCGCTCTGCAAAACCGATGAGAAGAATCGTTTCTGGGCACACGGCACCCTGGATCCGGCGCGTGCGACCGCGTCGGCGTTGGGACTGTCGGCGGTTCGGGAACTCGTGCAGATGCGCCGTAGCCTCGCCGGGATCGCAGAGCCCGCCGTGCCAGACGGCGTACGCATCCGGACCTACGCCGGTGCTGCCGACGACGCAGAGCTGTTGCGGGTCAACAACTCTGCTTTCGCAACGCACCCGGAGCAGGGCGGCTGGACCGATGCCGATATCGCCGAGCGGCGTGCCGAGCCGTGGTTCGCTCCGGAGGGGCTGTTTCTGGCGTTCAGCGAACAGACCGGCGCGCTGTTGGGTTTCCACTGGACCAAGGTGCACGCGCAAAAAAGCGGCCTCGGTGAGGTCTACGTCGTCGGTGTCGACCCGGCGGCCCAAGGTGGTGGTCTGGGTGGCGTGCTGACGGCGGTGGGCGTCGCCTACCTGTCCCGCAGGCTGGCCGCAGAGCCGAGTCCGACGGTGCTGCTCTACGTCGAATCGGACAACACTGCGGCGGTGCGCACGTATCGCCGCCTGGGGTTTTCCCAGTACAGCGTAGACACCGCCTATGCGCGGGTCTGACGTGTTCGCCTGGCGTTTACTGTTCTGGCGGGTGCCGGCTTATACCCGACGCATGCTTTCGCCGGCGGACAGCATCCTCGAGGAAGCGAGATCGGTGCGGCTCCACCCGGTGCGCACTGTGCTGGCGGTCGCAGCGATCGCGGCGGCCGTGGCCACCGGCTGCGGTAGCGATAACAACCTGCACGGTCTGTCGGTGCCGGCTGACCCGGTGAACTGCGGCGGCAAATCCGACCTGACCGCCGAGGGCTCGACCGCGCAGCAGAACGCCATTGCTCTGTTCAACATGGACTGGTCGCAGCTGTGTCCAGGTAAGCAGTTGGCGTACAACCCGACCGGCTCGGGCGCCGGGCGCGAGCAGTTCATCGCCAAGCACGTGGACTTTGCCGGATCGGACTCGCCGCTCACCCACGAGCAGATCGGTCCAGCCGCCGCTCGCTGCAACGGAAATCCGGCCTGGCAACTCCCGCTGGTGTTCGGGTCGATCGCGGTCGTCTTCCACCTGGACGGGGTCACACAGCTCGTGGTCAACGCCGGCGTGCTGGCCGAGATCTTCAGCGGCGGAATCACCAATTGGGGCGATGCGGCGATCGCCAAGCTCAATCCCGGCCGGTCGTTGCCGAATATCAGAATCACCCCGATTTACCGCTCGGATTCCTCGGGCACGACCGACAACTTCCAGGAATACCTCGGCGCGGCTGCCCCGGACCGTTGGACCCGCGGCGCCAGCAGCGAATTTCAGGGCGGCGTCGGTGAAGGTGCGCAGAAGTCTGCCGGGATCATCCAGGCGGTGCACTCGGTGCCCGGCGCGATCGGCTACGTCGAAGAAAGCTTTGCCGATCACAGCGGCGTGCCGTATGCACAGATCAACGACGGTAGCGGTCCGGTCGCGCTCACCGATGACTCGGCGCGCACGGCCATCGAGGGTGCCACCTTCGCCGGGGTCGGCAACGACCTGAAACTCAACCTGAATTCGATCTACCGCACCCGGGCGGCAGGCGCCTATCCGCTGGTGCAGGCCACCTACGAGATCGTCTGCTCCCGGGGCTATGACCCCGCGACCAGCGCCGCGGTGAAGTCGCTGCTGACCGTCGCCGTCGACGACGCCCAGGGCGGACTGTCGAGTGCCGGCTACATCCCGCTGCCGGACAAGCTCAAAAAGCGCCTGCTGACGGCGATCAACGCGATCGAGTGACCGGACGAATTACCCTCGTATCCAGAGCTGCGGACTGATAGGGAAACCGGACTGATGGGGAAACCGTGACGACACCGAATCCAGCCGAGACCGGCTCGGGTGAGACCGGCTCGGGTGAGATCGTCGTCGCGTCGTCGCGCAGTCTGACGGGTACCCCGCTGGGATGGGGCGTCGTCAAGCACAGCCGTGGTGAACGGCTGTTCCGCGGGGTGTCCCAGGGGTCGGGCGTGCTGATCATCGTGCTGATCGTGTCGATCGGGCTGTTCCTGCTGATGCGCGCGATCCCCGCGCTGGCGCGGGACCAGGTCAACTTCTTCACCTATGGCGGTAACTGGGCCACCACGAACATCGAGGCGCTGCGCTTCGGGGTATTCGACCTGGTTCAGGTGACCATGATGGTGGCGCTGTTCGCTTTGGCGCTGGCGATGCCAATTGCGTTGGGAATTGCCATCTTTCTTGCCCAGTACGCCCCGCGGCCGGTCGCCGGACCGTTGGCCTACATCATCGACCTGCTCGCGGCGGTCCCGTCGATCATTTACGGTGTCTGGGGTCTTTTCGTGCTGGCGCCGCGGTTACGACCGGTCGCAACGTGGCTCAACCAGCACCTGGGCGGGGTATTTCTGTTCGCGACGGGCAATGCGTCGGTGTCCGGTGGCGGCACCATCTTCACCGCCGGAATCGTGCTGGCGGTGATGATCCTGCCGATTATCACCGCGGTCACGCGTGAGGTCTTCATCAAGACGCCGCAGGGCCACATCGAGGCCGCGCTCGCACTCGGTGCCACCCGCTGGGAGGTGGTCAAGACTGCGGTGTTGCCGTTCGGGCGGTCCGGGTATGTCAGCGGCGCGATGCTGGGTCTGGGCCGCGCCCTGGGCGAGACCATCGCATTGCTGATCATCCTGCGCGGCACCCAGGCGGCATTCGGCTGGTCGCTGTTCGACGGCGGCTACACCTTTGCCACCAAGATCGCGGCGACCGCCTACGACTTCAACAATCAGTACAAGGCCGGCGCCTACATTGCCGCCGGCTTGGTGCTGTTCTTGCTCACGTTGTTGGTGAATGCGATGGCGCGCGCCGCTGTCGCGGGCAGGGGCGGTCGATGACGTCGATGCTGGAGCGCCCGCTCAAGGCGCGAAGGTTCATCGGCGTGAGTCTGCGTCGGCGCGCCGCAAATGTCGTCGCCGCCGTGTTGGTGACGTGCGCGGTCGGGGTGGCTCTGGGGCCGTTGAGCTGGTTGCTGTACTCGGTGGTTTCCAAAGGGTTCGACACGGTCAAATCCACTGTGTGGTGGACTCATTCGCAAGCCGATATGACGGCCTTCGTGGCCGGCGGCGGCGCCTACCACGCGATCGTCGGGACGGTCTTGCAAGGGCTGGTGTGCGCGGCGATCTCCATCCCGATCGGCGTCTTCGTCGCCATCTATCTGGTCGAGTACGGCGGCGACAGCGCGATGGGCAAACTGACCAGCTTCATGGTGGACATCTTGACCGGGGTGCCGTCGATAGTGGCCGCGTTGTTCATCTATGCGCTGTTTATCGCCACGTTCGGTCTTCCGCGATCCGCCTTCGCGGTGTCGCTGGCGCTGGTGCTGCTGATGATCCCGGTGATTGTCCGCACCACCGAGGAGATGTTGCTGATCTTCCCGGTGGAACTGCGTGAAGCCAGTTATGCGCTGGGCGTTCCGAAGTGGCGGACCATCACCAAGATCGTGCTGCCGGCCGGGATGTCCGGCATCATCACCGGAATCCTGCTGGCGCTGGCCCGGGTGATGGGCGAGACGGCGCCGCTGCTGATCCTGGTGGGCTACTCGCAGGCGATGAACTTCAACATCTTCGGCGGTTTCATGGGTTCGTTGCCGGGGATGATGTACGACCAGACCTCGGCTGGGGCCGGGACCAATCCGATTCCCACCGATCGGCTGTGGGGCGCCGCCCTGACGCTGATTGTGCTGATTGCCGTGATAAACCTGTCGGCCAGGGTCGTCTCACAAATCTTTGCTCCCCAACGGTCAGGCGGAAGTCCCGGTGGCTAAGCGGTTGGACCTCAAAGAGGTCAGCATCTTCTACGGCGCTTTCCAGGCGGTCGCCGACGTCACGCTCACGGTTCTGCCGCGAAGCGTGACGGCGTTCATCGGGCCGTCTGGTTGCGGCAAGACCACGGTGCTGCGCACGCTCAACCGGATGCACGAAGTGACGCCCGGTGCGCGTATGCAAGGCAGCGTGCTGCTCGACGACGACGACATCTATGGCTCCGGTGTCGACCCGGTGGGCGTGCGGCGGGCCATCGGAATGGTGTTCCAGCGTCCAAATCCGTTCCCTACCATGTCAATTCGTGACAACGTGGTGGCCGGGCTGAAGCTGCAGGGGGTGCGTAACCGCAAACTGCTCGACGACACCGCCGAATACGCGCTGCGCGCTGCCAACCTCTGGGACGAGGCCAAGGACCGATTGGACCGGCCCGGCGGCGGACTGTCCGGCGGTCAGCAGCAGCGGTTGTGCATCGCGCGAGCGATCGCCGTGCAACCCGACGTGCTGTTGATGGACGAACCGTGCTCGTCGCTGGACCCGATCTCGACGATGGCGATCGAAGATCTCATCGCCGAGTTGAAGCAGGAGTACACCATCGTGATCGTCACCCACAACATGCAGCAGGCGGCCCGGGTCAGCGACCACACCGCGTTCTTCAACCTCGAAGATGTCAGGAAACCGGGCCGACTGGTCGAGGTCGACGACACCGAAAAGATCTTCTCCAACCCGACGCAGAAGGCCACCGAGGACTACATCTCGGGCCGTTTCGGCTAACTGGATTTGGCGACTGTTTCGTCCTCCGGAAACCGGCCGGTCGCCTGGAAGATGACCCGGCGCGCCACCTCGACGGCGTGATCGGCGAACCTCTCGTAGTAACGGCCGAGCAAGGTCACATCGACGGCGGCCGCCACGCCGTATTTCCACTCCCGGTCCATCAAGACGGTGAACAGGTGGCGGTGCAGATCGTCCATCGCGTCGTCTTCTTCGCGGATGCGGGCGGCCTTCTCCGGGTCGCGCGACCGTAGAACCTCCTGCGCGCTGTTTCCCAATTCCACTGCGAGCCTGCCCATTTCAGCGAAATAGCCGTTCACCTCTTCGGGCAGTGTGTGCTGGGGATGACGGCGTCGGGCGATCTTGGCGACGTGCAGGGCGAGCGCTCCCATCCGGTCGATGTCGGCGACCATCTGGATGGCGCTCACGATCGAGCGAAGATCGCCGGCGACGGGGGCCTGCAGGGCGAGCAGCACGAAGGCGCTCTCCTCCGCCTGCCCGCTGAGCTCAGCGATTTTTTCGTGGTCGGAGATGACTTGCTCGGCGAGCACCAGGTCGGCCTGCAGCAGTGCCTGCGTCGCCCGCTCCATCGCCGCCCCGGCCAGCCCGCACATCGCGCCGAGCTGTTCGGAGAGCTCGGTGAGCTGCTCGTGGTAGACCGTGCGCATGAACTCAAGCGTACGTTCCGGATCCCCGGTGCGGCGTGAACCGGCACGGAGTGCAGCATGAACTCGCGGTAAATGCGCGTCGAGCTGCTAATCCGCCAAGGAACCTACTCGCAGTGGGTGTCGGCGGCGTTGGTCACCGACAAGTCGTCAGGCAGCTTGCTCGGCAGGCTGCTCGCGTTGCGCTCGACCTGCAGGCTGACCGGTGAGCCGACCGGCGGGGGAGCGCCCACGGCGCGGAAGTCCGATCCGAGGACCACCTGCACCACGTTCCCGGTTCCGGTGATGCGCTCGACTGTGGAGTTCGGGAACGACGCCGCAACGGTGGCGGCGGCTCCCTCGTTACCCGGAGAGAACAACACCTTGGTGGTCTTGAGCGGGCTCGGATAGTCGTCGGGCGACTTCACCCGGAATCCGCGGCGCTTGAGCTGGCCGCTGGCCGTCCCGGCCAGCCCGGACTTGGCGGTCGAGTTGGACACCTGCACGGTGACGTTCTGGGGTGCGGCGGCCACTGCTTGGACGTGCTCCGGGTGCGGGCCTGCGGGCTGATTGGTTTGGGACGCCTTGCTGTTCGCCGTCGTGGTCGGCGGGCTCGAGGTCGCGTTCACGTTGTTCTCGCCCGGCAGCGGGTCGTCGTTGATGATCGAGTCGAAGAGCGCCCGCATGTCGGACGTGCGGGGCGGCTCGTCGCCGTTTTCGTCGGTGACGCCGGTCGGCACGGTGACGAACGAGACGTGGCCGGCGTGCAAGCCCTGCACCGACTGGCCGAGCTGAACGAGGTCTTTGGTCTTGATGTTGTCGACATAGCTGTTGCTGATGAACATGTTCACGACGCTGTTGAGCTTGCTCAGCGAGGAGAACGTCTCCTTGGAGATCAGCGAAC
Organism: Mycobacterium sp.; assembly: GCF_039583785.1. Classification (GTDB taxonomy): domain Bacteria; phylum Actinomycetota; class Actinomycetes; order Mycobacteriales; family Mycobacteriaceae; genus Mycobacterium. Next base: position 34,148 of record NZ_JAVKSG010000032.1, read on the forward strand.
GCAGCAGCGACGACAGGAACAGCTGCTGACGTTTGATGCGGCCGTAGTCGCCGTTGTTCTCGGTCGTGACGTTGCGGGCCCGCACGTAGTTCAACGCGGTCCTGGAGTCGATCAGCTGACGGCCGGCGTGCGCCAGCACGGTGCCCAGCTCATAGTCCTTCAGCGGAGATGTGCTGCACACTTCCACGCCGCCGAGTGCGTCGACCATCTTTGCGAAGCCGGCGAAGTCGACGGCGATGAAACGGTTGATGCTCAACCCGGACAGTTTCTGGATTTCCTTCACCAGACACTTCGGCCCGCCGAAGGAGAACGTCGAGTTCAGCTTCGTCTCGGTGTAGACGTTCTTCGGCCCCCATTTCTTGGTGTCCGCGTCGTAGAGCGGGCCGTACTCGAAGGTGTCGGGGTTCCAGGCCTCGCACTGGATCGGCGTGATGGCCAGGTCGCGCGGAAATGACACTGCGACAACACGTTTGCGGTTGGCTGGGATATTGACCAGCATGATGGTGTCCGAGCGGGCGCCGCCGGCGTCCTCGGTGCTGCCGACGTTCATGTTGGCGTTGGCGCCGGCGCGCGAGTCCATGCCGACGATCAGGAAGTCTTCGTCGCCGTACTGCGCGTTCGGGTCGACGATGTCGTGCGAACCGAGGTCCAGCGCGCTGACGGTGTTCAGCTGGTGGTTCTTCGAGGTGCTCCATTGGTACGCCCCACCGGTCATCGCCAGCGCCGCCGCCGCGATCGTGGCGACCGCCATGCGGCCGGCGAGCAGGGCACCACCGTGCCGGCGACGCTTCGGCTTCGGCGCGAGGTCTTCGTCCACCGTGCCGTCGGGTGTGGCGGGGTCGACCAGGCGGGCTGCGGCACCCGGCGGCACTGGGGTCTGCTCGATGTCGGCAGCATGCCCGCGCATCGACGTGCGGCGGATGGCATCCAGGTCGGGAAGTTCGTCGGCGTAGTCGGCCGGGCTCAGTACTTCGTCGGCGTCGTAGTCGCTGACCGGCTCATCCAGGGGCGGGGGTTCGGGGTCGAATGCCGCGGTCTCGTCGGGGGCGGCACGGTGATGGCGTGGCCGGTCGGCGACCGGTGCGCCGATCTTGGCGATCAGATCTGCGACGCTGAGTCCGCCCTCGGCGTGGCTTCCAGTGTTGCTGTGGGCGTTGCCGTTGCCGGCGGGTTCGACCGGCCTGGCCGGCACGTGCGGTTCAGGTGGTTCGGGCATCGCCGACGGCCTGACCCGTCGATGGGCGATGATGGCTGTCTGGGTCGCCCCGAACCGTTCCCACGGCGCGGTGCTTCGCGATCCGGGCGGCGTTCCGGTCAGCCCTATGGCGTCGGCGTCGGCGTCGGCGTCGTGAGTGGCTGAATCGTCGTCACTCATGTCCTTCCGCCTCCGAATCTCCGATGATGCTCGAGTGCGCACGTCGATGCATCGCACCGTATCCGCACCCGCACGGCGGTCGCGTCGTTCCTGCATACAGCCGTACCGCGGTGGTGGTTCTGGTCTGGGCCACCGGCGCGTGATGCGACAAGATCAACATCGTATAGAGGGGGCACCGGAAACGCGATCTCAGGAGCGCCCTCGACTGTCCCCCTGGCCCCTGGCCCCTGGCCGCTGCGCGGTCGGGAGGGATCAGCCGCCCGAGTGCATGACGTCGGCGCCAGCTGGAACCGTGCAGTCGTCGCGGTCGGCCAGCCAGCCGTCCGGCAACGCCACCCGCGCCGGCGACCCCTGCCGGCCGCGCGGCCCGCTCGCCGCGGTCGGGAACGGTGTATCGCCGTCGAGGGTGTCCAGCAGCCGGTCCAGCTCATCGCGGGTCCGGACCAGGGCGAGCGCCCGCCGCAGGTCTGAGCCGGCCGGGAAGCCGTGTAGATACCAGGCGATGTGTTTGCGCATGTCACGCATGCCCTTGTCCTCGCCGAAGTGCGCGCTGAGCAACTCGCCGTGCCGCCGGATGATGTTCGCGACCTCGCCCAGATTCGGCGGCGTCGGCGGCGGGCTGCCGGTGAACGCCGCGGAGAGCTCGGCGAACAACCACGGCCGGCCCAGGCAGCCGCGACCGATCACGACGCCGTCGCAGCCGGTCACGGCCATCATGGTCAACGCGTCGTTGGCTTCGAAGATGTCGCCGTTACCCAGCACCGGGATGGTCTGCACGTGCTGCTTGAGTCGGGCGATCTGCTCCCAGTCGGCGCTCCCCGAGTAGCGCTGGGCCGCGGTGCGGGCATGCAGTGCGACCGCCGCCGCGCCCTCGGATTCGGCGATCTTGCCGGCCTCGAGGTGGGTGTGGTGCTCGTCGTCGATGCCGATCCGGTACTTGACGGTCACCGGGATGTCGGTGCCTGCGGTGCCGCGCACCGCCGCCGCGACGATCTGGCCGAACAGCTGCCGCTTGTAGGGCAGCGCCGCTCCGCCGCCACGACGGGTGACCTTGGGAACCGGGCAGCCGAAGTTCATGTCGACGTGGTCGGCGAGGCCCTCGTCGGCGATCATCCGCACCGCCGCGTACGTGGTGCCCGGGTCGACGGTGTAGAGCTGCAGCGACCGCGGCGACTCGGCGGCGGAAAACGTCGTCATGTGCATGGTGACGGGATGCCGCTCGACGAGGGCGCGCGCGGTCACCATCTCGCAGACATATAGCCCGCTGACGGTGCCGACGCGCTGCAACTCGAGCTCCCGGCACAGCGTGCGGAAGGCGACGTTCGTGACGCCGGCCATCGGTGCCAGCACCACCGGGCTGGCCAGCGTGATGGGGCCGATACGCAAGACCGGCTACCGCCGGCTCATGCTGAGCGTGCCTTCGGTGCGATGCAGTTCGGCTGCGGTGACCTTCTTGCCGGTACGGGCCTCGCGGTCGAGTTGGCGCCGCTTGGAGATCTCGAACTTGTCGCAGGACACTTCGAGTTCCTTGATCAGTACCGCCAGGTCGTCCCGCATCGCGGCGGCTTTACCGGTGAAATCCTCGCGCTCGAAGATGCGCCACTTCTTCAGCACCGGCATCACGACCTCGTCGAGGTGAATACGCGGGTCGTAAACGCCGCCGACGGCGATCATCACGGCTTTGCGCCGGAACTCGGGCACCTGGTAGCCGGGCATCTGGAAGTTGCGCAGCACCTTGTGTAGCGACGTCATCGCTTGATTCGGTGCGATCTCGAACCCGGCCTCGCTGACGTCGCGGTAGAAAATCATGTGCAGGTTCTCATCTTGGGAGATCTTGGCCAGCAGCTGGTCGGCGATCGTCTCGTTGCAGGCCTTACCGGTGTTGCGGTGCGAGATCCGGGTGGCCAGCTCCTGGAAGGTGACGTAGATGACCGAGTCGAACAGGCTCGCGGCGAACAGGTCTGCGCGAATCTGCTGGTTCTGGCCCGGACTGAAGCCCCGGTTCACCACCTCCATACGCAACTTCTCCAGCTCGACCGGGTCGACGGCGCGGGTGACGACCAGGTAGTCGCGCAGCGCTATGCCGTGCCGGTTCTCCTCGGCGGTCCAACGGTTGACCCACTGCCCCCAGGCTCCGTCCATCGAGAAGTTCATCGCGATCTCGCGGTGGTACGACGGCAGGTTGTCCTCGGTCATCAGGTTCTGCACCATCGCCACCTGCGCGATGTCGGTCAGCTTGGACTGTCCGGGCTCCCAGTCCTGGCCACCGAGCGCGTAGAAGTTCTTGCCGTCCGACCATGGGATGTAGTCGTGCGGGTTCCAGGGCTTGTGCACGCTCAGATGCCGGTTCAAGTTCTTTTCGACAACCGGCTCGAGTTCACGCAGCAGGTCCAAGTCCGTGCGGTCCGGCACAGCACACCTCCCAGTTATCTGTGTCTGTCGGTTTCGGCAATATATCTGTGTACGTCGGTGACATCAAGTTTCGCTCGCGCTCGATATTACGTGTCGCGGCCGGTGTCGTCACTAGCCCGTCGCGGCCCTGCTGAGCAGCATGTCGACGCAGAAATCGATGAACTGCTCGCGGGTGGTCGCCAGTCGTCCGTCCAGGTAGGCGGTGAACAGCGCGGTCAGCCCGCCGATCAAACTAGTGGCGATCATGTTCTGCCGAACCGGATCGCCGATCTGGGTCAACTTGCCCTGCAGCAGATCGATGAAGTCGGGCATCCACTCAGCGCCCGACCGGACCAGCACCGGCTCCACCGCCGGCGCCAGCAGCAGCACCCGGCCCCGCACCGGGTCGTCGACCATCAGCGCGACGAATTGCTCGACGGCGTCGCGTGGCGTGGTGGCCGACATCAGCGCCGACATGGCCCGGGCGCAGACGTCGTCGTAGACGGCGCGGACGAACTCGTCGCGGTCGGCGAAGCTCTCGTAGAAGTACCGCTCGGTCAGTGCGGCCTGCCGGCACACCGCTCGCACGGTGACGGCCGGTCCGCTTGCCTCGCCGAGTAGTTGCACACCGGCGGCGACGAGTTGATCGCGGCGCAGGGCCTGGCGGTTCTCCAAGGGGACACCGGACCAGCGGCGCGCACGTTGACCGGACGGCACGGCTCTCCTAAGCTCTTGATGACAACGCATGTAGTCAGATTGCCTGACGATCGACAGGAAACTTCGCAGTGACTCAAGATACGTCGCAGTGTTCCCCAGTTGGGTCCGGTTGCCCGATTTCGCCGCTGGGATACCAGGCCCCGCCGCAACCGCTCGGCCCGGACTCGCTGACCTGGCGGTATTTCGGTGACTGGCGTGGCATGCTGCAGGGCCCCTGGGCCGGCTCGATGCAGAACATGCATCCGCAACTGGGCGCGGCGGTCGAGGATCACTCGACGTTCTTCCGTGAGCGTTGGCCGCGGTTGCTGCGGTCGCTGTATCCGATCGGCGGTGTGGTGTTCGACGGCGAGCGCGCGCCGACCACCGGGGCCGAAGTTCGTGACTACCACCTGGAGATCAAGGGCACCGACAGCCGGGGCCGCCGCTATCACGCGATGAACCCCGACGTCTTCTACTGGGCGCACTCGACGTTCTTCATGGGCACAATCCATGTGGCCGAACGGTTTTGCGGTGGTCTGACCGCAGAGCAGAAGCGGCAGCTGTTCGACGAACACATCCAGTGGTACCGGATGTACGGCATGAGCATGCGCCCGGTGCCCACGACGTGGGAGGACTTCGGAGTCTACTGGGATCACATGTGCAGCGAGGTGCTGGAGAACAACGTCGCGGCGCGCGAGGTGCTCAACCTGACCGAGCTGCCGAAACCGCCTTTCGCGGAATGGATTCCAGATCCGCTGTGGGCGCTGCAGCGCAAGCTGCTGTCACCGTTCTTCGTCTGGGTGACGGTCGGTCTCTACGACCCGCCGGTGCGAAAGCTGATGGGCTACAGCTGGTCACGCCGCGACGAGTGGCTGCACCGCCGCTTCGGCGACCTTGTTCGGCTGATCTTCGCGGTCGTGCCGTCGCGCTACCGCAAGCATCCACGGGCCCGGGCCGGCTTGGACCGGGCCAGCGGCCGAATTCCCGCCGACGCCCCGCTGGTGCAGACGCCGGCCCGTAACCTGCCGCCGCTCGACGAGCGCGGCGATCCAAAGCACTACTGCCCCGGGGTGTAGTGGGTCTTGGTCCCGTTGCGCTCGTGCCAGCGGCGGTACACGTCGACAGCTGCGTCGCGCGGGTCGTAGCGCATCGGCAGGCGCCGTTGCTGCCAGTCCTTGCTGAACTCGCCGTAGAACGTGGACAGCTCGAAGTATTTGCGGTCGTCGACGTAGTAGGGCTCGTACTGGTCGCGCTGCGTCAGGAATACCACCAAGTCGGGTGAGCAGTAGTACAGCGAACCCAGACACATCGGGCACGGATGGGCCAGCACGTAGATGGTGGCGCCGTCCAGATGCTCGGTGCCCAGTTTCACGCAAGCTTGACGAATGGCGAGGATCTCGGCGTGGGCAGTTGGATCATGGCTCTGCGCAACCATATTGGCGCTCTCGGCAAGAATTTCGCCATCCCGGACAATCACCGTCGCGAATGGCCGACCGCCCTCTTCGACATTTTGCCGCGCCAGGTCGATGGTCCGTTGCGCGAAGTCCATCACGGTCCTCCCTCCCAGCGTCGAGCAAATAACTAGCTGTTCTATATTAATTGGTACTTCGAGAGGGGAGTCCGGGTGTCCACACGCAGCGAGAGCGACAGTTGGGATCTTGCGACCAGCGTCGGCGCGACGGCAACCATGGTCGCCGCCCAGCGGGCGCTATCGTCCGACGCCGGGCTGATCGACGATCCGTTCGCCGCGCCGCTGGTGCGGGCGGTCGGCATCGACGTCTACACCCGGCTGGTCAACGGCGAGATCCCGGTCACCGACGGCACTGATTTCGACCCGGCCCGGATGGCTCGCGGAATGGCGGTCCGGACACGGTTCTACGACAACTTCTTCCTCGACGCCACGCGCAGCGGCATCCGGCAGGCGGTGATCGTCGCGGCCGGCCTGGATGCGCGGGCCTACCGGCTGGCGTGGCCGGAGGGCACCGTGGTCTACGAGGTCGACCTGCCGGATGTGATCGAATTCAAGACCTCGACTCTGCGGGGTCTCGGCGCCGAGCCCAGGGCCGAGCGCCGCACCGTCGCCGTCGATTTACGCGACGACTGGCCCGCCGCTCTGCGAACCGCCGGCTTCGATCCGCAGGCCCCCTCGGCGTGGAGCGCCGAAGGTCTGGTCGTGTACCTGCCGCCCGAGGCGCAGGACGCGCTGTTCGGCAACATCACCGCGCTGAGTGCGCCGGACAGCCAGGTTGCATCTGAATTCGTGCCTGACACAACGATTTTCAAAGACCCTCGGTGGCGCAGCCACCACGACCGGATGGCCGAGCTCGGCTTCGAGGTCGACTTCGACGAGCTTGTCTACCACTACGAGCGCAGTCACATCATCGAAGACCTGACCAAGCTGGGCTGGCAGGTGTCGCATCGCACGGTCGCCGAGATGCATGCCGCCAACGGCTTCGTCTACGCCGACGACGAGCTCGCCCAAGCCTTCGGTGACATCACGTATCTCAACGCGGTGAAAGGCTGACCGGTCGAACTGCGCTGGCCAGCGGCGATTCGGTGATCATGGAATGCTCCTGGCGACACGGCGGTCGATCGCCCACTCGACTCGCTTCGCCGCGTCGGTCAGCTGTCCGCGTTCGGTCGTGTCGAAGTCGGAGTGCTCCACCGTGGTTCGCAGCCGCTCCAGCTGTTGACGAATCGGCGTCGCATCGTCGAGATGCCAGGCCAATTCCTCAAGCAGTTGCAGAATTCGATTCAGCAGCTGCGGGTCCGACGAACCATAGCGGCGGGGTTGAGTGATGGCGGCGTCGAGCACCTCAGCGAAGCTGGGTCGGCGCAGCACTACGCGAACACGATCGTCGCTGTCGCGCAGCACGATCGAGCGCAGGTCGCGGCCGGCGAGCTGACACAGGATCGCCGAGATGTGTCCCAGCGCGTGGATGGCCGTCGTCGGATCGTTGATCCCCGGAGACAGTGCCTTGTTGGCGACGTCGGTGAGTTGGCGCAGCCCGTACCCGACGTCCTGGGCTGCCGTTCGCTCGTAGCCGACTTTGATCGCGCCGCGGACCGCCGCCTGCAGCCGCTCGAAGGCGTCGCCGACGAGGTCATTGGTGGTCGACCACGCGGTCCCGATCGGAACACCCTCGACGATGGAGTTTCCCGGGTAGCAGTCGATCGTCAACGTTGCGTCCGCTTCTGTTGCTGCCGAGAGTAATTGGTGTTCGTTGATGCTTGTCATGAAGCCGGACGAGGGCGCGGTGATGTCGAGCGCGTGGGGCGGGGGGTGGGGAAGCGCGGGTAGCGGGCGTGCCTCGTCGAGCGGATTGGTCGAGCTATGGACGGTGGCGCTGGCATCGTCGTGGACGTCGCGCAGCATGGTTTCCACCCGGATCTGCCGGGCGAGGTGAGCCAGGAACAACACCAGGCCCAATACGCTGACGACGACCAGGATGAACGCGAACGTGACGGAGATCCTAGGCACGAAGGCCGTACCGCCGGTGTCTCCGCTGCGGACAGCGCGCAGAACCGTCAGGGCGTACGTGAAGGTCGACAGGAAGATCGTCAGCGTCGCCTGCACGAAGATGTCACTGGTGAACGTTCGCAGCAACCGCGGCGAGAACTGGCTGCTGGCAAGCTGCAACGTGACGACGGTCAGCGAGAACGTCAAGGATGTGACAGTGATGAGTGAGCTGGAAATGGTGTCGAGCAGGCTGCGGGCCGCGCCGGCGTCGCCACCGAAGAACAGGGAGGTCGACCACGACGGCAACTCGGCGTCGACGAGGGCGTCCCAGTGTGGCATCAGCACGCCTGCTGCGACCGCGAGCACGATCCCTGCTACCGGCAGCGGCCACAGCTGAGTTCGCAGGCTGTCCCGCGCGCTGGCGAAGCGGAGGTTCACCAGCGGGGTGACACGGTACTCGAGCCGCAGTGGCTGATGGTGGACATGACGAGGGGCATACCCGTCGGCCGCGACCTCAAGCATCAGCCGGGCTCATACAGATTCTCGGTGCCCCCACTAGGACTCGAACCTAGGACCTGCGGATTAAAAGTCCGTAGCTCTACCAACTGAGCTATAGGGGC